>CAZJYD010000056.1:0-21382 GCA_964550205.1 uncultured Bacteroidales bacterium
AGTAATAGTTGTCATTAGTAGCGCAGCGAGATATCTATCAACATAAATCTCTATACTGCTTTATAGACAGGCACTAATTAGTTGTTTTCCTCTTATAACTCCACCACAAAATAATAATACCTAATATGATAAATGGAATGCTTAATAATTGACCTAAATTAAGAGCCATGCTTTGTTCAAATGGCACCTGTGGTTCCTTACAAAATTCAATTGCAAAACGCGCAGCAAATATTAAAATAAAAAACATAGCTAACAGATAACCCTGACGGGATTTTCCATCCTTTTTATAATAATACCACAATAAATAAGCAAAGATCAAAAGATAAGACAACCCTTCATATATCTGGGTTGGATGCCTCGGATCGAGAGCTTGATAAGGATCAGATGCATTTACGAAGATAAAAGCCCATGGAACTTCAGTTGGCATGCCAAAAATTTCGGAATTCATTAAGTTGCCCATCCTTATAAAAAATCCTCCCAGGGCAACAACAATAACAATTCTGTCAAGAATCCATATGTAGGGTTTCTTCTTTTTCCTTGAAAAAATATAAAGAGCAATTAGAATACCAATTGCTGCACCATGACTTGCCAAACCGCCTTTCCAGACTTTCAGAATTTCTACGGGATGACTCAGAAAGTATTCGGGTTCATAAAACAGGCAATGTCCGAGCCTTGCTCCGATGATTGTACCAATGATCATATAAGTGGCAAGCTCATCCAATACTTTTCTGGGGATGTTTTCCTTGACGAATATCCTTAGCATAATAATATACCCCACAACAAAAGAAAGAGCAAATAATAAACCGTACCATCTTATTGAGAATTCAGAGTTGAAAAGGTTTATTTCGAATATCTCGGGACCGGCATTCCAGGTTATATACTGAAGTAACATATAGTTTGGTTTAAGTGGCAAATTTAAAAATATCAGGCAAATTAATCAATAGATTTAACAGCATACTAATGATTTTTAATTTTTACAATGAATTGCCCTATTTGTTCATCAGGTATCCCTGGATCGTATTCTGGCTGAAATCCCTTAAATTCTTCTGCTTTAAGAATAGCAAATTTCAGATCGGCTTTATTTTGGTTCATATAATAAAAATGCTTTTTTTCGTAGTGGTATTTGGCCAGATATTCCTGTTCGGTTTGACCAGGAGTTGGAATAAAAACTGCATTTTTACCAAGAGCAACAAGATCCATTAAGGTGGAATATCCTGGCCTGCATATTATTATCTTACTGTCAAGAATTGTTTTTCTTAGTTTTTCCGATTTCATGTTGGACATAAGAGTAAGATTACCGGTGATGTTTTCGCAGATATTTTTTTCCGGAGTACCTGTCAGTATAAGTGTTTTTTTATTTATATTTTTCAGTTGTTCGATTATGATGTTTTGAAATACAGTACGTTGAGGTTCAGGCCCGGAAATCAACACCAATATTTTATATTTTGAACCGGTATGCTCATTTGGTTGTTTATTTTCATTAAATCTTGATAAAGGTCCTATATAATTTAAATTCATTTGTTTGGACAAATTATGAGATAAAGTTCCCGATAGGTTTTCACTGCTTTGATAATCGGGCACCCAGCATTGGTCATACTTCCTGATAATTCTTGTATGAATATTGAATAAGATTTTTTCAATCCATTTTATATTTTTAGGTGCTTTTATAGCTACCTGATGAGTGATGTATATGCTTGGAACTTCTTTAGACCATAGCCCAAAGCGATTATCAGAAATCACACCATGAATTTGGTTTTCAGCAATTATTTTTTTTAACAATTTTTGTTCTTTTCGAATACCTTTAATGATCTTTGGTGATAAAAGTATCATCTTCATTACCATTCCACCTTTGGATGGGTATGTTACATCATATCCCGGAAACCGGATAAATTTAAGCTCAGGGTACTCATTTTTAAGATAGGCCAGTGGTCTTTTGTCAGCGCCGATTATAACATTAATATTTTTTTCGAGTAGCTTATTGATAATCGGGATACACCTTGTGGCATGACCTATACCCCAATCAAGAGGGCAGATAAGTATATTTAATTCTTTATTCAAGGGAACAAAGTTTAACGCAAAGCTATCAAAATAAAATATGTCGAATACTTCAAACGATCAATTATTATATCAAATAGGAGTAACATTACTGCCTAAGGTTGGTGATGTTATTGGTAAAAAGCTTGTGTCATATTGTGGTGGCGCTGAGGCGGTTTTTAAAGAAAAAAGGAAAATTATGTCGAAAATACCTGGAATTAGTGCTTCATTAATAGACAAGATCAAAGGAGCTAATATTTTAGCAAGGGCTGAAGAAGAAATTAAATTCATTCGGAAATATGATATCCAGCCAATATTCTATACTGAGAAAAATTATCCTGAAAGATTGAAGCAATGTATCGACAGTCCTATGCTCATTTACTTAAAGGGTAATGCTGACCTGAACTCCCGAAAGATTATAAGTTTTGTGGGAACCAGAAATGCGACCGAATATGGAAAAGAAATATGTAATGAATTAATCAGTGGATTATTCCCTTTCTCTGTATTGATAGTTAGCGGATTGGCCTATGGAATAGATACCTGTGCTCATAAAGCAGCTTTGAAGAACAATCTTAAGACAGTTGCCGTACTGGGCCATGGTCTGGATAGAATTTATCCGCATGCAAATAAAACATTGGCAGAAAGGATAATCGAAAAAGGAGGTTTGTTAACTGACTTCATGTCCCAATCAAAGCCCGATCGTGAGAATTTTCCGAAGCGAAACCGTATAGTAGCAGGAATAGCTGATGCTGTGGTTGTAGTTGAGTCAGGGAAAAAGGGAGGAGCATTAATAACTGCTGACATAGCAAACTCATATAATCGTGATGTTTTTGCTGTTCCTGGTAAAATTGGTGATGCATATTCGGAGGGTTGTAATTATCTGATAAAAACAAATCGATCAGCATTGATACAGTCAAAGGATGATATAATTTATATGATGGGTTGGGAAGATGTTCCTGTAAAACCAAACAAACAAAGGAAATTGTTTATTAAGCTGTCGGATGAAGAAAAGACCATAATTAATCTGCTTTTAAAGAATAAGGAACTGGGCATAGATAAAATATGTATCAAGTCGAAACTTAATGCTACCAAAGTAGCAGCAGCATTAATTAACCTTGAGTTTGAAGGTATTGTAAAGTGCCTTCCGGGGAAGGTCTATAAATTGATTTAAGCTTTACTGGCTTTTATCTATTTTCTTTTTTTCCGAATGTATATTTAAAGCTTTGGCAGCCAACAAAATTACAATGATAATGCTGCCGATAGAAAATAAAATAAGTAGCCTGTAATCCTGGGTTAAAAACGAAAAAGTATATAATCCATGAAAGATCACAGCAACAAAGAGGCCGGTAAGTGAATCTATAACTTTGTTTTCACGATGCTTACCGAATCCCACAAAGAAACCCATAATAATGGCAAAAATAATGTTGGCGACAGCATAGGTAAATATATACAGATAGTTTACTTGTGCGCCAATAATGCCATATGTTAACAAAATTGTGGCAGATGTTGAAAAACCACATCCTATTAAAGTACTGTAAATGATTCCATCCAAAGGTCCTGCAAATTCTTTTAAAGGCAAAAAGTAGTATCTGAGTACTATGAACTTACCTAATTCGGCACCGAAAGCAATAATTACTATTGCATAAAAGACCGTTCGTTTTATATTCCGCAGACTATCAAGCTCCAGAGCTTCTGCAATATATTGAAAGATTACAACTATAACAACACTGAACAGACCAATTAAAAATGCCTGTAACATGTATCTGTTGGTTCTTACACTGAATCTGAAATTCATGTAACCAATAATAAAAACTGCAATTATTAATCCAATGAAAAATGATAAGATGGCAATATTTGACATGATTATAAATATTGATTTCTTCAAATATAATAATAGTTTGTATTTTTACAATT
Source organism: uncultured Bacteroidales bacterium (assembly GCA_964550205.1). Taxonomy (GTDB): domain Bacteria; phylum Bacteroidota; class Bacteroidia; order Bacteroidales; family JAIOZK01; genus JAIOZK01. Next base: position 3,949 of record CAZJYD010000056.1, read on the forward strand.
AAATAATTAAGTTTTTATTAACAAATTTATGTTATACGGAAAATAATAAACATTGAAAGGTATTGTTAAAAAGTCAACCGGGAGTTGGTACAAAGTAATATCCGATAATAATAAAATATATGATTGCAAGATCAGAGGGCTGTTCAGAATTCAGGGTATAAAAACCACCAATCCTGTTGCAGTGGGCGATAAAGTAGAATTTGAGTACAGTTCTGAAAAAAAGATAGGAATAATTAATAAAATACTTCCACGTAAAAATTATATAATCCGCAAGTCTACAAAACTTTCTAAAATATCCCACATAATTGCAGCCAACATTGATCAGGCTATATTGATCAATACCCTTGTAAAACCCAGAACATCAACCGGTTTTATTGATAGATACCTTGTTACTGCAGAAGCATATCATATACCTGCTAAAATAATATTTAACAAAACAGACTTATATGATGAAAATATAATGAAGCAATTGAACAGCTTAGTGGAGATATATAATAATGCAGGTTATGATTGTTTTAGTGTTTCAGCAGAAACAGGAAAAAATCTTGATAAGGTAAAAAAACTACTTAAGGATAAGATAAGTCTTTTATCAGGTCATTCCGGAGTTGGCAAGTCCAGGATAATCAATGAAATCGAACCCGGATTGAATTTAAAGACAGATGAAATATCTAAGTTTCATCAAAAGGGAAAGCATATTACTACTTTTGCTGAGATGCACGAACTTTCTTTTGGTGGGTTTGTTATAGATACACCGGGTATAAAAGAATTCGGATTAAGGGATTTTATTAAAGAGGAAGTGGCTGAAAGGTTCCCTGAATTCAGGGAAATTATGTGGGATTGTAAGTTCAGTAATTGTACTCATGTTCATGAACCTGGATGTGCTGTGAAAGAAGCATTAAAAGAAGGGAAAATTAGCCAGTCGCGTTATAATAATTACCTTCGCATATTGAAAGATGATTATTTTGATGATAAAGAATGGGAATTGAAATAAACAAGAGATGATTGCAAAACAATTAATTAATGATTCTATAGTACCACTTAAAGCCTCAGATACAAGCGCAACAGCACTTAGCTGGATGGATGACTACAGAACTGTTCATTTGCCTGTCGTTGATAAGAATATGGATTTTCTGGGTTTGATTTCTGAAAAAGATATATTTGATATGAGTGATTTTGACAGACCAATCAATGATTACTCATTATCGCTTAATAAATCATATATTAACGAATACAAGCATATTTATGATGTTATAAGGCTTGTATCGGATTTGAAAATATCCGTTGTACCGGTTCTTGACAATGACAATAAATATCTTGGTTGTATTATGCTAAAAGATATTGTAAATGAATTTGCTGAGATGTCGGCTGTTAAAAATCCCGGTGGAATAATAGTCCTGGAAATGAGCATAAATGATTATTCCTTATCTGAAATAGCACAGATCATCGAATCAAATGACGCAAAGGTATTAAGCCTGATGGTCACATCACATAAAGATTCAACAAAACTTGAACTTACCCTTAAGATCAATAAAATAGATATTAGTTCAATAATCCAGACCTTTAACCGGTATAATTATTTAATAAAAGCCTCATATTCTGAGAAAGATGATATTGATGACCTGAAAGACAGATTCGATTCATTTATGAAATACCTGAATATCTGATAATGCAACGATTATATTGTTTCCATACTGTTTTTATTCTAATACTGTTTTCTTTGCAACTGAATGCTTCTGAAAAATATCCGGCAGATGATACTTTGTTGCATGAAAAGGAAATAATTCCTGATTCTTCTTTTTATATAATAGAAAAAATAAAACTTCAAGGTAATAAGGTTACAAAGGATCATATAATAAAACGTGAGCTTGAATTCAGAATAAATGATACACTCAGGGGATTTCAACTACAGAGAGATATTATCAATTCGAAAGAGAATTTATTGAATACATCACTTTTTAATTTCGTTTTTATAAATACTGATACCCTTGAACATACGGAATATTCGCCTGTTATAATCACGCTGGATTTTATTGAGCGCTGGTATATATGGCCACTGCCCATTATTGAGATAGCAGATCGTAATTTTAATGTTTGGTGGGAGACAAAAGATTTCAGCAGGTTGAATTATGGAGTTCTACTGGAGTGGCACAATTTCAGGGGAAGGAAGGAAAAGCTGAATTTATTGCTTCGGTTTGGTTATGATGAAAGATACAGGCTTTTTTATGAAATACCTTATATAAACAAAAAACAAACAATCGGTTTGGGTTTGGGGCTTGAGTGGTTGCAAAAACATGAGATAGCTTATATAACTGAGCAAGACATTGTAAAATACTATAAGTCGGAAGATTCATATCCGAGAAAGCATTACAAGGTAGCCGGCGAAATCATATACAGGCCTGATATTCACAACACCCATGTTTTTGAAATTGGTTATCATAACTACAACATTGCTGATACCATACTTAAGCTTAATCCTTTTTATTCGATCAACGGGCAAACAGAAATACAGTATATGTCATTATTTTATAAGTATAAAAGTGATTTTCGTGATTATAAACCTTATCCCCTTAATGGATACTATTTTGATGTAATTATTGATAAATCAGGTCTTGGTATAATACCAAATAATAAAACGGATGTTTTTAAATTACAAAGTACATTCAGAAAATACTGGAAGATAGCTAACAGATTGTATTTTGCATCGTTGATTACAGCCCAGTTTTCATCCGGATCAGAAATACCTTATTATTTATATTCAGGATTGGGGTATGGACGTATTTTTGTCAGGGGCTATGAATTATATGTTGCAAGTGCCAATAATTTTGGGCTGTATCGTTCTAATTTGAAGTTTGCACTAATACCAACACGGATGCATACTTTTAAATTTCTTCCCACTGAAAAATTCAGTAAGATTCATTATGCATTGTATTTAAATGCCTTTTTTGATGCTGCCTATGCCGAAGATGATCAATATAAAATGTTTAATACACTAACAAACCAATTTCTGTATGGTACTGGTATTGGCCTTGATTTTGTAACCTATTATGATATCGTAATTCGATTGGAATACTCAATTAATAAAATGGGTGAAACCGGTATTTTCATTCATTTCATGGCCCCGGTTTAATGATTTATCTTTTATTAATAAATGTTAAAATTCTCATTATTATGTTATTATTTTTGTATTCTTGTAATTAGTTTAAGTAAAATATTAACTTGATTCAATGAGAATTGCAGTATTTGGAAAAACTATTTCCGACGAAAATCAACCTTATATTCAACAGCTAATCAGCAAGCTTGAAAATGTAGGAGCTGAACTGATTATCTACGAATCATTTTTTAAGAATATAGCTCCGATGGTTGAATTTAAAAAAGAAGAAAGAGTATTTAATAAGCACCTGGACATAAAAGATAAAATCGATTTTTTGTTTTCAATAGGTGGTGACGGTACTTTTCTTGAAACGGTTGATCTGGTTCGTGATTCGGGTGTACCGATACTTGGTATTAATATTGGAAGACTTGGATTTCTGTCAAGTATTTCCAAGGAAGAGATTAATTATTCTATTGACTGTATATGCAATAGCAGTTATAATATTGAAAAACGGGCGCTTATTAAGCTAACAAAGCCGAAAAGTCTTTTCGGAGATTTGAATTATGCATTGAATGAATTTACAATTAGCCGCAAAGAATCCACATCGCTTATAGTAATTCATGTTTATGTTGATGATAAAATAGTAAACTCATACTGGGCCGATGGTTTGATTGTTTGTACGCCAACAGGCTCAACTGCTTATTCATTAAGTTGTGGTGGCCCGATTGTAACACCGGGCTCAGAAAATTTCCTGATTACACCTATTGCAACACACAATTTAACAGTAAGACCTGTCGTTATTCGAGACGATAGCATTATAAGAATTAAGGCTGAAGGAAGAGACAGGAGTTTCTTCATTAGCCTCGATTCCAGGTTTACTACAATTGATGCGGAGCAGGAAGTGATTGTTGAAAAGGCTGATTTTACTATTAATCTTGTGCAGATGAAACAAAAGAATTTTTTCACAACAATAAGAGATAAGCTGAACTGGGGTTTGGATAAGAGGAATTAGTTATTTTGAAATAATAATGATAATGATTAAAAAAGCATTAGTACTAACATTGATATTTATAAGCTCAGTAATTATTGCAAATGCGCAAAGCCGGGATCTGGAAGTTGGAGTTTTTGGAGGTGGATCATATTATCTTGGTGATATTAATCCGGGTAAGCATTTTCTGCAAACAAGATTTGCTTATGGTTTTCTTGCCAGGTATAATTTAGATACCCGTCTTGCAGTCAGACTGAGTGGATACAGGGGAAAAATTGAAGGTGATGATCAGGTGTCTAAATATAAACCTGAAAGGAAATTGAAATTTACTTCTAATGTTACTGATATTACAGCTCAGTTTGAGTTTAATTTTTTACCTTATTTCACAGGAAGTTATAAAAATTTTGTTTCAACATATATTTTCGGAGGGGTTTCGGTTTTCTTTTTTAATCCCAAAGCTGATGGCATTGAATTGCGTGATATTGGAACAGAGGGACAAATAGTTGGATTTGACGGAAGAGATAAATACTCATTGGTAGGATTTGCCATACCATTTGGTATAGGTGTTAAATACAGCCTCACAAGGAAAATAGGACTGGGAATTGAGTGGGGTATGCGTAAGGCATTTACTGATTATCTTGATGATATAAGCACTACATATTACCTCAATGGTACTGATATTAATCCCCAGGATGTTGACCAGGCATTATCTGATCCTGCAATGAAATATGGGCCTTACATGCAGAGGGGTGATTCCGAAACAAAAGACTGGTATTCTTTCGCAGGTTTAACAATAACATATAAGATCAATCTTCGTGGAAGAACAAAATGTTTAGAATATCAGGGTTACGGAAATAAGTAAAAACAGTGGTCAGATGGGTCTTAAAGAACAAATTGATAAAAATAGATTGCCTGTACATATTGCTGTGATAATGGATGGTAACGGAAGGTGGGCATTAAAACAGGGAAGAGACCGTACTTTTGGCCACAGGAATGGAGTGAAGGCTGTTCGTGAAACCTCCGAAGCAGCTGCTGAACTAGGTGTAAAGTATCTTACTTTATACGCATTTTCTACTGAAAACTGGAACAGACCTAAAGAAGAAATTGATGCACTAATGAAACTTCTTGTAAAAACCATTGATCAGGAAACCGAAACATTGAATAAAAATAATATAAGACTTAATGCAATTGGAGATTTAAACAGCCTGCCCAAAGAAAATTATGCTCGTTTAGCCCAGGCTATTAAAGACACATCCAAAAATGATAGGATGACACTTACACTAGCTTTGAGTTATAGCTCATATTGGGAGATAATTAATGCTGTTAAAAAGATATGCAATAAAGTCAATAAAAAACAGATCAAACCGGAAGATGTTGATCATAGATTACTCTCAGAGCATTTAAGCACAAATGATATGCCTGATCCCGAATTACTTATTCGTACAAGTGGTGAATACCGAATTAGTAATTTTTTATTGTGGCAGATCGCTTATTCTGAATTGTATTTTACGAATATATTATGGCCGGATTTCCGAAAAGAAGATCTTTACAAAGCAATAGTAGATTATCAGTGTCGTGAACGCAGGTTTGGTAAAATTAGCGAACAATTAAACAGGTAAATAAACAGAATGAGATTAAGAACCAGAGAAAGCAAAAAAACAAAGATAGTATTTAGATCATTAATCCTGATTTTTTTCTTATTCATGATTTTTTCGGATTCCACTGCACAGGTTAAACTTGGTGAGGATTTAATTGATGTTGACTATTCAAATCCCCAAAAGTATGAGATAGGAGGAATTACCGTTTCAGGTGTAAAATACCTTGATCCAAATGTGCTGATCATGCTCTCGGGATTTAGAATTGGTGATGAGGTAACTATACCGGGGGATGATATTAGCAATGCCATTCGTAACCTTTGGAAACAAGGTCTTTTTAAAGATATTAAAATATCAGTCACTGCAAGACAGCGGGATGTGTTATTTCTTGATATACATTTAAAGGAGAGACCAAGATTAACGAAATTTTCATTTGACGGTATAAGAAGAGCAGAGGCAGATAATTTGAGAGACGAAATTAACATTACATCCGGCGATGTGGTTACGGATAATCTTATTTTAAGTATTAAAAGAATTATTAAAAATCATTATTATAATAAGGGATACCTTGATTGTGAGATAAATATTGAGCAAATACCTGATACATCACGACCAAATAGTGTAATGCTTTTAATCGATATTAATAAAAACAAAAAAGTCAGAATATACAGTATTAATGTATACGGAAACAAGCATCTTTCGGATAATCGTGTTAAAGGAGCTTTTAAGGAGACTAAAGAAAAGACTATTTTTCAACCTTTTCAGGATATTGAATGGCTGGTTTGGAATATGATAAAAGCTGTTTTACGTTTCGATCCGAATGAGATAATTGAACTAGTTAGTAAATATACCAGTGATCATATAAGGCTTAGAATTTTCAAGGGATCAAAATATATTAAAGAGAAATATGAAGAAGATAAGCTGAATTTGATAAGCAAATATAATGAACTCGGATACAGGGATGCTAAAATCATAAAAGATTCAATATATAGAAACCGGAATAATGATTTAAGTGTTGATATATATCTGGAAGAAGGAGACAAGTATTATTTCCGTGATATTACATGGGTTGGAAATACGAAGTATACGGATGAGCAATTATATAGAGTTTTAAGGATAGAAAAAGGAGATGTTTACAATTCGGAGCGATTGCAAACTAATCTCAATTTCAACCCCAACGGAACCGATGTTAGTTCGTTGTATCTTGATGATGGTTATTTGTTTTTCACTGCAACACCGGTTGAAACTCAGGTAGAAAATGACTCAATTGATATTGAGATCCGGATAAGGGAGGGCAAACAGGCAAGGATAAGAGATGTGACAATAACCGGTAACACACGTACCAATGATCATGTGATTATGCGTGAAATGAGAACACGTCCCGGCGAGTTATTCAGTCGTTCAGATCTTATCAGAACGCAACGGGAGCTTGCACAACTGAGATATTTTGATCCTGAGACCATTACTCCCAATGTAAGCCCTGACCCTGCTACAAGCACTGTGGATATTGAGTATATCGTAGAGGAAACTTCATCAGACCAGTTTGAGCTTTCAGGAGGATGGGGATACGGACGTGTTATTGGTACCATAGGTCTTTCTTTTAATAACTTTTCACTAAGGAATATTTTTAATATGAAAGCCTGGCGACCAATACCTACAGGAGATGGACAGAAACTTAGTTTAAGACTTCAGACCTATGGGAAAGGTTATTTCAGTTATAATTTTTCATTTACCGAACCATGGCTGGGAGGTAAAAAACCCAATAACTTCAGTGTTTCTTACTATCATTCGGTTTTTTCAAATGGCTTGCCAAAAGAAGATACCAATCGTTCGGAATTCAAAATCGACGGACTATCTTTTGGATTGGGCAAGCGTTTAAAATGGCCTGATGATTTCTTCACTTTATATCAGGGGATCAGTTTTCAAATATATCAACTGAGTAACTATTCAAGGATATTCACATTTGGTTCTGGAAATGGAGATTATTATAATATTAATTACAATGTTACCTTATCAAGAAATTCTATTAGTGCCCCAATATACCCGCGTTACGGGTCCAATATTTCTCTTTCACTCGAACTAACACCACCTTATTCCTTATTTAGTGATATTGATTACAGCACTGCCAATACTGATGAAAAATACAGATGGATTGAATACCACAAGTGGAAGTTTAAAACCGCGTGGTATACTGAGCTTGCTCCTAAATTAGTGTTAAGTGCAAGAACACAGTTTGGCTTTTTAGGACTTTATAACAGAAAGATAGGAATTACACCTTTTGAAAGATTTTATTTGGGAGGCGATGGCTTATCAGGGTATAATAATCTCGACGGGCGTGAAATTATTGGTATGCGAGGTTATGCCAATGAAAGTATAACTCCCTCGTATTATCAGAATCAGAATTTGGGAGGCACCATTTATTCAAAATATACTTTGGAATTAAGATACCCACTGTCATTAAATCCCAGTGCCACCATATACGCTACAGCATACCTGGAAGCAGGAAATGCATGGTTGGACTTTGACCAGTTTGATCCGTTCGATGTTAAAAGAACTGCAGGTGTTGGCCTTAGAGTTTTTCTGCCTATGTTTGGATTGCTTGGTATTGATTACGGATATGGTTTCGATGAAATACCCGGAATACCTGATGCTAATGGCGGTCAATGGCATTTTTCAATCAACCAATCAATTGAATGATGAGTTAATTAAACAATATTGATCTATTATATTTTATGGCAGGTTTTTTGTTATTCTTTTAAAAAATTAACACCAAAAAGGAGGAATTAAAATGAAAAGAATATTTGTATTATTATCCGTATTATTTGCATTTACAGCATTTACCTTTGCGCAGAAATATGCATATGTCGACACAGAATATATCCTGAATAATATACCGGAATACAAAGATGCACAGACAATACTTGATGATCTTTCGGTTAAATGGCAACAGGAGATAGAAAAAGAGTTGGCAGAAATTGATAAAATGTATAAGCAGTATCAGTCTGAGGCTGTTTTATTGCCCGAAGACGTTAAAAGAAAAAGGGAAGAAGAAATTATTAGTAAAGAAAAACAAGTTCAGGAATTACAAAGAAAGTATTTTGGTGAAAACGGAGAACTTTTCAAAAAACGTCAGGAACTGGTTCAACCTATACAGGAAAAGGTGTTTAATGCAATAGAAGAAATTGCCCTGACTAAAAACTATGCTTTTGTTTTTGACAAATCAAGTGGACCTACTGTTCTTTATGCTGACTCAAAATATGATATCAGTGATGATGTGCTTGATGAGGTAGGAACAGTTATGCAAACAGTGCGCAGGGAAGAAAGGGAATAATAAACAATATTTTTATGCCTAATAAATACAATAATGTTTTTATTGATAATTTTAATATTATTTGTATTTATTTAATATCTTTGCGGGTCGAATATTAATAACCACTAAAATATTGAAAATGAAAAAATTAATTAAACCAATTGCCCTTTTAGCATTATTTGTTACAACGCTGACAGTGAGCGCTCAAACCAATGCAAAATTTGGTTATATTGATTCTCAGAAGTTGATAAACATGATGCCCGGAAAGGATACTGTTGATCTTCAACTTAGGAATTACCAAAAGGAGCTTGAAAATACAATTGAAAGCATGCTAACCGAATATCAGAATAAAATAGCTAATTACCAGGCCAATGTAGAAAGCATGTCTGCTATTATAAAGAAAACAAAAGAACAGGAAATACAACAGCTAGAGCAAAGAATCCAGGATTTTCAGCAGAATGCTGATGCAGATTTCCAGGCCCGTCAGTCAGAACTATATAACCCACTGCTTGAAAAAGCAAAAAAAGCTATTGAAGATGTGGCAGAAGAAAATGGTTATACATACATCTTTGATTCAAGTATTGGATTCCTTCTTTATTATGAAAAGGGTGATAATGTAATGTCTTTGGTCAAGAAAAAACTTGGATTGGAATAGTTAGGAAATTTAAATAAAGAAAAGCACTGATCAGGAATTCGGTGCTTTTTTTATTTGTATGCATCAGCAGCAACTATCGAATTGCTTTCAATCTCTGCATGGTTCATAATAATTGATCAGAACTCCATATGATTGCCTATATATCCGTTTTTCTCGTCTTTTCTTGGATAATCAATAGAATAGTGCAACCCTATACTTTTTTTTCGTTGCATTGCCATTTTTATGATAAGATAACCTACATTGATAAGATTTCGAAGCTCGCATATTTTTGGTGTAATAACAGATTTTTTATAGAGTTCCTCTGTTTCCTTGTAAATAATTTCAAGTCTGTCAAGTGCCCTTTTAAGCCTCAGATTCGAGCGAACAATACCTACATAATTAGTCATGATAGATTGTACTTCTTTCAGGGATTGGGTAATTAATATCATTTCTTCATTGTAAACAGTTCCTGATGGATTCCAATCAGGCATATCATCACAAAATTCAATTGGTTTTACTTTTGTAATTGCATTTTTACTTGCTCTGTGTGAGAAGACGGCTGATTCGAGTAATGAGTTGGATGCAAGGCGGTTTGCTCCATGCAGACCGGTGGATGATACTTCTCCGCTTGCATAAAGGTTATTAATAGTGCTTTGCCCGTTTTTATTTACTTTGATACCACCACATAAATAATGAGCAGCAGGAACAACAGGAATCATGTCTTTAGCAATATTTATGCCTAATGTTAAACATTTGGCATAGATTGTAGGAAAGTTTTCAATTAGCTTATTCTTATCCAGATGACGGCAATCGAGGTAAACATGATCTTCTCCGCTGAGCTTCATTTCAGTATCAATAGCTCTTGCCACAATATCACGTGGTGCCAGTGATCCCCTTTCATCATATTTTTTCATGAATTCTTTCTCATTAGTAGTTTTTAAGACGGCACCAAAACCCCTCAAAGCTTCAGTTATCAGGAAGGATGGCTTTTCTCCGGGATTATAAAGTGAAGTAGGATGAAACTGAAAAAATTCCATATTCTCGATCTTACCTTTGGCCCTGTATACCATAGCTACTCCGTCGCCGGTTGCAATCTTGGGATTAGTAGTTGTCTCATATACATTCCCTGCCCCACCGGTTGCAATTAATGTGGTTTTTGCCAGTACAGTAATTATATCCCCTGTGCGTATATTAAGTATATAAGCTCCGTAACATGAAATGTTTTTTGTTTGCTTGTTTACCTCATTTCCCAGATGATGTTCGGTAAGTATATCAATTGTGAAATGATTTTCAAGTATCTCTATATTGGGATGTTCCTTGGCTTTTTCATTAAGAGTTTGCTCTATTTCCAGTCCGGTTTTGTCCTTATAATGGAAAACCCTGTTTTCTGAATGTCCTCCTTCCCGTGCAAGATCATATTTGCCGGTTTTTTTCTTGTCGAATTGTGCACCCCATTCTATAAGTTCTATAACTCTTTCGGTAGATTCGGTAATGGTTATCCGTACGATTTCTTCATTATTCAGTCCGTCGCCTGCTTTAAGGGTATCTTCTATATGTTTTTCATAAGTGTCGGGTGAGTACATTACAGCAGCTATGCCTCCTTGTGCATATTTTGTGGAAGATTCTTCAAGACTTGTTTTTGTCACAACCAAAACCTTACCATGACGAGCCACCTTTAATGCATAAGTTAATCCTGCTATACCTGAACCTATAACTAGAAAATCAACTTCTCTTCTCATTTCATTTTTAAGGTTAAAACTTCAAAGTTAGAAAATTATCATCAGAATTTACTTATAAAGAAGGAATTAAATGTATATGGCATCAATTGACCAACTTAATATATTTTTAACAGGAAAATGACGTTTGTAAATTTGTTAAATATAAAATTAAATTCTAACTTTGCAGCCATTTTTAATTGACCAGTATTTATAGGATAGAAACATGGATAACACTAGTTACAGAACAACATATGTCAATAGTGAAACCGCAGATAAAAAGTGGGTTTTACTGGATGCTGAAAATGAAGCAGTAGGTCGTATTGCATCTAAGGCGGCCAAGCTTTTACGAGGGAAATACAAAACTAATTTCTCACCGCATGTGGATTGTGGTGATAATGTTATCATAATAAATGCCGGCAAAGTTAGATTTACCGGAAAGAAATGGTCTGAGAAAGTATACATTCGTTACAGCGGATACCCAGGTGGACAAAGAAGCAGAACACCAAAGGAAATGCTTGATAAAAAGCCCGAATTCATTCTTGAGCATGCTATTAAAGGAATGTTACCTAGGAACAGATTAGGAAGACAATTATTCCGTAATCTTTTTGTATATGCCGGTAAAGATCATCCTCATGAAGCACAAAAACCTAATGAAATAAAATTAAATACTCTTTAAATATTAAGATATGGACGTTCTGAATACAATTGGAAGAAGAAAAACATCAATAACCAGAGTATATATTAAGGAAGGCAAAGGAAAAATAACAGTAAACCACCGTGATTACAAGCAGTATTTTAAGACCGAACCACTACAATATATGGTAAATCAAGCTTTTGAGGTAACAGATACAATAGGAAAATACGATGTTCATGTTATTGCCAAAGGTGGAGGGATAACAGGTCAGGCCCAGGCATTACGATTGGGTATTGCCAGAGCATTGGTTAAAATAAACCAGGACTACAGGACCGCTTTAAAAGCTGAAGGCTTACTTAGAAGAGACCCAAGAATGGTTGAACGCAAAAAGCCCGGCAGACCTAAAGCAAGGAAAAAATTCCAATTCAGTAAACGGTAATCAAATCTTTATCACAATATGTTTAGAATCTAAATTGTTGAGACCGTTGGTTAATACATCGCTACTCAGCAATTGCTTTAAAAGAATGTAAACGCAAAAAAAAACAAACCGATGGAAAGAACAACTTTTGAAGAATTACTTGATGCCGGAGTACACTTCGGGCATTTAAAAAGAAAATGGAATCCGAATATGGCTCCTTATATCTTTATGGAAAGAAACGGTATACATATTATCGATCTTTATAAAACAATTGCAAAAATTGAAGAAGCAGCATCTGCCCTAAAACAGATAGCAAAATCAGGGAAAAAGATTTTATTTGTTGCTACAAAAAAACAAGCTAAGGAAATTGTTGCACAGGAAGTAAAGCGGGTTAACATGCCATATGTTGTAGAGCGCTGGCCCGGTGGTATGCTTACAAACTTTGCAACTGTTCGAAAAGCTGTTAGAAAAATGGCCTCGATTGATAAGTTGATGAATACGAAGAATTTCCTTAATCTATCTAAAAGGGAAAGATTACAGATACAGCGTGAGAGAGCTAAATTGGAAAGGCAACTGGGAAGTATTGCAGATCTAAACAGGTTGCCTTCTGCATTGTTTATATTGGATATTAACAAGGAACACATCGCTGTTTCAGAAGCGAGAAAACTTAATATCCCTACTATCGCACTGGTTGATACAAACTCTGATCCAACACTGGTTGATTTTCCTATCCCTGCTAATGACGATGCATCAAAGTCAATTTCATTATTGACCAGAATTATGGTTGATGCAGTTGAAGAGGGATTGACGGAAAGGAAAATGGAAAGAGATAAAAGAAGGCATGAGGAAGCTGAAAAAGAAAGAGAAAAAGAAGAAGAGCTAGAAAAGGCCAAAACTAAATCAAAGATACTGGAAGAGTACGAACAACATCAGGATGAAGAATCAGCCAAGCCTCAAAAAAAGACCAGACCAAGGATTGCAAGAGGAAGAGAAGAAAAAGCGACTGAGAATAAATCAACACAAAAACGACCAAGAAAACAGGTTTCGAAAAGAAAACAATAAATAAATAATTGTTAAACGAGAAAAATAAAATATAAACTAATGACAAAAATAACTGCAGCGGAAGTTAATAAATTACGTAAGCATACCGGTGCCGGAATGATGGATTGCAAAAAATCACTTCAGGAAAGTAACGGCGATTTTGAAAAAGCTATCGAATATTTAAGAAAGAAAGGTCAGAAAGTTGCAGCTAAACGTGCCGGCCGGGAAGCTTCGGAAGGTGTCGTCATAGCTAAAACAACAGATGACAAAGAATATGCAGCAGCAGTGATGTTAAACTGTGAAACTGATTTTGTTGCAAAGAATGAGGATTTTGTGGCATTTGCTGACAGAATCATGGATATTGCCCTCGAAAATCGCCCCGGATCATTGAATGAACTGAATGATATTGAGTTTGATGGAAGAAAGATATCAGAGCACGTAACAGATCTTATGGGTAAAATTGGTGAAAAAATAGAACTTTCGGAATACCAGTTTGTTAAAGCGCCTTTTACTTCCGCATATAATCATATGGGTAATAAACTATCCACTGTGGTTGGACTAAATAAAAAAGATGATGAAAAAATTGCTGAGATAGGGAAGGAAATAGCTATGCAGGTTGCTGCTATGAACCCTGTGGCAGTGGATAAAAATGATGTTGATGAGAAAATCATCGAACAGGAGAAGGACATAGGCAAAGAACAGGCTCGTAGCGAAGGAAAACCGGAACAAATTCTTGATAAGATAGCAATGGGAAAATTAAATAAGTTTTTCAAGGAAAGCACCCTGTTAAATCAGGATTTTGTGAGAGACACTAAGAAAACGGTTCGTCAGTACCTTGCAGAATATGATAAAAACCTTACGGTAAAAGCGTTTAAAAGAATATCTTTAGTTTAAGGGAGTTTCAGTTTATTGCTGTCTTATTTATTCCAGAGGTTGTGCGAACTTCTTAACATCTTCTAAGGTGACTTTATCGTCACATAAAATAGCAAGGCGTTCTATAACATTGTGTAATTCTCTTATATTACCCCGCCATTTAAGATTTTTAAGTTCATCTATCGCCTCATCTGTGATTTTGATAAGAGGTCTGCCATTATTTTCACAGAACTCCTTCATAAAATGATTTGCAAGAAGAGGAATATCTTCTTTTCTTTTATTTAGAGAAGGCACATCTATTAATATTACGGAAATGCGATGATAAAGGTCTTCTCTGAATCTACCTTTCTCAATTTCCTTTTTGATGTTCTTATTGGTAGCTGAAACTACCCTGACATCCACGTATATTTCCTTTTCACCACCAACACGCATTATTTTATTTTCCTGAAGCACACGCAATACCTTAGCCTGTGCAGAAAGACTCATATCACCGATCTCGTCAAGGAAGATAGTACCGCCGTTGGACAGTTCAAAATCGCCTTTTCTCTGTTTAATAGCTGAGGTGAAAGAACCTTTTTCATGACCAAATAATTTGCTTTCTATTAAATCGGCGGGAATAGCTGCGCAGTTCACTTCAATAAAAGGACCTGAAGAACGATTGCTTTTTTCGTGGATCCATCTGGCAACAAGTTCTTTGCCTGTACCGTTTTCTCCGGTCACCAGCACACGGGCATTGGTCGGAGCCACCTTATCGATCATGTCTTTTATTTTCTGAATTGCTTCCGACTCACCAATCATATCATGGGTTTTATTTGCCTTTCTTTTTAGCTGCCTTGTTTCTTTTACCAGATCGGACCTGTCCAGAGCATTTTTTATGGTGATGAGAAGCCGGTTCATATCAGGTGGCTTTTCAATATAATCGTAGGCTCCCTTTTTTATTGAATCTACCGCAGTTTCAATAGTTCCATGACCGGAGATCATAATTACGGGTACGTCGGTGATCTCCATTATCCTGTCAAGGACTTCCAGGCCATCCATCTGGGGCATTTTAATATCAAGTAAGACAGTATCATATTTATTAGTCCTGATCTTTTCAAGACCCTTAATGCCGTTTTCAGCATCATCAACTAAATGTTTTTCGTATTCGAGGATTTCGCGAAGGGTATTCCTGATGCTTTTTTCGTCGTCAATTACAAGGATTTTTGCCATAAAGCCTAAAATTATTAAGAGGCAAAGATACGAAGAATGAAATAAAATTCGTTAATATATAAATCACATAGATAACAAGAAGTTATATTAAAATGATTTTCTTTTTTGCATAAAAAAGAAAATCAATGAAATAATGAAAAGTAAATCTTTACTGATATTAATTGTATTAATAATTCCGCTACTCAATTATTCACAGGAAAATTATGAATCACTAAATGCAACTAACTCTATCAGGGTTAGGGATAATAATGGTGGAGATCTGCTTTATCCATGGGCAGGTGGATTGAATTCCTGTCAGTATGGTGAGATCGATATGAATATGGATGGAATAAAGGATCTATTTGTTTTTGACCGCTTAGGTAACAGAATAATTACATTTATTAATGAAAACATCCAGGATTCAATAAGTTACAGATATGCACCCGAATATATTGATGCTTTCCCCGCCCTTACTGATTGGGTGATTCTTATGGACTATAACCTTGATGGTAAGGAAGATATTTTTACATATTCTGCTGGTTATGCCGGGATTAAGGTTTATAAAAATATTTCGTGTCCTGGAAATCTTGCTTTTGAACTTGTTGTTTATCCCTTCCTGACTTCATTTCAGGGTGGAGGCTATGTGAATATACTTACAACTTATGCCGATTATCCTGCCATAGTTGATCTTGACAATGATGGCGACCTGGATATACTTACTTTCTGGGGTTTGGGATCATTTGTGGAAATGCATAAAAACCTGTCAATGGAAAAATATGGAATCCCTGATTCTCTTGATTATGAGAAAACACAAATATGCTGGGGGCATTTTGCAGAAAATGATGAGTCGAATATTATTTATCTGGATACGTGTTTTGGACCCAAGGGTGAAAGAATTACCAATGATAAACTGCCGCATACAGGCTCAACTTTCCTGGTTACCGATTTGAATGGTGACGGTGCAAAAGATCTGCTGCTTGGAGATGTTGATTACCCTGATCTCGTCAGACTGATGAATGGGGGTACAACTGAAGATGCTTTTATGATAAGCCAGGATTGGGATTTTCCAAACCAGTATAATAAGATCTACTTGTTTTCAATGCCTGCATGTGCCTGTATTGATGTAAATAATGATGGTCTTAAAGACTTTATCGTTTCACCTTTTGACCCTGGTATTGAAAGATCGGAAAATTTTAACAGCAGTTGGTTGTATTTAAATAATGGAACAAATGATCAGCCAGGTTTCGAACTAAAAACAAAAAGATTTTTGCAGTATCAGATGATTGATGTCGGTTCGGGCGCATATCCGGTTCTGTTCGATTTTAATGCTGACGGATTGCAGGATCTGATGATTGGTAATTATGGTTATTATGATTCATCATGGTACAATGAGTGGATGATACTTTATTCACATTTTACTGCCAAGCTTGCTGCCTTTGAAAATATTGGCACCGAAGAATCACCTGCTTTTCAATTATATGACAGGGATTATGCTGATCTGTCTTCACTTGAACTGACAGGAATCAATCCTGCATTTGCAGACCTTGACGGAGATGGTGATGAAGATATGCTGATTGGCAATAATAAAGGCACACTTATGTATTATGAAAATACAGCAGGTGCCGGCAATCCATGCTCTTTCATATTAGCTGATGAAAAATATCAGAATATTGATGTTGGTAAATACAGTGCACCTCAGTTAATAGATATTGATAAAGATAGTTTGATCGATCTTGTAATAGGTGAACAAAAAGGAAATCTGAATTATTATAAAAATGAAGGAACTAATGAAGATCCTGTTTTTACTAAAGTAACCGATAGCCTTGGCAAAGTTAATGTAACCGATTACCAGGTTTCATATAATGGTTACAGTATGCCGTTTTTCTTTTTAAATAATGATAAAGAGTTCAGATTGATAGTTGGATCTGAAAAAGGTAAATTATT
>CAZJYD010000057.1:0-20672 GCA_964550205.1 uncultured Bacteroidales bacterium
TTGATATGACAACCGTCCCCAGAAAGGAAATTCAACCTTCTGTGATCCGACTATGGGTATTGATTCGCGTCCCTTGGCCCTGTTAACAAGGGTTATGTCCCATACTTTTCTTCCCAGTGTACCTACTGCCCGGTAATCAACTTCTATTGCCCTGCCTGTGGTATCCTGCCTGACAAATTGAACTTCTTCAGGAATATTGATCTTATAAATAATATGATATGGAGGTCTTTCTTGTTGCTGTTTCTTTGCCTGCTCCTGAGTGGTTTTGCATGCTGCAAATACCGTTGCCATCACCATTATTATAATAAAGAATCTTAATGCTTTGGTTTTTTTCAGTTTCATATTATTATGTTTTGGTTCCTACCAAAGATACATAAAGATCGAATACAAATCAACTGCTTATCATAACATCAATTGCCCCAACGCCATATTTGGTCAATGACGCACTTCTCTTTTCAAGGTTTTCATATTCCTTCATCAATTTTACGATCTCATCCCTCAACACACCGTTACCAACACCGTGTATAAAGGTAACCCTTTTATATCCTTCCTTAATAGCACTTTCAAGAGTACGTATAAAATAATCCTTCTGAAGCTTAAGCATACCGGCACTGCTAAGACCTGAGATATTGTTTACCAACTCACCTATATGAAGATCAACCACTGCTTCACCCTCAGATGTTTTGTGTTTGTCAATTAATGTTTTCTTAGGTTTTTGCTTTGCTTTTCCTGTTGGTGGAATATGATCGTATTTTTTTGATATCTCATCATCCGAATAAACGGGATGTTTTCCTATCTCAACAAGATTGAGTACAAATGCTTTTTCGCTCATCAAAGGAGTTTCCTTATAGTTACTTTCTTTACTTATCCTGTATTGTTTCACATCAAAAACTGCGTTGGCAGGTAATAATAATCGTTCAGGTTTATCCTTATGGAACAATACCTGGCACACACCCTTAGTCCATTTTTCAATATTTTCCCTCTCAAAAGTATCAATAATTATTTTGGATTTCGGTGCTAAGGAATCATAATCAAAGCCATCATAATTGCCTTCGTTATTCTGTATAAATACGCTGTAGATAATATCATACTCAGAATAATTTACAAGATAGATGTCTATCAATCCGGTAATAATCCACTTCTGATCCTGAGGAACATACGCAAGGTAAATACCCTCCGGATATTCACCCCTGAATGACACTCTTTCAACAGCAGACTTACGTTCATCAGTATCTTCCACATCCTCTTCAAAAACAGGCCTGTTGGCTACTTCATCAGTTTTAATATTATTACTTTTTTGATCTTCTCCGGTATTATTGTTATATTCATCAGACATATCATATACAAGCTCATTAGGCACAACCGGAACATCAAAACCTTCTTCAATTGAAACATAAACCAGAGCGGGGCTTACAACCTTTGATACCACACCTCCCCCTTTTTCATTTAGGAATTTTACCTTGTCTCCTACCTTAAATTTCATAAAATCAAAATTTTTTACAAAGATACTCAGCACATATAATATATAATCTTAACGATAGTATTTAATAGTTTATTTAGAAATATTTATAAATTAGTTATTAATAAGGAAGTATACACAATTTGAGTAATTTCATATACGTTTTATTTTAATAAGATTGTTATGGATTTTTTCAAACATATCAAATACATTATTTATATTATTCCCTTTATAATATCCAATAATGCTTATTGTCAAAATGATAGTAATGTATTCGGTAAAATAACTGACAATACCAGCGGCCTGGCAATTCAGAATGTGGAAATTGTTCTTCAGCCATCCAATAAAGGTTCTATCACCGATAATGAGGGTAATTATTCAATAAAAAAAATAATACCGGGTAAATACACTGTTGTATTTAAACATCTGGGTTATGAAACTGTAACAAAATCAATCGTTGTCAAAAATGATCAGAACATTAAACTGGACATAAGACTTATTCCCAAATACGAAATGCTTCACGAAGTGATCATTAAAGAAAAAAAACAGGAGCAGTTATCATATAACATTGATCAGATCAACAGGATGGAGATAAGACAGAGCAATGCCAGGGATGTAGGTGGATTCTTAAGAAATGTTCCAAATCTTTCGGGTATAAGGAAAGGCAGCGCCGGTATTGATCCTGTGGTAAGAGGATTCAAATTCAATCAGGTTAATGTGATCATTAACGGTGGTATTAAAATAGAAGGGGGCTGTCCGAACCGCATGGATCCTGCCGTTTCTCATATCGATATTAATGATATAGACAATATGAAAGTCATAAAAGGCCCTTATGCCTTGCGGTACGGCCCTAATTTCGGTGGTGTTATCAATATTAAAACTATTTATCCTCTTCCATACAAAGAATTCAAGGTACATGTAAATGCTATTAATTCATTCGAAAGC
This sequence comes from uncultured Bacteroidales bacterium, assembly GCA_964550205.1. Lineage (GTDB taxonomy): Bacteria > Bacteroidota > Bacteroidia > Bacteroidales > JAIOZK01 > JAIOZK01. The sequence goes on from CAZJYD010000057.1 coordinate 2,405, forward strand.
AACTGGAAAGGAAATAAAGAACATCTTTCTGTAATGGGTGGTAACCGAACAATCCAATTCAGTATATCAGGTAATCATGAAAAATACGGTGATTACAAGGCTGGTAATGGCAAACTGGTAAATGCAAATTTTGAAAGATACAACTATACAACACAGCTTGGTTTTTCACCATCTGATAATCATTATCTACATATGTCTTTCGACAGGTCTTATGGACGTAATGTAATGTTTCCTGCATTACCTATGGATGAACGGTCTGATGATACAAAAATATATTCATTGGAATATTCCGTTCAGAAAATTTCAAAATTAATCTCCGCTATGTCACTTAAGTTGTACCGCTCAGAAGTACATCATATAATGGATAATAAAGAACGCCCGTTTTCCGATACCGTGGTTGCTGTTTCGGATATACGCGCATATAATCAGGGAGGCAGGCTGGAAGCTCATCTTAAGCCAGGCAAAAATGAATTCATCATTGGGGCTGACTATGAAAACATTTCAAAAGATGGTGAAAGGACAAAGCATTTCATTTTGCAACCTAATCTGCCGGTGAAAATGGAAGACCTGTGGAAAAATGCAAAGATCGCTAACACAGGCATCTTTTTAATCTGGAACCGTAAAATAAACAACTTTAGTTATAATGCATCGGCAAGACTGGACCTGAATGAAGCCGTCTCTGATACACTTCAACTAAAAAATATGTCGGGTGAGCAAATTTATTCCAATGATGATGTTGATTCAAAATTTGTAAATTTTAGCATAAGTGCAGGTGCTTTGTATGATATTAACAGAAACATCTCAACGGGGATCTCCCTGGGAAGAGGTGTAAGAAGTCCTGACATGGTTGAACGTTTTATTGTTTTATTACCTGTAGGTTACGATAACTATGATTATCTTGGAAATCCTGACCTTGAACCGGAGGTTAACAATGAAATTGATCTGAAATTCAATATCACAAGTGAAAATCTGGGTAACATAAAAACTAATGGTTTCTTTTCATATGTCACCAATTATATAACCGGTAAGGAGGTTCCCCCATCACAGGTAAAACCTCAAACAAAAGATGTTGTTGGTGTAAAGAAATTTTATAATGCAGATTATGTTTACCTGTATGGTTTTGAGTTTTTGTATTCATCTCCCTATTACGGAAATTTTGGTTTTTCTGCAACTGTTGCTGCAACTTACGGTATAAATCCTTCAGCAATAAAATATGTGGTTGAAGAGGGTCAGGTAGTTGGTGAGGAGGAAGTAAAAAATGATCCGTTGCCCGAGATACCGCCTCTGGAATCTAATTTGAATTTTCGTTATAAATTTTTTAATAATAAACTAACTCCCTCACTTTCAATAAGACTGGTAGCACCACAGAACAGAACATCGGAAGTATTCTATGAAAAATCAACTGCGGGATTTGTCATTACTGATTTTAAAGTGGAATACAAATACAACCATAATCTATCGGTTAATGCAGGTATTAATAATATTTTTGATATAGCATATTATGAACATCTTAACAGGCGTATAATTGGGAGCAATAATCCGTTGTATGAACCCGGAAGAATATTTTTCGTTAATTTAATTTTTAATATTTAGATATGAAGAAAGTGTTATTAGCAATAACGGTTTTATTTATGTTTCTGGCCTCCTGTGAGGTAAATGATGAGGAAAGAAGGGTAACATATCAAATATCAAATAATGATTCGGGATTTTCCGTAACCTATAAAAATGAAAATGGAAAGCTGGTAAAAGAGAATGTTCAGGTCATTAGCTCGGAAGATGTATGGCAATATCAGTTTACAGACCTGGAGGGTGATATTATTTACATATCAGCAATATATAAAGATATAGAATCAGGTATAACTGTTGAGATACTGCTGGATGGAAAAGTATATAAAAGAGAATCAAGTCTTTATGATACGATACATTTTGTTACTGTTTCGGGTACAATACCATATAAATAATATTGATAGATATAAACCCGTATTATAATTATGAATAAATTATCTAAAAAATATGTTGTTGTCCAAAGTATTTTGATTATTTTCTTCATCTTCTTCATAGCTTGTGAAGAAAATGAAGAACCCGTTAACGAAAGCAAGCAGAAAATTATTTTCCAGTTCGATCACCGGGTTGATAATAGCCCTATTCAGTTCGATACCATGATTTATGTCAATGAGGCTGGAAATCCTTATTTGGTAAATGAAATACAGTATTTTATTTCAGATGTTAAGCTGCATAAGCAAAGTGGTGAATATTATCTCATTGATGAATGGAAAGATATGCATTATGTCGATACCGATATTCCATCAACTCATAAATGGGATGTTTATGATAATATTCCAACAGGCGATTATGAAAAGATCATGTTTACATTTGGTATTTGCGAAGAAAAAAATCAGTCTTTTATGTTTCCCAATCCTCCTGAGCGAGATATGTTCTGGCCTGAATATCTGGGAGGAGGATATCATTATTTGAAACTAAACGGCAAATGGGAAGAAACGAACGGCAGTATTACACCTTTTGATTTTCATATGGGTATAGGTCAGATTTATTACAGTTATCCAGATTCTATTACCGGTTTTATACATAATTATTTTGAGGTAGAATTACCCAATTCATCATTCACAATGAATGAAAATGAAACAAAGGAATTTACATTAGTGATGAATGTGGAAAACTGGTTTAGATCGCCAAATGTATACGATCATAATATTTGGCGAGGTTATATCATGCAAAACCAGGAAGCTATGGAATTGGCACGTGAAAACGGACACGATGTTTTTACTATTGATAAATAAAAATAATGTTTACAGAAAAAAAATACATATTTAATCTGTTAATTCCAAGACCTATTAGGTACTTGTTAATTATTTCCTTAATGATTTTTATTTCTTCATGTGAAAAGGATGAAGAACCCGAATCACCATACAAACCTACTCCTTATGAAATAGATATACCATATGGTTTCCCGACAAGGTTAAATATACCTGAAGACAATCCCATGACTGAAGAAGGTATTGAACTGGGGCGGTATCTGTTCTATGATGGCCGCATGTCGGGAAGAACTCATCCTGATTCGCTTATGAGCTGTGCCACTTGTCATATACAGGAAAATTCCTTCGAATGCGGAATAGATCATCCTGAATATACGGGTGGATTTACCCATGGCATCACAGGCAAGCCAACTCCTCATGTCATGCTTCCTATGATCAACTTAGTATGGAATGAGAGCGGATATTTATGGAACGGGCTGATATCAGAAGATAATCCGGATCCTCATTACCGTAATATAGAGGCTCTTGTTTGGATGGGCATAGTTGCCGAACATGAGATGAACAGCGATACCAACCGCGCCAAAGAGGTTATTCAGAGCATACCTGGTTATCCAGAATTATTTGAAAAGGCTTTTGGTTCTAAAAAAGTAACCGTAAAAAGAATGGGTAAAGCAATAGCACAGTTTATCAGAACTCTTATTTCTGCCAATTCAAAATTCGATAAATACCTCCGTGGCGAAGTTCAGCTAAATGCTTCCGAGCTTCAGGGTTTTGTATTATTCACCACCGAAGAAGGCGCCGATTGTTTTCATTGTCATGGAGGTTCAGGAAATCCTTTATTTACAACCAATCTGTTTTATAATAACGGCAAAGACTCACTCTTTACCGGACCCTATGAAGATCCGCGCGACAGGTACCACATAACCGGCGATCCACAGGATCTGGGCGCTTATAAAGCCCCTACCCTCAGAAACATAGAGCTCACCGGTCCTTATATGCATGACGGGCGTTTTGCCAGGCTGGATGATGTAATTAATTTTTACTCGCATGACCTTGTTTGGTCTCCTTATATCGATCCTCTCATGCATCATATTGCGAATGGTGGAGTTCAGCTTACACCAAAGGAAAAAGAAGATCTGAAATCTTTTATCAGAACAATAAGAGATGAAGATTTTCTGAATAATCCCGATTTCGGGCCACCGGAAAAATTTCCGGATGAGCTGTAATTCGAATAAATTATAAGCTAATAAACCTTAATAATGGACTCTTTGCTTCTCTTTTTAAAAATATCATGGTATTCATTTAATTACCTGCTCCAATAACAAACCTGTATTAATTTATATGTCGTGCCTACAGCACTTTTAATATCTTAATCACTCCTATTTCTATAAATATATTATCCCTGGCGGGATAAATGTTGTATCAAAAGGTTATTTTTTTTCATATTTTTGAGACAACCTCATTCAAGTCCGTTAGGACTTGGATATTTATAGAAAAGAAAGTACAACCGGAATGAAAGCCCTGTAAGGGCGACATATAGCTACTACATTTTTTTGGTTCGTTTTTTTATCGACTGAAAAAAATGAACATTAATATTATTTGTTAATTTGTTCTTTGGCGTTTAAGAAAAAGCCTGAACTTTTCTTTTTATTAATAGAAAGGCTTGCCTTTTAATCCATTAATACATATCAAGATTATACATCATAAATGAGTATATATCCGTTATCTGCTCAATTATCTTTGAAGTCGGCTTTCCTGCTCCGTGCCCTGCTTTTGTTTCTATTCTTATAAGATATGGATTATCGCCGGCACCTTTTTCCTGCAAGGTTGCAATAAATTTAAACGAATGTGCCGGCACAACTCTGTCGTCGTGATCAGCAGTAGTAACAAGCGTTGCAGGGTATTCCACTCCTTCTTTTATGTTATGTAACGGTGAATAACTTAAGAGATACTCAAACATTTCCTCACTATCTTCACTCGTACCGTAGTCACTGGCCCAGGCCCAACCTATTGTAAATTTATGATACCTGAGCATATCCATAACGCCTACCATCGGAATTGCAACTTCAAAAAGCTCAGGGCGTTGGGTCATACATGCACCAACGAGCAATCCTCCATTAGAACCTCCAACCATTGCTATTTTATCCGGATTAGTATAATTATTATTGATTAAATATTCAGCAGCAGAAATAAAATCATCGAACACATTTTGCTTATTCGTCTTCATTCCTGCCTCATGCCATTCTTCACCATACTCACCTCCCCCCCGGAGATTAACCATTACATATATTCCACCTTTTTCCAGGAATAATAGGCGGCCAAGGCTGAAGTTGGGAGTTAAGGGTATGTTAAATCCACCATAGCCATATAATAAAACCGGATTATTGCCATTTAAAACAACATCCTTTCTGCGAATAATAAACATGGGTACTTTTGTGCCATCCTTACTTTCAAAAAAGACCTGTTTTGTATAGTAATTATCCGCATTAAAATCCAGCTCCGATTCTTTATATACCTCAGAACGATTATCAGACACATCATACAAATATATCGTAGAAGGAAAGGTAAAAGAAATAAAACCATAGAATGCCTCTGCTTCGTCTTTTTCACCATTTAATCCAAATAAGGATCCGATCTCAGGCAATTGCATTTCTTCAATCATTTTGCCATCATAATCATAAACAAACGCCTGACTGTATGCATCCTTCATATATTCTGCAACTATTCTACCACCTATCAAATCAACAGATTGCAATACTTCCGTTTTCTCGGGAAACAAGGTTTCCCATCTGTCCATAGATATCTGCCTGGGATTTACTTTCATCAGCTTCCATGCAGGAGCATTGTAATTTGTCTTTATTAAAATATCATCACCAATATTATCAACCACAACAAATTCATTATCAAACCCCGGAGCAATAAGTACAAATTCACCATTTGGTTTTCTCAGGTCTTTGTAATACAGTGCGTTACCACTTGAGCTCTCCGATTCATAAATAAAAAGGTACCTCTCGTCATCGGTTACCTGGGCACGAAAATTTCTTAATGCATGTTCAGGATCATCGTAAATAAGTTTATCATCTTCCTGTGATGTGCCAAGCTTATGATATTTTACCTTGTGAAATTCATTCCTGCCTGATAATTTCTGACCTTCTTTAGGTTTATCATAAGTGCTATAGTAAAAACCATTCACTTTCCAGGAAATTCCTGAAAATTTCACCCACTTAAGATGATCATCAAGGTCTTTTCTGGTTTCAATATCCCGCACCTTAATTTCATTCCAGTCGGAGCCCGATCTGGAAATAGAATAGCCAAGGTATTTACCATCATTGGAAACACTGATGTTTGATAAAGCCACCGTTCCGTCTTCTGAAAACTTATTTGGATCAAGCAAAACCCTGGGTTCATCATCCAATGCATCCTGAATATACAAAACATCCTGATCCTGAAGACCATCGTTCTTAAAAAAGAAATAATGATCAGCTTCCTTAAAAGGTACACTGTATTTAGGATAGTTCCAGATATCAGTTAAACGTTTTTTCAGGTCTTCCCTGAACGGAATACCTTCAAGATACTTCCGGGTAATTTCATTTTCAGATTTTACCCATTCGGCGGTTTCTTTGGAGTTATCATCTTCCAGCCATCTGTACGGATCTGGAATTTCTCTTCCATAGTATACATCAACCGTATCTACTTTTTTTGTTTCCGGATAGGTTATCTTCTTATGCTGTTCCTTGCAGCCGAGAACTAACAATATCACAGAAAATAAAAAAATTGGAATAATTGATTTTTTCATAACGCTGCTTTTAATTTATTTTGTGAATTATTTAGATTAAATTCATACAAAAATAATTTATTCAATTTATATTCTTCATTTAACTTGTATATTGTACAATTGCTTTATTCTTCCAACGTCCGGTGCGGTAATATATGTATTGTAACACCATGCCAACAAACCATGCAATAGGTATTCCCCACCATATACCTGTTTCTCCAATTTCACGGGAAAGAAAATAACATACCGGTATCCTGATTATCCATAAAGTAACTATAGTGATAAACATAGGAATCAGAGTGTCGCCTGCACCTCTCATCACACCCTGTACAACAAACATAGTAGCAAAGGTAATATAAAAAACACTCACAATTGAAAGATACTCAGCACCTATTCTTATAACTTGCTTGTCAGGGGTAAATAAATTCATTAGCTCTGTTCTGAATATTAATGCTATAGCAGTGACAACAAGCACAATGATGGCCACCATTCTCCAGGTGGCAAACAATCCTCTTTTTACTCTTTCCGGTTTGTTTGCTCCCAAATTCTGACCAACAAATGTTGACAATGCGGATGCAAAATTCATTGCAGGCATAGAAACAAAGGAATTTATTCTGAACACTACCGAATATGCGGCAGTAACACTTGTGCCAAATGGATTTACCAGCCAGAACATTGCCATCATTCCCAGCGAAACGGTAATATGCTGCAGTCCTATTGGATATCCTATCTTAAAGCTTTTCTTAAAAATAGAGGTGTCAAAGACCAGTTTTCTCCATGAAAGGTTTATCACTTCATGATTTCTGTTAAGATAAATTATTATGGTGATAAATGCTCCACCCTGAGAAATCAATGTTGCAAATGCAGCGCCGGCAACACCCATGTCAAATACAACGATAAAAAGAAAATCGAAAAGAATATTTGCCAGGGTAGCAATTATAAGAAAATACAAAGGTGTCTTGGAATCGCCTAATCCACGAAGTATTGCACTCGTACCACTAAAACCAAAAAACAAAACCATACCGGAAAGATAAATTGTAAGATATAGTTTTGCATCTGGCAAAACATCTGCAGGTAATTTAATAAGCATAAATATCTGCTCGCTGAATACAATCCCTAATAAACTTGCAAGTAATGAGGCAAAAAACAAAAATATATACAAAGTATCTATCGCCCTGCGTACGTTCTTAAAATCCTTCGCGCCGAAGTATTGAGCGATCATAATTGTTGATCCCATTGCAATACCTATTATAAAGGAAATCAAAGTAAAAATTATAGGAAATGAAGCCCCTACTGCTGCCAGCGCCTGCTTGCCAACAAAATTACCAACAATAATGCTGTCAACAACATTATATAAAAGTTGAAAAACATTACCCAGCAACATTGGCATTGCAAAATAAAATATTTGTCTGCTTTCGTTTCCAACACTGAGATCTTTCATGCAAGAGAAATTTCAGTCAAAAGTACTTATAAAATACCTAAATCGCTGCAGAACATCAGGGTATTAAAAGGAATATTAAATAACGCCTTAACAGACATATAATCAAACCCATGCACTTGCATTTATAGAATTATTTGAACAGTTTACACCTGGCAATCATAAAATATTATACTCACATTTTAGTTTTATAACTGCCTGGGTTTTATTATCTTTGCATTTAAGGCAGTTCGTTCTATCGCTCCGCCAAGAGCGGGGAGGAAAGTCGGGACAACACAGAGCACCGTACTTCCTAACAGGAAGGGCCTTTGTTTATTACAGGGGTACAGCAAGTGCCACAGAAAATAACAGCCTAAGTCTTGTTTATGACAAGACCGGCAACGGTGAAAATGTGAGGTAAGAGCTCACACGCTGGCATGGTGACATGACAGTGGGGTAAACCTTACGGGTTGAAAGGCCAAATATATCCTGCTTCATTATGTTTTATTATTACATTAAACAGAATGAGTAGGTTGCTCGCCTATGATCTCCGTAAAGGAGACGGCAGGAGGGGTTGGCTGTTAGACCCTGCTGGCGACAGCAGGGCCAGAGAAATGATAGAATACCGGTATTTGCCGGGAACAGAATCCCGCTTACAGAACTGCCTGAACTTATTAGGGGGGTGTATTAAAAACCTGAAGAAAATAAATTTTCAATTTTTAATATGCCTCCTTTTTTTACTTTTTATGCATAGTATGATGACAGTAAAATATCAAATAATAGGACATTACTTTTATATGAAATAATTAGCTGGTAGTATAAACTATTTTTTTATTGGTAAAGTAAAAGCAAACCGGCTTCCTTTGCCATATTCACTTTCAACACTGATCTTACCATTATTTTTCTCAACAAACTCTTTACAAATTAATAATCCCAGGCCGGTGCCTTCTTCCTCATTTGTTCCTTTTGTTGAAAAATTCTGATCTATTTTGAAAAGCTTGTCAATATCATCTTTTTTAATGCCAATGCCATTATCTTTAATTGCTACTTCCAACATTCCATTTTTACTGGTTGAGGATATCTTTACCTTTCCACCTTCCTTTGAATACTTAATTGCATTAGACAGAAGATTCCTTATTACAGTTTTAACCATGTTTTCATCTGCATAGGCTTCTGTATTATTTGATAAATCCGGTTCTATTTTAATCTTTTTATTATCTGCCGATTTTGTTAATAATTGAATTGTTTCAGAAACAATAGAATCAAGATATATTTTTTCAGGACTCCATTCTATTCTTCCTGTCTGAGTGCGAGACCATTCCAGCAAATTCTCAAGCAATTTATATCCAACATCAGCAGATTCTTTCATAGTCAGAATTGATTCCTTTTTTTCATCATCATCAATATCATCATAATTATCCACTAAAAATGAAGAAAAACCAAGCAGTGCATTAAAAGGATTTTTCAGATCATGAGCTATTATTGAAAAGAATTTATCCTTGGTTGCATTCAATTCTTTCAATTCCTTTGTTCGCTTCTCAACCTTTTGTTCAAGTGAGGCATTTAATTCTGAAAGTTCCCTGTTCTGTTTAATTATTTTTTTATGTTGTTTATAGCTTTTAATAGCTTCTCTGATGGTCATAGCCAGATCCTCCTGGTCCCATGGCTTTGCTATATACCTGTATAAGTTTGCTTTATTCACTGCATTTGTAACCCCTTCAACATTAGCCTGCCCGGTAAGTAATATTTTCAGGGTTTCAGGGGAAAGATTATGAATTAGCGATAAGAGATCATCGCCGTTAAGCCCTGGCATAACATAGTCTGCTATTATGATAGGAACCTCAATTTTACTTTCCTGGAGTTCTTTGAAATATTCATACGCATCATCACCGCTTTCGGAGGTTTCAATATCATATCGATCTCCAAATCTGGGAAGTAATTGATCTTTTAATGCATCAATAATTATTGTTTCATCATCAACGCAAAGTATTACCGGTTTACTCATAATTTCTCAAGTCCTGAAATAATTGCATTATATAAATCTTCTTCTGTCCATGGTTTGTATATGCATGCATGCAAATTGGCATTATTAACAGCATTATCAACTGAATCCTGATTTGCCTGCCCTGTTAACATCACCTTAACTATTTTCGGATATTTCTTATGAATATTAATAAGAAATTCGTCGCCCTTTATTCCGGGCATAAGCCAGTCGGATACAATGACCAATACTTCAATATTCTCTTTAACAAGTTCATCTACAACTTCCATGCCCTCATTAGCACTTTCGGCTATTTCGTAAAGATAATCATTTCCGAAGCGTTTTTCAAGTTGTTCAATTAAACTTTCAAGAATCATCGATTCGTCATCTACACATAAAATTGCTTTCTTTGCCATATAATTTCTATTTTTCCGTTTTTAAAGGTAATTTAATTATAAAGGTAGTTCCTTTACCTGCTTCACTTTCAACAATAATCTTTCCATCATGTTTATCTATTATTCTTTTCACAATATCCAACCCAAGGCCTGTACCTTCTCCCTGAGGTTTGGTTGTAAAAAACGGTTCAAAAATGCGTGATTTTATATCATCGGGTATACCTGTTCCGCTATCCGATATTTTAATATTTGCATAGTTATCATCAATAGAAGTTCCTATTGTCAGAATACCCTGATTGTCCATAGCAAATATAGCATTGTTTATAATATTCGACCACACCTGATTTATTTCATCAGGCACACAAAAAACTTTTGGTAACGATCCGTATTTTTTCTGAACCTCAACACCTTTCTTAATTTGATTATGATGCAGTGTAAGAACAGTTTCAATACTGTCGTTAATATCGGTTTCAACCTTTTCTTCTGACTGGTCGCGGTGTATGAATTTTTTCAATGCCAATACGACATTAGATGCTTTCTGAACAGCAACATTAATATTATCGGTATTCTTTCTTAGCGAAAACAGATTTCTTACATACCTGAGCACATAATGAGCATGAGTAGTTTTTAGTAATGGAATTATTTCATCAATGTTTTTATATATTTTCATATAAATCATGTTATCAGCCACTGTGCTGGCATTTTCAATACCATTCCTCTCCAGCTTGGTTGCCAGTTCCCTTCTTAATTTCCGCTTTTCTTTTGAATTTAATTCTGGCAGGTCGCTCTCAACCAATCTAAGCAATTGTAAAAACAACTCCGAACCTTCTTTAAGCAAAACAGGTATTAATCTTGGCAACATATTAAGTGCTGTTTGTAATGAATTGGAAAGATTACCTGCCGATGCATTTATTGCCCCTAATGGCGTGTTTATCTCATGGGCTATTCCCGCAATCAATTGTCCCAACGCGGCCATTTTTTCCGATTGCACCAATTGAGTTTGTGTTTCTTTAAGTTCGTTAAGGGTTTTTTGCAATTCTTCTTTCTGGGTTTTATATAATTCCTGGGTTTTGATATAATTGGTAATATCTTTTGCTATGCCCTCAATAGCCACAACCTGTTCCTTTTTATTAAATATCGGGGATTCTGTAACTTCAAAAATTTTAGTCTCCCCCTGTTTATCATATAACTCAACTCTGAATGGTTCCTGTTTTTTGCCCTGCATTCCCAGGTTGATCAGTTTACGGGCATTCTCATTAACTGGATTATCTGTAAAATATTTTGATAATCCGCTTGCTGCTTCAGAAGTAGAATAACCTAAAACATTTTCTACCGACGGGCTGACATATTGATATTCGCCGGTTGGCAATTGTGAATAAAAGATATACTCCTCGCGTAAATTCTCGATCAGTCTTCTGTATTTCTCTTCACTTTCTTTGAGAACATCATTAAGAGCCTCGAGCTCTTCGTTAATATCATTTATTTCTTCATTTCTTTTATTAATCTCTGCCTTTTGCTTTTCCAACTCATCATTTTTTGCATATAATTCAACTGTTCTTTCTTTCACCTTCGAGTCAAGATCCATATAAAGTGTTTGTAACTGGGCTGCAAATTCGTTGAATGTTTCCGCCAGCAATCCCACCTCATCCTTTGATTTTACAGGTGCCCTGGCAGAAAAATCTTTCTTTGCAAGCTTCTTGACAGTACCCGTTAATAAAGTAAGATTTCTTGTAAATCTGACACCCATCCAAACAATAAAAACCAGAGTAATCATAAACAGTGCAAAACCAATGAAAATACTTATTCCAACCTGTTTATATAAAGGTGCATAAATCTCATCCCGTTCAATTCCTATTCCAACAATCCAGTCCATCTCAGGGAGATATTTATAATAAATTATCCTTTTAACAGGTTCGTTCTTCGATTCATGCATCCATGAAAAACCTACCTTTCCTGAATATTTCTTACCCTCAACTATGTCATTACAAATCTCTCTTATAAAATACTTGCCATTAACTCCCTGAACATCTATTAAGTTTCCTTTCTCAACAAATGGATGAAATATAATATCTCCATTAGTAGTAATAATAAATGGATAATATGTCTTTCCAAGTTTAAATCCCTGTATAACTTCTTTTAAATATTTAAGATTTGTCTGTTTTGTGCCTACATAAACAGCACCAATTATTGTATTCTTATAATAAACAGGTTTAAAGGCAGAAATATACCAATCATCTACCATATATGCCCTGCCATGAAATGGTTCGCCTTTGATTATGGTTTTGTACACGCCTGTTTCCTTGGGAATATATGTTCCTACTGTACTCTTATCCTCATTATTCTTAATCGTGGTAGATACCATTAACAATCCATTATCGAAAAGTTGAAATATTGCAACCGAAACTCCAATCTGATCTGCAATATATTTAACCAATTTATCATTTTTAGATAAAACCTCATAATCAATTTCATTTTTGGCGGTGATCATTAACGGAAGCAAAACAGTATCCTTCTTATGTGTGATTTGATTTTCAATTTGAAATTCTATCTTATTTTCTTTATCAAGAATAATATTCCCTTTTAAACTGTGATCTGCAACATTAAGATTATTGTTTATTCTGTCTTGGGTAACATGATAATAAGAATAAGCTGTTTGATAAACCGACTCGGTCATATTCTTCAATTCCCTGTCATATACTTTATTAAATGTTTTTTTATCGGAGATAAAGTTCAGAACAATATTTCCCAGGGTAAATAAAAACAGGGCCAAACCAAAACCAATAATCAGTTTCTGGAACAATTTGAGATTTTTCATAAAGCAGAAATTATTTAAAGTGAAATCTAAATTACAGAAAAATAAACTCTGAAAACAATAAAAAAAATATCTTTTTTAATATCCCGTTTAGAAATTGTTATTATTAATGTTAAATCTTTTTCATATATCCTAAGTTGCATCAAGTATATTTTATACTTTTAAAAGTTAAATTAATAAAAGATGAAAAAATATTCAGCGTTTAATTTATTGTTATCCACATTATTTCTATTAATTCCCTTATCAATCAATGCACAACAAACAGCTTTATATAATGATCCTGAGAATCATTACAGGCAAGGGCTTGATCTTTTTACAAAAGAAAAATACAGTGCGGCACAAGAACAATTTTCAAAAGTAATTAACGAGACAAGGAAAAATTCAGAGATCAATACTAATGCATTTTATTACCAGGCTATTTGTGCCGCTAAATTGCTGAATGAGAATGCTGAATATCTTATTGCAAATTTCATTAATGAACACCCATCCAGTGCAAAAGTTGAAAGAGCATACTTTCATCTTGGCAAGATTCAATTTAATAATCATGATTACTATGACGCTCTGGAATCATATAATAAGGCCAGGTATGTTTCCTTATCAAGAGATGAAAGGATTGAATATAATTTCAAAAAAGGTTTTTGCCATCTGCAAAAAGAAGAACTTCCCGAAGCAAAAAGATTGCTTGCAACTGTTAAAGATGGAAATAACAAATACAGTAAAACAGCCAGTTATTATTATGGTCATATTGCATATAAAGAAAAAGATTTCGAGGAAGCGCTCAATGAATTCAACAAACTTTCAAATGACAGATATTACAGCAAAGTAATTCCTTTTTACGAATTACATATCTATTACCATCAGGGGAAATATGATAAGATCCTCGAAACCGGTCCCGAATTGCTTGAAAGAGCCAAAAGTAAAAAAAAGGCTGAAATTGCCAGGCTCATTGGTGATGCTTATTACAGAAATGGCGATTACGAAAAAGCAATGGAATATCTCGACATATATAAAAATACGGCACGGCATTCGTTGAGCAGGGAGGATAACTACCAGATAGGATTTACATATTTTCAGAACCAAAGATATGATGATGCTATTTTTCATTTTCAGGATGTAATTAAAGAAAAAGATTCATTATCTCAAAACGCATATTACCACCTTGCCGACTGTTACATTAAAACCGGTAAAAAGAAATTTGCAAGCAATGCATTTCTTTCGGCCTATAAATTGGATTTCGATAAAGAGATCAAAGAAAACGCATTATTTAACTATGCCAAGCTGAGTATTGAAGTAGCACACGATCCGTATAATGAATCAATAAAATCTCTTGAGCAATATATAAATGAATATCCCAATTCAGATCGGCTTGAAGAAGCCTATAACTTACTCGTAGAATTATTCTTATCAACAAATAACTATAAAGCAGCACTTGAATCAATTGAAAAGATCAAAAACCTTAATACAAAACTTAAAAAAGCTTACCAGAAAATTACTTACCTAAGAGGTATAGAACTTTTCAATAACGGACATTATCAAAAGTCGATAGGTTTGTTTAAAACAGCAACAGATTATGATTATAATACCGACATAACAACCGAATCAAACTACTGGATGGGCGAAGCGTTTTACCAACTCGGCAATTACTGGGGTGCAATGAAATATTACAACATCTTTCTTCAAAAAAGTAATGCCCAAGGCTCACCAAATTACAGCAAAGCATTTTACAATCTGGGTTACACTTATTTCAAACGTAAGGATTATTCTGATGCTGTGAGTAATTTCAAGAAATTTATTAGGAACCGTTCGGGAGAACCGGAGAAACTCGTCAATGATGCTTTTTTACGCCTCGGGGATTGTTACTTTATTAGTAAAAGATATGAAACTGCTATTAAATACTATAACGAATCACTTAGCCTGAATTATGCCGACATCGACTATGCCCTTTATCAGAAAGCCATGTCGTATGGTGCGCTGGGAAAACATAAAGATAAAGTAAACACACTCGACAGATTGGTGAGATATTACAGAAATTCGCCCTATGCTGACAATGCACTATACGAAATGGCAATTACTGAATTGATATTGAATGATAACCGCTCTGCTCTGGTTCATTTCGACAAAATAGTTAAACAATACCCTAAAAGCAATCTGGTTAAAAAATCCTTATTAAAAACCGGTTTGATCTATTATAATAATGATCAGAACATGCAGGCGATAAGGACATTAAAACAGGTAGCGGAAAAATACCCAAACACAGCAGAATCACGAGAGGCACTTGCCAGTCTGAAAAATATATATATCGATATGAACAAGGTAGATGAATATTTCGATTATACGAGAAATATGCCCGATGCCAGTATCAGCACAACAGAACAAGATTCTCTAACATATATAGCTGCCGAAAATCAATATATGAACAATAATTGTGATGAAGCCCTTCCTGCATTTAAAAAATATATCGATAAGTTCCCTTATGGTGCCTTTATTATCAGTGCACACTATTATAAAGCAGATTGTGAATTAAGGCGGGATTCGCTCAAACAGGCCCTTGAAGATTATACTTTTGTTGTAGATAAACCCAAGACAGCCTTTACCGAGAATGCATTACTTCATGCTGCCCGTATCAGTAATAATCTTAACATGTACGAATCTGCTTATGAGTATTTTAAAGGACTTGAAGAGCATGCTGAAAACAATACCAATATAAACTTTGCCCTTGAGGGGCAAATGCAAAGTGCTTTCGAAATAAAGAATTATGATGATGCTATTGAATCAGCTCTCAAGCTACTGAAAAACAGCAAAGTAAACAAAGACCAAATGATCGAAGCCCATTATATTCTTGGCAAATCATATATGGCACAGAACAACCTGAATAAAGCCAGTTCGGAATTTGATATTACAAGAAAACTTGCAAAAAATGAGAAGGGTGCAGAATCAGCTTATTATAATGCTTACATAGAATACGAGCAAGGTAATTACAAGGAAGCGGAAAATCTCATCTTTAATATCAGTGATGAGTTCTCATCATATGACTACTGGATGGCTAAAAGTTTTATTCTTCTCTCGGATGTTTATGTTGCCATGGATAATATATTTCAGGCTAAACAAACACTTCAAAGTATAATTGACAATTACCAGGGAGAAGAACTCAGACAAACAGCAAAAGAAAAATTAGCAGAGATCAAACAAAAAGAAGAACAACAAAAACAGGAAATAAATTATTAATATTAAATCATATAATTTGATTATGAAAACCAGTAATCCGGTAAATTATTCGTTTGTGACTATTGTTATTTCGTTACTAATATGCTTACAAACTACGTCATATAGTCAACAAGACAAATATTCGGAAGAAATAACTATTATCGGTTCTTATACACCAATAATTGCTGAAGCCTATAAGATCAAATTCAATCCTGTAATTAAACAGGAGGGTTTTAAGATACCTGAATTATCATATGAGATCACCCCAACCAGAATAAATACTTCCATTGAACTTGAACCAATTAAAACAGCCAGAATTCGCAGTGAATCATACTCAAAATTGTACCGTAATTACGCCAAACTCGGTTACGGCAATTATTCAACTCCTTTATTTGAATTTTATGTGAACTCGGTCAGGAACGAAGAATCCCAGATCGGTTTGCACCTTAAACATATATCCTCGTCAGGAAAAATAAAAGATTATGCCAATAGTGCATACAGCAAAAATTATGCAAACTTCACTGCAAAACGGTTTTTTAAGAAACAAACATTATCAGGAGGATTAACTTATAACAGGCATGTTATTCACTACTATGGTTTTCAACCTGGCAATATACAGGACTCAACAATAAATATCCCAACAGATGAAGATATTAAACAAAGATATCAACTTTTTGGTGGAAATATCAAATTAGAAAGTAATTTTATTGATGAAGAAAAAACGGCTTATTCTCTTGAATTTAAACCTTATTACCTGTCAGATATTAATGAAACTTCAGAGGTATGCATTAATGTAAATTCCGGTATAAGCAAAGGACTGGAATTAATTGATGATCATGTTTCCGTACTTGCACTGAAAGCCGATATCAATTATTATCTGCATAACGATTCGCTAAGCAATGCAAACGATACTATAAATGAAGCCAATAACGGGGTAATAAACATCAATCCGTCATTTGATTTTAATTTCGGACAATACCAGCTCAAAATCGGTTTTACAACTGCTTTTGGACTGGATACCAATAATAATATTGATTTCTTTCCTGATATTGAAGCCAGGATAAATGTTGTTCCGAAATTCCTTACCGCTTTTGCAGGATTTACAGGAGGAATAAAAAAAGCCAGCTACAGGTATCTTACCGAAAGGAATCCTTTTATTTCTTCTATAGTACCAATGAGGTACATAAAAAACAAAATGGAAATATACGGTGGCATCAAAGGAAATATAGGCGGAACATTCGACTATTCAATACGAATAAGTAATGCCGCATATGAGAATATGCCGTTCTTTATACCAAAACCAGACACACTAACCAAACTTAACAATATCTTCACCATTGATTACGATGATATTACTGTTACAAAAGCTATAATAGAATTAGGTTACCAGTACACAGAACAACTAAGGTTCACCTTTTCCGGTGAATATAATAATTATAATACCGACAAGGAAGACGAAGCGTGGTATATGCCGCAGTATATTTTTGACCTTGAGATGCAATATAACATTTCTGACCGTTTTATTATTGATGCCGCTATAATTGGCAGCAGCAATCAATATGGAAAAGTATATAACTACGATATAAATGATTATGAAACCAAAGAGCTTAATGCCTGGATTGATCTGAATCTCGGCCTTGAATACAGGTTTACTAAAAGCCTGTCTGCATTCGCAGATTTAGATAATATAGCCAATCAACAATACCAAAAGTGGTATAACTATCCTGTTCAGGGATTTAACTTTCTTGGAGGCTTAACGTATTCATTTTGATTGAGCTTGTGCCCTGGATAAAATATAGTGTGATGAAAAGCCGGTAATCAGTGATAGGTGATCGGTGTGTACTTGCCTGAATAGAGCCTGTCCATAATGTTGACCGGTAAACTATAATAAGGAGATATCTCGCTGCGCT
>CAZJYD010000058.1:0-20564 GCA_964550205.1 uncultured Bacteroidales bacterium
CCAATGAGGGGATTGTTCAGGATTTCCTCCCTGGCCATCTCGAAATGCTTTTTCTCCATGGGTTTAATGGTTTTGATGCCAACCAGATGCCGGGTATGAAAATCCCTGATGGTAGCCGGAGTATCATCCTTCATACGCCATAAAACATACTCCCTGAAGCTTAATGATCTGGCCATCTTCGATCCAAGGGTATCCGATTGTTGTTTTCTCTCAAAATTATACACCGACCGCATTCGCTCAACAGGGTGGCGCAGAAACATAACGGGAACAAGCTCGAGAGTGCGATGCTTGGGCATGTTAAACCAGATGTGATGACTTGAAAGGGCGCTGATCTGGGGATGATCTGTTAAGTATTGTATCAGATATTGGGGGCCAATTTTACGCATGGGTACATCATCACGATGATCACAAAATCCTCTTCCGCAATTTCTTTGCAGTATAGAGTCAAAAGTGGTACCTGCATTTTTAAATAAATGCCTGTGTATAATTACAGTTCTTTTATTATCTCTGGTTACAAACTTCTTGATATTCGCTTGAGATTTATAACTACTCATTAGTTATTAATTTCTTTTGGAGCCCTTCTCTTGTTATAAAATCTTTAACCAATGTAAGAACCAGCCCAGTATCTACTTTCTCTTTATTTTTTGGATACATGGAAAAATCTTCGGAAAATATCTTTCTGCGATTGAACCAGGTTTTGGCAAGTTGACTATTGGATCTTTTGTATTGTTTTAAGAACTTTTTGGCATCTTTACGATTAAACATTATTCCCGGACCAGGATAGTTTTTATTAACCTGATTGATAAGCTTCAGCCTTATTTTTCTGAGTTCATTTAGATCACCTTTGTATTTATCTAAAGGGTATTTTTTATTAAAAAGCCAGGCTGTTTCCACAGCAGTAGCCGAAATAGATGTGTTCAGCCTACCCGGTTCTATAAATCCTTTGTCAGGATATATTCCTACTTGTTGCTTAAAATCAGTTAACAGGTCTTTGCCGGTCATTCGATCGGCCTCAAATACTCTCAATCGGAGATTTCCCTTACCGAAGATGTCACTCCACTTTCTGACTAATTTATTAAAATTGTAATAATGTCTATGTGAAATCTGGTCTGCTTTTGGCATCATTTTCCCGCTACCAGCCTTGGCTGAATTGCTTATCATACTCCCTGCAATCAAATCCTGGCGACGAATATAAATTACAATTTTCACCATTGAAAAATATGGCTCCATAAACAGTTTTAAAAGCTGAATCTCCTCTTTATCTTTCAACAACGAACTAAAATGTTCAGATGAAAAAATTACTTTTTCTACCCCTTTATCAATCTTTTTCATTTCAGAGGCAAACAAATTCCAGAAATATAACTTCCATTTTTCCCTTTTCCTGAGATCATCAATACCGTGTATGTTGGTAAACATATTCGATTTTGTTGTTTTACAGCAGTATACTGCTACCGGCCGATGATTTCTAAAAGTGATCAATTCGGGAAAAAAAACTCCCTGACGTTTCAAAAGGATCTTGTTTTGATACAGAAACTCCTGAATGGTAGTACTACCTGTTTTTTCTACACCAATATGAAGTAGGGCGAGTGGTTTATATACCATTATTAAAGGATGTTTAAACTTCTATTAAACTCTTCATATAAATCAAAGTTGGCATTTTGCTTGATGTATTGCTTTAGTTCATCGCTTAATTTACCTTTTTTTGCAAGCTTTTTGGGAGCTAATTTTCGTTTATGGATAAGTTTATATCGTACCGTATCATCTACATCCAGACCAAGCCAATCAAAGACGGGTTTTATGGATTTTTCAGTAAAAAACATATCCTTATATTTAACACAAATAATATTTTTATTTGACTCTATTAATTCTCTGGTAATAAGCATTGATCTATTCCAGAAACTAACCATTTTTTTATGATCTCTGTTCATGGGCCATCTTGTTTTCTTATTGAGTCTTCTGTTTGAGGATTCGGTAACATCAAAAATATTTCGGTAAATATAAATCACTTTAAAATCTCCCAATGCTTGCTTTGTTTCATTATATACCATTGTAATTCTTGGATATTTCACGCCAACATATACAGCTTTATCCCATTTTTTGGGAATCTTTTCATGTAATCTGAATTTATTGAAATTAGCATAGAATGTATCTCCGGGCTGAATGTTTAAAAATCTTTCCTTTTCGAAATGAGATGGATTGATGGAAAAATCCAGTTTCCTGAACAATTTGTTGTAGCGTTCCAATCCCAGAATGATATGGGGATGTGACCCAATAATCTCGGTGAGGGAAGATGTACCGGAGCGTCCGACGCCTCCAATGAATAAGTAATTTTTATTCTGGTCCATTCTTATTATTCCTCAAGAAGTTGAAAATTTTTTTTAATCTGCCCTAAGCTGTCTAAACCAGCAACTTTTCCAGCAATTCTTTCACCACTTTCTTGCTGTAATTTTTTTCAATAAATTCTCTGCTTGCTTTCGCATACTTCATCCAGGATTTTTCATCTCTGTATAATTGTTGAATGTGTTTCGCAAATTCATCCGGCCGGTCAGCAATCAGACTATAATTCTCTATTTCAGGAACCCCTTCAGCAGCAATTGAGGTAATAACTGTGGGAAGCCCATAATACAATGCTTCGAGAAGTTTCCCTTTCACTCCTGCACCATATCGTAATGGAATTACGGCAACTCTGCAACTTTTATAATACTCTTTCAGTTTCTCATCCGTAACATATCCTGCTATTTCTATACTATCACTAGCCATAGCCTTGATCTGATCTGTCGGGTTTGAGCCAACAACAATTAAGCGAACATCGTGTAAAGATTTCAGAACAATTGGAAAAATTTCATTTACCATCCACTCGAGGGCATCGACATTGGGAGGATGACCGAAACCACCTACAAATAAAATATCTCTACGCCGATCGAAATCTAACTTTGCTTCAAAGCAGTTATCATAAAAATATACCGGAACTGGCTCAACGATTTTATGTGGCACGATCTCTTTGATGTATGGCGCTTCGTAAGTTGAAAACGGAAGGATCATATCTACTGTATTGAAAATATAGGTTTCGACTTGTTTGAACTTCTCACTATCCTTTTTGTGGTTTTTATCCCTGGTTATTGCATATTTCCGATTACTGCTGAGGAACTGCAGGTCATGCCCGATGTAAATGATTTTCGCGGAGGTATGTAGTTTCAGTGACTGAAAATACTTTGGAGCAATGTGCATACGGTGAGCAAATACATAATCGAAGTATTCACCATTTTCTCTGATCCAGTCATGGATATGCGACTGGTAGTTGTTTCCATACAAGACCTCAATTCCCAGTTGCTGAACGTCTGTTGTATATGGCTCATGCCTGTAAAAATTATCGCCAATAAATTTTACATTGAAACCCGTCTCCACCATCAGCTTCAGATAACTGAAAGTACTTCTCGACCCGGCATCCTTATCATGGTGAGGGACATAATGATCAATTACCAATATATGTTTTTTATCTTTGGATCTTTCACGAGCTGTGAAAACATGTACTCCATTTTTCTGATGATCATTGTTTAGTAGTTTATCATATCTTTTAATAAACTTATCCCTGTTTTTTGCCTGGTATTTTTTTATTCCTTCCGATTCGTCTTTTCCATGCGAGACACCTTCATAGTGTGTTATTACTGAAAGTGGTTGGTAAATGACTTTATATCCCAATTCCCTTGCCCTGAATGCCAGATCCGTATCCTCGTAATATGCCGGAGCAAATAATTCATCAAATCCTTCCATTTTCTCCCACAGGTTTTTTCGTATCATCAGGCTGGCTCCGGATACATAATCCACCTCCTTCAAATAATTGTATTCGGGCTTTTCAGGATCGTCATAGCGTCCGTAGTTCCATCCCGATGCGTCGTTCCAGATAATACCTCCTGCTTCCTGCAACCTTCCGTCCGGATATACCAATTTCGATCCGATTATTCCTGCTTTCTCATCCCTTTCCATGATATGTATCAGCGATGACAACCAACCCGATTGTACTACTACATCATTATTAAGAAAGTGAATATATTTACCCTTTGCTTCTTTTGCAGCTTTATTGCAGTTTTTCAGGAATTGAAGACTTCTGTTATTTCTCAGGTGCTTAATATTCTTAATTATTTTGGTAATACTAACTGTTTCATCATCAGAAGCATCATCAGCTAAAAGTATCTCACAGGAAACATTATCTGTATTTTCCCTGATTGATTTCAGACAACGGTAGGTGTACTTCCATTGGTTATGCACCGGTATAATAATGCTTACCAAAGGATCATCAACTTCAGGAAATTCAATTGGTTCGCTCGTATCTATTTTTTGAGAATTAAGTAATTTTATACTCTTTTTATTCTTTGCAAGATAAATATCCTCGGGCAGACGTTTTCCCCTGAAATACCAGAGAAGTCTGTTAATGAAATTTTTGAGTCCTTCACGCCTAAGCAACTTTATGCCGTAGCCGAAATCTCTCAATAAAAATACAAGCGGACCCGGAATAACCAGGATATATTTGCTTATGATCCTGACCGGTAGCGAAAGTTGCCATGAAAGGGACCGTTTCATTTTTTTAATTTTCTTCTTTAATTCTATGATTTCAGTTTCATGTTTTTGTTTCAGATCCCACAGATATTTGCTTTTAGCTTGCTCTTCCTTTAATTCTTCTCCAATATCAACAAGTTCATTAGTTTTTAATTCAAGCTTGTTTTCAACTTTATCACGGGCAAGTTTTTCATTCTTTAATTGTTTTTCCAGATATTTATTATTTTCTTTGATAGTGATATTGTTCCCCGATAATTCGAGGATTCTTGCATGTTGTTGTTTTGTTTCTTTTTTAAGTAATGAAATATCCTTTGTGGCTGCTTTCAGATTTTTTCTAAGTAATCTCACAGCTTCTTCAGCCGCTGATTTCTTTTGAATAACTTTTTTAAGCTCAATCTGACATGTGTTTTTTTCTTTTTCTACAGATTCAATTACAGAGTTGTATTTATCCTTATCATATTCCAGCCGGGAGCTCAGTTGAAGGAGTTTTTCCCCAAGGGTTTCTAATTTTTGTTGCTTCGATGTGATTTCAAGTTTGTTTTTATTAATTAAATCATTCAACACAGGTATTGCAAAACCAGCAACAATGTCATGTTCTGTGGTAAGATAAAGTTCAATTTCAACACTGAGTATTTTTAGTGGCTGCTCAGTGCTGAAATTCAAGTGGGGGATATTTGAATTAAAGATATACAAATTGTTTAAACATGATAACTGATTGCCTTTAATTGCGGTGATAAGGACTTGTTCATTTTCAAGTTGTAACCTGACTGAATCAATTTTGGCAATGCAAGGCTTATCACATAAATACAAATCGAATTCATCATATTGATGTTTGCTGTTTGTTTTGAAAGATAGCTTAAGCCGGCCTGTCCCGTGTTTAATATGTTTAATTTGTTTGGATTTATTATTACCGGAATATCTATAAGATAATCCTGATACTAACTTTTGGTTGGGTTTTATTTTATTACCATCAGCAACAGAAATTTTATCGTTAAATAATTCCTTTACTTCATTCAAATTAAATTTATATTTATATCCATGTAACTTTTGATATAATTTTAGTGATCGAACTAAAACAGTATCCTGATGCTCAGCACTGCCGAAACCTGTTTTGAAATGTTGTAATTGTGGATCAAGAGATTTTTTTATGTAATGATCAACCTGTTCTATAACCTGTTCCTGACTATAATTGAGATATTTGAGTATTTGATTTATTTGTTTAGAAGGATCTGAAATAAGATTTTCATAATGTTGAATAAATACATCCGAAACCAGATCTTGCAAACAAACCAGGTAATAATATTGCCAAAGATCAAACGAGTCCTTTTCCTGAATTCCGTTTCTTTTATTAAGAGATTTTGCCACATCAAACGGATTTCTTACAATCAGGAAATAGTGTTTTTGAGCATTGACTTTTTCAAATATGTTATTCCAGAATGGCAACAATATGCAAAACCGGGGATCTTTTATGACGATAGCATTGGACTTCTGTAATTTTCTTGTGAGAATATCTTTGGCCTTGTTAGCATATAAGTCCAGAGTAATATTTAGAAGAAAATTGATTTTTCTCACTTTTGTATCCTCGGTCTTGTCCCAGGTGTGAAAAAGAGAATTTAAAATTTCATTGTTGAGCTTATAGATGTCAAGATCTTCCCAGTATCCTTTTGGATTATCCTGGTTAGCAGGCATAAGATTATCTCCGGGATCATAACCAAGATCCACAAATAACCTGGCAAGTGCACTGGTTCCTGACCGGTGCATACCCAT
Source organism: uncultured Bacteroidales bacterium (assembly GCA_964550205.1). GTDB lineage: Bacteria > Bacteroidota > Bacteroidia > Bacteroidales > JAIOZK01 > JAIOZK01. The sequence goes on from CAZJYD010000058.1 coordinate 6,322, forward strand.
TACAATAATGATTTCTTTTTTATGCATGATTCAGAAAGATGCCATTAAATCTGATTATTGAATTATCTTAACAGGCATGAATATACTAAATAACAGCTAATCTATAGATAAAGCTCCGCCACTTAACCCACAATTGATTATTCAATAAGGGATTTGCAATATCACAAACTTAAAAAATTATTAATTAATAGTTTCGCATTTTTTGCAATCAGATACTTCGAATATTGTGCAATAGTTTATATATAACAGTAATTTTAATAATTGTTTTGACTTGGGATTTATATTAAATCAAGACATTAGAAAATAATTTGTATTAACAGAAATAATAGTACTTATACTGACTAAATTTAATTAAATATGGTCAGCATTATACCTGTTTTTTTTAAATAAGTATGGTCGCTTTGCTTCTTATTATTGTATATTTATCCCGCAAACAGATTGAGGATTACACCAGACTGAGATGAATATCATCCTTAACAGGATAAATAATCTGATAATAAGGACCGGAAACAGTGATAAAAAACTCTTACTCTTTTTTATCCTTTCTGCCATTCTTTTTAAGGTTCTTACTTTTTTTTACAGTGTTATCGACATAGATGAATCTACTTATCTGATTATCGGTAAAGAATTGCTCAAAGGCAAAATACTATATGTTGATTATTTCGACACCAAACCCATAGAAATTTTTCTGGTTTTTGGTGTTATTGATCTGATTACCGGTAATGGAATTATTTTTTCCAGATTGCTTGCAGCAATTTTAGTAGGCTGTACTGCCTACTTATTATATAAACTAAAGCAAACAACAAGTGGAAACAGATATGCCTCTGTTTTTGCAGGCCTGGCTTATTTAATATTGGCTTCGATGTATCGATTCACTTATGCGGCAAATACAGAGATATTTTTTGTATTTCTAATTATACTGTCATTCAACATATTTTTTAGGGAAAACCGCATGAATAGGTTTTTTATTGGTGGACTTATTGCCGGATTGGGTTTTATAATTAAATATGTGGTGGCTTTCGATATACTGGCATATGTTTTATTTCTTGTTTACTTGATGTTTATCGGAAGGATTAAGTTTGTGAAGCTATTTCAATCTGTCCTGTTGATATTTACAGGTCTTATAATTCCTTTTGGTATAGTTGCTGTTGCCTATCTATTAATTGGTCATTTTGAAGATTTTCAGCGTTTTAATATATCTTTTTTAATGAATTATCATCAAACCAAAGAAATGAATAATTACTGGGAATTTATTCTGTATATTGATCTTGATTATGAAATAGCTGCAACACTTGAAAAGAAGCCAAAATTTATAATATTCCGCATTGATCCTTATATGTATAACCACAAAGAATACTTTTATAAAAACTATGAGCAAGTAAAAGTTTATAATGGTAATATTTTTGTTTACCGCCGTAAACTAAATACTGAAGTACATTGATATTTTAAAACCAGTCCTCAATCCAGACATCCTTAATCGAATTCCCTGAAAAATCATTATTAATGTTTTTGATTATCGTAGTGTCCGGCCAGTCGTTTGTTCCGAAATTCCAGATAAAGATGCCATAATAATTGTTATTGCTCTTGTTGTTTTCAAGGATATATCCTTTGGGATTTTGCAGGTCTTCGTCGCTGATTTCAATACCGGGACCGAGATTGTCATGAAAATAATTGTTGCGAACGATCACATCGCCACCACCATCTACCCATAGTCCACCGTCCCACCAACCGTCAACTGTGGCATCTAGGTCATTTTCATAAGCTTCATTATTTTCAAACAGCACATTGTAACTATCCTCAATCAGGAAACCACCGCCCGTGTTCAGGTAGGATATATTGTCTTTGATTATTACATTGGAATTACCAAAGGTATTGATACCTGTTCCCATTAGATAATCGGGAAATATTTGGGGATCAGGACCATTGTTGTAAACGGTATTTCCTATGATCTCGACATTCGTTGATGTTTCCACATGTATGCCGTAACCTTCAAGTTCCCATTCTTTGAGCTGAACAGTCCTGCCGTTATTCAGTATTTCAAGGTTCTGTAAAACGATACCACTTGACTTCTCAAATCCAATCCCTATATCCGTATAATTTTGGAATTTCAGATTTTTAAAGATCATATTATAACATCCTGAGCCAAAGATTCCTATTGGTTTTAAATTTTTCCCATCCATAACAGTTAAACCCTGATATCCTTCAATTGTAATGTATGGTGCTCTGGCATTGCTTCCGCAGGATTCCAGCCCTATTCCTTCATAGTAGGAACCTGCGGCAATTAATATTTTTCCTCCGGGCCTAACGTAGGTGAAGGCGGTTGAAATATTCCGGAATGCATTGGCAAGGCTTTTCCCATCATTGTTATCACTACCTGAAGTTGAAACATAATACACCGTAGAGTCAATACTGGTTCCGCCACAGTTTATCCACAATATTCCCTCTTCTTCTCCATTATTATTATCTTTACAGGAACAGGCAGAAATGATTAAATACAGTATTCCCAGGAACAGTAATTGATTAAATTTATTTGGTTTCATGATAATTAATGATTAATTGTAATTGTATGGCTGAAACTAATTTACTATAATATTAATTGAAAGTCAAATAAGGGATTTTACAATTTATTTTAACCTGGTACATTACATTTGTATTATATTTGAAATGAGGATAAATAAGTTGATTGTTCGTGGACGAGAAACAAAAAGTACTTTGGGCAATTTACATTGCAGCAGTGGCTGTCTTAATTGACTTGACATCAGTTAACATTGCATTACCCACAATAAGCCATCATTTTGGAATATCATCTTCCACAGCGTCATTGCTGTTGTTATCTTCAATGCTCACTTCTTCAGCCTTTGCATTAATTGCTGGGAAAATTATAGAAATTGGAAATATAAAAATTCTTTTGTTAGTTGGCTTTGGTTCGCTAGGATTGTTAAACTTTCTTTGTTTCCTCACATTAGATTTCAGTCTTTTGATAATAATCAGATTTTTTACAGGATTTGCCCTTTCATTGATCTACGTTATTGGGCCAGCAGTTATCAGGAAATATTTGCCTAAAAATGAACAACAAGGTTCTTATGGTTTCTGGATGATGTGCACTGGAATTGGAATTAGCATGGGGCCTCTGATAGGTTCACTGCTGATTGAAGGTTTTGGATGGAATTATGTTTTTTTGATTAATGTTTTTCTCAGCCTGGTTGGTTTGATTTTTACACTCGCTTTAAATAAATCTAAATGGATAAGCAGTCATAAAAAAACACCATTTGATATTAAGGGAGCGTTAATGAGCTTTCTTTTTATTGGTTGTCTGGTAGCGGGGGTAAACCTGATAAATAACAAAACTACATATGATTTGTATGGTATTTTGTTCCTTGTTTTATCTGTCTTTTTTCTGGTATTATTTCTTGTAAGAGAGAGAAAGGTTGCTTTTCCTATTCTTGATATACGTTTGTTCCTGATAAGAAATTTTACACTGGCCAATATTGGATTTTTCTTTTTTTTTCTAATTAATGTGGGATCCCGGTTTATACGCCCCTTTTATTTTGAAGATGGCAGAGGATTTGACACCGAAATTTCGGGTTTACTGATGATGATATCCCCTATTGTTATGCTGATCATTTCACCTTTTGTGTCATATCTGGCAAAGTATTATTCACCAAAAATGATTTGTATTATTGCAAACTTTTTGTTGCTTATATCAATGATAATGTTTTCTTTCTGGGGGATGAATACCAATATATATTTTCTGTCAGCTTCGATGGTAGTACTGGGAGTGGCAATGGGTTTGTATTATCCGACCAGTTCTTTTGTCGGTATGAGCAGTATCCCGGAAGAACAAAACGGCATGGCTTCTGCATCTATAAGTACATCCAAAAGTTTAGGCAAGTTAATGGGGATTTTAGTATTCGGAGTAGTATTCTATTCCCTTTTTCCTTATCAATGGTCGGATATGATCATTACAGAGCATAGGGAAGTATTAATCAATGCCTTTCAATTTACCTTTGGTTTTGGTGCAATAGTTGCCTTTTTAGCACTCATAATTTCTTTCTGGTTAAAGAAGGCTAATAAGCTGGCATAGTAATTTATTAACTTATACCGATACGGAACAGGTTTGCAATAGTTGAGCTTATGCTCTTATCGGTATAACTGCATCTAACAAAAAATGCATTGCATTTTTTGTTAGATGCAGTATAACAGAAAATGGAAAAAGAAATTAATACGAAGATTGTGGATTTAAAGGATGAGGGTAGGCAAGATATTGGTTATAAGATAATTGAGTGTGCCTTTTTGAAATTAAAAGGGTCAATGATTAAATTATTATGAAAATTGTTGGGTTTACTCTGCAAATTATATTAAATTTGTCGGATTAATCAGACAAATTTATTAACATTGAATAAAATAATATATAAGAGAACGTTGATGGGAAAAATAAAATCCTGGCTTTATCAGGGCAAGGTTATAATACTTTATGGCCCAAGGCAGGTGGGGAAAACAACATTGGTAAAGGAACTAATTAGCAAAGATCCGGAATCAACTTATATGAATTGCGAACGGCAACCGGTATGGGAATTGCTTTCTTCACGCAATCTTGAAAGAATCCGGCAATACATTGGTGATACCAGAATGGTAGTATTTGATGAGGCACAGAAAATTCCTAATATTGGTGAAATACTGAAACTTCTTATAGATACTTATCCTGACATACAATATATTGCCACGGGATCAAGTAGTTTTGATTTGACAAGCATTTTATCTGAACCACTTACAGGACGAAATGTTAAGTTTATTATGTATCCTCTTTCCCTGATCGAATTAAGTGACCAATACGACAAAACTCAACAGTATGAGATGCTCCATAATCTGCTAATATATGGTTCCTATCCCGATATCGCAAACCGACCTCAGACACAAAAAGAAAAACTATTAGATGAACTGACAAGCGATTATCTTTTTAAAGATGTATTGCGTTTTGAAAACATACGCAGACCAGATATTCTGATTAATTTGCTAAAAGCTATTGCTTTACAGGCAGGACATGAAGTATCTTTGAGAGAACTTAGTAATCTTCTTAATGTGACCGTTGATACAATTCAACGATATATCGTTTTACTTGAAAAATCCTTTGTTCTTTTCTCTTTGTCATCATTTAGCAGAAATTTGAGAAGTGAAATTTCAAAAACTAAAAAATACTTTTTTTATGACCTGGGTATTAGAAACAGTCTTTTACAAAATCTTACACCCATATCGGGGCGTGATGATACCGGGCAATTATGGGAAAATTTTTGTTTGATCGAAAGAATAAAATACAATCAGGCTAACGACAGGAAAGTCAATATGTATTTCTGGCGAACTTACCAACAGCAGGAAATTGATTTGATTGAGGAATATTCCGGGAAGCTTAATGCATATGAATTTAAATGGAATCCCAAACAATTGAAAAAAATTCCGTCAGGGTTTAAGAAAACTTATCCTGAAAGCGACTTTCATATAATTAACAGGGAAAACTATCAGCAATTTTTAATGTTATAAAACAATATATTATGAAAAACCTAATTATTAAATTATCTGGAAGTATTATCTGCATCTTTTTAATATTTACTATGATTTTTAATTCATGTAAGGAAGATGAAGATGATACTCCTGATGAACCTGAAGTTGTTATCCCGGAGACTACAAAAATTATCTCCAATGAAGACTGGCAAAGCAACATCATCGAAATAGACAGTGCTGACTGGACTATTACTTTTGATGGGGCAATCACTCAAAAATATGACCTGGAAACAGGTGATATAATTATTTCCGGCAAAGGCGAGGGACTTCTCAGAAAAATCACCGAATTGAAAGATCAAGACAACAAGCTAATTGTAAAAACCACCCAGGCTGCTCTGGCAGAAGCTGTTGAAAAGGGTCGTTTTGAGTTTTCGGAAGATCTGGAATTTCCTGAAAAAAGCCCGAAAATTGAATACTTTGTGGATGGAGTTACTATTAAGGAAACCAAAGGTCGTGACGGTGAGGAAACACAATTTAAAGTGACCATAAACGTGCCGGTTCATGAAAATGTTGATGTAACCGGAGAACTGGAAATCGATCCATCTATCAGCGGTAAAGCTAAAATAGAAAAATACGATCTGAAGTATCTGGAAATAAATTTTGATATTAAAGAACAACTCGATCTAACAACAACCGTCACAATCGCTTCCCTTGAGCTTGAGAAAGAGATAACACTTGCAAAAATTACCTTTCCCACCATTACGGTGATGATGGGTGTGGTTCCGGTAACGCTGACACCTGTTTTTACTGTTAAAATAGGTGTTACCATTGGAACGAGTTCAACTGTTACTACCGGAGTAACACAGGACCTCGAAATTAAAACAGGAGTAATTTACGATGATGGTGATTGGTCTACCTCTTATGATCTGGATAAAGGATTTGACAACATTCCTCCTGCATTAAATAACACTGCAGAAGCTAAAGCTTATATCAAGCCTCAGCTCGACATTAAAATCTACGGAATAATTTCACCAAATATTTCCACTCAGCTTTATGGATTGCTTGAAGCAGAATTAGGTGCAGATCCTTGGTGGAGTCTGTATGCCGGACTGAGCGCGGATATTGGGGTGAAGGTTAAAGTTTTTATAATTACACTGGCCGATTTCAATGCCAATATATTTGACCTGCAATATCTGATAGCAGAAGCACACACTAATACCAATCCTGAGGCTTGCTTTACTGTTGATCCTTCCAGTGGCAACCTGGGCGAAAAATTTTATTTTGATGCATCCTGCTGTACTGATGAGGAAGATCCGCTTGAGGACTTGAGAGTGCGCTGGGACTGGGATGATGATGGTAGCTGGGATACAGATTTCATGTATAAAAAAGAAATTGATCAAAGTTTTGAAGAACCTGGTGCTCATACCATCAGACTTGAAGTGATTGATACTGATGATGCCTCGGACGAAACGACACGGCAGGTCACGGTAAATGCAAATTATTCTCCTGAAGCAGCGTTCACCGTAAATCCTTCTATGGGAACAACAGATACTGTTTTCCGTTTTAATGGCGGAATATCAACAGATGAAGAAGATCCTGTTGAGGATTTGCAGGTTCGATGGGACTGGGATGGGGATGGAAATTTCGATACAGACTTTTCATATAATAAAGAAGTAAATTATCAATTTCCGGATGAAAACAACTATAATGTTACCATGGAAGTCATTGATACGGAAGGTGCTACCGGCCAGGCAACAGTGCTTGTTATTGTGAGTGATGAAGCTTCAGGCATACCCTGTCCTGGATATGAAACCGTGGAGTATGGTGGCCAGGTGTACAATACGGTTTTGATAGGTGGATATTGCTGGTTTAAAGAAAACCTGAACATTGGATCTATGCTAATACATGGAGAAGAGGAACAAGCGGATAACGGTATTATTGAAAAATACTGTTATGACAATGATGAATCCAATTGTGAATTATATGGTGGGTTGTACCTGTGGGACGAGTTAATGCAGTATATAAATACAGAGGCAGCCCAGGGTATTTGTCCGCCCGGCTGGCATATTCCTACAGACAATGAATGGAAAATTTTGTCGGGAATGGTTGATAGCCAGTATGGAATAGGAGATCCTGAATGGGACGGATTAGGAGGAACAGGTTATGATGCAGGTAAAAAGCTGAAAACAACTACTGGTTGGGATTATAACACCGGAACCGATGATTTTGGATTTTCTGCACTTCCGGGAGGGTACAGTAAAAGCGCAGGTTTTACTTCCCGGGGTACACATGGCAAATGGTATACCTCTTCTGAGAAGGACTCAGAAATTACTTACCAACGCTATTTATACTATATGGGCGATAACATTGGCAGGAATACCTCAGGTAAACATTATGGCTACAGTGTACGCTGTTTGAAAGATTGAGTTTGATTGAGTGATTTATGATGTGACGATATAGCGATGTTTGTTTCTTACTTATTCACATCAATACTTTCTTCTGAAATCAAAACAGGCTTATAAAGTGATTGACCCTGTTCGCTGTTTTTATTCTATTGCACAAAATCCCAGAAGTTATCTCTACTAATAACTTCAAAGTGAACTTCAGGATAGGCATTCACAAAAGTTATTGGTGGTTTTGCATTCTTTTTCGGTTTCCATTTGAATTCATAAGCATATATATTTTCATTATATTCTTCCAGGTAATCAATTTCCTGTTGTCTTGTTGTACGCCAAAAATAAGTATTTCGGTAGAGTCTATTATATTCAAGGTACTTTAAACGTTCTGAAATCATTAAATGCCAATGCTTTAACAATAGTTTCAAGCAGGTCGGGTTTGCGTATATCTTTTAAACGAAAAATATCTTTATATAAATAGTCGGAAATAAGTTCATTCAGAACCTCCTTTTCTTCTCCTGCCTGGTTGATTACATCGGGATAAGAGCTATAGATAAGACGCGTATTCAAAGATCTGATGATTTCCAATCTGTTTGAATGATTAACAAGTTCTTCAATAGAAATCGGGAACAATTTAAAGGTCCATTTTCTTCCCGTTAAAGATTCTTTTATTTTGTCAGTTATTGCAAAAAGATCATAGTAATATGTTTTACTAAAACAACCACTTATTATGTTTTTGTTTATTGAAAGAGCGGAATCTACTTTACAGTTAGCAGTATTTATTTTAACTAATTCTTGTTGATCAATATCAAATCCCCAAATAGTAAATGGAAGTATACTTTTATCAGGTGGATTTAAAATGAACCATGGATCTTCCCGGATTAAATATACATATTCGCATTCAAGTCCTGCAACATCAATACCGGTTAAAGTATCCACAGTCAGGTTGCACGGTGGAGGGCAGGTTGAATCATAATGATTCAAAGAATAATTACTCTGATTTTCCGATAGATTAAACTTATTACTGTTTTGGGCTTTTAAAGGAAAGATGAAAATAATTACAAAAATAGCCGTTAAAAAGAGCCGGTGTGTTTTCATGGTTACAGGCATTAATGTTCAGAACTAATTTGCAGGGATCCGGCCTGTTTATTGCGCAAGGCATCTTTTTCTATTATATATGCCTGGGATTTAACTTTAAGGCTATGAATAGTTGGAATGGGCGTGAAAGTGTATCCATCTTTTTCAAATACATCATTTACTGTATTAACAGATTGAAGTTTGTCTGGTATCTCAGGCCCATAGGATTCAATGTCCTGATTGAGTTCATTTTTTCTACGCATGAAAAATGCATGATCAGGATGAAAATGTGTAAAAACAATAAAAGATGGCTTGTAATCAAGATATTCTTTTTCTCCCATATCCATCAATACCTTATCATCAATCAGTACGCCCGAATGTTTTTTGTGCCAAGGTTTTACCTCTTCAATTTCACCTCTTGTTCCCAGTATTTTTATTTTCATAAAAAGATATTTTATTAGTCATTTGTTGATTGTGTTATTCAGATTTTAATTTAATTGTAATTATATATATTTTTGTGTAAAACGAAAAAAAATTGGATACTATTATTGTTTCCTCCAACAATAAAGGATTATATATTAATTCAATTTAAAATGAAAAAACTTCTATCAAATGCCCTTATCCGTTTAATAGTTGTTGTGGGCTTATTGCTTCTTATTCGTTATGTATCCAAGGAACTTGGCGGGTGGGTTAATGAAACAGTTGATAACATTACACCCTGTGATTTTGACTATGAGTCAAGCCTGTATAAATTGTTCATGATCATTTTTTCCTTTGCGATCATGTTTGCAATTCCAGGTTATTCCCTTAAAGATTTCGGATTTAGAAAACCCGAAAAAGTTAACTATTTTAAAATTTTCTGGTTGACTCTTGTGATAGTTGTAGGAGGGTTATTCATATTCGGATTTTTATATATGGGCGTTTTACAGAATCTATTTGGAGATGGCGGGGAACCCTCTATAGGTTTTGATACGGAACAATCATTTATTTCCGTGGTCTTATTGATCTGGATATGGTCGAGCATTACCGAGGAGATATATATGCGTGGGTTGTTTCAGAGTCTTTTGGATAATCTGAAGAAATACAAATTTATCAGGTTGAGTGCTGCTGTGTGGATTTCAGGTATAGCTTTTGGTTTATTACATCTGTCATTATATAATGGAGGAAATTTATTTTTCACACTTTTTATTGTCACCCAGGCAACGATACTTGGTGTTTTGGCAGCATATTACCGTGAAAAAACAAAAAGTATCTATATCGCAATATTGATTCACATTCTTGCCAATATATATGGTTCAGTACCTTCACTGTTTATGTAAGAATATTAAAAAGATCAGGAGTATATTACGTTTGATCCGGCATGAGATAGGCCATGATAAATAACACGAGCTGAATGATCTTTACAGGGATATTGGTCGTCAGGTGGCGGTTTTACGGGATGATACTTCACAGATAGAGTTGTTGGAAAGCATGAGGAAAAATGTGGAAGATACAGGGATTATAAGAACTATATCAAAAGCCGGTGATAAATTATTAAGTGAAAACAGCGAAGCTTTCAGCATGAGAATATATGATATTTGGATAAATTCTAACCCGAATAATTCATGAATTTAAAGGATTTTACTATTTTTGCACTATAGTCCAAATTAGTTTAACTAATTTGAAGTATCATGGAGAAAATAGAAAGAACATTAAATATCGATCTGCCAAAAAGCCAATCAGCATTCTTATGGGGACCGAGGAAAACAGGAAAAACAACATATCTGAAATCAAAATTTCCTGATAGTATTATTTATGATTTTTTAAGAACAGACCTATTTTTAGATTTGTCCAAGAAACCCTCATTATTGCGTGAACAATTGCTGGCAAAAGATGAAACCCAGTTGTCATATCCAGTAATATTGGATGAGGTACAAAAAGTTCCCCAGATCATGGATGAGGTTCACTGGTTGATTGAAAACAGGGGGTTAAGTTTTATATTATGTGGTTCGAGTGCCAGGAAACTAAAAAGAGGAGGCTCAAATCTTCTGGGTGGCAGAGCATGGCGATATGAAATGTTTCCGTTGGTTACGCGGGAGCTGGAGAGCTGGGAATTGCTGAGAATTCTTAATCATGGTATGATACCAACACATTATTTGGAAGCAAACTATAAAAAGTCATTACAGGCATATATCCAGGATTACTTGAAAGAAGAAATTTTTGCTGAAGGAATTATACGAAATATCCCTGCCTTTTCAAGATTTTTCGATGCTCTTGGATACTCTCATGGTGAATTAATTAATTATTCTAACATTGCACGTGATTGTGGTGTAAACTCTAAAACCGTAAGGGAGTACTTTCAAATAATGGTTGATACTCTTATGGGCCGCATCATTGAACCCTTTAAAAAGAGACAGAACCGTCAGGTGATCACTAAAGCGCCGAAGTTTTATCTGTTTGATGTAGGTGTTGCAGGATCCATTATTAAAAGGAACATTGAAAAGGAAAAAGGTGAATCTTTCGGTAAGGCACTTGAGCATTTTATCCTTATGGAAATAGTTGCGTATAATTCATATCATGAAGTGGATTTTGATATTAACTTCTGGAGAACAAAGTCCGGACTTGAAGTCGATTTTATACTAGGAGGAGGGGAAGTTGCTATTGAGGTAAAAGGAACAAATCATATTGAAAAGAAAGATATAAATCCACTAAAGACATTTCTGAATGAAAACAAAACAAAGAAAGCTTTCATAGTTTGCAATGAAACAATTGAAAGAGTTCATGAACAGATACGAATTATTCCATACAGTAAATTCTTAATTGATTTATGGGATGGAAAAATCATCAGATAAAGATTTAAGAATTTAAAAGCAAGGTTTTCAATCATCCGGGTTTGAGAGCCTATGGTAGCTGTTTTGTAAGTTTTACCATCACGATTGTCTTTTAAAACCGATGTTGCTACTGAACTCGCTGATGACTGAGCATAAACACTGACCGTAAAAGTCAGAAAGAAAAAAATTGAAATAAGTGTTTTTATATTTGTTGTTTTTTGGTTTTAATAAAGGAGATATGAAAAGGTAACCAATTGAAAATGATTTAGCCATTACGAAAAGTTAGTGATTCTAAATCACTATTTTTGAATTCTAAAAACCAATACAGGCAACAATGAAAAATTTTGACTATAAAGCCAGCAAAGGCCGCTACAGTGATGGAATGAAATACCGCCGTTGCGGGAAGAGTGGGGTGCTATTACCGGAGGTATCTTTGGGGCTGTGGCACAATTTCGGAGGTGGAGATGATTTTGAAAATGGCAAAAAAATACTTCATCATGCTTTTGACTATGGCATTACGCATTTCGACCTCGCGAATAATTACGGTCCTCCTTACGGCTCGGCAGAGGAGAATTTTGGCAGGATCATGTCGACCTCCTTCAAACCTTACCGCAATGAATTATTTATTTCGACAAAAGCCGGTTACAATATGTGGGTTGGCCCTTATGGAGAATGGGGGTCCCGGAAGTACCTGCTGAGCAGCCTGGAAGACAGCCTTAAAAGGATGAAGCTGGAATACGTTGATATTTTTTATTCTCATCGCTACGATCCGAAAACACCGATAGAAGAGACCATGCAGGCGCTGGTAGATACTGTCAGGCAGGGCAAAGCCCTTTATGCAGGCATTTCCAATTATCCTGCCAAAGCAGCCAATGCAGCTTATCAATACCTAAGTGAACATGATGCACCCTGCTTGCTAAACCAGGGAAAATACAATCTTTTTCATCGCGAACCCGAAACCGGGGGCATACTCGAACAGGCAACTGAAAACGGGACGGGCTTTATTGCCTTTTCTCCCCTGGCTCAGGGGCTGCTCACCGGCAGATACCTGGATGGGACAATACCGGAAGGTTCCAGGATGTCGCAGGACTTTTTCCTGAAAAAGGATGAACTTACACCCGAAATGCTGGATAAGATCAGCAAACTGAATTCCCTTGCAAAAGAAAGAAGACAATCACTGGCAGCCATGGCATTGAGCTGGTTGCTCAAAGACCTGGCTGTTACTTCAGTGATCGTTGGTGCAAGTTCCGTTAATCAGTTGAACCAAAATATTGAGGCCATAAAAAATAGTCATTTCTCAAATGATGAACTGTCCAGAATTGAGCAAATTATCTGAAAATCACTTTTTCAGATCAAGGTGATCCGGAATTTTGCTCCGGTTTGCGCTGTTTAGAGAAAACATAGTCGCTGCTCGCAGTTTGCGTATGACATGAAAGACACATTCCATCCATGAGATTCGCACCACTCATGGGGTTGACATTTGCATCTGTTGCAATGGAGCCATCGGGTTTCAGCATGAACCATGCCCAATCACCGCCATTGGGTGAAAAATCGTTTCCTCGTTTAGCCATGGCTGTAAACTCATTTACCGAATTATCGGGATTATGCTGAGTGATAACAGCACTATTGATTATACCCCGAATGTTTTTGTTAAGCAAGGGCAAAGCCGGCTCAATGGCCTGGTTTAAAATCTGACATGACCCTCGTTATGTATGCCATTGTTATGTTGCAGGTAACAGCAAGAGAAACAATATATTTGGAAAGGGAAATAAAAATTATTATATTTGTTTTTTGTTAACTCCATAAGGTTGTGATCATTGCACTGCATATTCCTGATAGAAATGAATGAAAAATATTCAAATATCAGCATTCGCGTTCAAAAAAAAACAGAACGCCGATCTCGTCTAGGGACGAGACACGGTGACGCGGATGCAAGCAACGCGGATGAACACGGATAAGAAAATATTAAAAAAAAACAGCGAAAATCAGCGTTCGGAGATCAGCGTTATCCGCGTGCTGAAAAAAATGGCTCGCGGATCTCGCGGATGCATGCAACGCGGATAAGGACGGATAAAATATTATGACATGAAACTTTTACACGAAGAATTAACCAATAGCATTATCAAAACATTCTATGATGTTTATAACGAATTAGGATATGGCTTTCTCGAAAAGGTCTATCAGAATTCCTTGTTTATTGAATTAAAGTCAAGAGGGTTTCAAGTGGAAGCACAAAAACAGATTAAAGTAAATTATAAAGCTTATGAAGTCGGGGAATATTATGCCGACCTCATTGTGAATGATCTTGTTATTATAGAACTAAAAGCTGCTGAATTTCTGGTGAAAGAATTTGAAGCGCAATTAATTAATTATCTTAGAGGCACAAATATAGAAGTTGGCTTGCTTTTGAATTTCGGCAAAAAGCCGGAGTTCATTCGTAAAGTGTATGAAAATAAAAGAAAAA
>CAZJYD010000059.1:0-20441 GCA_964550205.1 uncultured Bacteroidales bacterium
CGTATCTGCCTGTCATTGTGCATCTTCGAACTTTTTATTCTCAAGTTGGGTTAAAATCATGTTCAATTGAAGTAAAATCTAAGTCTTCTGAAAACCTGTATCCAGGAAACCAACATTTTCTTAAGCAGGTACCTCCTTTAAATACTAAGAAATCTGAAAAATAATCAGAAAGGCCCGCCAGAAAATGTCCGAGAACAAAATCCTTATCAACAATATCAGGGAGTACACTCCATTCTATTGCTTTATCTCGTATCTCTTTCCGTAGTATCATAGCTCATTAATAACCACTCTGTACTGTTTCCAAAATCTTTTGCTCATCCATGTTTAATATGAGTTTCCATTTTGCATTAAAGTTACCCCTGTCAGGTCCTGTTATATCAAATAAGTTATATTTGCTACCTTTATAATTCTGTGCAAACTCTACAAAACCATTTAGTTCATTCTTATTAAGCAGCTCTGATAGATATCCCAAACGTTTTATTATTGATTTCTTACCATAAGCCTTAGCATAATCTATCAGTTTTGTTTCATCTAGTTTACTTTGCATGAAAGCTTTTAACAAATCAGACCAATCGCCTGCGTAACGAGGTTGGTCAAAACAATCAATGATTGTTGATTCTGTGTCTGTCAGATTATAAGAATTATAACCATAACCGGTAGTTGTTATGCCAATCATTTTGTTTTTCCGAACAGTAACAAACTGAATCGGTGTTCCAAGAATTATAGTATTTTTCTTTCTGTTGTTATTTTTGATAAATACCTTATTGGGAAATCGTTCTGTTAAACCGTGTTGGTGCAATGCTGACCAGTATGCTACTGATCCACCACCTGAAATGAATGACGCAAGAACATTTACATTAGTAAACTGAGGTCTTGAGTACCTGCCACGCTCTATTCGAATTAAAAATCCTTTTTGATACAGATTTTCTACTAACTCATTCAAGTTGTGAATGTTTTTATTAATTCGCTTGTTTAGATCGGACAGGCTAAAATAAAGCACCTCATTGTCATCAAGCATTTGTAACAATGATATTTGTTCTTTTGTTAAATAAGTTGATATATAAGTGCTTTTTGCCATTACCTTTTGTGTAGCGATAAACCCTATATTTTGGGGTCTATCAGTACATGAATGGCAAAGATACAAAAAATTATTTTAATTTCCTTATTTTGTTTTTCTGGTACCTCTTCGCATTCTAAAATACTGCAGCAAATATCATTAATAACCTGCAATTATAATTGTATATTTCAGATCAATCATCCTTTTGCCAGCCATATGTTGTCATGTCAGGATAGACACCATACGCTATATCATAGTCAACCGCTCGCATCACTTCTACCTGAAGGTGATTCTTCTCCATAATCGCTTTGGAAATTTCAATTAATCCCTTAGTGTGCGAGATACGGACAGAGTTTTTCAATGTACAGTTGATAAAGAGTGCTGTTATGTCGGAAAAATCCCATTGATTTTGATCACACAATTCTTGTTGTTTTTTTGATAATTTTATAATGACCTCTGTTTATTTAGTTTATTCTATTCTAACCAATTGCAGATTCGGTCTATTGCTTCAGTCATTCCACTACAATATTTTTTAAGATATTTCTGATCGGGAATCTGATTGGCCGCAATGTTTTTTACACCATCCAGTGCATTTTTCCCGTCAAAATCAACATACGCCAGACGTGCTGTAAATTCATTCTCAGGCCGTCCAAAATCACTTCCGGGCAGAATGGCTACGCCAGTATCTTCCAATAATTTTTCACACATTCCCTTAGTGTTGTGAATATTGTTTTCCCTGAATTTTTCTGCAAAATCAGAAAAATCGGGAAATAAATAGAATCCACCCTCAGGACACTTGACTTTCACACCTGCATTTTGAAGTTTTTCTGTGAGTGCCATGCCAAGCGCTTTCAATATCCTCCTTTCGTCAGTAAGATACTTTTCTATCTCATCATTATAATGAAATGCCGCAATAGCAGCATGCTGTATCGGACTGCTGGTTGACGTAAAGGTTTCGCTGCCTACTGTGGTCATCCCTTTGAGCAGCCATCTTAAATTTTCAGGAAAAACAAACAATCCCAGTCTCCAACCGCCTGCGCCACACCATTTGCTCAACCCACCGCTGAAAATCGTGCCTTCAGGGTACAATTCAACTATACTTTTATGTGTACCCTCATGATGCAGCTTTCCGTAAATTTCATCAGAGAGAAGTACAACACGATGCTTTCGCGCCACGGCAGCAAGGTCTTTCAGTTGGTCAAAAGAGTATGTCATTCCGGTGGGATTTGAAGGATAATTAATGATCATCAAACGAGGCCTGTCTGGTTCTTTGAAGCAAATCTCTTCCAGCTCATATGCCTGTATTAACCAGTTGTTTTCATAACGCGTATTGATCCAGTGAATATCTCTTCCAATTATCTTTGCCTGGGGTGCATAAGAAACCCAGGAAGGCGACGGTATGATCAAATCTCCATAATAGACCAATTGCAATACAAACATTAATTCCTTTGAGCCCGGACCAATAATGACATCATCCGGCGTTCTTTCAATATTAAAGTTCTGGATATGATGTTCTACCACGGCTTCACGTAATTCTCGAAGTCCTTGTACCTCCAAATAGCTTTTTTCATGAGCGGATGCCTTTAATGCTGCGACCACTGGATCAGGAACCGGAAAAGGAGATTCGCCAAGTCCTAGTTTAAAAATCTTCTTTCCCTCAGCCCGAAGTTGGTTCGATCTATCGTTTATTGCTACTGTTGCAGAAATACCAAGTCCTTCCAGATTTGGATTAAGATGAATTTCGGGACTAAATGTTGTCATGATTTGCTCTTATCAAAAAGAATCGAACATAAATTATTAATAGTCAAGTCAAGCATTAAAATGGTATAACATATTATTAAGCTGCCAATATACGTATAATAAACATAATATGCAAGTAAAAACCTAATCGGTATTACAAGGGAAGAATCATGCTTGTTTGTTTATGAGGTTATGACTGAATAAGTTTTCATTGTCCCGAAAAACAACGCAAATCTACGATTTGCGTTGTTTTTCGAGGATCCTCGATCAGCCAAAGGCTGATCGGGATTTCATTGTTATACCTGCCGTATCCGCTAGGCGGAGAAGGCAGGTTCAATCGCTAAATTTTCTAATCGTTCATCTGATAGCCCGGATCGTTCAATCATCAATTATATATTCAGGATCTATTTGCGAATTGCAATATTCCTGGCAAAGCAAGAAATTTAAGAAAGCTAACCATCCGGGTGCATTTACCTTGTTAGGCATATTCGTAATTTTATGTAATTAATTACTGTAAAAGACAAGAAGCCTAGTGATAACAACAATTCGGCCGGCTCCTGGTCTCTTGCCACCAGAAATTTTGATGCATGCGGCCTGATAACATATTCAAACAAGGTGTAAATAAAAAAAGTGAAAAAGAAATACGAACTTAAAAACCAATCCGGAACAACAAAATTCACAATATGCTGGTATTTCCTTTTTACTCTCGATGCAAATGGCAGCACAAATAGCCACCCCAATGTTCCATATGCCCCGACTAATAAATAGATTTTATGTAACAGGGGCTGGAAAGTATCTAAATTATGAATTGATATTTCGTTTTGAACATTGCGTTGTTCAAAGTAGCCAGAATTTTCAATATTAAAAATCCTCTGTCCCCAACTTATTTCTTCCAGGGATGTAAACAAAAGACCGATAGCTAATATACCATATAATATACCATGCAAGACCATCCTGTTTCTCAGGAATGTAACCGAAACCAGACCGGAAACTATTGATGATAGAAAGTAGAGAAAAGCTTGAGTGTATTCAATGCCTGAATCTTCACGAATCAGGAATGTATATATATCTGGTAATACCAGTTTAACGCAGAGGAAAACCAAGAATATAGTTATCGGGAATAGAAAGATAAGAAATCTCATGAATTATACATTTAAAGCTTATCATATTATTAAGCTGTAAAAGTATGTGTTATAAATGCAATCTGCAAGTAAAAGCGTAATCGGTATAACAAGAGAAGAATCATGCTTGTTTGTTTATGAGGTTATGACTGAATAAGTTTCCATTGTCCCGAAAAACAGCAAATCTACGATTTGCGTTGTTTTTCGAGGATCCTCGATCAGCCAAAGGCTGATCGGGATTTCATTGTTATACCTGCCGTATCCGCTAGGCGGAGAAGGCAGGTTCAATCGCTAAATTTTCTAATCGTTCATCTGATAGCCCGGATCGTTCAATCATCAATTATATATTCAGGATATATTAGCATTCTAAGATCCTGCAGCGATTATCATTATTAACCAGCAGTTGCAATTGTATATTAAATTAGTGTATGTGCCATTCCGCATGAGAGAGGCTTTAGAATGGCTTAGCGAGGACGCTAAGCCAAACAAGGGGGTTGAATTACATAGCGACAACACTAAGTCAAACAAGGGCCATTTTAGCCAGAGTTCGCATGAATGTGGTCTCGCTTAAAGTTTTCATTTTTAGTTTTTGCTGCAGAACATATTATTAAATTGTCAATGTAAGTATAATAAGTCCAATATACAAGTAAAAAACGTAATCGATATAACAGTCTTATTATTCTAAATTTTCTAAATCTGCCAAGTCTTGATATCTACCTGTAGCTTTTTTATTTTTCTTAAGATTTTCTAAATTGATAAAATTGATCGTTGTATTTTCAACAGTCACTTCAATTCTTGATGAATAACATTCCTTAAAATTTATCCCTTTAAGGTCAGTTAATATATCAATTCTATTAGGAGGATATCCTAATTGTATTACTTGTTCAGGATTTAAAAAATCATCTACCGTTAAATCTAAGGAACCAAAACCAAAATCTTTTAAACCCTTTAACAGTTTTTCTGCATTTGATTCGTCTAACCAAATCCATAAATCAATATCTTTAGTATATCGCGGATATCCATGAAAAGCTACTGCATAACCCCCAACAACTAAGTATAATACATCATGATCGTTTAATAATTGAATAAACTTTTTGAAATCTTTGTTGAGAACCATATTTCCACCAATTATATTCTTCTCTTATTTTTTCTAATGTTTCTAAACGATACTCAAATGGTTGGGATTGCCAATAATTGAAATCATTCTGTCTTTCATTAATTTTGAGTTTCCTTATTACACTCCTATCTACTTTGGTAAATTTATCCATATTTTTTCTCACTTAAATTGCTTGTATTATGAAACTCGTGGATTAGCTAAATGATATTATAAAATGCTAATTTAAATATAATATACATAATTTCCAAGCAAATGTAACAGACCAATCGTTAACCGGATAGCTATATGAGCTCGCAATTATATTGTCATCCTGACGAACCATTTGAGCGAAAGCGAAAAATGTGGAGGAAGGATCTGTAAGGATTCTGTATTCTTGAAGTGGATATCATTAGCAACATAGAATTACACTAATGGTTCAAATTTATATTATCGGATATTTTCTAAATATTTCCTCCGATCTCATCAAAATATCAACATACTGGGCTCTTTTATACATAAATGGATCTTTTAGTTCCTTATTTGACAATTTTCCTTTGAAATCATCGATGGTTTCATAGTTTTTACTTTTCATCCAGCTTTCTATCTCATTCAGCATCTTACTGATCTGTTCAGGGCCGTTCTTGTAAATTGTACTCACAACCTGCACGCAATCAGCACCCACCAGTAATAATTTGATAACATCTTTACCTGTAAATATACCACCATTAGCACAGATGTTTGCATTTATATTACCGTAAAGCAAACCTGCAAATCTTATAGCCAAGCGATTATCTTCTTCATTGCTCAGGTTATATGGAAAATGATGTTTTTCATTTTCGATATCAATATCAGGTTGAAATAATCTGTTAAAAAGCACAAACCCTTTTACACCGAATTTATCCATTTCTGAAATGTTATATAATGGATTTGTATAAAAAGGACTTAATTTAACACTTACCGGAATTTTAACCTTACCGGTAATGTTTTCAAGAATGTCGAATTGTTCCTGACTTATAGCCTTGCCTATTAAGTCAAACTCTCTGGGGGTTGAATAAAAATTCAACTCCAGTGCGTCAACTCCTGTGTTTTCAATTTCTCTTGCATATTCTACCCATGTTTCTTCATATACGCAGTTAAGGCTTGCAATAAGAGGTATATTAATGATTTCTTTTGCTTTCTTAAGCTTCATAAGAAATTCCTTAGGACCGGCATCCTCTGTATCAGGAAAAGGAGAATGCATTTCAGCGTGCCTGGCTCCGTATTCTTCTTCATGTGAATAATGTTCAAGGTTTTCGAGTTGGATTTGTTCTTCAAATAATGATTTATATACAATAGCTGAAGCTCCTTGTCCTTCAAGCTTTTTAAGCATATCATGATCAGTGACCAGATTACTTGCTCCTATGATCAAAGGATTTTTGAGTTTTAGTCCTAAATAGCTGGTAGTAATATCCATGATTAAATTGTTTTGTATTATAAGATTAAAATAATCAATAAATGTACATAAAAATATGAGGGGATACATTTTCGAATATAATCTAAAACAATTATAAATAAAGTTTGTTCAAACCTAAAAACAATACATTTTAATTAGCTCCTCAATATAATTTATTAATTTCGTGCCGAATTTGAAAGCACATCAATAAATATTATAAAGCATTTAAAATAAATTGATTATGAAAAAGAAGAAAAAATTTTTAACATGTGATGGTAATTATGCAGCCTCTCATGTTGGATATATGTTCAGTGAAGTTGCGGCTATTTATCCAATAACCCCATCTTCCACGATGGCCGAATATATTGATGAATGGTCGGCTCATGGCCGTAAAAATGTTTTTGGTGAAGGTGTGAAAGTAACAGAGCTTCAGTCAGAAGGTGGAGCATCGGGAGCTGTTCACGGAGCGTTACAGGCCGGTGCCTTAACCTCAACTTATACAGCATCACAAGGGTTACTACTTATGATACCTAATATGCATAAAATTTCCGGTGAATTACTTCCCGGGGTGTTTCATGTAAGTGCCAGGACCCTTGCTACTCATGCTCTTTCAATATTCGGAGATCATAGTGATGTTATGAGCACCCGTAATACAGGCTTTGCACTTCTTGCTACAGGTAGCATCCAGGAAATTATGGATATAGCACCTGTTGCTCATCTCACAGCAATAAAATCAAGGATACCATTTCTTCACTTTTTTGATGGTTTTCGTTCTTCTCATGAAATTCAAAAAGTTGAATACTTTGAAAACGAAGACTTAAAGCATTTAGTTGACTGGAAAGCGATTCAGGAATTCAGAGACAGGGCTTTAAATCCTGAGCATCCTGTAACCAGAGGAACGGCACAGAATCCTGATATTTTCTTTCAGGCCAGGGAAGCTGCTAATCCTTTCTATGTGCCTGTGCCTGATATGGTAGAAGAATTTATGCAGGAAATATCTAAAATGACAGGCCGTGAATATCATCCGTTTACATACTATGGTGCAAAAAATGCAGAAAATATTGTTATTGCTATGGGATCGGCTACCGATACTATTCGCGAAACTATTGATTATCTGGTAGATAAAGGCGAGAAGGTTGGTATGATAATAGTACATTTATACCGCCCTTTCTCCAAGAAGTATTTTATGAAAGCTCTTCCCAAATCCGTGAAGAGAATAGCTGTACTTGACCGCACTAAAGAGCCCGGTGCAGATGGAGAACCATTGTATCTTGATATAAGAAATGTATTCTATGAAGAAAAAAATCAACCATTGATTGTCGGAGGCAGGTATGGACTAAGCTCCAAAGATACTACACCGGCAATGATAATTTCTGTTTTTGATAATCTAAAAAGAAAAGAACCCAAGAACAGATTCACAGTTGGAATTAATGACGATGTGTCTTATACTTCGCTTCCATTGCTTCCTAATGTGAGTGTGGTTCCGGAAGGTACTTTTGAAGGGGTTTTTTACGGACTGGGATCAGATGGTACGGTAGGGGCCAATAAAAATTCAATTAAGATTATTGGGGAAAATACTGACAAATATTGCCAGGCTTATTTTTCTTATGATTCAAAGAAATCAGGCGGAATTACAACTTCACATCTGAGATTTGGAGATAAACCAATACATTCTACATATCTTGTAGGAACACCTAATTTTGTTGCCTGTCATGTACCTTCTTATCTTGACAAATATGATATGCTCAGAGGCTTGAGAAAAGGTGGAACTTTCTTGTTGAACAGTATTTGGGATGAAGAGGAAACTAAGAACCGTCTTCCTGATTCCATGAAGAAATATATGGCAGAAAATGATATTAAGTTCTATATTATTAATGCCACAAAAATAGCTGAAGAAATAGGATTAGGTTCACGAACCAATACTATCATGCAGTCGGCATTTTTTAAAATTTCGAATGTAATTCCTTATGATCTGGCTGTTGATAAAATGAAAAAAGCTATTGAAAGCACTTTTGGTAAAAAGGGTGAAGATATAGTTAATATGAACTATGCTGCCATTGACAAAGGTGGTGATATTACAGAAATAAAAGTTCCCGGGGAGTGGGCAGATCTTGAAGGTAAAGATGAAAAACCTGAAAGAAATGTTCCGGAATTTGTAAAGGAAGTTGCGGATGTTATTAATCATCTTAAAGGGGATGATCTTCCGGTAAGTGCATTTGTAGACAGAGAAGACGGTACATTCCCGGCAGGAACAACGCAATATGAAAAACGTGGCATTGCGGTTAATGTACCTGAGTGGATACCTGACAATTGTATACAATGTAACCAATGTGCTTATGTATGCCCTCATGCCGTGATCAGACCTTTCCTTGTTGATGATGAAGAAGAAAAAAATGCTCCTGAAGGAACACAATTCCTGGAAACCAAAGGAAAATTTACTCCTCTGAAATTCAGAATCCAGGTAAGTGTATTGGATTGTACTGGTTGTGGAAGTTGTGCTGAGGTTTGTCCGGCAAAGGAAAAAGCTCTTGTGATGAAACCTCTGGGAACACAGATGGATGAGGTTGAAAGATGGAATTATTTTGCGGAAAATGTATCTTATAAAGATAACATCGTTGAAAAAGAGAAATCTGTTAAAAACAGTCAGTTCGCACAACCATTATTTGAGTTTCATGGTGCATGTGCGGGTTGTGGAGAAACACCCTATATTAAGCTTATAACCCAGCTTTATGGTGACAGGATGATCATTGCCAATGCTACTGGTTGTTCATCTATTTACGGGGGATCTGCTCCTTCAACACCTTACGTTGGTAATAAAGTTAACGGAAAAGGACCTGCATGGGCTAATTCATTATTTGAGGATAATGCAGAATATGGTTATGGTTTAGCCGTAGGAGTCAGAAGGATGCGTGAAAGGATAGAGTTGCTTATGAAGTCATCTATGAATGGTAATTTATCTTCGGAAGCACATGAGGCATTTAAGGAATGGATAGAAAATAAAGATGATGCAAAAAAATCTCAGGAAATATCAGAGAAATTAATCAAGATACTTGAAAAAGAAAAAGATCCTGCTGCTAAAAAAATTCTTGGTCTGAAGCAGTATCTGATTAAAAAATCAGTTTGGTCATTCGGAGGTGACGGATGGGCTTATGATATTGGATATGGTGGATTGGATCATGTTATTGCATCGGGAGAGGATATTAATTTATTAATTCTTGATACTGAAGTATACTCAAATACCGGTGGTCAAGCATCCAAAGCAACTCCTGTAGGAGCTGTTGCCAAATTTGCTGCTTCAGGTAAAAAGGTCAGAAAAAAAGATCTTGGTATGATGGCTATGACATATGGGTATGTATATATAGCACAAGTGGCTATGGGTGCCAGTCAAAATCAGTTTTTGAAAGCTTTGAGGGAAGCTGAGGAATACCCCGGACCATCAATAATAATTGCATATTCGCCTTGTATTAATCATGGTTTAAGAATAGGTATGGGTAAAAGCCAGCAGGAAGAGAAGTTGGCTGTTGAAGCCGGATACTGGCATTTATACAGGTTTAATCCGTTACTTGAAAAAGAAGGAAAGAATCCTTTTACATTGGATTCAAAGGAACCACAATGGGATAAATTTCAGGACTTCCTGAATGGAGAAGTGCGTTATACCTCGCTGAAGAAATCATTCCCTGATGAGGCTGAAAAACTTAACATAATTGCCCTTGAAAGTGCAAAGTGGAGGTATAATAGTTATAAAAGACTTGCTTCTATGGATTATTCAAGTGAATAATCAGATAATATAACTTCCTTATTCAATTTTAGGTTAGTGGGAGTTGTTTATTAAAAGAAGGACCTGCGCTTACTTTGCGGGTTCTTCTTTTTTATTTAATTAAAGGAAAAATATCGAAATGTGATAAACATGGCAGATTAGTTGATGTGTATCCCATTAATCTGGACATGAGAAGTATTATGTATGATGGTGAGAATGAGAAGTTTTATGTAAATTGTTACGGTGGGAATATTTATGAGTTATATGATATGGAAAATGGTTTATATAGAGTTAAATATGAAAATTTGTATAGCAATGAACAGGCAGGCCTTGGATTCGATCCAAAAGGTGAAATGCTTTATTATCTTGATCGGGGAACTTTATGGGTTTATGATTTAAAAACAGGAGAATTAGAAGATACTTATTATGATATCAGATGTGGTGAAACTTCTTTTGATGGTGGAGCAGTAGTGGCTGTTGGCAAAAAAAGTATTTATACATGGAGCTCCCTTGAACAGGAGATTTATGTTTACAATAGAAAGAATATGGAACTTAAAAAATCAGTGAGAGTGAAAGATGGAAATTACGGTTTTTCATTGTCATGTGCTGATAAATTGGTTTTTGTCTCCGAGGATGGAGACTATGATTTGGGAACATGGTATGCTTATAAAATAAAATAGAGGTTAATTTATTTCTTCAACTGAATAAATAAAGAAAGGGGTGATTAGATCACCCCTTTCTTTATTGAATTTCAAGATAAAATGGTATTCTTGCCTGGACTCCTTTTGCTTTACTCAGTGATTTCAAATATTTATAATATTTGTAATTGTTTCCAAGTTTGTTTTCTAAATATGAGGTTTTGGATTTTTCAAACATTGCTTTGAATAATTCCTCGAAGGGATCTTTTTGTTCAGGTAATTCCCTTATTCGGTAATCAGTGATTTCTGCCATTTCAGAAGCTGCGGTTATGGCTTTGTTCAATCCACCGAATTCATCGATAAGTCCAATACGTTTTGCATCAATACCGCTCCATATACGTCCCTGAGCAATGCTGTCTACCTGAGATACTTTAAGTTTCCTGCCTTCAGCAACAAGGTTGAGAAATCTGTCATAATCATTATTAACTTTTTCTTTAATAATTGTTTTTTGATAATCGGGTAAAGGTTTAACTAGTGGTATGAACTCCGAATTCTCATTGGTTTTTACATCTCCAAAAGTAATTCCAAGTTTATTATCTAAAAAGTTTTGAAAGTTAGGAATGATAGCATATACACCAATAGACCCTGTTAAGGTGGTTTGTTCTGCATATATTTTGTCTGCATCGCATGCTATCCAATACCCCCCTGAGGCAGCCAAATCACCCATCGAAACTACCAGTGGTTTAGCTTGTGCAGCAAGTGCAACTTCTCTTCTGATTATTTCTGCAGGTAAAGAACCACCACCAGGTGAGTTAATACGAAGTACAATAGCTTTAACATTATTATCAGTTCTTGCTTTTCTTAATGCTTTTGCAAATCTATCAGCTCCTATTTCAAGGTCGTCTGCATTATCCATAATAATTTCTCCCTGAGCATACACTACTGCAATCCTATCACGTGAATAAGCTTTATCATCATTTTTATTCTTTGCATGAGTGTATTTGCTTAAAGTAACTGTTCTGATATTATTATCTTTACTGATATTAAGCTTATTTCTTAAAATATCGAGCAGTTCATCTTTGTATTTCAAATCGTTGACAAAATTATACTTCAGGGCATTTTCAGCATCAGTGACTTCCAAATTATTGGCAATAATGTTTAAATCGTATGTACTTATATCCCTTGACTCTGAAATGTCAATCAGCAAATTATCCCAAATTGAATTCACGAGCTCAGTCAATTGTTTCTTATTTGCACTGCTGAGATCATCACGCATAAACATTTCAACGGCGCTTTTATATTTTCCCTGCCTGAATATTTGAGCTTCGATATCTAATTTTTCAAGCGTGCCCTTAAGAAACATAACATTGCTTGTTAAGCCTTTAAAAATGATCATGCCATTAGGATTCAGGTAAATCTCATCTGCAACACTGCCCAGATAATATGCAGTTTGCGATAAATAGTTGCCATAGCAAATAATGAATTTACCTGATTCCTTAAAATCTTCCAGGGCTGTCCTGATTTCTTTTATCGTGGAAATACCTGCAGGAATATAACTCAATTCAAGATAAATTCCTTTAATATGATTATCGGTTTTTGCTTTTTTTATATTCTTTAGTATATCATTTAATCCTGGAGGAGTATGAATTTTTAGATTAAATAAATCAAAGTCTGAAAACGGACTGGCAGGAGTTCTATCCATAATAGGCTCTTCAAGCTTTATGTGAAGCAATGAATTGGATTTGACTTTAACGGCTTCTTTTTCCGAAAAAGAAATAACGGATACAAAAACACCCATCAATATGAGGAATACTATTATGAATGTTACAAATGTACCAAGTACTGAAGCAAAGAAAAATTTGAAAAACTGTTTCATGACTAAATAATTTTGATTTACTACAATAATAATAAATAATTAAAAACATTAAGAAAAATTTATTTAAAAATTATCAATTCAGGGAATAATTATGTGACGGATATACAAGAACTTCATGATATTATCAACAGGGAACTGTGGATAATAAAAAAATACTTGATATTAATTCCGGAAAGAAAAAGCTTTTATTTGTTTCATTACTTAATAAGCGATGATAAGATATAAGAGTTTATTATTAAAGAAAAAATATTTATTCCTTTATATATTATTATTGCTTGCCGGTAACGGAGGTTTTTCTTTATCCATGTCGAATTTTTTCCCCGAGGGCATTATTCCCCGAAGCATGATTATTATTGACAAAATTCCATTTTTTATTAAGAATACAAATCAATTAACAAAAGCCTATAAACTTAATGATGATATTTTTATTCTGTTTGGAAATAGAAGCAAGTTAAAAAGCAATGAGATTCATATTATGTCTCCTGGAAGATCTTCAATTTATGATATGACTTTCTTTTTAATGAAAAACAATCCAAAGATAAGCTATCAATCAGCCAGGAGAATAGCCACCTTTTATTATAATGAAGCTAAAAATGAAGGAGTTAACCAGGATATAGCATTTAGTCAGATGTGTCTTGAAACAGGCTTTTTAACTTTTCAGGGAATCGTGCATCCTGAACAAAATAATTTTTGTGGATTGGGAGCTTTAAATTATAATATCAGAGGAGAAAAATACCCATCGATATTATGCGGTATAAGAGCCCACATACAGCATTTAAAAGCATATGCATCAAAAGAGGAATTAAGATATAGTTTAGTTGACAGACGTTTTGGATTTATTGACAGAGGTTCAGCTACTACAGTTGATGAACTAACCGGTAAATGGGCTACAGATCACAGATATAGCGAAAAGATCAGAAATTTATTGAACCGTCTTGGGAGTCATTCACTTGATTAATTTTTAATTATTTCCTTTGTTTTAATAAACTGACATTTCTATTTTTACAAAAATTATTTAATCATATGTCCGAAGTTTATTTATTACTTGGAAGCAACCTGGGAGACAGAAAAAGATATATTGATATAGCCCGGGATGAAATTCAGAAAAAAGTAGGTCGGATAATCCTTCATTCATCGATATGGGAAACAGAACCATGGGGATTTATAGGATTTAAATACTTTCTTAATCAGGTTATTGTTACTGAAACTTCATTGAAACCTTTTGAATTATTGGAAACAGTATTAAATATAGAAAAGGATATTGGTCGTATAAGAAAGGGTAAGAGTGTTCACTCCCGAATTATTGATATAGATATATTATTTTATGATCAACTGGTAATAAATAATGAAAAATTAAAAATACCTCATCCGGAAATTCCTCACAGGATGTTCAATCTTGTTCCATTGGCAGAGATAAATGATCAGTTAAAGCATCCTGTACTAAGTAAAACAATAAGAGAACTTAAAAACCGATGTAAAGATTTGGCAACTGCTAGATTGTATACAAAATGAATATTGAATATAGTTACATAGCAATAAAAAAGCTCCGGTTTTTTGCCGGAGCTTTTTGTTTTATATTGGTTAAACCAATTATTCGACAAGTGCTTTAAAATCAGGATTATTTTCATATTCAAGAAATTCCTTGTCATCTTTTGCCTCTGATTTTAATGAAGGATTTTCCTGAATAGCTTTAGTTAGATATTCATACATCATGGATGAATTATTTGTACGTGCACCTACTATTGCAAGTAAGTAATATGTTTCACCCATATTGTCTTCTGTACATTTAAGTGTTTCTTCTGCTTTATCATATTCTTCGGCTACTAACTGGGCTAAACCGAGATTATAGTTACATTGTTCTGTGCCCATAAGATTTAGTGCCTGATCGTAATTACCTTTTTCAATTTCAACAAGAGCAAGGTTATAGTTTGCTTTTACACCAAGAGATTGTGCTTTATTGAACATTTCTTCGGCATCTTCATAATCACCCATTTTCAGTGCAAGCACACCCAAATTATTACATATCTTACCATTGTTAGGAGCCAGTTCCTGAGCCTTTTCAAGAAGTATTGCTGCTTCAGCATATTTACCCTGCTTCATTTTAATAACAGCTGCATTATTTAATGCCTGCCAGTTGTCAGGATACAGTTCTATAACCGATTCATAGATCATAAGCTTTGTTCCGTGGTCATCAGTCATAGTAGCTGCATAAAGTAATTCTTCCATTTCCAGAGAATCAGGATATGTAGTTGATAGTTCTGCTATATTATCTTTTGTTCTTTTTGGTTCGAAACAGTTAACGGTCATAATTGACCTTCTGAGTGGTTTTAGTATGTTATCTTCTATTTCAGGATAAATAAGTATCATATTACGGATTTCCTGTTCTTTTTTCTCCTGGGCACCAGCAGAGCGAATAACGTTAAGTATAACATTTTTATCTTTAATATCTGATTTTTCAACGCCGTTCATGAAACCTTTCCAGTCAGGACCATGATGTTTTATAATGAAATCAATTTGTTCATCAGGATTATCAAAGTCAAGTTCCGCATCTCTTCCCCATGATAATCTTTTAAACTTTTTGGTTGTATATTTATGAGCTCTTTCTGCCCTGTTGGCTGAAAGATTTTCATTAAAGGTTTCTTCTCCTTCAGGTGATGCCCATCCGTCAATTTCTATATTTTTAATTTCCCAATCTTTTTTAATGAAATCCCACATATTTTCCAGAGCATTTAATGTTGACTCTTTTTTATTTAGTGGAAGGTTCCAGTTCAGATTATAAAGATTTACTTTGAAGAAAATCTTTGCTGATTCGGAAACTACGGTTACTTCTTCATAACCATGATATCCCATTTCTATTTCAGCTTCTTCAGGATAAATTCTTTCTGATGTGTAAATAACTCCGTCAGCAAGCTTTCTTTCTCCAAGCTCTACATATTTTGCCTTTACTTTTATTTCATCAGCATTATCAAATAATTTTTCCTTAACTTCGTATGCTACAGTATTTACAACCAATTCTGAATTTTTCATTTCCGGTGTATAGTCAAATTGTTGTGAGTAAGAAAAACTTCCACCGGTTTTACTGTTTATCACCTCACCTTCACCAATTACTTCTTCACCCTTGAGAGTAATTGGTTCAAGTAATTCTTCTCCGCCTTCGTATTTAAGAATTGGCTGTACAAGAATAGCACTTTTCTTATTCATGTATTTTTCAGGTATACGGCCTTTAATGGTAACATCCACTTTATTGCCTTTTTCTTTAAGAACTTCCGGATCTGCCTTTAAGGTAATTAATTCGAAATCCTTTGACATTTTTTTCAGACTTGCTCCCATGCCAAATTTATATGTTGCTCCCAGACCGAGATAATCATACATATCTCTTTTTATGGTGCCTGGCTGCCTGGAATTACCATCTAACAATTTTGTATCAACAAATTTGTAACGCCAGTCCAGATTTAAATCGAATTTATCACTAAGGGCAAAATTAAATCCTAATCCAACAGGTAATACTCCGACGAGCCTCCTGTTCAATAGTCCAATATGATAATCATATTTTTCAGGACTATCTTCTCTACCTAATACAGCTATTTGATTATCGGTATTCATATCATACAGTCTTGCCCAGTATTGCATTGCACCTATTCCAACAACAGCATCAATGGTAACTGTTCTGTCGGATTTATATCCTCCAATCAGGTTGCTTAGATTAATAGAACCCAGTAGCGAGGTTTCGAACTCATCAGCCTTGAAATACTGGTTATAATCATCTTTTTGTCCTGTAAGAAAACCTCTGAAAAATTCGGCCTCAAGACCGATTACAGGTGAAAATTGCCTTCCAAAAGAAAGATTGCCTCCAATATTGATCTTTTCAAAATCAGGAGCAAATTTATTTTTCGCAATTGTTCCATGGTAATCAGTTACACCAAGGTCCCCATGCAGGAACCAATAAGGTGCGAAAATGCTTTTTTTGGGTTGCTCTTTGGTTTCTTCCTTTGTTTCCTGTCCGTAAAACATCAAAGGAATTACCAAAAAAGCAATGATTGCAAAGCTCTTGACGAATAATTGGTATACGTTTTTCATAACTCTTTATAATTTGTTTTTATTTGATTAATTCTCTTTTGCACAAAAATATATTTAAAATTTGTATTAACAAAAATTAAAATCCTTATATTTTGTTTATTTAAGATAAAGATACAACTTTTTATAAAAAAAATAATTTATTCTTACAATAAATAATAAAGTTTTTTATTATTGAAACTATTAATATGCCTAAATTGTTTATTATGAACGATTTGCCGACTTATACGGCATGCTAATTTAAAAGTTACAGAAAATTGCAAAGAACATGCCATATCACAATACCTGCAGAGACAGCAATATTGAATGAATGCTTGGTTCCGTATTGCGGAATTTCAATACAACCATCACACTCGGTAATAATATGCTGTTCAACTCCATATACTTCATGCCCAAATACAAATACCATTTTTTTGTTCTTATCGGGAATGAATTTATTTAAATAGATACTTTTTTCGGTTTGTTCAACTGCATATATTTGGTACTTATTATTTTTTAATAGCTTGATTGCATCCAAAGTATTTTTAAAATATTTCCAGTTAACCGATTCGGTTGATCCCAGGGCTGTTTTTTGAATTTCGCGGTGAGGCGGTTTAGCCGTTATTCCACATAGATATATAGCTTCGATTTTAAAGGCGTCAGCAGTTCTGAAAACAGAACCTACGTTGTTTGAACTTCTGATATTATCAAGTACAATAATAATAGGAATTTTTTTTGTTTTCCTGAATTCATCAATGCTGAGTCGGTTAAGTTCCTCGTTTTTTAATTTGCGCATTTTATCAACAAATCTATTGATTTTTCAACAAAGTTAGCTTTAATAAAGGTAGTTCAAAAAAATCATGCTAAATGTCGTAAATTTGTTATAATTAACAGTTAATATGAAACAACAAAAAGAAGTTACCGAAACACCTTTAATGAAGCAATATAATGCAATTAAAGCTAAATATCCTGATGCACTTTTATTGTTCAGGGTGGGTGATTTCTATGAAACTTTTGGTGAGGATGCTGTTAAGACATCAAAGATACTAGGCATTATTTTAACCAAAAGAGCAAACGGTGCAGCTTCTTATATTGATCTGGCTGGTTTTCCTCATCATGCTCTTGATATTTATCTGCCCAAACTTGTTAAAGCCGGAGAAAGGGTAGCAATATGTGATCAGCTCGAAGATCCAAAGCTTGCAAAGAAAATTGTTAAACGTGGAGTTACTGAACTTGTAACACCGGGAGTATCATATAATGATAAAATTCTTGAACAGAAGGAAAATAATTTCCTGGCAAGTGTCCACTTTCACGCTAATATAACAGGTGTTGCTTTTCTTGATATTTCAACAGGTGAGTTTTATGTTGCCCAGGGAGATAATGAATATGTTGACAAGCTGCTACAAAGTTTTAAAACCAGTGAAGTAATTGTTCAGAAGAGTAAACGTGAAAAGTTCTTTGAATTGTTCGGAAGTAAGTTCTATAGCTTTACTTTTGAGGATTGGATCTTTACAAAAGATTTTACATATGAATTGCTTACCAGGCATTTTGGTACTACTTCGCTGAAAGGATTTGGTATTGAGGATTTTGATCCTGCTATAATCGCTGCAGGTGCTGCGCTACATTATTTATCTGAAACTCATCATAATAAAATCGAACACATAAATCAGATTTCCAGAGTAGAAGAAGATAAATATGTGTGGTTGGATAAATTTACCATACGCAATCTTGAGTTGGTTAGTTCTATTAATCCGGATGCGTCTACATTACTGGATGTAATTGATAAAACTGTTTCTCCGATGGGATCGAGGATGCTTAAACGCTGGATTGTAATGCCACTTAAAGAAAAACAGCTTATTGAAGAAAGACTTAATATTGTTGAATATCTTCTAAAAAATAAAAGTTTTGCTGACTCGCTCAGTAAAAGTTTTAAAATAGTCGGCGACCTGGAAAGGATAATATCAAAAGTTGCTGTAGGCAAGATAAATCCCAGGGAAGTTATTCAACTTAAAAGAGCTTTGTATGCCATTGAAGATATTAAGATTGCCTGCGAAAAAGCAGATGAGGAAGCCGTGAGAAAAATAGGAGAACAAATAAATATTTGCAAATCAATACGGGATCGTATTGAAAATGAAATAAATCCTGATCCCCCATCATTGGTCAATAAAGGAAATGTAATCTGTGAAGGTGTTTCGGACGAACTTGACGAAAACCGCAATCTGGTGCATTCAGGTAAGGATTATCTGGTACAAATACAGAAAAGAGAAATTGAACGTACTGGTATTTCCTCGCTGAAAGTCGGTTATAACAATGTTTTTGGATATTATCTTGAAGTAACGAATACTCATAAAAATAAGGTGCCGGAAGAATGGAACAGGAAACAAACACTTACTAACTCCGAACGGTATATTACAGATGAACTCAAGGAATATGAGCAAAAGATACTTAGTGCCGAAGAAATAATCCTTGATCTGGAAACCAGAATATATGATGAGTTTGTAGTAAGTATGTCAGAATTTATCAAACCAATTCAGTTGAATGCAGCACTTGTTGCCAGGTTGGATTGTTTGTTATCATTTGTAACTATTAGCAGGAAGAATAATTATAACCGGCCGGAGATCAACGAGAGTTATGTTATTGATATTAGAGGTGGCAGGCATCCTGTTATTGAAGAACATTTACCTGTTGGCGAACAATACATAGCAAATGATGTGTTTCTTGATAGTGAAAAACAACAGATAATTATATTGACGGGACCAAATATGTCGGGTAAGTCTGCATTGTTGAGGCAAACGGCACTAATAACTATTTTGGCCCAAATGGGTTGCTTCGTTCCTGCTGATTCTGCAAGGATCGGAATAGTTGATAAGGTATTTACACGTGTGGGGGCATCGGATAATATTTCATCCGGTGAATCGACCTTCATGGTTGAAATGAACGAAACAGCCAGTATTCTGAATAATATTTCAAACAGGAGTCTTATTTTACTTGATGAGATCGGCCGTGGTACAAGCACTTATGATGGTATTTCCATTGCTTGGGCTATTGCTGAATTTTTACATAACCACCCGCTTTTCAGGGCAAAAGTATTATTTGCAACACATTATCATGAACTTAATGAGATGGCAGCTACGATGCCAAGGATCAAGAACTATCATATTTCTGTAAAGGAAATAAAGAACAAAATTATCTTTCTCAGAAAACTAAAGGAAGGCGGCAGCGAACACAGCTTTGGAATTCATGTTGCCAAAATGTCCGGAATACCTGAATCAGTGGTTACACGTGCCAAATCTTTACTTGAACAGCTCGAAAAATCACATGCAGGACAGGAGATAAACAGAAAATCAAGAAGCACCAAAACCGCTTCAGGATCTGATAAGTATCAACTCAGCTTCATACAGCTTGACGATCCTCTATTGCTTCAGATCAGGCAAGATATTTTAAATACCAACATAGATACACTTACACCTGTAGAAGCATTAATGAAACTGAATGAAATAAAGAAACTTCTGGATAAGTAAAACTGATAATAAAAAACGGGTTTAAATTTTTGGGGAAAAAGTAAAAAATAATTATATTTGCACGCTTTTCGACATGAGAAGTTAGCTCTAAAGGCAGAGCATAATCCGCCGGCTGGCGGATAAGGGTCGCGAGAATGAAAAGGAAAAAGT
>CAZJYD010000060.1:0-20237 GCA_964550205.1 uncultured Bacteroidales bacterium
CAGTTATACCGATAGGAACATAAGCTCAATCATTGCAAACCTGTTCCGAATCGGTATAATTAATGTAATTTTTGGATTAAGCAGGCAACCACTTAATATTTATAATTGTCTTTCATCAGGTATAATGTGATCATTAATCCAAATATGGCTATATTTGTTAGTTGATTTCAGCAATCAAATTCAACCATGAAAATTAATTACTTAATAATAACTCTTATCTTTTCTATTTTGATTAGTACAAGCATAGCCACCCTTGCAACTAACAAAATTGCACTGAAGAAAAATGATGCCATTAACTTGATTCTTACGAAAAGCAGCTATTATGAGCTTCAAATGACAAATTCACTTTCTGCATTGCATTTTATAAATATAAATACCGGGAAAGGAGACTTTGCCCGACTTTATATTAACGGCTATACCAAAAACCTCGAAACCGGAAATCCCCTGCTGCCCGTTAAAAGAGAAATGATTGAAATTCCTGCGGGTGCAACTCCTGTCGTAAAAATCATTTCATATTCAACCCGTGAAATTGATCTTTCTGAATACGGCATAACAAAGAGATTATACCCGTCTCAACCTGAGCAACGCAAAAATGATTATAATCCCGAATTCAAATATAATCCTGAAGCATACACCGTAAATACATATGGTGATAAAGAACTCATCACTGTGGATATTTTAGGATACCTGCGCGGAACAAGGGTTGGAAGGATAAATATTGCTCCCGTAAAATACAATCCGGTAACAAATAAACTACTTATATATAATGATCTTGTCTTTGAAATTGTATTCGAAAATGCTGATATAAAAAGAACAACCGATCTGAAAAAAAGATATTATTCCCCATTTTTTTCTGCTTTAAACCATCAGTTAATTAACTACACTCCCATTAGTTTAAGAGATAACTTCATGCGTTACCCAATCAAATATGTAATCGTTTCCGATCCTATGTTTGAGGATCAACTGCAACCATTCATTGAATGGAAAACAAAAATGGGATATACCATTGTAGAAGCATATACTGATGATCCTGAGGTAGGCAGCACAAAGCAGGAGATCAGGGATTACCTTAAAAACCTTTATAATGAAGGAACTCCGGAAAATCCCGCGCCTTCCTTTATACTTTTCGCAGGTGATGTTGCACAAATACCCGCATGGGATGGTAACACTGATTCTCATGTTACAGATCTTTTTTATTGTGAATATACTGATGATTATTTCCCCGAAGTTTATTACGGAAGGTTTTCTGCTCAGGACTCAGCCGATCTGCAACCCCAGATAGACAAAACATTACAGTACGAAAAATATACAATGCCCGATCCGACCTATCTGAACGAAGTGGTCATGGTTGCTGGAATAGATGGTAATCATGGTTATGACTGGGCTAACGGACAAATTAATTACGGCACTATTAATTATTTTAATTCTGACCACGATCTCACATCCCATACTTATCTTTATCCCGAATCAGGTTATCATTCGGATGACATAATAGAAGATATCAGTAACGGAGTTACGTATGCCAACTATACTGCGCATTGCAGTCCTTCGGGATGGGGCAATCCGGCTTTTACTGTTAATGATATACCTACTCTTAAAAACAAAGACGAATATGGATTACTGGTTGGAAACTGCTGTTTATCAAATACTTTCAATAATGATGAATGCTTTGGTGAAGCTTTGCTCAGAGCCGAAGACAAAGGAGCACTCGGTTATATAGGCGGATCAAATAATACTGAGTGGGATCCCGATTATTACTGGGCTGTTGGGGTAGGTGAAATTAATGAAAATCCTCCTTCATATTCTGAAACTACACTAGGTGCTTATGACAGGACTTTTCATGATCATGGCGAACCATTCGAAGACTGGTACATCTCTCAGGATGAAATGATATACGCAGGAAACCTGGCAGTCACCGAAGGTTCTCCCAACAGTGCTGAATATTATTGGGAAATATACTGCCTGATGGGCGATCCCTCCCTGAAAATATACTTCAGCGAACCACCTGCCCTGACCGTAGAGTATGCTGACGAAATATTGATAGGAATATCCGAATTCACAGTCACTACCGAACCATATGCTTATGTTGGACTGTCTGTTGATGGTGTACTGCATGGTGCAGCACTGGCCAACAGCGCCGGCGTTGCAGAGCTTGAAATAGAACCATTCACAGAGCCAGGTACAGCAGATATTGTGGTGACAAAGCAAAACTATCAACCACACATAGGTACAGTTAAAGTTATCCCTCCTGACGGTCCTTACATCAGATTCCAAAGCTATTCTATCAATGATGAAAATGGAAATAATAATGATTCAGCAGATTATGGTGAAGATATAAGCCTGGATGTCTATCTTGAAAATATTGGCAACGACAGCGCCCTTAACGTTAATGCAACTATCACTTCTTCCGACTCACTCATAACAATAAACAAAGAAAACGGGGAATGGGGTACTATTCCTCCATATGATTCTTCCCTAAAGGAAAAAGCATTCGAATTAACAATAAATGATTCAATCCCCGACCAGCATCTTGTATTGTTTAATATGGTAATAGAAGGAGACACCACCAGAGAATCATGGGAAGATGTATTTGTTATGACAATTAACGGTCCCATATTAGCTTCAGGAAACCTGATTATTGATGACAGTATTAGCGGTAACGGCAACGGCTCCCTGGATCCCGGCGAAAACTGTAATCTGGTAATACCTTCATTGAATAACGGACATGCTGACATCGATGATGTTGTTGCGAAACTAACTTGTTCCGATACCAATATTTCAATAATAAACGAAATTGTTGAACTTGACACTTTATATTATGAGGAAAGCAAAAATGCAGTATTTGAATTAACACTTTCCGATTCCCTTGAGGTGGAAACCTCAGTTGATTTTTATTATACCCTTGAATCAGCTCCTTATGTATATGAAACGAAATACTCCATTATTACAGGTCTTTTAACTGAAGATTTTGAAACAGGTGATTTCTCGAAATTTGACTGGCAGTTTTCCGGTGACGCTAACTGGCAAATCTGTGATAATAATCCTTATGAAGGACTTTACTGCGCCCAAAGTGGTGATATAGGCGATGAGCAATTTACGGAAATGTCAATAACATATGAATCATCTGTTGATGACAGTATATCATTCTTTAAAAAGGTGTCATGCGAAGACGATATATGGAATGATGATTATGATTATCTTGCCTTTTTTATCGACGATGTTGAAATGGGGCGGTGGGACGGTACAGTTTCATGGAGCCGTGAATCATACCCTGTTAGTGCTGATATACATACTTATAAGTGGGTTTATTCCAAGGATTATTCTATCGCTGCGGGTCAGGATTGCGCATGGGTGGATTATATAATATTCCCTCCCAAACCCAATTACGTAAATATCAAAGAGAATAGAATAAAGAATGACGAAATTTCATTTAAAATATTTCCTAATCCTACAAGCGGAAATACTAACATCAGGTTAATATTAAGTAATTCAGATGAAATTATTAATTTTACAATCTATAATGCAACCGGTCAAGCAATAAAACAGCTTATAAAAAATAAAAAATATTCGAAAGGAATTTATCATTTAAGTTTTGAAACGGAAACGATGCAGGATGGTATATATTTCTGTATCCTGCAAACAAAAAATAATAAGATCATTAAGAAATTAATCAAAACAAAATAATACAAAATAACAAATCAGAAAATAAACTAATAAACATAAAGCCATGAAAAAGATAGCAATTACACTAAGTTTGCTTGTTTTATACTGTATTAGTTACAGCAATCAATGGGTCACTGTCACTTCTGACAAACCGGAAAAAGCCAAGATCAAATTAGTAATGTCAGATATTGAATCCTCCGTTATTCATTATAAATTCGGAGGTTTTTATAAGAACAAAGTTCAAACACCTAAGGGTGAGGCTTATTATATTTCTCTGCCCAAAGCAACGGCAATCCTGAAAAAAGGTGCACCTGATCTTCCCAAGTTTACTGCTTCGGTGATCATTCCTGATTTGGCAAGGATGAAAACAGAGATAATATCGGTTTCTTTCAAAGAATTTAAGAATATTGAAATAGCACCTTCCAAAGGTATTTTAACCCGTGATATTGATCCGGAAACAGTACCATACACATATGGAACTGAATATGAAACGAACGCTTTCTTTCCGGAAATAAATACGGATTTGCGTGATCCATACATTATCAGGGATTACAGAGGGCAAACAATTATCGTATATCCCTTTCAATATAATCCGGTTACTAAAACCCTGAAAGTATTTTATGATATTAAAGTCAGGATAAGCAAAGTTGACGATAACGGAAAAAACCAGTTAATAAGAAAAAAACCGCTTGAAAAAGTAAACCGGGAATTTACAAAATTATACAGCAGGCATTTTATAAATGCAGGTGCTTCAAGATATACACCTGTAGATGAAAACGGAGATATGCTGATCATTTCCTATGGAAGCTTTATGGATGAAATGGAATCATTCATAGACTGGAAAATTCAAACAGGCATGCCCGTCGAAATAGTTGATGTTGCAGAAATAGGTAACGATGCTTCTTCTATAAAATCATATATAAGAAATTATTATAATGAAAATGATCTTGCGTTTGTTCTGCTTGTTGGTGACGCTGCCCAGGTAACTCCATCATATTCATCAGGCGATTCTGATAATGAATATACATACTTAGTTGGAGACGATCATTATCCCGATCTGTTCATTGGAAGATTTTCAGCAGAAGACGAAGATCATGTTAACACACAGGTTAACCGAAGCATAAAATACGAAAAAGATCCTTATGTTGATGAAGATTGGTTTACTACCGGTATTGGAATTGCTTCAAGTCAGGGCACAGGCGATGATAATGAATATGATTATGAACATATCCGGAATATTAATTCGGATCTTCTGGATTTCACTTATACTTATTGTCATGAGTTATTTGACGGAAGTCAGGGTGGTGAGGATGCATCAGGTAATCCAACCCCATCTATGGTAGCAGATGCTATTAACGATGGTTCATCCATTATTAATTATTGCGGTCATGGCAGCACATCATCATGGAGCACATCAGGATTTTCAATTAGTGATGTTAATAATCTCACAAATACAGGAATGCTTCCTTTCATATGGTCAGTGGCTTGTGTTAATGGTAATTTTGTAGGAGGCACCTGCTTTGCAGAAGCCTGGCTCCGGGCTGAAGATAATGGTGAGCCAACAGGAGCAATAGCTACACTCATGTCGACAATAAATCAATCCTGGAGCCCACCAATGTGCGGACAGGACGAAATGGTAGATATACTGGTTGAATCATACAGCGATAATATAAAAAGAAAATTCGCTTCCCTGTCAATGAACGGATGCATGCAAATGAATGATGAATACGGATCGCAGGGAGAAGAAATGACAGATACCTGGACAGTATTTGGTGATCCTTCGGTGATGGTAAGGACAGATCTGCCGGAAGAATTAGAAGCAACATACAGTTCAGTAACTTTTATAGGTACAGATGAATTCACGGTATATTGTGATGTTGAAGGAGCCCTGGTTTGTTTAACACTTGAAGGCGAAATACTTGATACCGAATTTGTTGAAGGTGGCAAAGCTACACTTGAATTTGAAAAACTTGAAGATTACGGTACTATTACAATTACCATTACAGCTTTCAATTATATTCCTGAAATCGGAGAAATAGAGATCATCTCGCCAGAAGGACCCTATTGCATTTATCACTCATACGACATAAATGATAATAACGGAAACGGTAATGGCTGCCTGGATTATAATGAAAATGTTTTTCTTTCACTTACACTCGAAAATTTAGGTAACAGTGCCGGTTTAAATGTAGAAACAACAATTAATACCTTAAACAACTATATTACAATTAACGATAATTCAGATACTTTCGACAGTATTCCTTCAAAAGATACTGCAACTGCAAAAGATGGCTATGAGATGTCAACGGCTGATTATGTACCGGATATGACAGAAGCTTTCTTTACCGTTAAGGCATCCAATAGCGACACAACGTGGGAAAGCAACTTCGTAATTAACATCCACGCTCCGGTTATTCATATTAAAAGCTTAACAATTATTGATACTGTCCATGGTAATGGTAACGGAGTGTTCGATCCCGGTGAAACGGTTGATATTAAAATTGAAAACTCCAACACAGGTCATTGTGCAGCATTTGATCCTTATGCAACTTTAACCTCTTCAAGTCCGTATCTCACATTCGAAAACACAGAGGATTCGGTTGCAAATATACCTGTACTGGGATCAAAATACGCATATTTTACAATCACAGCTGATTCTGCAACACCTCAGGGGGAATTAGTTAATTTTCAGTATGACTTATCTTTCGCCGGATATAACTATAGTAAAAACTATCAGGTAGAAATAGGTATGCTGTTTGAGGATTGGGAAAGCGGTGATTTCAGTAAATTCGACTGGCAATTTGATGGTGACAAAAACTGGAAAATTACATCATCTGAAAAATATGAAAAAACATACTCCGCCCGAAGTGGTAACATCACAAATAATGAATCATCAATACTAAAGATCAATATTGATGCTGACATTGATGATACTATTTCTTTTTATGTAAAAACATCTTCAGAGACTGGCAGGGATGTGCTGACATTTATGATTGGCAACAGTAATAAAGGGGAATGGTCAGGTATGACTGACTGGCAGCATGCGTCATTCCCTGTTTCGGCAGGATCACACACATTAAAATGGAAATATTCAAAGGATGATCTTATTTCTTTTGGTGATGATTGCGCATGGATTGATTATATTGTATTTCCGCCTATGCCAATACTTTCAGCTTTTGCTGGAAAAGATGATTATACATGCACAGGAAGCGATTTCCAATGCTCCGGTATTGCCGAAAATTATACATCGCTTGAATGGACTACTTCCGGAGATGGCTCTTTTGATGATCCAACAGTATTAGATCCTTATTATTCACCAGGTTACCAGGATGTTGAATCCGGATCGGTTTCGCTTACACTGACAGCTTACAACGATGACAGAAAAAGCGATTCGGACAATATGATCCTGTCAATAACCGATGAACCCTCAAAACCCAATATGCCATCAGGGCCTGAATATGTTGATGTATATTCAACAACTTCCAGTAAATACACAACAAACAGCACTTCTTTTACTGAATACTATGAATGGAAAATCGAACCAGGTGAAGCCGGTGAAATATCAGGAACCGATACCATAGGTTAT
Source organism: uncultured Bacteroidales bacterium (assembly GCA_964550205.1). GTDB lineage: Bacteria > Bacteroidota > Bacteroidia > Bacteroidales > JAIOZK01 > JAIOZK01. Next base: position 7,250 of record CAZJYD010000060.1, read on the forward strand.
GTTGAATGGAATGCGGAATTTGTTGGTACTGCTTTCATTTATGTGCAAAGTATCAATGACTGTGGTGAAAGCCCGTTTTCAGAAGGGCTGGAAGTTACAGTTGACAATACTGTGGGTATTGACAAGGAATCACAATCAGATAATATCAAAATATATCCTAATCCTACAACAGGACAATTCTTTATTGAACTGCCGGAGATTAAAGAAAAAACAAGTCTGTATATCTATGATCTGACTGGTTCTGTTAAATACAAAACAGAAATTAACGCTAATGATGAAAAACAAATTATTTCATATAACTTTGATCACTTTGCAAATGGAATTTATTTCGTTTCAATAAATACAGATAAAGCAAGAATTATAAAAAAGCTTATTATTAAATAATAACAAAAATTTCAGAATGAAAAAATTATTGATTACTGTTGTAGGACTATTATTGTCCTCTGTTATAAGTATGGGAACAAATTGGGTTGGGATAGAATCACCTGATCCGGCACCCGCGCAGGCTAAACTTGAATATTCCACTATCGACAGGACAGTTATTAATGTATACATCCCGGGTTTTCAGAAAAGCCCGGTAAAAACGCCAAATGGTAATGAATATATTATCAGCCTGAATAAAACAACACCTGTACTTAAAAAAGGCGCACCCGATCTTCCAAAATTAACTGCCTCGGTGATCATACCCGACATGGCTGGCATGGAAGTAAAGGTGCTTTCAAGTAAATACAAAGAATATCACGGACAGGAAATAGCCCCTTCAAAAGGAAGCTTTTCAAGAAATATTGATCCTTCTGATGTTCCCTATATATACGGAGAAGAATATAATAAGAATGAATATTTTCCCGGTGATATTACAGGTCTTCGTGATCCACATATTATCAGGGATCACAGAGGGCAAACAATAATAGTATATCCTTTTCAGTATAATCCTGTTTCCAAAACACTGCGTGTTTATTATGAAATTAAACTGGAGATCTATCAGGTTAATAATGACGGAAAAAACAAACTGATAAGAAAAGAAGAACCTTTTTCAGTGGTTGATGAGTTTGGAAAGATCTACGAACAGTATTTTTTAAACTACAATAATATAAGATATACTCCTCTTGATGAACAGGGAGATATGCTCATCATCAGTTACGGCGAATTTATTGAAACTATGCAACCATTTGTTGAATGGAAAAACACTATAGGAATAAATACTGAGATTGTGGATGTTGCCACTATCGGAACAAATTCATTAGCCATTAAGAACTATATTGAAGATTATTACTTTGAAAATGATCTTGCATTTGTACTTCTGGCAGGGGATGCGGACCAGGTGCCGACATCAAACTCCAATGGTCACAGCGATAACAATTACGGATATATAATAGGCAATGATCATTATCCTGATCTTTTCGTAGGCCGTTTTTCTGCAGAAACTATTGATGAAGTTGAAATACAGGTAGAGCGAACTGTTAACTATGAGAAAAATCCGTATATGGAAACAGATTGGTTTTCAAAAGGCATTGGAGTTGCTTCTGATCTTGGCCCCGGTGATGATAATGAATATGATTATGAACACATCAGAAATATGCAGACCGACTTTTTGAATTTCACTTATACTTATTGCTCAGAATTATATGATGGCACCCAGGGTGGGGAAGACGAACCGGGTAATCCCAATCCGGCTATGGTTTCTTCAAAGATAAACGAAGGAGCATCCACTATCAATTATGCAGGCCATGGAAGTACCGTAAGCTGGGGATCTTCCGGTTATTCGGTTAGTCATGTGGAAGCGCTAACCAATACAGGTATGCATCCGTTCATCTGGGCAGCAGCATGTAAAAATGGAAATTTTGTTTATAATACCTGCTTTGCCGAATCATGGCTGAGGGCAGAGCATAATGGTGAACCTACCGGAGCCATTGCAGTATTAATGTCGACCAATAATCAGGATTGGAATCCTCCTATGTGCGGGCAGGATGAAATGGCTGATATTCTTGTTGAGAGTTACGAAAACAATATTAAGAGGACTTTTGGCGGTATATCAATGAATGGTTGTATGCAAATGAATGATGAATACGGTACCGTGGGAGAAGCTACAACAGATACATGGACATGCTTTGGCGATCCCTCGGTAATGGTCAGAACAGCCATGCCTCAGGAAATATCAGCCAATTATAATTCTCCTATATTCATAGGATCCACTCAGCTATCGGTATCAACTGATACTGAGGATGGAACTGTTTGCCTTAATCTGAATGGAGAAATAATTTCAACAGCTTATATCGAAGGCGGAATAGCCACACTTGAATTTGATGAACTCATCCAAGCCGATACCCTTAAGATAGCAATCACTTCATTTAACCATTTGCCGCTTTTAGACGAAATACCCGTTATACCACCTGATGGGCCTTACATAATAACAAATACATATGAAATCGACGATAGTGAAGGAAATAACAACGGAATGGCCGATTACGGAGAACATATAAAGATCTCATTAGGTCTTGAAAATATTGGAGTAGAAGATGCATCCGATGTTCAGGTATCAATATCGACAAATGATGAATATTTTACAATAACAGACAGCTCGGAAATTTATCCGTTAATTCCGGTGAATGAAATCATAACTGTTGAAAACGGATTTTCAATGGATATTGCAGAAAATGTTCCGGATAACCATAGTGCTATGATAAATGTTAAAGCCAGTATGCAGGATAAAGCTACATGGAAAAGCAGCTTTACCATAACAGCACATGCGGCAGTGATTAAATACAAAGATTACGTCATTGATGATTCGGAAGGTAATAATAACGGATTATTTGATCCCGGAGAAACTGTCAGTCTGAAGATCAGTATTGAAAATCAGGGCTCAGCAGTAGGTTATGATATATCGGGAATTTTGTCTACAGGCTTTTCAATAGTGTCAATTGAAGACGACGAACGTAACTATGGTAATATAGTTTCATCAGGTGTGTCAGAACGGTCGTTTACTGTTTCATGTGAGGATTATGTGCCAAAGGGAACTTCTGTTAGTTTTAGCTTTGATTATTATATGTGTGATGAGCTTATCGAATCAGAAGTTCTTACGATACCAATACATCAACCTCAAATAATTATTTATGATCTTGATAAAACAGCTACATCAGGTACAACCATTTATGAGCTATTAACGGACATGAATTTATCATCGGATTACTGCACGACATTGGATGAAGCTGTTGGTGATAATTTTAACATAGCTTTTGTATGCCTGGGTATATATAACAATAATTATATTTTATCATATAACGAGGGACAGAAACTTGCAGACTTTCTTGATGATGAAGGATATCTGTATATGGAAGGTGGAGATACCTGGCATTATAATCCCAAAACTCCCGTTCACAGCATGTTTAATATAAATGGTTATGATGATGGCAATAATGACCTTGATCAAATAAATGGGATCAGCGGTACTTTTACGGAAAACCTGACATTTCAATACACCGGAGAAAACAAATATATTGATAGAATTGAGTCTGTTAATTCAGGTTTTGATATTTTAGAAAACGAACCAGCAGATTATGTTTGTGCTATTGCTAATGAGGGGCAGTCATATAAAACTATTGGTTCATCATTTGAATTTGGAGGTTTGTCTGATGGACAATATAAAAAAGCAGAGTTGCTTGGAAAATACCTTGAGTTTTTCGAGCTCAATATACCTGATAAACCTTCTATACCTATTGGTCCTGATAAGGTTTGTTCCAACGATACAGAAACATCTTATTATATACCTTCTCTTGAAGGAATAGAAAACTATTGCTGGTACATGGTTCCCAATACTGCAGGAGAGATAAATGCAAATGATACCAGTGTAACAGTTATCTGGAATGAAGAATATACAGACGACGTTATATTACAGGTTTGTGGAATAGGTGATGAATCTATTGGCGAAATGTCAGATCCTCTTGAAATAAAAAGATTTCAATCACCAAAAATTACGTTGGGAGCAGATACAAGCATTTGCTGCAACCATTTACTTACATTATCTCCGGGAGAAGATTTTGAATCTTATCTGTGGATGGATGGTTCAACATTGCATTCATTAGTCGTTGATTCGAGCGGTGTAGGCTTAGGCAATAAAGAAGTATGGGTTGAAGTTACAGATGAAAACGGCTGTACAGGCAAAGCTGAGATAACCATCACCTTTATAGAATGTGCAGGTATAAATGAAAACTTTGAAGATAAGGGCATCACTATCTACCCGAATCCATCGGATGGAATAATATATATCAATTTTAGCAACGATCAAATACACCCTGTAAAATTGAGTGTTTATAATTCATTAGGGCATATTGTAAAATCATTAAGCCTGTCAGGTCTAAATAATAATTACAGTATAGATCTTGGTCATCTCCGTGAAGGAATTTATTTTATTTCATTGGCAACAAATACAGGAATTTTTAACAGAAAGGTAGTTATCCGGTAAAATGTTATATCAATACTCAATATGACAATCCCGGTATAGAATAAAGAAGTAGCTCTTTTTATAATGTTGACTTCGTAGAAGTCACATTATTGTAGAAGCCAAACCATGAACCAAACACGACTTCGTAGAAGTCGCATTATTATTCCACTATTCTCTTCTCTTCAGCCTGTATCACCTCCCTGGTATCATCCTGGTATACAAAAGAAACAATATTACATCTGGTCTCATTCCATGAAGTATCGATCACAGTTGAAAAAACATTATTATAATCCTGCTCCGAATAAATTTCTTCCCCGTTATTAATTTGTTTCCCCCATGTTCCGTTCACTGCTTCCCTTAAAACATGCTTGTGCACATAAAAAGTATCTATTGGAGCAGGACCTATCAAAGGGTCTTTATTTTTTTGAGGTGCAATAATACTGTCTTCGGTTATATATGTGCATATGCTAAAAGTTCCTTCAAGGTCAAATAAAAATCTTGTTCGTATATTAATATCCAGTTTCCTGGTTTCGGGATCATAATCATTATCTATATGTACCTGAGCATGCTCAACATATTTTATCAGATCATTAACCGCGGCAACCCATTCTCCCGTGCTTAAAACCACATCTCCTTCATAATCTTTTCTGTTAACCATAGCGCTTGGGTAGTTATTAACACCGAATTCATCATTGATCTCACTACCCGCAGTGGTTCTGAAATCACGGCTGAATAACCCCTGTTCCGGTTTAGCAAAATAACCGGCATGTATTGCAACCACAACCAGCCTGTCACCATATATGTTCTTTAAATTGTTTGCGATTTTTGCACCCTCAGGACAATTCGGACATGTATGACCTGTGAACTCTTCAAGTAAAATTTTCCGGTTGGTCACAGCAGGACCTTCCTCCACTGCAAAAGGCTCTTCTATTTTATCACAAGAAACAAATACAATAAATAAAACAATGAATAACCGTATGTATTTAATAATTCTGTTCATAATAACTATTTTAAAAACTACCTGTAATATTCAATGTAAACCCGTTTGTTGCCGGAACAACCCTGCAAACACCTCCCACACATACCAAGCCTTCCCTTTGTCTGCCATAGGATAGTGCTAATCTCGTTGGCCCCATAACATATGCTATTGATCCTGTATAATAATGCAACTGCATATCCTCATCCGGATTTCCATAATTATATTCATCCATTATAGAAAAAAACCATTTTGGAGCAATATTAAATTCAAGCAATGCCATTGCCCAGTCTCCTTCATCCTGTTTGGTAATCAATTGTTGATATTCCAGTCTTAATGATTTTTTAGGTGTTATCTTATACGTTAATTCAGCAATGCCAATATTGGCTTTTACCATTGGTTCTCCGGCATGTCCTTCTATAACATCAATATTATACTTCATATTGACATAGGAAATTATTGCCTTGAATTTTTTATTAAATTTTTTGCTGAGCTTAACATTTATATCCTGATAATACTCAATATTACCTAATTTAAAAAAATCGCTTTCATAACCCAGTGTACCTTCCTGACCAATAGTTACATCAGGTGAAACCTGTTTCTTGTCTATTGAATTGATCCTTGAAAAATTCAATTCTATCCTGGTTCCGTATTTACCCCCGATTTTACTCTTTTTGGGAATTGTATAAAATACCTGTCCCTGAATTCCCATTTCTCCGTTAGGTTGTATAGCATAAGGATAAATAGCTGCCAAACTGTAAACATATTGTTTGGTTATAGGAGGAAGGTAATTAATATTCAATGCATTTGTTTGTTCGTAAATATCCGATTTAAAGCTCATATTATCAATTCGCTTTGCTGATAGTATAACTCCAAATCCCTTTTGTGAATATGATGAAGATAAATATAATGCTTCGCCATTTTTATATATAAAATTATTAAGCTCTGAAGGATCATTAATCTTATAGGCATACTCTCCTTTCAAACTAAATCCGCCATGGTTAAGATTTATCCTTGCCGCATATGCAGCAACATTAGCAGGCATTTTACATTTGTATAAAACCGTATCTGCACAAAATTCATGTTCTACCTGCTGATACTTACTTACAAAACTACCACCGATTATTATTCTTGTCTTACTGCTACTCAATCCCTTAAAAATCTCATTAAGGTAAAATTCCCCGTCGAATCCCCTGACAACTGCCCTGTTATCATCTTTGTATGGTTCCCAGAAAAAACGTTGTGTTCCAACTAATCCTTTTAAGTACACCCCATTAAATGGTTTAAATATAATTTTTGCACCACTAATATTATTATCATAACCCAATGCCCATTCTTCATAACTTCTTAATATCAAACCGTTACCAAATTGTTCATAAAAATGTCCAATTGTTATTTCAACCTTATCCCACTTATATCCAATGTACCAATAAGGAATTCCATGTCCTTGGTATCGTTTATCAAATCCCAGAAGAGGTGGAAGGTAAGCTTCATATCGCAGTCCTGCAGAAAAATCACCGTTAGTATAATTGATATTTCCAAAAGCGTTCATCCCAAAAATCGTATCCATAGTCTGAACACCCAGTGCCTCATCAGTAATATAATACTGAGCATCTAATTCAAAATTTCCATGAATACTGGCATTTTTAAGAAACTGCTGTGAACGCAGCAATATAGGAAACACTGAAATAAGTATTAATAATAATAAAGCTTTCTTCATAATTCTCAACAATTAAATCTATTGAACTAATGTTTAGGAACTTCTTCCCCGGCAATAATTTTTCTTACAACATCAATAATCTCCAGCTCACCCCCTTCTGCAAATGATGTATGTTGCCATACAATGTTGCTTTCGCCATCTGTTATAAACATATGAGGTATCATAGTAACATTCATGGCTCTTTTAAAATCACCGTTTGGATCGAGCAATACTTCATAATCCCATCCATTGCCATTTACAAAAGGTCTGACCTTTGAACTGGAGCGGGCATCATCAATTGAAACGGCAACTAATTTTACGCCTGTCTCATCTTGCCAGTCCTCATAAACATCTGCTATAGCATTTAATTCCCTTATGCATGGTTTGCACCATTGAGCCCAAAAACTGATAATTAGCGGTTTGCCATCATTATCAATATTCTCTGTATTTAACGGAATATGTTCCATTGTTTTAATCTCCACTGAAGGAATCTTTTTATTTTTCTGAGGATAAACCAGGGTTGTAGCAAAAACTGCTAATAAAAAAACAAATACTTTTTTCATTTTTACTCAATAATTTTTTGCAATATTAATAAAACTAATTTACATATGAATTAGTGTTAATACATCTTTGGTTTTATGACGCTTTTAAAATATATCATCCATGGCAGGCAACTCTCCGTAATAATTAAATAATAAATACTTCAAGTAATTTTGTATGTGGTTTTGGCAAAATTTTAACCTGCTTAATTTCAGCAGGTATAAGTATAACATCACCTTTTTTACATTGTATTTTTCCATAGCCGTAGTCTATGTCAACAGACCCTTCAATACATAAATACAAAACGAATGAACTTAATTGAGAATAGTCTTTTGCCAATGCTTTATCCAGATCAATTAAATTTGTAGTGAAATAATTACAGCTGACAAGCTCTGCTGTTTCATTTTTCTTTTTCTTATAATATGTTCTGTAATCATCATATATTTTAAAATCGATCGCATCGAGAGCCTCGTCTGTATGTAATTTCCGCAGGGTGCCATCAGGTTGGATCCTGTCCCAGTCATAAATCCTGTATGTTATATCAGAGGTTTGCTGTATTTCGGCAAGAAACACTCCGGGGCCCAGTGCATGCACCCTGCCCGAAGGAATGAAAAATACATCCCCTGATTTAACATTTTCAAAGTTCAGAATTTCCTTCAGGCTTTTGTTTTCAAGATGATTTAAATATGTTTCCTTATCAATTTTTTTGCTGAAGCCGCTTATTAATTGCGCATTTTCTTCTGCGTTTATCACGTACCACATTTCGGTCTTTCCACTTCCTATTTTTCTCTTCCTTGCCAGATCATCATCGGGATGCACCTGTATGGAAAGCCAGTCCTTAGAATCTATCAGTTTAACAAGTATAGGAAATACATTACCATGTTTTTCGAAAACATCATCACCAACAAGATCCTCCATATAAACTTCTACAAGTTCGTTAAGTTCATTACCAGCTAAAAAACCATTTTCCACAACAGACTGGTTATCTTTAACTCCTGATAATAACCATGCTTCGCCGCAATTAGGCAAAGGTGAAAAATCCATTCCAAACAGAGTTCGCATTTTTTCCCCGCCCCATATCTTATCTTTATATATAGGTTTAAACTTAAGTGGATAAAGCCTGTTCATGAGTATATCTCATTTTTTTGATTGGAAGCAAAGATATAACATTTACAAAATATCTTAGTTTTGTTAGTATAACCAATAAATTAAATTCTATTATTTATGAAAAACATTTGTGTGTTTTGTGGCTCAAGCACAGGAATTAAAGAATCATTCACCAGGGTAGTAATAAGAACAGCCAATCTAATCTTCGAAAATAAAATGGTTTTAATATACGGCGGGGCTAATGTTGGATTAATGAAAATCCTGTCGAACCATATCCTTGAAAATAATGGTAAGGTTATCGGGATAATGCCACGTTACCTGATAGAAAAAGAAGTAGCCCATACAAGGCTGACAAAAATGCATATTGTAGAATCTATGCAGGAAAGAAAAGTACTTATGGCGAAGCTCAGCGATGCTTTTATTGCCTTGCCCGGCGGTTTCGGAACGCTTGATGAACTCACCGAAATGATCACTTATAATCAAATGCGAATACATGATAAACCTCTGGGAATATTGAATACAGAAAATTATTTTGACCACCTGATAAAATTCTTTGATCATGGAGTAAAGGAAAAACTAATAAGGGCTGAACACAGAAACAACCTGATCATTGAAAAAGATATATATAAATTATTTGAAAAACTAAAAAAATATAAACCCGTAGAAATAGAGAAATGGATCCGTGATATCAGATCAGAAAATAGCAACCACTGAAATTAGTTAAACAATAAAAAATTAATTAATTTTACTATTAAATTTTCAATAATGAAATTAAGGCCGTCAAATTCATTCAATGGTGGCATAAAAACGAATTCAAATAATAATCAGCATATAATGAAACTCGAAGTAACAAGTTCTGTTTTAGAACTTAGTAATTTGAAAAAACTCAAAATTATTCTCCATTTATGAAAGAAGCAGATTATTACAAAAAGCTGGAAGACAACAAAGTTCAATGTTCCCTTTGTCCCCACAATTGTAAGATCAAAAACGGTGCTATTGGAATATGCAGGGTAAGAAGCAATCAGGACGGCACGCTGATATCCGACAATTATGGAAAAGTATGCTCTGCCGGTTTCGATCCCATCGAAAAAAAACCTTTATATCATTATTATCCGGGAAATATTATTTTATCAGTTGGTAGTATCGGATGTAATCTTCATTGCAAGTTCTGCCAAAACTGGGAGATATCCCAGTCAAGCGTAGAAGAATTTTCGCATTTAAAGGAATATACTCCCGAAGACCTTGTAAGAACAGCCGAAGAAAGAAAAGAAAATTTCGGGATTGCATACACTTATAATGAACCTACTGTTTGGTATGAATTTATGTATGATATCGCAGAAAAAGCAAAAACCAAAAATCTTAAAAATGTTGCGGTTACCAATGGTTTTATATCCAGGGAACCATTGGAAAAACTTATGAATGTGATGGATGCGTTCAGTGTGGACTTAAAGGCATTTACCGAAGATTTCTATAAAAGACTAACTTCTTCAAAACTTCAACCGGTATTGGAAACTCTTAAGACAATAAGGAAACATAACAAACATCTGGAAATCACTAATCTCATAGTAACACACGAGAATGACAACGAAGATCAATTCAGGAAAATGATTAACTGGATAGAAGAAGAATTAGGTCCCGACACAGTTTTTCATATTTCACGATATTTCCCTACTTACAAAATGAGCAATGAACCCACACCTGTTAAAACACTGCAAAAATTCTACCACATAGCATCAGAAAAATTATCATATGTATATATAGGTAATGCATCAGTAGATGACGGTCAAAATACATATTGCAGCAAGTGCAAAGAGTTAGTGATAAAAAGAAACAGGTATTTCACAAAACTTATAAATATTAAAGATGACGGCAGCTGCAGCAAATGCGGAAATAAAATTGTTGAACTTGAAAAATAAATATTAACAGCCATGAGTACAAGAAAACCCGCTGTTGCCGGGCAGTTTTACCCCGGCAGTAAAAAAGAGATAACCAAATTATATGAATCCGTATTGCTAAGCGAAAAAGCAAAGATCAACTATTCACTGGCTGAAGAAAAGATTATCGGTGGTATTGTTCCCCATGCCGGATTTATGTTTTCAGGATATGAAGCCATACATTTCTTTGAAATTGTAAATAATTCATCTGCGCAATACGAAACAATATTTATAATTAATCCCAACCATACAGGATACGGAACTTCAATAGCATTGGATGAAAATGAATACTGGGAAACACCAATGGGCAAATTGGAAATTGATGAAGATTTTATGCGTGAGTTGCCTTTTTCACAGGATGAAATGGCACACCGGTATGAACATTCCGGTGAAATTATGGTTCCTTTTCTTCAGTATCTTTTTGATTATGAATTCAGAATTCTTCCTGTCACTTTATCAGGGCAGACTCATGATAATGCAAAAATCCTTGCCAGGTCCATTTACGAAACCAATGAAAAACTAAATAAGAAAATACTCATAATAGCATCATCTGATTTCTCTCATCATTTAAGACCTGAAGTTGGACAAAAGCTGGATAAGCATGTTATCGATGCCATACTTGACAAAAACGCCCAAAAGGTCGAACAGGAAGTAAGAAGTAAAAACATAACCGTTTGTGGCTATGGTCCTATTATGACATTAATAGAGTATTCAAAGCTTATCTCGGATAATTACAAAATAAAACTGCTCCGTAAAGGTCATTCCGGTGATGTTATGCCGTCAGACAGCGTTGTGGATTATGCATGCTTTTTATTTTATGAATAAAAAAGAAACATAATTAAACTAAAAGAGGCTGTCTCAAAATACCCGATTTATCTTATTATTAACTAACGATCCGTTTACTATTTGTTATATTCTTCCTTGGTTATCTCCACTATCTTTGCAAAATCTTCCATTTTACTAACTTCATCAGACTGCCAGCTTCCAAATGCTTCGTATTCTACTCCCTTTTTCAATTCTATCCTTTTAAAATTAGTTGCAACTGTTTTGGAATCCGGAATATCAGTTCCCTGCGAATCCACAGCTTTATAATAAATAAACAATGTTTTTTCTATACCGCCATATTTATTTTTCATGTCTTCATCTATAGTCACAGAAAATTTAATATTCAGATTTCCTGCTGATGCTTTATTTACAGTAACCTCTTTTATTGTATAAGGTGTTCCCGACAAAGCTTCAAAAGGTAAAGGTTTCGTGAGAGGATTCGACGCAATATACTCATCAATTTTTTTGTCTCTTTCTTCTTGCAGCGCTTCCTGTTTTTTTGATAATTCAAATGCCCCCTTTAAATCCGAAGATTCTTTAATTTCTTGTTTTATCTCCGTAATTTTTTCATAGTATTTTTTCTCAAGAGCCGGAAGTTTTCCCAAATACTCATTAGTAGTGGTAGTTGAACCTCCACCACCGCCACAGCTCGTTAATAAAAAAACAACAATAGTTGCAAGTCCTGATAATGTTAAAAAACTCTTTTTCATGATATTAATTTTTTAATTAAACTTTTCCTACTCGTTTGGCTTTTCGGTTCTGCCCCCGTTGATTTAACCTGAACGGGACAGGTCGCTTTTTACGATGGAATTTTATATCCGCATCATATAAAAACCGTAAAGATATAAAATTTCTTTATTACCCGGTAAAATCCTATAAATTCTTCCTCTCCCATCTAAACTGAGGCGAGACAAGACGGATGGAATGATCTGGGAAGGGATAAGAAACTATAGATTCCTCATTTCAACACTTCGCTTCGCTATGTGTTTCATTACCAATGACAAGAGTGGCGTAACAGCCTGCTTGTCATTTTGTTATGTTGGCCAAAAAAATTGGTCTCGAAACTCGGAACGACTGGTTTACAGTGAAATAACACGGCAACTGAGGCCTGTCCGAACGTGCCGTTCGGCACGGGCGGGAATCTATTATCTCATTAATTAACTGCCTCAATCCTTTTCCCCTCTCTCCATTCTATAAAATCTTTATCATATTCCCGTTTAAAGGAATTACAATTGAAATCAGAATTATTATTACATTTTTGAATTTCAGGTTAACCATATTATTATCAAAATTAATAATATACCGATACGGAACAGGTTTTCAATAGTTGAGCTTATGCTCTTATCGGTATAACTGCATCTAACAAAAAAATGCATTGCATTTTTTTGTTAGATGCAGTATATAATCGATCGATTTTGCTAATACTTGATGAAAGTTCCTGACTGTTGATGATTTAACGACAAATTTTT
>CAZJYD010000061.1:0-18853 GCA_964550205.1 uncultured Bacteroidales bacterium
AGCCAAAAGTAAAGGCCACTTTTAAAACTCTCAAAATTATGCAATATCAACTTTTGCCTTTTTAGACAAATACTCCACAACAACCTTCCAATCCGGAAAACGCTCCGTCCCAAAATGAATATGCTCACCCTTAAACTTATCAACACCGTTTTTTAAACTGTCATCAATCAGATAATCCCCCTGGCAAAGGTTTTTGTGGTGTGTTATGATCAAACGTTTGTAAGCAACTTCAGGTAAATGCTTCTTTACCCAAAGCAACTTATCAATCCATGCGGAAGGGTTATTCCAGGGAGCTGTGCTAAGAATGTAGGTGTCGAAATGCTTAGAAAGAAAATGAAAAGCTTCGATAGCTCCCGGCATAGGTTTCATTAATGAGAATATTCCATCAATATTATCAAGATTATTATTGTATTCTTCCAGGATTTGTTTGTCAATGTATGGCAAAGCAGATCTAAAATCCACCAGAACATTGTCCATGTCGACATATAAGGTTTTCATATTTGAGATATTTACATGAAAGATATATAAGCAATAAGGAAAAAAGATAAGAAAGCTGAATATTTCCGGGTGTGGTTTTAAGAATATCATCAAGGCCAGGCAAAATGGGCAGTACAATCTTTATCGAAGCCCAGCTTAACAAGACCATACAAAAGGTTACTCCGAAAATGTGCTTTTTCTCGGAAAGTGAAAATTTATGATCCATGATTTTTTCTAAGATTTATAATCAGTAAGCTACGGGATCGGTTACTTGTTAAATTATCTTTTCAAACGGATTCTCTCTGAAAGAATATCTGCTATGTTATCTGTTGATATACGATCCTGCTTCATGCTGTCTCTTTCTCTTATTGTAACCGTATCATCTTCCAGAGTTTGATGATCAACTGTGATACAATAAGGTGTTCCGATAGCATCCATTCTTCTGTACCTGCGGCCGATAGTATCTTTCTCTTCATAAAAACACATATAATCGTATTTCAGCTTATCAATAATTATACGGGCTTTTTCCGGTAATCCGTCTTTTTTGATGAGGGGAAGTATGGCCGCTTTGATGGGTGCAAGAAAGGGCTTTATTTTCATAACAATACGTTCGGTATTATCCTCAAGCTGTTCTTCAGTGTAGGCATTAGTTAATATAGCCATGAATGTTCTGTCTAGCCCAATGGAGGTTTCCACAACATAAGGCACATAACTTTTGTTTAGATCAGGATCGAAATACTGTATCTTTTTACCTGTGAATTTTTGATGTGCGCTAAGATCATAGTCTGTTCTTGAATGAATACCTTCCAGCTCTTTATATCCCATTGGGAAATGAAATTCAATGTCGAATGCTGCGCTGGCATAGTGGGCGAGTTTATCATGTTCATGAAATCGGTACATTTCTTCAGGGATACCAAGTGCAAGATGCCATCTCATGCGTTCGTTTTTCCAGTAATCGAACCATTCTTTTTCGGTACCGGGTTGTATAAAATACTGCATTTCCATTTGCTCAAATTCGCGCATTCTGAAAATAAACTGCCTTGCAATTATTTCATTACGGAATGCTTTACCCACTTGAGCAATACCAAACGGAAGTTTCATCCTTCCTGTTTTTTGAACGTTCAGGTAGTTTAAAAAAATACCCTGGGCTGTTTCGGGGCGCAGGTATATTTTATTTGCTTCATCACTTAATGAACCCAGTTTGGTGTCGAACATTAAATTAAATTGTCTTACATCAGTCCAGTTCTTTGAGCCGGAAACAGGACAGGCTATATCAAGGTCTATTATTAATTCCCTTATGGCTTTAAGATCTTCTTTTTTAAGAGCAGCGATCAGCTTTTGTTTGGTGTTGTTTATTTTGTCCTGATATTTAAGAACTCTTGGATTGGTGGTAAGGAACTTTTGCTCGTCAAAATCATCCCCGAACCGCTTTTTGGCTTTTTGAACTTCTTTATCTATTTTGGCTTCCTGTTTATCTATATATTCTTCAATAAGCTCGTCGGCACGGTATCTTTTTTTTGAATCTTTATTATCTATCATGGGATCGTTGAAAGCTTCCAGGTGCCCTGAGGCTTTCCATACATCGGGGTGCATGAAGATTGCGGCATCCAAACCTACAATGTTCTCATGATATTGCACCATGGATTTCCACCAATAGTCGATTATGTTTTTTTTCAATTCAACACCATACTGACCATAGTCATAAACAGCGCTTAAGCCGTCATATAATTCACTCGACTGAAAAATAAACCCATACTCTTTAGCATGGGCAATAATTTTCTTTAATAGATCCTCCTTATTTGCCATGCTGCAAAAATAAAATAATTATTTAACTGACGGATTAGCCTGAATATTTATGGCAAACTGTTTTTAAATTGCTGGTAGCTCTCGGGGTAAAGGTTACCTTCTTTTCCGCCCAGGTTTTCCCAGATTTTATATATTTCTTCGAGGCGATTTTCGGGCGAGGGATGAGTGCTTAAGAACTCAGGTGGCTCCGAAGCACCTTCCATCATCTCAAAAAAACCTGCTATTCCTCGGGCATCATACGAAGTTCCGTAAAGATATTTTACTGCATATTCATCTGCTTCATACTCATCATCACGGCTGAAAGCCAGGAAAGTTAAACCGGCTGCAAGATCGGCAGCAATTTGAGCTATTGCACTTGGATCATCACCTAAGACAATCGCAAGCAATAATTGAATTCCATAAGCTTTCTCTAGCCTTTTAATTGAATGCCTCCGGTCAACATGGGCTATTTCATGACCCAATACACCGGCAAATTGAGCTTCGTTTTCAAGGAATTTTATCAAACCTGTATAGAAATATAAATAACCGCCCGGAACAGCAAAAGCATTTAATACGGTATCGTTATTGATGATATAAACTTCCCAGGCGAATTCATCCCTGTAGTCGATAAGACCACAATTAATAATTGAATCTCTTATCCTGTAAAGGTGCTGATAGGCCTCGGGATATTGAGATTCATCTAACAAAGGATATTCCTGGGGATTGGATTCTATTTCCTGCTTGAATTGTTCTCCGAATTCAATATCATCTTCAACTGTAAAAAACAGGCTTGTTACCGGATCATCATCATTACATCCGCCTATTGCCAATGAGATTATAATTACCGGAAGAATTATTAAACGCAATGATTTGTACATGATAAATCAATTATAGTATTTGACGGTAAAGGTAATGAAATATTAAATGTTTTTTTAGCCACCCAAAGTAGCTACCATCACAGCTTTAATAGTATGCAATCTGTTTTCGGCTTCGTCGAATACCACAGAAGCTTCCGATTCAAAAACATCTTCTGTGACTTCCATATTTTCAAAGCCGAATTTATCATATATTTCTTTTCCTATTTTGGTATCCGTATTATGGAATGCAGGCAGGCAGTGCAAAAACTTTGTGTTTGGATTGCCTGTTTTTTCCATCAGCTCTTTGTTAATCTGGTAGGGTTTCATAAGCTTAAGTCTTTCATTCCAGGCTTTATCAGATTCTCCCATAGATACCCAAACATCGGTATAAAGGAAATCACAGCCCTTCACAGCTTCTTCGTGATCTTCGGTGATTAATATTTTAGCTCCGGTTTCTTCAGCTATTTTTCTGGCTTGTCCAACCAGTTTTTCGTCAGGAAGAAGCATTTTTGGAGCGGCAGCCCTGAAGTCCATTCCCATTTTTGCAGCACCCACCAATAAAGAGTTACCAACATTATTACGCGCATCACCGAGGTAACAAAAAGAAATCTGATCGAGTGGTTTATCTGAGTGCTCCAGCATAGTAAGAAAATCTGCTATTATCTGTGTAGGGTGAAACTCATCGGTAAGCCCATTCCAGACGGGAACACCGGAATATTTAGCCAGCTCTTCAACAATTTGTTGACCAAAGCCTCTGTATTCAATACCATCATACATTCTTCCCAGAACGCGGGCTGTGTCTTTTATGGTTTCCTTTTTACCCATTTGTGAACCTGTAGGGCCAAGATAGGTTACGTTTGCTCCCTGATCGTATGCTGCTGTTTCAAAGGCACAGCGTGTGCGGGTCGAGTCCTTTTCGAATATCAGGGCAATATTTTTGCCTTTTAATTTTTGTTGTTCTGTTCCTGCATATTTTGCTTTTTTCAGATCTGCTGAAAGCTCCAGTAAATAGTTTATTTCTCCGGGTGTGAAGTCCAGTAATTTCAGGAAACTTCTGTTTTTTAAATTATGTGCCATGAGTATTTATTTTGATGTGTTAATTTTTGGATTGCAAAAGTAGAAATTTTATAGTAAAGACTTTTATGATATATAATAGCTATTTTTGTTTTTATGATAATAATAGATGATAAAATCATATCTGACGATATTTATAAGGTTTATTTTTCCTGTGATTTACAGAAATGCAAAGGTGCTTGCTGTATAGAGGGCGATGCAGGTGCATCATTGGAAGAGGAGGAGATCTCTGTGCTTGAAGATGATATTGATTATATTAAGCCTTTTATGACTCAGGAGGGCATCCGTGAAGTTGAAAAACATGGTGTTTTTGATTATGATGATAAGGGTGATTATGTAACACCGCTTGTGAGTAATCTTGAATGTGCATATGTTAATTATGAGGGGAATGATATTGCTTATTGTGCAATTGAAAAAGCCTGGGAAGCTCAAAAAACCGGATTAAGAAAACCTGTTTCCTGTCATTTGTATCCATTACGAATTTATAAACACAGGAATTACTATGCATTGAATTATCACCGGTGGAATATTTGTAAACATGCATTGTTTAAAGGCAGGCATGAAAAATTATTTCTTTATTTTTTCCTAAAAGATGCCCTGATCAGAAAGTATGGCAAGGAATGGTATGAACGGTTAGTGAAAGCAATAAAAAATAAATAGCGCGGAGCATAGGGCAAAGGACTTAGAGTAGAAGGCGTAGTGGCTTTATGGATTGCGTAATTGCGGTTATAGTTGTAGTCATTGTTACAGTGCTAAATTGATTTTCCATTACTCCAACACTCCATTACAAATATTTATAATGAAGTTAATTATCTTTTCAGCGATTCAGCGCCGCTTATGATATCCAGTAATTCACTGGTAATGGATGCCTGACGGGCTTTATTATACTTAAGTTGAAGGTCCTTGATCAGTTCCTGTGCATTTTCCGTAGCCATATGCATGGCTGTCATACGGGCGCCTTGTTCGGAAGTATATGAATCGAGTAAAGCTTTGTAGAGTTGTATTTTAAGGCTTTTGGGAATAACTTCCTTTATTATTTCCTCTTTGCCGGGTTCAAAAATATAGTTGATATGATCATTGTTTTCTTTGTCTTTGTCTTTTTTTTCTGAAAATTGGATCATCGGAAGATATTGTTCTATTATCAACCGCTGTATGGCAGCGTTTTTGAATTGATTATAAATGATCTCGATCTTATCGTATTTTTTTTCTGCAAATGCAGCCATAAGATTGTCGGCGATTGGAACTATATTACGGAAGCTTAGATTTTCAAGAATAGCGGTATTCTTTTCAAGGTTTTTGAATTCCTTTTTTGTAAAATAATCAGCTGCTTTTTTCCCTATGCAAAGCATATGCAAATTACCTTTGGAATGAATTGATTTATAATTATTATTGATATTATCATTAGTTGCCTTTATGATATTGGAATTGAATGATCCGCAAAGACCTTTATTTGATGTGACAACTATTAACAAGACTTTGTTTATTTCTCTTTCTTCGGCATAGATATTTTCTTCTTGATTTTCTATGCTTTCGCTAAGATCTTGCAGCAGCTTGAAGAGTTTTGCAGCATACGGGCGCATCTTAAGGATAGCATTCTGCGCTTTCCTTAATTTGGATGCAGCAACCATTTTCATGGCGGCTGTGATCTGCTGTGTTGATTTTACAGAAGCTATCCGTGTTCTGACTTCTTTTAAATTGGGCATTTATTATTCACATTCTATTTTTCGTTCATATTTATTAGCAATATCTTTTGCCGTTTTTTCCAGTGTCTTCATTAAGTCATCGGTGAACTTTCCTTCTTTCAGCATATTTAATTCATCCTGTTTATGTGTTTCGAGGTAATTAAGGTATTCAGCTTCGAAATCCTTTATATTGGCAACAGGAACTTTGCGAAGAAGGTTTCTTGTACCGCAGAATATAATGGCAATTTGTTTTTCAACAGGTATTGGAGAATACTGTGGCTGTTTGAGTATTTCAACATTACGTTTACCTTTTTCCAGCGTTGCCATGGTTGAAGGATCCAGGTCGGAACCGAATTTGGCAAAAGCTTCCAGTTCACGGTATTGTGCCTGATCAAGCTTTAAGGTGCCGGCGATTTTCTTCATTGATTTTATCTGGGCATTTCCACCAACCCTCGATACCGAAATACCAACATTAATTGCTGGTCTGACGCCTGCATTAAATAAATTTTTTTCCAGAAAGATCTGACCATCGGTTATTGAAATAACATTGGTAGGTATATATGCAGAAACATCACCTGCCTGGGTTTCTATAATTGGCAATGCAGTTAGCGATCCACCACCTTTTACTTTTCCCTCCAGTGATTCGGGCAGGTCGTTCATCTTTTTGGCAACCTGTTCCGATTCTATTATTTTAGCTGCCCTTTCAAGTAATCTGGAGTGCAGGTAGAAAACATCACCGGGATAAGCTTCACGTCCCGGCGGGCGTCTTAATAATAATGAAACCTCCCTGTATGCCACAGCTTGCTTTGACAGGTCATCATATATAATTAGAGCAGGTTTTCCCGTATCCCTGAAGTATTCTCCTATTGCAGCGCCGGCAAAAGGAGCGTAAAACTGCATGGCAGCAGGATCGGAGGCTGTGGCGGAGATTACAATAGTATATTCCATTGCCCCTTTATCCTCAAGAACCTTAACAGTGTTAGCTACTGATGAGCCTTTTTGTCCAATGGCTACATATATACAGTAAACAGGATCGCCATTATCATAGTTTTCTTTTTGATTAATAATAGTATCCACAGCAATAGCCGATTTTCCCGTTTGCCTGTCGCCAATGATCAGCTCACGCTGCCCTCTCCCTATGGGTATCATCGAGTCGATTGCTTTAATACCTGTTTGTAATGGTTCGTTAACGGGTTGGCGATAAATTACTCCCGGGGCTTTTCTCTCTAAAGGCATTTCATAGGTTTTACCTTTTATAGCACCCTTGCCGTCAATAGGCTCACCAATAGTGTTGATAACACGCCCCAGCATTTGCTCACTGACTTTAATTGATGATATTCTGCCGGTCCGTTTTACAGTATCACCCTCGTGTATTTCGTTACTTTCACCAAGTAATACTACACCTATGTTATCTTCCTCAAGGTTTAACACAATGCCCATAATACCTGTTTCCTCGAATTCGATCAATTCACCGGCTTCGGCATTTAATAAACCGTAAATCCTGGCTATGCCGTCGCCTACTTCCAAAACGGTGCCTATTTCCTCAAGCTTGGCTTCATCTTTGAAACCAGCAAGTTGTTGTCGTAATATAGCAGATACTTCGGCAGGTTTTATTTCAGCCATGTTATTTAGTTTTTTAAAATTTCCTTATGTATAAATTTAATTTAAAGTCTTTCTTTAAATCGGCGATCTGTTTTGCAATACTGGCATCATATTGATAAGGGCCGTATGTTAAAACAAATCCTCCAATAAGCTCCTTTCTTACTATTTCGTTTAATTCTATTTCGCCTTTGGTTTGTTCTAATAACAGCTTAATTACCTTTTTTCTTATGTCTTCATCAATTTTTATAGCTGTTGTAAGATGTGTTGTTGTTATATTTTTATATTTCTTGTAAAGTTCCTTGAATTCTTCTACTATTGAATCTATATATTCTTCCCGGTTTTTTCTTGTGATGATCAGCAAAAAATGAAGGGAGATATCTTCAATTTTATTCTCAAATATCGCCTTGATAATGGATTCTTTCTTATTAGATTTTATTACAGGGCTCCTCAGTAAAAGTTTAAGGTCTTTGTTTTCTTTAATAGTATTAGAGATAAGGTCTATATCTTTATTAACCTTCTCAAGAATATCTTTCTCAAGAGTAAGTTCAAACAATGCCTTGGCATATCTCGATCCTATGCGGGTTTTCCTCATCTCTTGCTGTTAATTAAACTTTATTTCGTCGAGCAGCTTTTGAATATATTTTTTTTGTTTTTTGTCTTTCGACAGTTCCTGGCTAAGTATTTTCTCAGCTATTTCAATTGAAAGAGCGCCCAATTGATTTTTCAGATCGGTCATGGCAGCTATTTTTTCGTTCTCAATGCGTTCGGTTGCACTTTCAACAATTCTGTTCGCTTCCTGATTAGCTTTTTCTTTAGCCTTTTCTATTATTTTATCTCCGGCATGGCGGGCATCTCTTAATATCTTATCACGTTCATCTTTGGCTTCATTAAGCAATTGTTCATTATCGAATTTTAATTTCTCCATTTCTTTCCTTGCCTTTTTAGCTTCATCCAAGGAATCCTGTATTAAATCTTCTCTTTCGCTAAGTGCTTTGGTTATTGGCTTCCATGCATATTTGGCTAAAATAATGACAAGAATTGCGAATGACAATGTCATCCAAAAAATTAATCCTAAGCCGGGACTTATCAGTTCCATAATTCTGTGTTTAAAGGGTTTTCAAAAAATAACTTCGCATTCCAACCAACCGTTGGAATGCGAAGAAAGTTTTGCTTATAAGAAAACAATAAGCAGACAAACAACAATAGCAAAGAAGGCAACACCTTCTATCAAGGCAGCTGAAACAATCATGTTAGCCCGAATTTCACCTGATGCTTCGGGTTGACGGGCAATTGATTCAACTGCAGCTTTGCCTATCTGTCCTATGCCCATGGCAGCAGCAATTGCAGCTATACCTGCTCCAAAACCGGCAGCCATCTTGGCAAAAGGTGCCAGATCATTTGCTGCCTGTAATAAAATTGCTAATAAAGATTCCATAATTATATATTTATTTAGTTTATGATTTACTAATGATCTTCTTCTGTTGCCATGCCAAAATACAGAGCCGACAACAAGGTAAAAACATATGCTTGTATCAATGCAACAAGCAACTCGAGTAATCCGATGAAAACGGCAAATATAACAGAAACAACGGAAACTCCATATCCCAAGGTTTGTTGGATGTTTCCAAAAATAAAAATCAAACTGATAAATCCCAGTATGATTATATGACCTGCGGTTATGTTAGCAAATAAACGTACCATCAATACAAATGGTTTTGTAAAAATACCCAGGAGTTCAACAACAGGCATAATTGGCAAAGGTAGCTTGAGCCAGATGGGAACACCTGGTGTATTAAAAATATGTCTCCAATAATTTTTATTAGCATTAACAGAAGTTATTATAAATGTGAATAAGGCCAAAACTCCTGTTACTCCAATGTTACCGGTAGTATTTGTACCTCCGGGGAAAAACGGAACAATTCCGAGTAAATTATTTAAAAATATAAAGAAGAATAAAGTCAAAAGAAAAGGTAAATACTTTTTGTATTTATCTTCACCAATGGCTGCTTTTGCAACATCATCACGAATAAATATGATAATTGGCTCCACGAGTGACTGTAATCCTTTAGGAGCTTTCCCTTTTCTCTTATTATATGCGCGTGCAATCGAAATGAACATCCAGCATATTATTATAATACTGATAAAAATAGCAGCTACATTTTTGGTTATTGACAGATCAAGTGGAAGTGTATAGGTTTTTTCACCTTCTTCTTTTTCAATTGCCACTATTTCTTCATCGAGATAATTATATTCCGGATAATGTACAATTTTACCTTTGTATTCTCCTTCGGTTTCCAGTTTAAAATTTTTATGTGTTTTATTTTTATTATGAAGTTTACTTGACCAGAAAGAATATATTTTACCATTATGAATTAAAATAACAGGTAAGGGGATGTAAATATGAGTATGGTTAATTGTGGCTATGTGCCATGTGTGAGAATCAATTATGTGCTCAATAATATTTTCGGCAGCATTAAATTCTTCCTTTTCTATTGTCTCGCTCCATTCTTCCGCATCTTGCTGCTCCGCAAATTGCGTTTCTTCCTTATTATCATGTTGAAGGCTGGCAAATAAATATTGAGTTGCTAAAATAACAGCCAGAATGATAATCCCAATAAATAATCCCTTCTTTTTTCGAGGCAATATCTTAATCATTAATTTCACATGTCATTTGCTAAAATAAAAACGGTTGCAAGTTTACAAATAATAAACGAATTAATGAAGTAAAAAACATCCATAGAATCTGTTAATTTATTTTAGCATTATTCGGATGCTAATGATTGAATTTTTCAAAAATTTAGTGTAATTTCACAAAACAATAAAAATTAATTAATCAAAAATTTTCAGGTCATGAGAAAAGTTTTGTTTGTGTTATTTGCTCTTGGTATTGCTTGCTTTTTGTTCAGTTGCCAGTCGCAGGTAGAAAATTTTGATACTGATGAGGAATTACTAAAAATTGAAAATATTCTGGATCAGTATGTTGTAGCTAATGAAAACCAGGATTTTAGTATCATTCAAAAGATATGGGCTGAGAAGGAGGATATTGAATTGATAGGAACCGACAGTGATGAAAAACTGATAGGATGGAATGAAATTAAAAAAGCTATAAAACATCAGTTCGAATCGTTTGAAGATATTTATATTTCGGTGAATGAACAGATAATTCACATTAATGAAACGGGAAACACAGCATGGTTTTCAGAGATTCTCAGCTATAATTTCATGTATAAAGGAGAAGCTAAAAGCTATGAAGGAGTGAGATTTACCGGTGTATTGAGTAAGAACGACAGAAGATGGGAAATTGTACAGGGTCATCTTTCCATTCCGGCAGAAGTTGATATAGAAAAATGAAATATTTCACCGGACCAATACTTATTCATAGATAATTACATTTTTAATGTTTTTGGTTAATATTTTAATTTTGTGGCAAAAAAATATTATTGAATTATGTTGAAAAACTTATTATTTATATTGATATCCGTAATGATTTTTGTATCATGTTCAAATAGTGGCAGTGATAAGAAGAATGATACTGAAAAGGATACAGGTAAAAAAAATGCCGAAGCACAGATCAAGGATAAAAGTGATAAAACATCATCCGATGATAGTCAGGATAAATCTTCGGGCTATAAAATACGCAAAGCGGATGAATTTGTCATCAGAAAAAATGGAATGCCGCCTGACGAAATGGGCGATATAGCAAGCAGATTTTTCAATCAAGGTATGCTGGAATATAAAAAGACAAATTATTCCAGGGGTATTGAACAATTCAGGAAGGTTATCCAGATGCATGAAAATCATAATGATGCATGGTTTAACCTGGCAATGGGTAAGTTTTATATTGATGACTTTGAAAATGCCCTGGAAGGCTTCGAAAAAGTAGTTGAACTTAATCCTGATGATACTGTTGCTTTAATGTATTGCGGACTTACAAGCTATCAGTCAGGACATTTCGAAAAAGCAATAGATTATTTTGAAGATGTTATTGAATTAGTTCCTGATACAAAACATGCATATTTCAATATGGGGACTGCGAGGGCTCAGATGAAAGATTTTGCAGGAGCAGCAGAAGATTTTACCAAAGCTATTGAAATAGATCCGGAATATACGGATGCCTACCATAACAGGGGAAATGCCTATTACTTTCTCAAGGAAAAAGATAAAGCATGTGAAGATTGGAAAAAAGCTAAAGAGTTGGGTTCAAAACAGGTTGATAAAATCCTGGAGCATTATTGTGAAGAATCCGGCCCGGACTGATTGTTGATGTCTTAAGGAATTGAACCTGATATTCTTGCTAATGCATAGTCACCGTTTTTTGATACTTCATTTATTACTTTTCCATCTTGTAAAACTCTTGCATTAACAGATGCATTGCGTTTATTAGACTGTGCTGCAAAGAAATAATATTCTCCCGGGTTACCTGTAAATGAATAATTCCACCCATCGGGAACATCCGGGTCCTGCTTGGTTTCTTTTTCAGGTGTTGTATATGTTACATTGAAACTTCCGGGTTTACCGGATACTTCAAAAGTAATTGTTCCTTTTGGTTTCTTTTTTTTAAAAATCAGGCTAAAAATACTCATAGACAATTTTGTTTATTATGAATTTATCTCAAAGATACAAAAGCATAAAGTGAAAGTCAATAAAGATTTACGTAAGATTTATATTTTGTGGATAAAAATAATATTAAACCCTTATGAAAAATGTTTTATTACTAGTTGATAGCCAGTGATTATTCGGCCAGGATCAACACCTCATTTTTTAAGACTTCAACCACACCACCTTCAATTTCAAAGTATTTTATTTTTTTTTGATTGTCTTTGATCTTTATTTTACCTTTTTTCAGGACGGAGATCATGGGTGCGTGGCTATTTAATATTTCGAATAAGCCGTCTATTCCGGGAAGCTGTACCAGACTTACTTTTCCGCAATAAATAGTTTCATCAGGTGTAATTATATCAAGTTTCATATTAATTGAATATCTTTAGTCTTCGCAGGTTTCTTGTGCCAGCATTTTCTTTCCTTTTTCTATAGCCTCTTCAATAGTACCAACCATCATAAATGCTGATTCGGGGTATTGATCAACCTCACCTTCAATAATCATATTAAAACCCTTTATTGTATCTTCTATGCTTACTATTGTACCCGGCATACCTGTAAACTGTTCAGCCACGTGGAAAGGCTGTGAAAGGAATCTTTGCACTCTTCTGGCCCGGTGAACGATTTGTTTGTCTTCATCAGAGAGTTCTTCCATGCCTAATATGGCGATTATATCCTGCAACTCCTGATATCTCTGAAGTATCTCTTTAATTTTTTGTGCTGTATTATAATGTTCTTCACCAACAATGCCCGGGGTTAGTATTCTTGAAGTAGAATCCAGAGGATCGACTGCGGGGTAAATACCAAGCTCTGAAATTTTACGGCTAAGGACTGTTGTTGCATCAAGATGTGCAAATGTTGTTGCTGGCGCAGGATCCGTAAGGTCATCGGCAGGAACGTAAACTGCCTGCACTGAAGTTATGGAGCCTCTTTTGGTAGAGGTTATCCTTTCCTGCATAATACCCATCTCGGTAGCCAGGGTAGGTTGGTATCCCACAGCAGAAGGCATGCGCCCGAGCAAGGCAGATACTTCGGAACCCGCCTGGGTAAATCTGAAAATATTGTCTATAAAAAATAAGATATCACGACCGCCTGATTTTTCATCACCATCACGAAAATATTCTGCCAGGGTTAAACCCGACAGTGCAACACGTGCACGAGCCCCGGGCGGTTCGTTCATCTGTCCGAAAGTCATGGTTAACAGTGATTCTTTTAGCTTTTTTTTGTCAACCTTTGATAAGTCCCAGCCTCCTTCCTTAAAACTTTTCATGAAATCATCACCATACTTCACCAATCCTGCCTCTATCATTTCCCGTAAAAGATCATTACCCTCACGGGTGCGTTCCCCCACTCCTGCAAATACCGAAAAACCGGAATATTGCTTGGCGATATTATTGATCAACTCCTGAATGATAATCGTCTTACCAACGCCTGCGCCACCAAATAAACCGATTTTACCCCCTTTGGAATATGGTTCAATTAAATCTATTACTTTAATACCTGTATTAAGGACTTCAGTTTGAGTACTAAGATTTTCGAATTTGGGTGGATCACGGTGGATAGGGTAAGTATTTTTTCTGGAAACCGTCCCCAATCCATCAATAGCTTTACCTATAACATTAAAAAGCCGTCCGCGTATCTCTTCAGTGGTAGGCATAGATATAGGTAATCCTGTGGCAATAACATCCATTCCGCGTCGTAAACCGTCTGTCGAATCCATTGCAACAGAACGTACCGTTGATTCCCCAATATCCTGCTGGCATTCCAATACTATTGTCTCTCCCCTGTTATTCTCAACTTCCAATGCTTCATAAATATCGGGTATGTCCTCATCCTTTTCAAAAGATACGTCTACAACCGGACCAATTACCTGCGCAATTCTACCTTTAACTTTTTTCTCCATGATTCAATTCAATTTGAAAACAAAGATATAAAAGAATCTTTTTGTTTATTATTTTGATATTATTTATAATGGGCTGAAATGCAAGCATATAAATTATTCCTTTTCTGGTTTATTTTTGGAGGAACTGCGAAAAAACCTGCGCTGAAAAATTATCAGTAAAATAACACCAACGGTAATAGCCGAATCGGCAATATTAAATACCGGTCTGAAAAAAATAAAATCATTATTTGCCCAGAATGGGAACCATCCCGGCAGGGTTGTTTTAATTATCGGGAAATAAAGCATATCTACGACCTTTCCGTGCAGAAATGATCCGTATCCTCCGTTTTCAGGCAGAAAAACTGCAACATTATGATAGTTGCTTTCACTGAAAAGCAATCCGTAAAGTGCACTGTCGATTATATTACCAATGGCGCCTGCAAAGATCAGTGAAATGCAGATGAGCAAACCTGTATGTGCCTTTTTCTTGATAAGGTGAAACAAATACCAGCCAATTGCTGCGATGGCTACAATCCTGAAAATGCTTAGAAAAAGCTTTCCTCCCTTACCTGCAAATTGAAGGCCAAATGCCATACCATTATTTTCTGTGAAGTGGATCAGGAACCAATTGCCAAATACATGATACTCCTCACCTATATGCATTGTTGTTTTAACCCAGAACTTCAATGCCTGATCAAAGACCAGAATCAGGAAGATAACAATGAGTGCTTTTTTCAAGATTATTTTTTCAGGATTTTAGTTTGTATTATTACTTGTTTGGCTATCAGGATTTTTATATTGCTGCAATTTAGCATCTATGCTGAGAGTGGCATGCGGAACACTTCTCAACCTTTCTTTGGATATCAGTTTACCGGTCACGCGGCAAACTCCGTAGGTCTTGTTCTCAATCCTGATCAATGCATTTTCCAAAGAGTTAATAAATTTTTGTTGCCTGGCTGCAAGCCTGCTGTTCTCTTCTTTTGAGAGCACATTATAGCCCTCTTCCAACACTTTGAATGTTGGTGAGGTATCATTTGTGTCGTGCTCATTACTATGAGTATAGGCTTCGGTCAATACCTTTAGATCTCTTCTGGCTTTTTCAAGTTTCTTCAGAATTATTTCCTTGAATTCTTGTAATTCCTCATCAGAGTATCGGTTTCTTTCACTTGTCTTTTTCTTGTCTGTCATAACCGGTAAGTTTTTAGTGATTAATCTAGAATTTAATTTTACGTTACCTTCCTTATGGAAATATTTATTTTTATATTATCAAAAAGATAAACGTTAATCTTGTCCTTGCTTTCTATTTTCTCTTTAATATCAAGAGTTTTTGCAAGAGTTTCCGAGCAAATATAAGAAATATTATTTTGTATTGCTTCAATGATCTCTTTGTTTTTTTCTATTTCAACAAGGATCTTGTCCGTTACTTCAAAGTTTTTATCTTTTCTTAAATTTTGAATTCTGTTTATCAATTCCCTGGCAATACCTTCCTGTTTGAGGTCTTCGCTTATGGTTATATCCAGGGCTACCGTCAGGCTGTTAAGAGTAGTAACAACCCAACCGTGTATATCTTCCGTTGTGATCTCAACATCTTCGGTAGAGAGTTTTACTTCCTGTTCATCAACTTTTAAAATGTATTCACCATTATTTTCGAGTTGATTGATCTCTTCCTGACCGAATTGGCTTATTTGTGAAGCAATTTTTTTCATCAGCTTTCCATATCGTGGGCCAAGCTTTTTAAAGTTAGGTTTTATTTTCTTAACCAATACACCGGAAGTATCATCCAGATATTCTATCTCTTTTATATTAACTTCCGATTTGATCAGGTCATCAACTGTCTCTATCTGGTTTTTCATTTGTTCATCGGAGACAGGTATCATGATCTTATTTAAAGGTTGCCTGACTCTGATATTTGTTTTTTTCCTAAGTGAAAGAACCATGGAAGAGATCTTCTGAGCAAGCTGCATTCTTTTTTCAAGCTCCGGATCTATATGCGAGTTGATAGCTTTTGGAAATTCAGTTAAATGAACAGAATCAACATTATAAAGTTTTGTGATATTGTTGAGGTTAATGAAAAACCTGTCCATGAAAAACGGTGCAATAGGAGAAGCCAACTGAGCAACTACTTCGAGGCATCTGTAAAGTGTTTGATAAGCAGATATTTTATCCTCTGTAAAAGTGCCTTTCCAAAACCTTCTTCTGGATAAGCGCACATACCAGTTACTTAAATAATCATCAACAAATTTGGAGATTGCCCTGCCTGCAATCGTTGGCTCATAATCGTTGTAAGCGCTGTCAACTTTTTTGATCAATGTATTCAGTTCTGATAAAATCCATCTGTCTAATTCGGGACGTTTTTCGTAAGGGATCTCATCTTCTTCATATTTAAATCCATCAATATTTGCATAAAGCGCAAAAAATGAGTAAGTGTTAAAGAAAGTTCCGAAGAACTTACGCTGGACATCTTTAATTGTATTATTATCGAATTTAAGATTATCCCACAACTGGGCATTGGTTATCATATACCATCGCAATGCATCAGGTCCGAACCTATCAATAGTCTTAAAAGGATCAACTGCATTTCCCAATCTCTTCGACATTTTGTTTCCATCCTTATCCAGGATGAGACCGTTTGAAACACATGTTTTATATGAAACTGAATCGAAAAGCATAACAGCAATAGCATGCATGGTAAAGAACCATCCACGGGTCTGGTCTACTCCTTCGGCGATAAAGTCAGCAGGGAAGCTTTTTTTAAATTCTTCTTTGTTTTCAAAAGGATAGTGGAACTGGGCATAGGGCATCGACCCGGAATCGAACCACACATCTATGAGGTCAAGTTCACGGTACATCTTTTTCCCTTTTTCGGAAACCAGTATTATCTCATCAATATAGGGCCTGTGGAGATCTAAAACAGAATAGTTCTCATTAGAAAAGTCGTCAGGATCAAAATCCTTTAAGAGATTGGACTCCATAAATCCTGCCCCGACCGATCTTTCGATCTCTTCTTTTAGTTCTCCGACCGAACCTATGCATTTTCTCTCTTTCTGATCTTCGGTTGACCATATCGGTAAGCCAACTCCCCAGTATCTTGACCTGGAAAGGTTCCAGTCGACAAGATTTTCAAGCCAGTTACCAAAACGACCGGTTCCTGTTGCTTTGGGTTTCCAGTTGATAGTATTGTTCAGTTCTATCATCCTTTCTTTATAATCGGTTGATTTGATGAACCAGCTATCGAGCGGATAATAGAGTACGGGTTTATCGGTTCTCCAGCAATGCGGATAATTATGCACATATTTTTCTATCCTGAAGGCTTTATTTTCCTTTTTCAGCATTACGGCAAGATCGATATCCAGTTCGGGATCTCCTTCTTTGGCATTTTTGTCATATATATTTTTAACATACCTGCCGGCATATTCCCTGTAGAGATTATTAACATATTTATTGACGAAGTCAATATCCAGGTCTTCTATCCTAAAAAACTTTCCTTTCAGGTCAACCATCGGGCGTATTTTACCTTCCTTATCTATCAGATGCAACGGGACAATACCGGTCTGTTTTGCAACCTTGTCGTCATCAGCACCAAAAGTTGGTGCAATATGAACTATTCCTGTACCCTCTTCTGTGGTAACAAAATCGCCTGTTATTATCCTGAAGGCATCACCCATTGGCTTAATAAAGGGGATAAGTTGCTTATAGCGGATACCTTCCAGCTCAGAACCTTTGAATTCTTTGATTATTTTATAAGGGATTTTTTTATCTCCCGGTTTATAATCTTCCAGCTTCATTTTTTCATCTTTCCTGTCGAAATAAGAGTCAAAACGATCCTTTGCCATTATCACCGCAACAGGTTCACAAGTATATGAATTAAAGGTTTCAACTAATATATATTTGATTTTAGGTCCAACGGCAAGTGCTGTGTTGGAAGGCAATGTCCAGGCAGTGGTTGTCCATGCCAGGAAGCAGATATCTTTATCCGTGAGTCTGAAAAGAAATTCAGAATCTTTATTTTTCTCTAATCCGAATTGAGCAGTAACTGTAGTATCCTTAACATCCTTATAACATCCCGGCAGGTTAAGCTCATGAGAGCTCAGGCCGGTTCCGGCGGCTGGTGAATATGGCTGGATAGTGTAACCCTTGTAAAGAGCTCCCTTGTCGTAAAGCTTTTTTAAAAGATACCAAACGGTTTCTATATATCTGTTGTCGAAGGTTATATAGGGGTTATCAAGATCAACCCAGTATCCTATTTTAACAGTGAGCTCATCCCATTTATCCTTGTATTTCATTACCTCTTTGCGGCAGGCCTGATTAAATTCCACAACCGATATCTTTTTACCAATATCTTCCTTGGTGATACCGAGCGTTTTTTCAGTTGCAATTTCAATGGGCAAGCCGTGTGTATCCCATCCGGCCTGACGTCTAACGTAATAACCTTTAAGTGTTTTGTAACGGCAGAAAATATCTTTTATAGTTCTTGATATAACATGGTGGATACCCGGCATTCCGTTTGCAGAAGGAGGCCCTTCATAAAACACAAATGGTTTTTGTGGATCCCTGGTTTTCAGACTCTTTTCAAAGATCCTGTTATTTTTCCAGTATTCTCCGATTTCATTACCGAGCGCCGGAAGATCTAATGTTTTATATTCTTTGTATTTGTCTTTCATTTATTATATAACTGTTTAAAGCTACTTCTGCAAAACAAGGTGCAAAAATATAAAAAAAACTTAAAGGTACTCATAGGATGAGAGATTCTTGGAAGTAGAAATAATATTAATAGATATCTCGCTTCGCTACTAATGACAATCCCAGTATTGAATAAAGGAGCAGGGCGGGATGGCGCGCGGAGCGCGCCATCCCGCCCTGCTCCTCCTAAATAGAGAACACCATGTCATATCGAG
>CAZJYD010000062.1:0-17695 GCA_964550205.1 uncultured Bacteroidales bacterium
TTTTTAACTGATAATATAAACTGATCATTTCATCAATGATTTTAATGCCTTTACCAGTATCATGGAAGGAATATTCAGAAGCTTTCTTTCTCCCAACCCCATTATCCTGAACAAATATTACATGATAGCTTTTTTCCCTTTTCAAAGTAATTGTTATTAAACCATTTTTATTTAAATGCTTTATCCCGTGTTTTACAGCATTTTCCACGAAGCTGTGAATAAGCATTTTGGGAATTTTTATGTTTTGATCAACGGAATCCTCGACATTTATTTTATAATCAAATTTATCATTATACCTGAATTTTTCGAGATCAAGATAATTTTTAACATAGGAAATTTCTTCTTCAAGTGTGTTTTCAATATTGTCTGAATTAATTATTGTTGTTCGCAGTAACCTGGTGTATTTACTGAGAACATAGGAGGCTTTTTCCTTGTCTCTTTTGTAAAACAATGCTCCTATTGAATTTATGAGATTTAATGTAAAATGGGGGTCTATCTGGTTCTTAACGGTCTTAAGCTGAAGTTCATTGATCTTCCGAAGGTTTTCGTATTTTCTCATGACCCTGATTTGCTGGGTTTTTTGAAAGAAAAGCAGGATAAGGTATAGAGCTAATATGAACGACAGATATATTAAAAATCTGAAAGGATAAACCGGATCTTTAGCGTATAACAAAAAATATTCATTTGAACCGTCGTTAATATAAAGTTTTGGAGGTGCATTATTTCTTTTAATTAAAGAAATAATTGGTTTATGAATTTTACTGTCATTATTAAAATTAAAATATGCGGGATTGGTAAAATCATTTCTTGTTATTATTATTTGTTGCCTGTTAAGCCCCCAAAAAATAAATTCCTCTTTTCCGTCAAGATCAATATCAATTCTCTTTATAATTCTGCCATCAGATATTCCTTCAACGAATGTTGAATCAACAAAGAATAAGTTTGAGTCTATTTCTAATATTTTTCCGTTATTGTGAACAAGAAAGATTTTATTTCGCTTTTGTATATCATTTGATAACAGACATGAATACTTAAGATCAATAGATTGTCCAAACTTTCTTTTTTTTAACTCAATTCCATTACAGTTTAAAAGGATTAATTCATTATCAATATTTTCAATACCACCATGTTTTTTTAATAACATAAGATAAGTTTTATTTGATGGTTTGAATGGTAAAACCTGAATGCGGGATTTATATATACCATACCTTATTGGTTTAAATTTAAAATCAAGATTTTTATCTAAAACCATTAACCATGAATAATTATCGGAAAAAGGAACATTTTCTTCCCAATTACCATGAGCATAAGTTTCAAGAATGTATTCAATATTTCCATCATTATCAATATCATATGAAACAGGAAATCCTATACCGGTACCCGTAAAAGGTGATTTAAATAAGTGGTTGTTCTTTAAGTCAAATGCAAACAAACTTCTTGGATGTAAACTATAACCCGCGCTAATTAAAAAAACAACTTCTTTTAAACCATCTTTATTAATGTCATTAAAATCACATGAGTCAATATGTACAGTAGCTTCATATTTATCAGAATATTTGTAATACTTATCTATAAACCTGTTTTTATATAAGGTAGACTTTTTATTAAATGGACAAAAAACGTTGATGAAAATTGAATCTATATAATTTGTAAATACATAGATCTCATCAAGATTATCATCATTATAATCCCCGAAAATTAGAGATGGATTTTTTTGTGATTTTCCATCAAGACCCCATTGGTTAACTATTATTCCATCTGAATCTATTAGTATTGATTGTTTGTGATCTGTATGTGCGTACAAAACAATTCTTTCACTGTTACCATCATCATCAAAATCGTGATAATATATTTTTTCTGTTTTTGGTTTTATGTTAAGATTTTCAACTTTTATTTTATATTTGGAAAAAGGAGATGGGATGCTTAATATTATAGCAATTCCGATGATTAGGCTTAATGAGACAGGATGACTGATTATATGCAGAATTCTTTTTAGCATTTTTTTATCAAAAGGTCGTTAAATATATTATTAGTAAATTTACTATAAAAAATTTTAATGGTTAAATCTAGTATAATGCTTTGGGTATAGAATCAATTAAATTTCTTGTATAAGATGTTTGGGGATTTTGATAGATTTTATCTGCCTGATTAATTTCAACTATCTTGCCGTCTTGCATTACCGCTATCCTGTCAGACATGTGTTTAACTACCGACAGGTCATGTGATATAAAAATAAAAGTCAGATTAAATTTTCTTTTCAGATCGTTTAAAAGATTAAGAATCTGAGCCTGAACAGAGACATCAAGAGCTGATACGGATTCATCACAAATTATGAACCTGGGATTTACCGATAGGGCTCTTGCGATGCAAATACGCTGTCGCTGCCCTCCTGAAAACTCATGTGGGTATCTATTATAATGTGTTTTATTAAGCCCAACCTGATCAAGCAATTCATATGTTTTTTTTCTTCTTTCTGCTTCTGTTTTGTAAAGATTGAAAACCCTCATGGGTTCCTGTATCGCAGAACCTATGGTTATTCTGGGATTTAATGATGAAAAAGGATCCTGAAAAATTATCTGAAGGTCTTTCCTGAGAGATTTGAGTTTTGCCTTACTGATATTTGTCAGGTCGTTATCATGGTATATTACTTTACCGTCAGTTGCCGGAATAAGCTTTAATACAGTTCTGCCGAGTGTGGTTTTACCGCATCCTGATTCTCCAACCAAACCAAGCGTTTCTCCCGGATAAATAGTCAGGTCTACATCGTCGACAGCTTTGATATTTTCTTTTGGTTTGAATAATCCCTTTCTTTTTGAGAAATAGGTTTTAAGATTTTGGATTTTAACAACAGGTTGCCGGCTATAGAATTTTTTTCTGTGTTTTTTTATCAGAGACTGAGAAATTTTCAATTGCTCTAAAAAAGATTTGATATTACCGGCATCATGCTGCATAAAATCAGAAATTGTAGGTAATCTGCTATAGTTATCTTTTTCGGGAGGCCGGCATGCTAAAAGACCTTTGGTATAAGAATGTTCAGGATTTTTGAAAACTTCACTTACTTTTCCTTTTTCAACGATCTTACCGTTATACATTACAGCAACATTATCGGCTATTTCAGCAATAACCCCCAGGTCATGGGTGATAAAGATTATGCTCATGCCATATTCATCACGCAGTTGTTTTAATTGATTAAGAATTGACTTCTGAATGGTCACATCAAGGGCCGTAGTTGGCTCATCAGCAATAAGAATAGCTGGATTACATATCATAGCCATAGCAATCATCACGCGTTGTTGCTGTCCTCCTGAAAGTTCATGAGGATAGGAATCGTAAACTTGATCAGGCCGGGGAAGGTGCAGATCTTTGAATAAACCGATAACTTTTATTTTTGCATTGGCTTTAGTACTTTTGTTATGCCGCAGAAATGACTCAGCAACCTGCTTTCCGCATTTATAAACCGGATTTAACGAAGACATTGGCTCCTGAAAGATCATGGATATTTCATTTCCCCGGTATTTCCTGATCTTTTTTTCTGTGAGTCTGAGAAGATTTACTTTAGTGCCATTCTGAGAAGTGTAATATATTTCCCCTTTTTTGATGTTTCCAGGAGGTGATTGAATAAGCTTTAGTATTGATAAAGCTGTTACTGATTTACCTGAGCCTGATTCACCTACAATGCCGAGGATTTCATTTTTATCGAGGGTAAGATTAATATCCTCAACAGCATTAATTATGCCCTCATCGGATTTAAATTCAACACAGAGGTTTTTTATTTCAAGTAGTTGTGATAAGGGCATTAAGCTGGTATTTGATTTACTGAATTTTATTAATCCTTAACGCATCTGGCAGAAACGGCCGTTTGATGGTTTAATGTTTCAAATGCGATACTTCCATCCTGGTTTATTCCAATTACGATACTTGCATTTCCACTGGGATGTTTTTTAACAGACCAGAATTTTACTGTTTCGCCAAATCCGGCGAAATCAGGAGGTATATAACCTTTGTATCCGTTAAGAAGTGCAGAAAAACCGGTATTATTAGTGCCGGTTGAGTTCTGGCCAATTGAAATGAAATCATTTCCGTTAGTGCCACTGTTTTTCAAACTTTCTATTTCCTCATATGTTGGCACATGCCATCCTTCGGGGCATAAACCCTGTGTGGCTTTTGCATATTGCATGAGTTCATTCCACTGATAGAGGCCTCCGTAAACACTGCAAAATTCTTCTTTATCATTATAGCAGTATTTTTCGGGTGTATTGTTATCGTTTTGGTTCTGACTGCTGTTTATCATTTGCCCAACATTAAGGTTTTCTCTCATCCAGCATTTACCCCCGATCATAACTGTATTATATACATTACCATCTGCATCTGTGACAGTTTCGGCTCCGGGACAAGGATCACCATTACCGCTACTGGCGGCTTTAAAAGATATTTCATCACCATAAAATATTTCCCTGCTTGTTGTAACGTAAGCTTTAACATAATATGTGAGAGATTCTGTAAGATTATCTGTTGTGCTTGTAAAAGTACCAGGTTCCGAAACACTGCCAAGCGAAGTCGTAAAGTCATTAATATCGGTATCGGGGAATAGCGACCAGCAATGGCCATGGTCAGTGATCTGGTCACTTCCAATACTTAATATTTCACCTGTTGCCTTGGCGGATGTTGTTTCAATGTCTGAAACAGAACCGGTGGTAAAGTTAAGAACTTCATCGGTAACCGTTATTGATTTTGAAGCCGAATCTGTAAGCCCCTCATTATCTATTACTTCTAATTTAATGGTTTTATCCCCTATGATTGAATACTGGTGATTTGCAGTTTTCTCTGTCGAATAATCAGTATCCCATGTCCCGTCATTGGTCCAATCCCATCTTACTTCAAGCTCAGCAGTGGGCTGATCATCATCGGAGCTGCCTGATGCATCAAACTGGAATAATGTTGATGTTATTCCGTTTTGCGGATTGACCGTGAAAGAGGCTACCGGAGGATTATTTTGATCTCCGTTATCATCTTTTTCACATGCATTAATAAAAAGGAATATAAAACTGATAAAAATAAAATATACGAGAAATTTTTTCATATTAATTTGATTTGATCTGTTAATAGCATTCAAAAATATGAAATATCAGATATTAAAGCAGTTTTGGTTATTGATTATTTGAATATTGTATTAGATAACTATCGGATCACTGGCAGTCATTCGATCACTAAAATGATCCAAAAGATAGAGACATTTATCATCCAAGTAAAATAAATGATTAAAGGATCATCGATGAATATTTTCGAAGATTTCATTTCTTTGCTGTTCCCGAGGATATGCATAGCCTGTGGTAATAAGTTGTTCAGGAATGAAAACATAATTTGTTCTTTATGTACTTATATGTTACCAAAAACCAATTTTCATCTTCTGACAGATAATCCTGTAAGTAAAATGTTTTGGGGTAGGGTAAATCTTGAATCGGCAGCATCATTTTTATATTTCAGAAAAGGAGGTCGTGTGCAGCGCATGATCCATTATTTAAAATATAGGGGACATAAGGAGATAGGTATTCATCTTGGATCACTTTATGGCAGAGAGTTAACCAGCTCAGAGCTATTCAATAATGTGGAGGTGATAATTCCGGTACCTTTGCACGTTAAAAAACTTAAGAAAAGAGGATTTAACCAAAGCACGCAATTTGCAAATGGATTGGGTGAATCGATGGGAAAAGATGTAGCGAATGATGTTCTGATACGAAAGATTCATTCTGCCACACAGACAAAGAAATCAAGATATGAAAGATGGCAGAATGTTGAGCAGATTTTTGCAGTAAACCACATAGATAAAATTGCCGGAAAACACATTTTGCTTGTTGATGATGTAGTCACAACAGGATCAACGCTGGAAGCTTGTGCCCAAATTTTATCAACGGTTACAGGGGTGCAGATAAGTATTGCTACAATAGCATTTGCTGAATAAAAAT
Organism: uncultured Bacteroidales bacterium; assembly: GCA_964550205.1. Taxonomy (GTDB): domain Bacteria; phylum Bacteroidota; class Bacteroidia; order Bacteroidales; family JAIOZK01; genus JAIOZK01. The sequence goes on from CAZJYD010000062.1 coordinate 5,964, forward strand.
TAATTCTTTTTTGATAAAAGTTTTGTATGAGATAATTTTTGTATAAATTTATCGGTTCAAAAGTAAATTAATGTATAACTAAAAAATACGATGCTATGAAAAAATTTTTACACATTACAATCAGTTTATTATTTATCTCAAGTATAACCTTAGCCCAAGGCGAAATGCCAAACAAGGACTTTGAAAAATGGGTACAAAATCCCACTTATGGTTATTGGAATCCTGTGAACTGGAGTTCCCCCAATGAATATTTAACAATAGTTGGTGACTATGTTGTTACTTATGACACAAGTGCTTATTCGGGAGATACTTGTGTTAAAATGGAAACGAAATCTGTTATGATTTATACGGCACCTGGCGCGGTTACATTGGGGAAATTAAAAATAGACATGGCAAATCAGACGGGTACGATAATCGGAGGAATTCCTTTTACTGACAGACCGAGCAAACTAAAAGGATACTACAAAAGTATGCCGAAGGAATTCGATAGTGCGATGGTAATGATTTACCTGACAAAGTATGATCAGGAGCTTTTAAAACCTGATACTATTGGTTTAGGAACATTTTATTCCTCAGAAGAAGTTGATGAGTGGACAGAGTTCACCATTGATCTGATGTATTTAAGCGATAGTACTCCCGATACAATAAACGTATTTGCCCTGTCATCGGATTTTGCAAATTCGATTGCCGGTTCAAAGCTATATGTTGATGATTTCAAACTTGAATTTCCTTCAGGAATAGAATATGACCTGATGCCTGAAATTGCAGTTAAGGTTTATCCAAATCCTGCAAGGGATTATATTACGTTCGAAATTCCGGAAAGACTGGAAAATGGCAATTTGATTATTTTTGATGTAAATGGAAGACAAATAAAATCAGTTGATTTTACTTCCATGAATAAAATTATAAATATAGGAGATTTTGATTCAGGAATGTATTATTTCTACCTGCTTGAAGGCAAAGATCGCATGAGCAGCGGATCATTTATGGTTGAGTAAAGAATATTTGTTAAGAAATAATAATATAATAATGAAATCAGAATCTTTAGGGAAATTCGCTCTTGTTTTTTTAATTATAATTTGTTTTGGATTATTTTCTTGTGATAAAGAAGATAATGATGACGAAAAGCCACCGGAGAAAACACCGGTGGCTTTAGATGGTCAGGAGATCTATCAAACGAATTTCTTAGCACAATGGGAATTTTTTGAGGGTGCAACAAAATATAAAATTGATGTATCCGAATCACAGCAATTTAATTCGTACGTAAAAGGTTTTCATAATAAAGATGTTGGTAATGTTACCAGGGCTTATGTATATGGTCTTGAAAATAACAAAACCTATTATTTCAGAATAAGACCCTTTATTGATGAAACAGCCTGCAAGTATTCAAACACAATTGAAGTAACAACGGGCGGTGAAGATCAGTTACCTAATATGGATATGGAAATGTGGACTGATTTTCCGAAATACAGCGTGCCTTCACCAATAGGTATCTGGGCCACACCAAATAAGATTGTTGATCTTTTACTTTATATGGACCCGCCACCGGTAACGGTTGAAAAGACCACAGATGCAGTATCCGGTGAATATGCGGCTAAGATAATGACAATACTTCCTGAGGATTTCATATTATTGACAGGTACTGTTGCTACAGGTATTTTTGACCCTGATATGCAGAATCAGCTTGAAAGCCTTAAGCAAGGTGTTCCCTTTACATCAAAACCGGTTGCATTTAAAGGATATTATAAATATCTTCCTGTTGATAGTGATTCATGTGATATTTACTCATATCTTACACATTGGAATCTTGCATTAAATGAAAGAGATACGGTTGCCGCAGCAAAACTTACTACTAATGATGTTGAGGTAGATACATATACCGAGTTCAATCTGACCTATAATTATCTTACAGCAGATGAACCGGATACAATTATTTTAATTTTTGCCTCCAGCGCTGCAGGCGACTCATTTATCGGAGGTGTGGGAAGTACTTTGTATATTGATGATATATCATTGGTTTATGAATAACTATGATTATTTGGATTTGAGAAAAGCAAAGAAATTAATTGTAATATTTGTGTTTTTGGGCAGTGCTCTCCTAGTAAAAGGACAGGGACTTGAGTTTGGTATCAAAGGAGGATTTAATTATGGAACTCCTTACGGTGTGGCCGATGAAGGAGCCACAGGTATTTTAGGTCTGGGACCGGCAGTCGGATTATATTTTCGCGCCCAATTAAATATGAAGTGGAAGGTACAGGCCGAATTTCTATACTCGAGGAAAAGCTCTACATTCAAGAATCCATTCAAAGGAGATACAATATATGAGGTTAAGGATGAGGAGAATCCTTATAAAGTGCACACACATTATGATGGATGGGTTGAGGGTGAATTCGATAATGTTTATCTGGATATACCGGTAATTTTTATGTATGTGCTGAGTGAAAGATGGATGCTTACAATAGGCCCACAATTCTCTTATCTTTTAAAAGGTAAAAATACAGGTACTGCAGATTTTATCATCGGTGATCCCAATAATCCTTTCGATACTATACCGAATTATCCCATTGATCAGAGTAGTGAATTGAATAAATGGGACTATGGAATAATGGTGGGATCAGTATACAATATAAGTAAAAGATTTTATACAAGTTTGAGTGTCACTACAGGCTTGATCTCGGTTTATAACAGTAGTTATGCTGAGGTTGACCGAATTTACAGAAATATTTATTTACAGGCAGCTTTAGGATTTAAGGTAAGCAAGGATTAAAATGTGTTATAACCGGTTTCCCAGAACGCCGGTTTTTTTGAATTTATAAGATTTTCCTTCGGTATCAAAAACTTCAATAAGAATTACATAAATACCTATTGGTGCCTTTTCATTATTTTCAGTTAGTCCATCCCAGGAAAAAAAGCCTTTGGCGCCAAGCATTTCATTATTAACCAGATTTTTTACAAGACGGCCGCGCGAATCAAAAATTGTAATGCTTGCTGTGTAACCTGCTTTATCAAACTCATAATGTATGTTGAGTACATCATTGACGCCATCGCTATTTGGTGTGAATATTTCAGGTTCAATAGTAATGGGATCGTTTATTTCTGCTTCTCTGACAAATTGAGAATTTTCATAGGCCGGTGTACCAAATCCGGAACTCTCAGATGCTGAATGCCAGTTTGAGCGATCATCAGCAGGCCTGTTGTAGTTTATTCTTTCAAGAGCAACGCCATCAAAAGAATTTAAAAGCGGATAATGCATCTCCTGGTCATACTTAAATTTGTCAATTATTTCTTTTTGGAAAGAAAGAAATATTGTCCCGCTGTCGTTATTAAGTGAAGGAAATGAATTTATTTCGACAAATCCCTCAGGGGTGCTTGTGAAATATTGTTGTTTGACTATTGATGGGTTATCTGTCAGGACTTTGTATTCTTTCGGAAATATTAAATAGCAATCGGAGTGGATTTGAGCCAGATTTGTGTCGGGAGGTTCAGGGTGATTCTCATCAATTGAGGCGATTACCAGGCCGGATAGATCAATTATCTTATCAGACCGATTGTAGATCTCAACATAGTCCACTCCGTTATTCAAAGGATTAAACAGAATTTCATTGATCACAATATCATTTGAAGAAACCTCCTCAGGAATCCCAAGATCGATATTTTCATCAGGAAATAAAGGTAACCCTGAGCAGTTGAATAATGTATCTGTTATTCTCAGATTATATATAATGTTTTTTTCAAGTGGTTCATTAAAGTGTAAAAATATCATATCACAGCTTTCATCAACAACATTTACTTCGTCAGGCTTACCTATTCCTTTATCGATCTCAAAAGCTTGTAAATTAAGTAATGATAAGCTGTCCATGTTTTGAGTGAAGTCAAGTTTAAAACAAGTGTCACTGATATAAGAGATACGCTCTATTTCCGGGTGTATGTTTAAGTCTTTAAATACTGAATTGATAGTTCCTGGGGTTCCTCCGGTGGTGCTTTCAGAAGCTGCCCAGTTATCAGATTTCCCGCAGGGATTAAATTGGTCGATCTGTTCGAGTGACCACCCTCCGTCATCTTTGTCTTTATTTTTGTACCAGTCATCAGTATAAGATACTGATGATATCAATTGCCCGTGGTTGTTTCTTAAGTAGATTGATTGGCCGCTGTTGGGTAATGAAAATGAAGAAAATCCAAAAAACTCCCCATATCCTGACAGTTCGGATTCAGCAGCGGTTCTTGCAACTATCAAAAATCCTTGTGGTGGAATAACTGCATTTTCAAATTTCTTTTCAGATGTTCCGGTTATCAATTTCCAGTTCGTAAGATCTATGGTAAAATCGGTATTATTTGCCAGTTCAAGATATTCATATTCGGGAAGGATAACAGGTGGGGTTGGATCAGCCATAATTTCATTAATAACCACATCAAAAGGAGCCGGTCTGAAGTAAGTAAATGATCCTATTTCACCCATTGCCTTATTGCCTTCTAAGTCTTCGATGTTATTTATCGTTATCGTATAAGTAGTTCCGTTTAAAAATTCAGTATCGAAAGTAAGGAGAACAAGCGCATGATCTTCGGAACTGGTTTCGGCTTTTGAAGGATTTTTATTTCCGGGATTAAGAACATAGTTTGAAGTATTTTCAGCGGTTTCTTTCTTAACTGCTTCGCTGAAGATTATGTTAAGCGATTTTTTCGAATGTATTATAATTTGATTGATTGAAGGGGCAATAGTATCTATGATTTCAGGACCAATATAGAAATCGTCAAAATACATATTTGTTTTATTGCTTTTTGTATACTTACAATCAATACCGAAATAATTTGCAGATGTATACGAATTTTCTGCTCCGGTACCCTGGGGCTGAAAATTGTAACCTCCTGCCGGATCGGCATACACTGACCAGGTTCCATCGTCTTTATGGATTACCTTTATTCTCATTTCAAATGAACTGCTTATCAATGCATCCTCGCCACGGCACACCGATTCAATATTATCCCCATCTTGTTTAAATAATTCTATAGCGTCGTCAGAACCGGATTCTCCGAATTGCAAAAAGTATCCGTACAATGGTCCTTCAAGGTTATTTTCATTTGATGAAAGATAAACTCTTGCATTATTATTTGCCGAAGGGCTGAATGACAATTTTATCAGGAATTGCCATTCGGTGTTTTCTATCATGTTGTTTTCGGTAACCAGATATGACTCACCTTCTTCCTCCGCGTCAAGCTGAAGCATGTTAGATGAATTAATAAGAAACTCATCTGTATCGCCTGTCCATGAGGGATCATGAGTGAAATTTCCATCATCAAATCCGTCTTCAACCTGGGCTAAGGCAATCACAGGTAATATTATTATAAGAAAGGATAGTAACAAATGAAAAGATTTAATTATTGGTTTTGATCTTCCTGAATAATCCATAATCAAATAATTTTACAGGTGTTTTATAAAAACGCTTAAATATACTATTTTTGCACGAATTTTATTAGGGCTTTAGTCATATACGGAATAAAATTAAACCCATAGTTACTGGTGAAAATATATGATGGCATAGAAGAATTTGTTCCTGTGAATTACCCTGTAGTCACCGTTGGCACTTTCGATGGAGTTCATGTTGGTCATCAAAAGATAATTAAAAGGATGCTTGAAATTGCCGCAGAAAATAACGGAGAAACGGTTTTGGTTACATTTCATCCTCACCCGAGACTTGTATTGCATGCCGACAGTAAAAACCTGAAATTTATCAATACTCAGAAAAAAAAATACGAACTGCTTGAAAAAGCGGGTTTACAGCATCTTATCGTTATACATTTTACCAGGGAATTTGCCAAAACAAATTCAGAAGAGTTTATAAAGAAAATAATAATTGATAGAATACACACACGTAAACTGATAATCGGGTACGATCATCATTTCGGCAAGAACAGATTGGGAGATTTTAATATCATTTATGATCTGGGTAAAAAATATGATTTCGGTGTTGAAAAAGTTCCTGCCCAAAATGTTAACAATATAAATGTCAGCTCTACAAAGATCAGAAGAGCTCTTAATGAAGGAAAAGTTGAAAAGGCTAACCAATTGCTGGGATATGAGTATTCAATAACAGGTACGGTAGTTCCGGGCGAAAAGATCGGTAGGAAAATTGGTTTTCCCACTGCCAATATAGCTTTTGAGGATGAATATAAATTAATAACAGCAATGGGTGTATATGCCTGTCGTGTTGAGTGGAATAATAAAATTTATAAGGGTATGGGAAATATTGGGGTGAGACCAACACTTGACCATGGTGACTTAACGATAGAGGTTCATATATTTGATTTTGATGAAGAAATATATGAAGAAAATATCACTATTTATTTTGTTGGCAGAATTCGCGATGAGAAAAAATTTGATAGTATTGAGAAGCTCAGGGAGCAACTTATTAAAGATAAGACAAAAATTAAATCTATCCTTAAAGATTAATCCCTTTCAACTATAAGTCCTATCTGATATATGCCCGGCGTTTCATATTTTTCCATTGAGTTTTGTATTTCCAAAAGACAGGATCCTTTTTTATCGAATTTGAAATTATTATATAAAGGGTAAATAATCTCCGTAAAATCAGTTTTCCCGGTTAACTGATTATTATCAGACTGTTTAATAATATCTATACTTATTTCTCTTAATCGCTGTTCTCCGCATGGAGTGAATAACTCAGCATTAAAAGAAAGTTCTTTATCCTGAAATGAATTAGTTAAACGAACTGCAAAGTACATATTGTATTCATTGTTAATATTGTCAACTTGAAAGTCGAATTTGAGTAAACTGAATTTATTCCAGGATTGATTTTTCATCTGATGGTATTCCTCATATATTTTTTCTTTTTCACAGGCTGTAACAAGAAAAAGCAATAATAGTATTATTGTTTTATAATATTTCATTTTAAAAAAAGTTTGATGTAAAGTTAATGATATTTAAGGTATTTATTAATTTTACCATTTACCCCAAATCCGAGTTATGACCAAAAGCAAATATTATGTTGTCTGGAAAGGCAGGGAAACAGGCATATTCGACAATTGGAAAGAATGTGAAAATACTGTTAAGGGTTATGAAAACCCAAGATTCAAATCATTTAATGACAAAAAGATCGCAGAATTAGCATATGGATTGGGTCCTGATAAGAATATATGGGAGCATATACCGGAAGATAAATACAACGAACTATGCCGCGCAATAAAACTGCCCGATTTGGACAGCATTAGTGTTGATGCGGCTTGCAGTGGTAATCCGGGGATTATGGAATACAGAGGTGTGATGACAAGGAATGGAAAAGTTCTTTTTTCACAAGGGCCGTTTGAAGATTCTACCGTTAATATAGGTGAATTTCTTGCTATTGTACATGGATTATCATATCTGAAGAAAAAGAAGAGCAATATGCCTGTTTATACGGATTCGAATACCGCGATGAAATGGCTAAAAGATAAACATGTAAATACACGTCTGGAAAAAACCCTTAATAACAAAATATTATTTGAATATGTGAGCAGAGCATTAACATGGCTGAGAAACCATCATTATAATAATCATGTTCTGAAATGGGATACAGCCACCTGGGGTGAGATACCCGCCGATTACGGAAGAAAGTAAAAATTATTTATTCAGAATTATTCTGAATGTAGTTCCTTCATTAGGCCCGGATGATTTTACAAATATTTTTCCTTTATGATAATCTTTAATTATTCTTTGTGAAAGAGAAAGACCAAGACCCCATCCTCTTTTTTTACTTGTAAACCCCGGATTAAAAATGTTCTTATAATGTGATTTGGGAATTCCTTTACCCGTATCTTTGAAATCAATGGTAACATTTTTAGTATTTTGAAATATATTAATAGTTATCGTGCCGTTACCAGACATCGCATCAATTGCGTTTTTGCAAAGGTTTTCTATTACCCATTCGAAAAGATGCAGGTTAACCGGAGCGGTAATAATTTTGTCTTCAGGATGATTGACAATATATTTTACCTTCTTTGATGATCTTGATTTGAAATAAGAGATAGTATCTTTTACAATTGATATTATATTATGTTCCTGAAGTTTGGCAGACGAACCTATTTTTGAAAAGCGGTCTGTAATTTTTTCAAGTTTGTTTACATCTTTTTCTATTTCCTGAATGGCTTCATCTTCAATACCCTTCATTTTTAAAAGTTCAAGCCATGCCATAATAGATGATAAGGGCGTACCTATTTGGTGTGCCGTTTCTTTTGACATTCCAACCCATACACTGTTTTGTTCAGCTCTCCTGGCCGAGCTGAAAAGAAAATATGCAATGAAAATAAAGAAGGCGATAAAAACGATCTGGAAATAGGGAAAATATTTTAATTGTGTGAGTAATGAGGAATCCTTGTAAAAGATATATGTCTTTCCCTGTTCGGGAAGCTCAAGTTTAGTGGGTTGGTTTTCATAACTCATCTCATTGAGTATTTTCTTTACGAAAGCCGAATCTTTCATTTTAACAGAGTCGACATTACCGAAAGCTATTACATTTCTTCTGGTGCTGTCTGTAATTATAACCGGTACAGATGCTGAACTTGAAACTATTTCGGAGAAAAAGGATTGTACAAGATCGTCCAAAACCTGTCTTAGCTCAGTAAATAGTTTCGACTCTTTGTAATAAAGAAGATTGATTTTATCAGCGTAATAGTTGATTTCAATTGGAGGGTATTGTGAAAATTCTTTTTTTAGCTTTTCATTGAAAACGGTGATGGTGTCGCTTTCAAATTCATAATTTACATAATTGGTAATTTCCCCTTTTTCATCGGTTAGTATTACCGGGATTGTTGTATTTTCCTTGATGATATCGACAAAGAATGTCAGGTCTCCCGTATAATCTTTATCACCAATGGTTCTGTATGCACCAGCCAGTACCTTTGCTCTTTTTCTTTCCTCTCTTTTTATCTGTTCAAAAAATTCTTCGGTATATTTTACGAGTTTTGCTTTCCTTTGAATGGCATCGGCCCAGAGGGTAACGTCCTTTCTCTCATCCCTTGCAAACTTGCTTACTATGATGTTTGTGTACCACAGTGAAATAAATATGATAATAATAGCAATTGCAAAAAGAGCAAATTTCCAGCGTTTTTTATGAGTGTATATATTCAATTCAGATCAAATTTAAGTTGGATTTTTTCTTTAACGAACTGAAACAAAAATTATTCCTCATTAGCGAGTAAATCCCGGGCTTTTTCTATTTCTTGTTTTTGTTTTTCGGTTACATTGGGGAAATGCAAATCAAATGATTTTAGTTTAGATACAATAATATCACAAACCACAGCCCTCATGAACCATTTTTTATTTGCTGGAATTACATACCATGGGGCATGACTGGTTGAGGTATTTAAAAGCATTTGTTCATAAGCATGCATATAATCCTTCCAATATATTCTTTCGGCAAAATCGTTAACTGATATTTTCCAGTTTTTATCAGGCCTGTCAATTCTTTTCATAAACCGTTTTTTCTGTTCATCCTTAGAAATATTCAGAAAGAACTTTATAACATGTATTCCGTTATTAAAAAGATATTTTTCAAAGTTATTGATATCTGTGAATCTCATTTTCCAGAAACTATCATCCTCAGATGGATTCCCGGGCATATTGGGTATTTTTTGTTTATGGATGATTATACTTGAATGCACCCGGGCGATCAAGACTTCTTCATAGTACGATCTGTTGAATATTCCGATCTTCCCTCTTGCCGGAAGTTCTTTCATGCAGCGCCAGAGATAATCATGGTTTAATTCTTCTTCAGACGGAACTTTAAAGCTTTTCACCTCGCAGCCCTGTGGATTAACTCCGGACATAACATGTTTGATTGTTCCGTCTTTTCCGGCAGCATCCATAGCCTGAAAAATTATCAGTAATGCATATTTATCGTATGCGTAAAGCTTCTCCTGAAGGTTGCTGAGATTTTTAATGCCTTCTCTGAGATAAGATTGGGCCTCCTTTTTTGTTTTGAATTTCTCCGTAAAAGCAGGGTCAAAATCTTTTAACTTCATGCTTTTATCATACGGGAAAATAAGATCTTTAAATACCATGATTTTTGTGTTATGATTATTTTATTCAAAATTAATTAATTATCCCTCACATTACTAAAAGTTTTTGGATTGTGTTTTTAAAAGTAGCAGGTAGCTTTAGGTTTTTATTTAAATGAACCAATCCAAATTTACTTCAAGAGTTTTAAGATTTTTCAGAGTTCCTTTGAGCTTGTATGTTTCATTATCAACCTTTAAAATACATTCATGGTTTTTTCTTTCTACTTTTCTAAGGAAATTCAGATTAATGATATTAAATCTGCTGATTCTGAAAAATTGATTTTCAGGGAGCAGCTTTCCAACCTGGTTCATGTTTTTTGTTACCACTTCACGGCGTCCGTCAGTTAGAAAAATTTCACAATAATTCCGGCTTGCCTGGCAGTATATGATTTCGGCAGGATCAATAAGTACAAAACCCGTGCTTGTATTAAACTTCAATTGTCTGGGTTTGCTTAATTCGTGAAAAAGATCGGTGAGCTTTTTATCATAATCTTTATTCGGATCTTTTTGCTGAATTCTTTTTAGGGTCTTGGCAAGTTCAATTTCATCTAAAATATTCTCTATGGCTTCTTCCGATTGTTTATAAGAGCCAATTATCCGTATCTGGCTATGATGTTCCAGGATACCTTTTAAGTTGTTTATGGCTTCCGGTTCGTCATCAACTATGATAGCTGTGAATTGCTCAGTATTCATATAGATAGATAGATTTGTGGTAAACTTAAAAATTTTTGTTGGGAATTGCAAAGGGTGAGCATAATAATTAAGCGATTCACTCCTATTGAAGAGGATTATTTGCCTTCATTAGTTCGTTATTTAGAGCTTTAATAAAGGACTGCAATAAGCCAGGGGATTCCTCCCTACGGCATTTCGCTATCGCTCAATGCCTGCGGTCGGAATGACATGCACATTAAGGTATAGAGGGGGGTCTGGGAGGCGCGCGGAGCGCGCCCTCTCAGCCCATTTGTTTTATAAGCGCCTGTCATCCCGACGAAGCATTTTTGCGATGCAAAAATGTTGAGGAGGGATCTCTTCGAGTTCGGCAGGAAAACAGGTTAAAACAGTATTAATTTTCAAATACTGTAGCTAAACTTCAGCGGAATGCTCACAACCACATTTGTACCTGACGGCTTACCTGCATCATCATAAAGATCAATGATCTCATGCGTTATTCGGGCTTCGTTGTATTCGTTGAAAAGCTTGTAGTAACTTTCCATGATCTGCAACCCAAAGCCCGTTGAATCCGTGGATAACTCTTTTGCCTTTGCTCTGCCAATACCGTCATCCTGTATGCTGATGGTGATGTTTTTCTGATCGGTGGTGATGGAAACATCGATATGCCCCTTTCCTTCCTTATGACGAATGCCATGCTTGAGAGCATTTTCCACATAGGTCTGCAGGATCATCTTGGGGACTTTCGTGCCCGTGTCGATGGCATCATCAATTTCGATCGCATAATCAAACTTATCGGAAAAGCGCAGTTTTTCCAGCTCCAGGTAGCTTTCCAAATAGCTGACCTCTTCCGATAAAGAGCGGGTGATTTTATCCGAAGATTCCAAAGCATTGCGTATCAGCTTAGAAAACTGTATGAAATCGGGATAGGTCTTAGGGTTTTCCTTTCTGATCTTTGATGCAATGGCATTAAACACGTTAAACGTAAAATGCGGGTTCATCTGGTTTTTCATGTT
>CAZJYD010000063.1:0-17681 GCA_964550205.1 uncultured Bacteroidales bacterium
TTAATATACAACTTGTTCAAATGCAGCCTATTGAGTAATAGTTGTCATTAGTAGTGCAGCGAGATATCTCCTTATTATAGCTTACCGGTCAACATTATGGACAGGCTCTAATTAGATTAAGCAAACAAAAAAGAATGTCCTGTAGGGACAGGATATTTATAGAAACGTTATTGCCTATTATAATCCAAAGCCCCGTAGGGGCGGCATATTAGATGGGATATTCTAAATAACCCTGCTCATAAGCTCCCTGGTATAATCAACCAACGGCTCTTTTCTAATATTATCCACTTCAACATTTTCAAGCTCTTTAAAAGCAGAATTTGTGTGCTTCTCAATTTCCTTATTCGTTAATGTTTGTATAGATAATCGGTCATATATTGAGCGCACCTTATCTACTTTTTCAGAGAAAACCATTGAATTATCATTATAAATACTTTTAAGTGTCTTTCTTAATTTACTATCTGATATTTCCAAAGCTTTCAGATACAGAAATGTCTTTTTTGCTGATTTAATATCTCCGCCTGTTTGTTTCCCAAACTTATTTTCATCAGCATAAACATCAAGCAAGTCATCACGAAGCTGGAATGCAATTCCGATATATTTACCGAAATTATAAATAGTCCGGGCATTTTTATTATCAGCATTACCCACATATGCACCGATCTTTAAACTGCATGCAAGTAAGGCAGCGGTCTTCAAACTTATCATGTTCATGTAATTATTTATAGAAACATTGTCCTCTTCCTCAAAGTCCATATCATATTGCTGTCCTTCACAGACTTCAATTGCAGTCTGATTAAAAACATTAAGGATGGCATTAAAATTATTTTCTGCTGATGAAATATACTTATATGCAAGTGCAAACATAACATCACCGGAAAGAATAGCTATGTCAGTATTCCATTTACGGTAAACGGAGGACTTGCCTCTTCTGAGAGGTGCATCATCCATTATATCATCATGTATAAGTGTGAAGTTATGAAAGAGTTCTATTCCTATTGCTGGCTTAATAGCATGATCAATATTACCTTCAAACAATTCACAACCCATTAGCAATAGTACAGGTCGGAGTCTTTTACCACCCAGAGAAATAGTATAAGCAACAGGTTGATATAAACGTGAAGGTTTACCATCAAAATTCTCCTTACAAAGAGCATCTTCAATTATTTGTTGTAATTGTGTGGGGGAATGCATTTTTTTATTTGTTATGCGATTAATCTTAACAGATAGTCTCCGTAACCGCTTTTCGTTAGGGTTTTGGCTATCTCCTTTAACTGTTTTTTATCTATGAAACCTTTACGGAAAGCAATTTCTTCAATACAGCCTATTTTCAATCCCTGTCTGTTTTCAATGACCTCAACAAACTGGGCAGCTTGTAATAATGATTCAAATGTTCCTGTATCCAACCATGCTGTTCCACGACCTAATATGCCCACCTTAAGTTTGCCTTTGTTGAGATAATGCTTATTTACATCGGTGATCTCATATTCACCTCTGTTACTGGGCTTAATATTTTTTGCCACTTCAACTACATTATTATCGTACAAATATAAACCCGGCACTGCAAAATTTGATTTTGGCTTTTTTGGTTTTTCCTCTATTGATATAGCTTTATTGTTTTTATCGAATTCAACTACCCCGTATCTTTGAGGATCGGTAACATGATAGGCAAAAACAACTCCACCGTCAGGGTCATTGTTTTCCAGCAGTACTTCTTGTAATCCTCTCCCATAGAAAATATTATCACCAAGAATTAATGCTACTTTATCTTTGCCGATAAATTCTTCACCAATAGTAAAAGCCTGTGCAAGTCCTTTTGGTTCAGGCTGTTCGGCATAACTAAATTTACAACCTACCCTGGTTCCATCCCCCAGTAACTTTTTGAAGCTTGGAAGATCATGAGGTGTTGAAATGATGAGTATTTCCCTTATACCGGCTATCATCAGAATTGATAAAGGATAGTAAATCATGGGTTTATCATAAATTGGCATTAACTGTTTACTGACAGCTAATGTTAAAGGATGCAAACGTGTTCCGGCCCCGCCGGCAAGAATAATTCCTTTCATAATTAGTTTTTTTGCTAAAATAATAAATGAATTTAATATTATGCAGAACCACGGGTATCTATTTCTTCAACTTCAAGTTCGTCAAGTTCAATATCCTCTTCTTCTTCAGGTACTTCAAGTAATGATTCCTTAAAACGTTTTGTCGTTATCCATTTATTGAGTGATAATAATAATGATGGTAAAATAAATAAATTAGAAAGTAAGGCAATTACCAGGGTAAAAGAAATAAGGTATCCAAGAGCTTCTGTACCTCCAAAGGTTGACAGGGTAAAGATTATAAAACCACAGAACAGTACAACCGAAGAATAGATCATGCTGTATCCTGTTTCACGTAAGGCGGCAATTACCGATTCTTTAATATTCCAATTATATAACCTTAATTGTAAACGGTACCTCGAAAGAAAATGAATGGCGTTATCTACTGATATTCCTAATGCAATACTAAAGATAAGTATTGTTGAAGGTTTAATAGAGATTGCCAGATAACCCATCATTCCCGCAGTCATGATCTGCGGAATTATATTGGGTACAAGAGAGATGCCTATCATTCTTGGTGATGAAAAAAGTAATGCCATTAAAATTGATATAACAATAATGGCTAATATCAGACTTGTTATCAAATTTTTAACCAGATAGTTTGAACCTTTTAAAAACACTACACTTGTGCCGGTTAGATTAACATCATACTTAGATGGAGGGAAAATAGCATTGATCTTAGGGATCAGATCATCTTTAAGATTAGCAATTTCGTGAGTACCGATGTTCGCCATTTGAACACTTATGCGGGTGATCTTTAATGAACTATCAACAAAATTATTAATGATTGTTTTCTTCTCGCTATGGTATTCAGGCATGTAATCGATCATAAAATTAAGTTCGTTTCTGTTGGGAATAGAATAATATTTGGGATTGTTACCGTAGAATGCTTGTTTCGCTGATTTAATTACTTCGGCTACCGATAAAGGCTTGGATAATACAGGATAGGTTGCGAGCGTATCCTGTAATTGATCTATTCTTCTAATTGTAGAAAGACGCAAAACACCCCTGTTTCTTTTGGTATTAATAGATATTTCGAGAGGCATCACCCCGTTAAAATGTTTTTCCATAAACATGAGGTCTTTATATAAGGGATCTTTGTGTGGAATGTCATCAACAATATTTCCTGTGGTTTTAAGTTTTGTCACTCCTATAATCCCGATTAATAAAACGACCATTGTAATTGCGTAAATTATTTTCCTGTAATGAAGTACGATATAAACAATCCCGTCAATGATCTTTGATACAGGTCCTTTTTCGATATGTCTGACATGTCGTTTTTTTGGTGGTGATAAATAACTAAAAAATATGGGAATTAGAAACAAAGAAAGAAAAAATGCAAATAAAATGTTTATGGAAGCAATTACACCAAATTCAACCAGTATCTTGTTACCAGTAACTATAAATACAGCGAATCCGGTGGCTGTAGTCATATTTGTCAGAAAATTGGCATTACCTATCCTTAGTATTACCCTTGAAAGTCCTTTAATTTTATTACCATGACTTATGTATTCATTATGATATTTGTTTAAAAGGAATATGCAATTTTCCACAACAATTACAATTAATAAGGGAGGCAATATGCCTGTGAGCATGGTTATTCTGTAATTAAAAATAGAGATTGTACCAAGAACCCAAATAACTGTAATTACTACAATGATAATTGTGAAGAATACTGCTTTGAAAGATCTGAAAAAACCGAGTAAGATAATTGATGCGATAATTAATGCTAAATATATAAAGAACTTCAACTCACTTTCTACCTTTTGTGAAGTTATTGTACGTATATATGGTAATCCGGAATAATGGACTTTTATATTATGTTTATCGCTGAATTTTTCTACTTCGTTTTTTATTTCATAAATAAGATCAATTCTGTTCTTTGTATTCAAGGTTTTATCATCCAGAGTGATGGCCATCAGATTTGCATTGGTCTCCGGATTATAAAGAAGATTTTTATATAATGGTTGAGAATATATTTTTTCTTTAAGACTATCGAGTTCTTTTTGAGTTGTTGGTTTTTCCTTAATAATAGGTACAAAGTTGAATTTGCGGCTGCTGTCGTTTTTTGTTAATTGATATATCTTGGCAATAGAAATTATTTCTTTAACACCTTCGATATTTTTTATTTTGTATGTTAGGTCATACCAATCATTAAATTTATCCAGGTCAAATATTTTTTCATCCTGTATGCCAACAAAAAGAACACTACCATCCTGACCAAATAGTTTTTTAAATTCCTCGTATATTATACTTGTTGTATCTGATGCGGGCAACATCTTAGCAAACTTATAAGAAAGCTTAACATCAAGAGCCTTATATCCCATAATAACTGTAATGATACCAATGACAATTAAATTTATCAAACGGTAACGAAGTATAAGCCTTACAAGATATCTCCACATCAGTAATAGATTTTTATGAACTAAAACAACTACTTAAAAGGATAGCGAAATTAACATTTATCTTTTGAAAAGAAAAATTTGATAATGAAGCTTTTGGATTTAATTAAAGTGAAATTTAGTTTCTTTTTTGAAAATCCTTTTATATATTTATCTTTGGAAAGAAACACACAAGTTTTTGTGATAAATTATGTTATATGTATAATGAAAAGTATAAATACCAGTCAAACAAATTAAATGTTGTTATAAAAACTATATAAAATGAAGAAGTACATTATTAGGATATTAATACTCCTGCTGTTATTTGGATGTGCCAGTCCGAAGAGATTGATAAAAAAAGGAGAATACGATCATGCCATTAAAGTATTGGTTAAAAAACTGATATCAAAACCTGATAATCAAAAATATATTCAGCAGTTAGATCATGCCTATAGGGTTGCAAATCAGATCAATCTGGATAGTATTGCATATTTGCGCCAGACCGGACAGCCGGATATCTGGTATTCAATATATAATAACTATTTATACTTAAAAAACCGTGAAGACCTCGTTAAAACGGTACCGGCGCCAGTACTTAAAAAAATCGGATTTAAATATATTGATTATAATACTGAGCTTATCAATGCAAAAAAGAAAGCTGCAGCTTATTTGTATGCTCATGCTAAAAAATTGATGGATGAAGGAGGTAAGTCAAACGCCCGTAAAGCATATTCCGACCTCTGGAAAATTACCACTATGTATGACGATTATAAAGATACGGATGCTTTGATGAGAAAGGCTTTGGTTCTTGGTACAGACTATATCCTTTTCAGAGTTATCAATCATACTGCCAAAATTATACCTCAATCAATGCTGGCTAATATTCAAAATATCAATTTACTTGAGCTGGATCAAAAATTTGTTGATTTCAATACAAGACCTGTTGCAGGCAGGAACTATGATTACAATATTAATTTGATATTAAATGATATAGGAGTAACCCCTGAACAGGTTAAAGAGAAAAAATATACCGAGTCAAGAAAGATAGTTGAAGGTTATAAAGATAAGGTAGGTTCTAATGGTGAAATTGTAAAAGATAGCTCCGGTAAGGTCGTTAAGGTTCCTGTATATAAAACTATCGAATGCAAGATTACAGTGATAGAAAAGCATAAAAGCGCAAAAATAACCGGTATGGTTGATTTTGTAAATAATAATACAGGACAGATAATGAATTCCACACCGGTTTCGGCAGAATCGGTTTTTCATAATGTATCAGCATATGCTAAAGGTGACCTTAAAGCATGCAGTGAACAAACTCTAAAACTACTGGATCAACCCAAGCTGCAGTTTCCTTCAGATAGCGATATGATGTACGATGCCAGCAATAAATTAAAGGAAACAATTAAACAGGTTATTTGGCGGGACGAATCACTTATGAAATAATATAATTTGCATTGCATCCTTATTAATGAAGAACAAAAGAGTTTTATTTACCGATATAACCCATCCCGTTGTTAAAGAGAAACTTGAACAAAAGGGATTGCATTGCGATTTTTTCCCTGATTATATAAAAATCGATTATCTAAAAATAATCCATAAGTATTTTGGGATTATAACAAGAAGCTCTTTGATAATCGACAGGGAATTAATTGACAGAGCTGAAGGATTGCATTTTATCGGCAGACTGGGATCCGGCATTGAAAATATTGATGTTGATTATGCTGATAAAAAAGGCATAAAGTGTTTTAATTCCCCGGAAGGCAATCGTGAAGCAGTTGGGGAACATGCTGTTGGTCTGTTGATAGCTTTACTCAGAAATATTTGCTCTTCAGATAAAGAAGTTAGAAAAGGATTATGGCAGCGTGAGAAAAACCGTGGTATAGAAATTAAGGATAAAACAATAGGAATAATAGGATATGGTAATACCGGAAGTGCTTTTGCCGGGAAGATCAGTGGTTTCGGAGCCAGGGTGATTGCATATGATAAATATAAATTTGATTACACTGATAGGTATGTTGAGGAAACCAGCCTTGATGATATTTTTAATAAAAGCAATATATGCAGCATACATGTTCCTCTCACAGAAGAAACAGAATACATGGTCAATGATGCATTTATAAATCGCTTTAAAAAAAATATTTTCCTGATAAATACGGCAAGAGGAAAAGTGTTAAATACTGCAGATCTGGTTAAAAACATGAAAAAAGGCAAGGTATTAGCTGCTGCGCTGGATGTTCTGGAATATGAAGATATTTCTTTTGAAGGATTGAAAAAAGATGATTTACCGGAACCTTATAATTTCTTAAAAGAATCGGATAATGTAATTCTTACCCCTCACATTGCAGGTTATTCGAATGAATCGAAGTATAAACTTGGTAAGGTGCTTGCAGATAAGATTGATGATTATTTAAAGCGTACTGTTTAGTTACTGCCAATAAAGTAATAGAGTAATGACTTGATATTATAAGAGATGGAGAGAAAAAAGCGGCACAGACTCAAAACCAATTAAAATGGTGTCTGCGCCGCTTTTTTCTCTTGTTTTTCCTACACAACGGGTCTTTCCGAAGGAGCGCAGCGACTGAGGAATCTATTCATTTGAGTCCATCGCGGCCTTATTCTAGTGTAATGTCAAGTATAATGTGACGGTTATTTACCCCCTCTGTCTCGCTAAATTCGACATCTCCCCCTGATCGCAGGGGGAGAAAAATAAGGGGTAAAATAAACAATAATTGCAAATTTACTATTGACTTAACACTAGATACACTTACTTGGTTTGTCATTAGTACCCCATTGGCAGCGGAGCGACTGAAGCCAGTCCGAAAGTGTAGTTCGGCAAAGGCGGAAATCTATTCATTCGGTTCGGACTACCTTTTTCTTTTACTTCTCCATAACCATTGTAATTAGTATTCAGGGAGAAATCTCCTACATAAGTATTTTATAGACAGGAACTTTTCAGAAACAATGTAATGTAGGTTATGTAATCCTACCACTTCAATATTTTCCTGAAATCAAATTCTTTAGGATCAATATTAAAGAACTCTTTCACAGCAGTATAATCTTCATCAGTAATGTATTGAAGCCCGTCCTCAAAAACCATTTTTGCTTTTTGTGAATTCATGCTCACAAGACGCGGTTTAATCTTTCCTTTGTTATCTGTTAGGTTCTTAAGATAAAGTGGTGAGATATCGCCATTGGGCGCTGACGTTACCATTGCACCTGTCACACCCTGATCGTATAGCTTTTTAACGCCATAACCCAACAAAGCACAATACATCAGGTCGAATGCAATTGGGCTTACACAACGCATTTCATAGCCCAGTTCAACAGGCCTGCTTTTTAGTTTGATTTTCAGATCTTTTAGTTTCCTTTGAAGCAAAACATTGAAAATATGTGCTTTGCTGACATTACCCAATTCCGGATGCCCGTGTTCATCATAAGTAAAATTAATATCAGTTGATTTTATTTCCTCATCACTCATAAAATGAAAGACTCCTTCACTGATAATAGCCACACCATAAGGAATGCCGAGTAGTTTTCTTTTAATTATTGCAGAAATAACAAGGTTAATGATCTTTGTGAATGAAATATCAGTTTTATTAAACATCTCCGGAATTATGATCATAGGATAATGACATGCAGCACCAATACCGAATGCCAAATGACCTGCTTCCCTTCCCATGGCTGAGACTATAAACCAGTTACCACTGGTCCGTGCATCCTCATAAACGGTTTGTGCTATATTAACACCCTGGTTCTTGGCAGATTGATAACCGAAAGTAGGTGATCCTTCCGGTAGTGGGAGGTCATTGTCTATTGTTTTTGGCACATGAATATTGCTGATATTGATATTTTTTTCTGATAAATATTCCGAGATCCTGTTTGCTGTGGAAGCAGTGTCATCACCACCAATAGTAACAAGCAGCTTCACATTGTTTTTTACAAAGAAATCTTCATTAACATTATTATCCTTGGGTTTGTACCTGCTCATCCTCAGGGCAGAGCCTCCTTGTTTGAAAATACTATCGGCTAATTTGAAGTCGAAATCTATTGTGTTTGGTGTACCTTCAAAAATGCCTTCAAAACCGCCGTGGATACCAATAACCCTCTTGCCGTCATTTAAAAAGACTTTTGCTATTGTTCCGATAACAGTGTTTATGCCCGGTGCAGGACCTCCACCGCATAGTATTGCTACTGAACCTTTATTATTCATGAGATTTTGATTTTGTATTTCATCACAAAATTAATAGAATCTTTATACCGGGTCCTTTTGAAGTTAATATTTTATACTGATGGTTTAATTCTTAGTAATTTTGCATTTTAAAATGAGCGCATTGGATTTAAAGCAATTACTGGAAAAATATAAGAATAATTCGAAAATAAAACGTTTGCTGGAACTATCAAATGATCCCAATGTTTCAAGCATAGCATTGAAAAATCTGGTAGGTTCCTCGGTAGCTGTTTATTCCTCGGGAATTATTGAACTTAATAAAGGTATTCATTTATTCATCCTACCTGATAAAGAATCATCTGCTTATTTTCTGAATGATCTGGAAAGCATTTATGGAGAATTGAATGAAGACCTTGCAAAAAAACGGATCTTGTTTTTTCCAACATCATACAAACGACCATATGAAATTGAGAAAATCGATAATACCAATGCATTGCTCCGTACTGAAGTTTTAAACAGAATAACACGTGGAGTAAGAAAGCTTGCGATAGTTACTTATCCTGAGGCTTTGAGCGAGAAAGTTGTGTCAAAACAGTTTATCTCAAAAAATACTTTTAGGTTATCATATGGTGAAAAAATCTCTATGGATTTTGCTATTGACTTTTTGGTTGAGTATGGTTTCGAAAGAGTTGATTTTGTTATTGAACCCGGACAATTTTCTGTACGTGGCGGAATAATTGATATTTTTCCTTTTTCAAATGATTACCCTTTCAGGATTGAGTTTTTCGGTGATGAAGTAGATTCAATAAGAACTTTTGATCCGAAATCACAGTTATCAAAATATAAGGTCAATAAAATAACTATTATCCCAAATGTTCAGGACAGGCAAATAAAAGAAAGAAGAATGCCTTTTCTTGAATATTTACCTGATAGTACATGGATATGGATTGATGATGTTGATTTTACTATTGACAAGGTTGATCAGGAAAATGAAAAGGCAAAAACAGCATATAAAGAATTAAGCGATAATATAAATCACCTTTCTCCTGATGCCTTATTTATTGGTGGCTCCGTATTTTATCGTAGTTTAATTGATCATTTCGTTATTGAGTTTGGGAAGCATTTTCATTTTGACAAAAATTCCTCCATCACTTTTGATATGAGCCCACAACCTTCTTTCAATAAGAATTTTGAATTACTGATACAAAATCTTAAAGAAAACACCAAAAAGAACATCAGGAATATTTTCTTTTCGGATAGTCCTAGTCAGATAGAAAGATTATATTCAATATTTGTAGACATAGAAAAGACCGATAGCATTACAGAAAGGATTGATTTTACTCCCATACCCATTTCTTTTCATGAAGGATTCATTGATAATCATTTAAAATTGGCTTGTTATACCGACCATCAGATTTTTGACAGGTATCATAAGTTCCATCTTAAAGATAGTTACAGTAGTAAGGAGGCTTTAACACTGAAAGAGCTTAATGATTTAAAGCCAGGTGATTATGTAACACATATTGACCATGGAGTTGGTAAATTTGATGGATTGGAAAAGATTGATGTAAAGGGAAAGCAGCAGGAAGCAATTCGTATTATATATAAAAACAATGACCTTTTGTATATCAGTATTCATTCATTACACAGGATTGCAAAGTATATTGGAAAAGAAGGAACGAAGCCGCAATTGGACAAACTTGGTTCAAACGCATGGAAAAAGCTGAAAAACAGAACCAAGAAAAAGGTAAAGGAAATAGCGAAAGATTTGATAGAGCTTTATGCTAAGCGCAAAGTAACAAAACGAACCGGGTTTCCGCCTGATAATTATATGCAACATGAGCTTGAAGCATCCTTTATTTATGAAGATACACCAGACCAATTGAAAGCTACCCGTGATGTAAAAGGAGATCTTCAGAAGGAGCACCCCATGGATCGTCTCATATGTGGTGATGTTGGTTTTGGAAAGACAGAAATCGCTGTGAGGGCTGCATTCAAGGTAGTGGCAGAAAGCAAACAGGTTGCGTTATTAGTGCCTACTACAATTTTAACATTACAACATTATAATACATTTATTGAACGATTGAATGATTTTCCGGTGGAGGTTGATTATATTAACAGATTTAAGAACCGTAAAGAACAAAAAGAAACACTTGCTAAACTTAAAGATGGTAAAATTGATATTTTAATAGGAACTCACCGGCTGATTAGTAAAGATGTGGAGTTTAAAGATCTGGGTTTGCTTATTATTGATGAAGAACAAAAATTCGGCGTGGCAGCTAAGGAAAAGCTAAAGGAATTTAAAGTAAACGTAGATACTTTAATGCTTACTGCAACTCCTATTCCGAGGACTTTACAATTTTCAATGATGGGAGTAAGAGATCTTTCTATAATAAATACTCCTCCCCCTAACAGATATCCGATACAGACAGAAGTAAGATCATTTAATGAGGAAGTGATACGTGAAGGTATTGCTTATGAGGTTTCGAGAGGAGGACAGGTATTTTTTGTACATAACCGGATACAGAATATAATGGATGTAACGGATATGATTAGGAAAATCTGCCCGGATGTGAGAATTGCTGTTGCACACGGACAGATGGTTGGCAATAAGCTGGAAAAGATCATGCTTGATTTTATTAATGGAAAATATGATGTGTTGGTTTCAACTACTATTATTGAGTCGGGTTTGGATATACCTAATGTTAACACAATTTTTATTAATGAGGCACAGAATTATGGTTTAAGTGATCTTCACCAGTTAAGGGGCAGGGTAGGGCGCTCAAATAAAAAAGCTTTTTGTTATTTGCTTTCGCCTCCTTTGTCGGTGCTGACAACTGAAGCCAGGAAACGACTGAAGGCAATTGAGGAGTTTACTGATATCGGAAGTGGATTTAATATTGCTATGCGTGACCTCGACATAAGAGGAGCAGGTAATATTTTAGGCGCCGAGCAAAGTGGCTTTATTTCAGAGATCGGCTTTGAGATGTATCATAAAATACTCGATGAAGCTATTGTTGAACTGAAAGAAGCGGAATTTAAAAAGTTTTTTAAATCCGAAACGAAGGATCATTATGTAAAGGATTGCCAGATTGAAACCGATCTTGAAATATTAATACCGGATGATTATGTGAGTAATATCAGCGAAAGATTGCATTTATATAAAAACCTCGATAGTATTGAAACAGAGGACGAGTTAATGAAATTTCAGGAAAAGCTGATTGACCGCTTTGGGCCAATTCCACCTCAAACAGATGAATTGATAAATACAATCCGTTTGCGGTGGAAAGCGAAAAATCTGGGCTTTGAAAAAATTATCCTTAAAAATGACAGGTTAAAAGGACAATTTATAAGCAATCAGGATTCTGAATATTATCAATCCGTGATATTTACTGATATACTGAGATTCGTTAAGGAGCATTATAATGAATGCAGAATGAAAGAATCTAAAAATAAACTGACTTTAAGTTTGTTTGATATTCATTCTGTTTATGATGCATTACAAGCGCTGGAAAATATTACAAAAGAAAATATTATTGATGAGTAATTATTTAGTTATATTTGTTTTAGAAACATTCATATTTTTAAACAAAAAATTGATTAAAATGAAGAGGATCACATTATTATTAGCAGCATTTGGACTAATTATTTTTTTAGCAGCATGTAACAGTCATTCCAAGTCTGATACCTGGAGTAAAGAACAGGAAACAACCTGGAAGAAAAATTGTGTTGAATTATTAATGGGTAATGGCGAAGACAAAGCCACTGCTGAAGATTTCTGTGACTGTATGTACAAAAAAACTTCACGTGAATACACCCCTGAAGAAGCAGCCGAAATAACTGAAGAAGAAGAACGCAAACTATGGCAAAAATGTGATTATCAGTGGTAATCGTAAAATGTATTATTTGGATTTTTATATTGATGTTTCTTTGTATTAAATTCAAATAAATACATAAATTTGCGTTACTTGTTTTATAACTTCGTAAAGATTGGCCAATAATTTATTTTTATGGTGGTTGATAGTATAGTCATAATACCTACATACAATGAGAAAGAGAACATTGAAAAAATAATCAGAAAAGTGTTCTCCCTCAAAAAGGATTTTAATATCCTTATTATAGATGACAATTCTCCCGATGGCACAGCAGATATTGTAAAATCACTTATTACTGAATTTAAGGACAGATTATTTATTGAGGAAAGAAAGGGTAAGCTGGGACTGGGAACAGGCTACATTCATGGTTTCAATTGGGCTTTGGAAAGAAATTATGAATATGTATTTGAAATGGATGCAGATTTTTCTCATAACCCTGACGATCTGGTGAGACTTTATAAAGCATGTTCAAAAAATAGTGCTGATCTTTCAATAGGATCGAGATATATTACTGGGGTAAATGTTGTGAACTGGCCAATAGGCAGGGTATTAATGTCATACTATGCATCGGCCTATGTTAGGTTTATTACAAGAATGAAAATAAAGGATACTACAGCAGGTTTCAAATGCTATACACGCAAAGTACTGGAAACCATCAATTTTGATCATGTTAAATTCACAGGATATGCTTTTCAGATAGAAATGAAATTTACCGCATGGAAACTTGGTTTTAATATTGTAGAAGTGCCTATCATATTTACAGATCGCACCCGCGGCGAATCTAAAATGAATAAAACAATTTTCAAGGAAGCAATATTTGGTGTTATAGATCTCAGGATAAGAAGTATTTTCAATAGAATAAAACCTGCCGGTTAATTCCTTTATTATTTTGCGAAAAGCTTTGCTATGATGTTGTTGATTAATAATCAATTATTTGATGAAGAAAAGAATAAAAATAGTAAATGCAAGAATTGTTAATGAAGAAGAAGTTTTCGATGGGGAATTATTCATTGATGATGGAAAAATCTTGAGGATAATTAACACAGAAAAGGATATCTCACCAGATAATGACAAAGGATATGAAATAATTGATGCCGGTAACAATTATTTAATCCCGGGTATTATTGATACACATGTTCACTTTAGAGAACCTGGTCTTACGCATAAAGCTGATATTTTTACCGAAAGCCGGTCAGCAGCTGCCGGTGGGGTTACATCCTTTATGGAGATGCCTAATACCGTACCCCAAACATTAACTAATAAATTACTTGAAGATAAATACAGGCTGGGAGCTGAAAAATCACTGGTCAATTATTCTTTTTATCTGGGTGCGTCTAATCATAATATTGATGAAATCAAGAAAACCGACCCGGGCAATGTGTGTGGGATAAAAGTGTTTATGGGAGCATCAACCGGGAATATGCTGGTTAATAATCAGGCAGCTCTTAAAAATATATTTTCAGGATCAAGATTACCTGTTGTGGTTCATTGTGAAGACGATGAAATAATAAGGCAGAATTTATCCAGGTATAAAGAAAAATATGGAGAGGACATACCAATAAAATTCCATCCTCAAATAAGAAGTGAAGAAGCATGTTTTCGGTCCTCATCTCTTGCTGTGCAATTAGCTCATAAATATGATACAAGGATTCATTTACTTCATTTATCAACAAAAAAAGAACTTGAGTTACTTAATAATCTGATGCCATTGGATTATAAAAGAATTACTGCTGAAGTATGTATTCATCATTTATGTTTTGATGAATCTGATTACGAGTTGATGGGAACAAAAATTAAGTGGAATCCTGCAGTAAAAACAAAAGATGATAAAAAAGCTTTGTTGCAAGCAATATATGATGACAGAATTGATACTATAGCTACAGATCATGCGCCTCATAATATTAATGAAAAACAAAACACTTATATTAAGGCGCCTTCAGGTGGACCTATGGTTCAGCATTCTCTTGCTGCAATGCTTGAATTTTTTCACTCCGGTAAAGTAAGTCTTGAAAATATTGTTAGAAAAATGTGTCATTCACCTGCCGACTGCTTTAATATAAAAAAACGAGGCTATATCAGGGAAGGATATTGGGCCGATCTGGTTATTGTTGATTTAAATTTACCGTGGAAAGTAGATAAATCTAACATCCTGTATAAATGCGGATGGTCACCATTTGAAGGCAGAACTTTTAATTCGAAAATAACACATACCTTTGTAAATGGTAATATTGTATTTGATAATGGAAAGATCAACAATGAGAATAGAGGAATGCGATTAACATTTGACCGGTAATAATTATGTTTAAAATGAAAAGCTTTTTAGTACTACTATTATCTCTTTGCTGTATATTAGCATGTTCAAAGAAAATTGAAAAAGTCATTGAAGAAACATACCAGAATGGCGATCCAAAACTTGTTAAATATTATAAAATTGATGGTGAGATAAGAAAAGTCGTTAAGGAAATTGCATATTATCCAAATAACCAGGTAAGATACAAAGGAGAATTCGCGGATGGCAAAAGACACGGAAAATGGATTTATTACTACGAAAGCGGAAATAAATGGAGTGAAGGATATTATAATGCAGGTGAAAGGGATGGCCAGGGACTGACATGGCATGAGAATGGACAATTATATATTGAAGGATATTATAATAATGGCAAAAGGGTTAGAGAATGGAAATTCTGGAGTAAAGAGGGAAAATTGGATAAGGAAATTAATTATGAGTGAAACTAGTTTATGTTATAAAATCCTTCTCAATAAATAAATAATCATTCAGATATTCAATCCACGCATAAATCGTGACAGGCTTTAGAACGAGGCTTAAATTGTTTTATAGATTCCTCCCTTCGGCATTTCGTTTCACTCAATGCCTGCGGTACCAATTACACATTTGTAATCTGTGGTAAATCATAAATTCTAATAACTAATACCCAATTAACAAAACAAAAAATATATCCATTTGGAAATTAGTATTTTGAGATTGGTGCTTATCCGCCAGTGTTCGGACAAGTTTTGATTTTTGGAAATTGTGATTTGGAATTTTGTCATACTTCTTTGTGAACACACCCCAACGGGGATTTCTTACCCGGAATGACATTATATTGTATGATTTAAGGAAGAGAGCGAGTCTTGCCGCCCACTCTATACATCCAAAGACCCTTGTCATCCCTCCTCACATTTTTCATAATTATGAAAAATGTGAGGAGGGATCTCATGGAAAAATCAAACCCATTAGTAAATTGCTGTTTTTTTTATTACCTTTGATTAAAACAAAAACAAATGAAAACCGCTGAGCTAAAAAATCATATCATCAAGAGAATATTGGATACCGAAGATAAAAACCTGCTTACTTATGTGTACAGTTTGCTTGAAAAAAATCACAGTGCAGAAATATACAAACTCAACTCCTTTGAAAAGCAGGTCATCAGCGAAAGTCTTGCTGATTATGAAAAAGGAAATACCATTTCCAGTGAAGATGTATTTTCAAGAAATAAGGAATGTTTAGGAGAATAGTCTGGACAAGCAGGGCAGATAGAATTTTTACCGGCATTCTCGAATTCTATATCCGGAGAAACGATACCAAAACATACAGCAGGAAAATCAACAGTGAAATAAACAAACTACTTAATTTACTCAAAAAACATCCTTTTCTTGGTAAGAAAACAGATACTGAAAACATTCGAGTTATTATTCATCGCGATTTCAAAATATTCTATCACATACAACCTAACGAAATAATTGTACTTATGGTTTGGGATTGCCGGCAAGACCCAGCAGAATATCAAATATAAATTACACTTTGAACAACTGGTAATGTTCTTTTTATCATTACGGACCCCCCTCCATTCAGGAACCGCAATGTCATCCCGATCCGCCGGCTGGCGGAGAGGGATCCCCTGGCATGTATCAGCTCATAATTTGAAAAGGATTTTTTATTAATTTTATTCCATGTCAGAGTACCAAACCTATTACGTCTACATTATGACCAACAAAAGCAAAAAAGTACTTTATGTTGGAGTGACCAATTCATTGGGAAGAAGAGTGTTTGAATACGAAAAAGGAAATATAAAAGGCTTTACCAAAAGGTACAACTATCACTACCTGGTTTATTATGAGTATTTTAATGATATCGACCTGGCTATAAATAGGGAAAAGGAAATTAAGAAATGGAGGAGGGAGAAAAAAGACAACCTTATAAAAATCAAAAACCCTGATATGGCATTTTTGAATGAGAAGGGGAGGTATTGGTGATTATAATTAGGGGCCACAATACGCAAAGAGATTCCTCCTTTCACAGCCTCGCTATCGCTCGGCTGCGCCAATCGGAATGACATGCGCTGTTGTTCAAGGGGGAGGGGTTATGAGGCGCGCGTAGCGCACCTCCTAACCCCCTCTTTTTCTCTCTGCAAAAACGCATTGTCATTCCGACGAATCCTTTTTGCGATAGAGAAAAGGATGAGGAGGAATCTCTTGGCGCATTGCAATTTATTTGCAAATACGAAAAAAAAACATGCAACTCAGTCTATTCAAGGAAACCAACAACAAAAAGCTGCTACTCGATTTGTTCCGGGCCTATTACGATGCACGCAGGAATAAACGCAACACCATCAACGCCCTGAATTTCGAGATCAATTATGAAAAACATTTATTCAGACTGCACGAGGAAATAACCAGCGGAAGCTATAAGATAAAACCCAGCATTTGTTTTATCAATTTCAGCCCGGTTTAAAGAGAAATATTTTCAGCCGATTTCCGTGACAGGGTGTGAATCATCTTGTTTATAATTATATTGCCCCTGTTTTTGAAAAGACTTTTATCAATGACAGTTATAGCTGCCGTACAGGCAAAGGAACATATTACGGAATTAAACGAGTTGATCATTTCATCCGTTCATGTTCAAAAAATTACCATAAGGATTGCTATATACTTAAACTGGATATTAAAGGCTATTTAATGTCAATCGATAGGAATTTGCTGTTCAGATTTGTAATGGAAACCTTGAAAAAATTTGCCTGTAAAATTGATTTCGATTTGCCCTTGATCATGGGCCTGATCAAACAAATCATTTTTAATGATCCAAAAAAAAACTACATTCTTAAAGGAAGCAAAAAAGACTGGAACGGGCTGCCACCCTCAAAAAGTTTGTTTCATT
>CAZJYD010000064.1:0-6794 GCA_964550205.1 uncultured Bacteroidales bacterium
TATACATCAATTGATTATATTTATAGGGAAATTATAACCCGGAAACTCGGGCTAGTATTTTTAATCCTGTACCTATATCTGGTATACGTTGTGCTTCGTCAATGGCAATTAATTCGTATCCTTCCGCATAATTTTTAATTAAATCAAAATCCTGGCTGGAAAGAATATTTTGTGTATTGATATTATCTCCGTTATCCAGTTTATACTTGAAATTACAGTTATTTAAGTAACTATTTAATAATGTCGTTTTTCCAACTTGCCTTGGTCCCAAAATTACCAATACCTTATTTGGTTTAAGGTATTTTTCAAGATTATAATAATGTCTGTATAATTTCATTTTACAGAGTTTAACTCCTCAAAATTATATAATTTCACAGAGTATGAGTCTGTAATATTACAAAATAGTTGTATGATTTCAAAATTTCAATCAGGTTTAGATATTAAATACTTGACAAAGATTGAATCGTCAAAAACCGGTCTTGGTTTTATTGTTGTTATAATAAGGATTAATGTACTCTATCCTGAGCTCTGTTAAAATCATCTCCTTTCAGAATCAAAATAATTTCCATATTATCATCACGCCATTTATTTATTAATTGCAGATGGCCGACACTTACGGCATAACCATGCATTAATTGATTATGGTGTAAACTTGGAAACACCACCTCCTATTGTACCAAACCATACATTTCCTTGCTGATCAACTGCAATTGATGTAACATAGTTTTCTCCCAGTCCGTCTGCTCTTGTATAGGTTGTCCAGCTCACACCGTCGAATTTTGATGCTCCGTAAAGAGTACCGAACCAGATATTACCAATATGATCTTCCGCAATTGCATGAACTTCGTTGTATACCAGTCCGTCATCGGTATCATATTTAATCCAGTCACTACCGTCAAACATGGTTACACCTCCCAGTGTACCGCACCATATTTTTCCCTGGGAATCAACAAATATTGTAAAGATATAATCAGCTAAGGCATAAGAAGAAAGATATGTCGTCCAGCTCTCACCACTGAATTTTGAAATTCCAAATTCAGTACCGAACCATTTATTATTGTTATCATCAATTGCAACCGATCTTACCCTGTTATTAACCAGGCCCAGATCGCCCTCTTTCTGGTAGGTATTCCATTCCGATCCTGTAAATTCGGAAACTCCTTCAGGGGTGGCAAACCAGGCATTCTGGTCATGATCAATTGCTATGTCTCTTATGAAATTATTTACTAAACCCTGGCTGGTTGTGTAACTTGTCCATAATGATCCATCAAATTTTGATGCCCCCAATATTGTTCCGAACCAGATGTTATTGTCATTGTCAATCGCAATAGATCGAATGCTATGGTATACAAGCCCATGAATAACATTATATGTTGCCCAGTTTGAACCATCGAACTTAGTTGCGCCATATTCTGTTCCAAACCATTTGTTGTTATTTTTGTCTATAGCAATTGCGTAGACTTCATTACTTGCCAAACCATCCTGGGTTGTATAAACAGTCCAGTTGTCTGGTTTAGCATCAGGCTCGTCCTCAGATTCACAAGAAATGATCAATACAATGCTTATTAGTGTGAATATCAAAAAAAGTAATTTGATTTTTTTCATCATTATGAATTTAGTATATGAAAGTAAAAATAATAAAAATATAAAAAGATTGAAATAATGGGTTTTAAAAACAAGTCTTCAGGGATAATTATTTTCATGCATAAATCAATATGCTATTTTTCCAAATTCATTTTTATTTTTGCTGCAAGTAAATCAATAGCAACCTGGTTCTCTCCTCCAAGAGGTAAAATAATATCAGCATATCGTTTTGACGGTTCGATGAATTGTAAATGCATAGGTTTGACAAATTCTTCATAATGTTTAAGAACTGCTGCCAAAGCTCTGCCTCTTTCTTCCATATCACGATGAATTTTACGTGTTAAACGGTCATCCGCATCGGCATCTACGAATACTTTAATGTCAAGCCTGTCTCTGACATCTTGGTTGGTAAGAATTAAAATCCCTTCAACTATAAGAATTTTCTTCGGAAAGATCCTTATAAATTCTTTCGACCTGGAACAATTAACATATGAGTAAACAGGCATGGGAACGGATTTGTCTTGCTGAAGTAGATCAAGATGTTTTATTAGCATATCCCACTCTATCGATGATGGATGATCGAAATTAATTTTGAGCTTTTCTTCCGGCGGCAGATAAGCGTTATCATAATAATATGCATCCTGATATATAACAGAAACGGAGCTTTCGGGAAGGGTATCTACTATTTTATTGACAACGGTGGTTTTACCTGATCCAGAACCTCCTGCTATTCCGATGGTTAACATTGAATATGTTTTTTTGTTTGCCGTACTTATAAAAATTATTATAAAAGTAAGGAATTTAACATATGAGGTAACAATATTAAATTTCATATTTTTATTTTGTATTTTTACTAATAAAAAAATGAAAATTATGAAAAAATTAGCTTTACTTTTATTATTGGCATTAGGTTCATTTATAGTTGCTAATGCCCAAAACACAAACATTAATAAGGGATTTGGAGTGGGTTATCAATTAGGTCAGTATTATAACGATTTTGGAATTGGAATTAATTTAACCAGCCCCTGTTTTGCAAAAGATAATTTTGCATTCCGGCTGAGAGGTAATTATATGTTTCACGAACATGTGAAAAATGATGAAACAGTGTGGACTCCATACTTTAATGCTTCATTTGGAGTAGTTGGTTTTGCCGGAACAGCAGGAGATTTTATCAGGTTATACGGAGAAGGCGGTATTCTTTGTTTGCTACCTTCGGATGAATTCTCTTCGGATAATTTTGTAATGGGTGGTTATGGTTTATTGGGTTTTGAGTTCTTCTTTATTAAGCAGATGAACTATTTTATTGAAGCAGGAGGCGTTGGAACCGGAGCAAAAGCTGACAAATTGCCTAATAAGCCAATTTATTCAAATGGATTCATGATTGGTACAGGTTTAAGAATGTATTTTTAGGAGGGTATCATTTATTTTTATCTTCACAAAACTCAGTTAGTACCCCGAAAGTAGATTTAGGGTGTAAAAATGCAATATCCAGTCCTTCTGCGCCTTTTCTTGATTTGGAATCAATCAGCCTTATTCCCTTATCTTCGGCTTCTTTTATGGCATTATCTATATCCCTGACAGCAAAGGCCATATGATGAATGCCCTGGCCTTTTTTTTCAATGAATTTTCCAACTGGTCCATCCGGATCGGTTGATTCCAGTAATTCTATTTTTGTATTCCCGATTTTGAAAAATGCTGTTTTAACTTTTTGATCCTTTACCTCTTCAATTGCATAACATTTCAATCCCAGTACATTTTCATAATAATCAATGGCTTTGTCAAGATTATCAACAGCAATTCCAATGTGTTCTATGTGAGTTAATTCCATAATAATTGTATATTAGTAATTATCGAAAATAAAAATTCAAAGTTATGGATTCTTACACAAAGCTTTGTTAATAAATAATTGAAATAATTAAAAAAAGCATTTTTTTCTGGTATATATTAGTGGGCAATTGGCTGGATTGTATAATATTAAGTTTTATTATTATACCGAGCAGATATAACAAATATGCATGATGATTAAGGTAAGAATGATATGGATATGATAAAAACTACATATAAAATGAATAAATACAGAAACACCTTAAAAAACCTGAAATTATTAATTATACTTTCATTTACAATAATTTCGCTGAATACATTTTCCCAGCCATTTATTTATGTTGATCCCGGCTTTGTTGAAGTTATGCAGGGAGCAGGAGCATGGACTGATTACAATAAAGATGGTCATCTTGATGCATTTATTACGGGTGACAGGTACAGCGGTAATGAACAATTTGTCTTTACAGGATTGTACCGGAACCTGAAAGATGATAAATTCAGTTATATTAAAACGGGAATTAAAAACGTATATATCAGTGCACTCGACTGGGGCGATTATGATAAAGATGGAGATGATGACCTGGTATTGACCGGACAAATGTCGAACGGTGAATTTATTTCGGCTGTATACAGAAATAACAGAAGCTCTTTTACACTTATGAATATTTATCTAGTTCCAGTGCGTTATGGCTCGGTGCAATGGGGAGATTTTGACAATGACAATGACCTGGATATATTATTGTCAGGAGAAACCCGTGATGGAAACATCGTTACGAAAGTGTATAGTAATGAAGGCAATAATAAATTTGTTGACCTTAAGATTCCTCTGACACCTGTTTATATGGGTTCGGCCACATGGAAGGATTTTGATGGTGATGATGATCTTGATATTTTGGTAATCGGTGAAACATATAATAGCCGTTGTGTTGGAAAATTATACAGAAATGAAGGTAACCTAAACTTTGTTGAAACAAACAACTATATTCTTCCAGTGGGAATGAGCTCAGCACAATGGGGTGATCTTGATAATGACGGAGATTTTGATATTATCACAACCGGTGAAACGCAAACAGGCAGGTTATCAACTAATATATACATAAACAATGGCAGTGGGCAGTTTACAGAAGTTGAGAACTTCCTTGATGCCTGCATGGCTGGTAATATAGACCTTGGTGATTATGACCATGACGGTGACCTGGATATTGTGATTACAGGCGAATCTTATGAATGGTCTATTACAAGAGTTTACAGAAATGAAGGTAATATGGAATTTATAGATATTCATGCCGGTCTTCCGGGTGTAAGTCTCGGAGGTGCATACTGGGGAGATTACGACAATGATGGCGACCTTGACATCCTGTTGCTCGGACTGGACAATTGTTATGATTTTACTACAAGGATATTCAGAAATGATGGTGTGTATGAGAAGAAAGTAGAAGAAAAGCCCTTAACTGCTCATTCGATATTTACGGCAAAAGAAATAACTATTGTACGACCATCATATTATTATTTTGTTTATGCTTCATGTTTTTGCGATCCTTTCCAGGAAGGAGAGAAAAAATTCCATGCTTTTGTCGGGAATATTCATTATTCAAGCCGTAAATATGAACTTATGGAAAAGTTCAACAACATTATTATTAAAAACCTTGAGACCTGGCCTAAAGTAGATGCCGGACACAGGGTTTCAATAGGATTCGAAACCAAGAAAGAAG
The DNA here is from genome assembly GCA_964550205.1 of uncultured Bacteroidales bacterium. Lineage (GTDB taxonomy): Bacteria > Bacteroidota > Bacteroidia > Bacteroidales > JAIOZK01 > JAIOZK01. Next base: position 5,121 of record CAZJYD010000064.1, read on the forward strand.
CGGAGGAAGGAAGAAGAAAAGTTATCAATGAATATATTCAGGAAGGTTTTATTGTTCATTATGTGAAGTGGTAATATGAAATTTCTACGAATACTGATCATTATTCTTTCTGTAATTATTATTACCTATTTGGTAATACAGTTTATTCCTGTTAAAAAAGCTGAATTTCGGATACAATTTTAAAGATAAAAGCGGCAGGTATATTTACCGCGATACAGTTATAGAAATACCATGCCCGGAAGAAGTATTGGAAAGATACGGCAACATTGCAAAAAGTATAGAATTCAAAGACAATGGGACAGATAGATCCTTGTTTTCTATCATATTTTCAATTATTTGTTTAATAATATTTTTTATATTAAAAAAAGTTATATTTTTGCAGCTTTTTAATTAGAATTACAATATACTTATTCCTTCCAGAAATAAAGGTTTTGGATTTGTAACAATGGACAACAACTCCGAGGCAAATAAAGCTGTTAGAGAATTAAATGGTGCCACTTTGGAAAACAGAAGATGGAAAAGATGTTTTTGTTCACCGTACAGGATTGTTAAGTCCTTTTAGCGGACTGAATAAAGGCCAGGAAGTGGTCTTCGACACTAAACAAGGGGATAAGGGTGAAATAGCTTATAATGTAAAATAACATTTTGAATCCTTTAAAAATTGGAGATTTAACCATACCTGTTCCAATAATACAAGATAGAATAGGTAAAAATAAATTTATCGCGGGCATTAATAAAATTAAGTGAGAGGTAACTAAAATAAATTACTGAATGGGTAGAGCAAAAGAAACATCAGGTAAAAAAGAAGTACGAAATAAGAAAGCAAAAAAGCGTAAAGAAAAAGAACAGCGAAGGTTGGCAAAGAAAGAGAAAAGTAAACAAAGTTTAGATGATATGATTGCCTACGTGGATGAAAATGGAGTAATTACTTCTACTCCTCAGGATTTAACAAAAAAGAAAGAGATAGATGCAGATAATATTGAAATAAGCATACCCAAAAAGGAGTTTCGTGAGGATAATAAACTTCGACAAGGAATGATCACTAAATTTGACGATTCAAAAGGATATGGGTTTATTGCTGATTCGCTGACAAAAGATTCAATATTTATTCATATAAACGATTGTGATGAAATCGTTAAAAGTGGCGATAAGGTAGAGTTCGAAACCGAAAAAGGCTTTAAAGGACTGAAAGCTAAGAATGTTAAACTTATGAAGAAATAGAAAACTTTTTAGCTTGCTGAAAAATGCAATTCTGCCAATTTTGCAGGAAAATAAGCAAATCAGCTTTTAATCAAGGCTTCTTTATTGATTACTCCGGCCTGGTTATTTCATAAGATTTATTTTTAAGCCATCTTTCCATAATGATGGCTATGATGATAAAAACAGGAATTGTAAGCAAAAGCCTGAGTAAAAAAAATTTCAAACCCAAAAAACCAATTTCAAAGGTAAGCATAGGGATTTTGGCAGCGCTGAACATGCCCACATACACAAAAATATTTCGCAGGCTGCAGCCTTTTTTTCATAACAGTCAGGCAAAAGGAAAAGCCACGTAAAGGGAACCCCGCTGAATTACAGCCAGCAATACTATCAGACCTGTGCTCTTAATGCCCGAGCCTTTCCCGATGTGTCTTTCAAGCTTCTCTTTAGGTATCCATACATCAAAGAGACCGATAA
>CAZJYD010000064.1:6894-16846 GCA_964550205.1 uncultured Bacteroidales bacterium
TAAAAATAAACTCACTGAGATAAGACAAAACATCTCATCATAAAATCCATTTCCTGTGGATATTTTTCAGGCTAATGGAAAACAAGGCAACCCCAAATGCGGCAATGATCAGAAAGTCCAGCCAGAGCGGCAGGATATGCTGCCCGTGGATGGCTCCGTGAAGAATGTCAACGCCATAGGTTAAAGGCAGGGCAAATGAAAGCGGCTGCAGAATCACCGGCAGGGAAAGCACCGGGAAAAACAGGCCGCAGAGAAAGATCATGGGAAACCGGAAAAAGTTGGAAAAGGTCTGGGCTTCGAAAACCTCGCTCACCGAAACGGCGATGAAAAGTCCCAAAAAAGTGGAGACAATGGCTATTAACACTACAGCCGGCACCACGGCAGCCCATGAAACCTGCGACAAGTCTGTTAGAAAGGCCGCGGGTATAACGGGCACAAAGGCATTGACTATGCCAAACAGGATGGCGCCGCTTGTTTTGGAAAGCATCAAAAGTTCTAAAGAAATAGGCGCCAGAAGAAGTCGCTCGAAAGAACGGTTCTTTTTCTCGAAGGTTACTGTAACAGCCAGCATAGAGGTAGTGCCAAACAAAATGGAAATGGCCATCACTCCGGGAAGCACTTCAATGACATTTTCCAGCCCGGTGCCCGAGCGGATGAAAAACATAAGTGTCCAGGCCAGTGGAAAGATCAATCCCCAACTGATGTTGGGCGGCTTGAGATAATACCCCTTCATATCCTTCAGTACAATATTCCAAAATGCGATCCAGCGGTTCATAGGCGACCTCCGTTTTTTTCCTTTTTCATAGCTTCGGTTTCAATACCGGTCACATCTACGAAAACATCTTCCAGTGATGGCTTGATTTGCCGGGCTTCCGTCACTTCGGCACTCTGTTCTTCGATAAACCTGACCACCGGACCTATGCCGATGGTTTGGCCGGATTCCACCCTTAATTGCCTGCTGGAAACCTGACGGAATGTATATCCGGGAAAAGCTTCGGCAAGCTTACCGGTGATACCGGAAATATTCCCATCCACTGCAATGAGCAGTACTTTGCGTTCCTGGATCGGCTGCAGCAAAGAGGATACGCTTTCATTGCGCACAATACGCCCGTCAACAATGAAAGCAATACGTTCGCAAAGCCTTTCCGCTTCTTCAATGTAATGGGTGGTCAGAAAGATGGTGGTGCCATCCTGATACAGATCGCTGATAAGCTGCCTGATCTGTCGCGCGCTGGCCACATCAATACCGGTAGTGGGCTCGTCCAGAAACAGGATCGCCGGCTGGTGTATGATGCCAGCGGCAATGGTCAGTTTACGCTTCATACCTTTGGAATACCCGCTGAATTTGCGGTGAGCTGCCTGCTGCAAATCAAACTGGTTAAGCAATTTTTCAGCCCGTGACCGGCGTTCCTGTTTACTTATGCCATATAAAGAGGCACAGAAACACAGGTTGTCATACCCCGTCATTTCCGGGTAAAGGTTGCTCTCATCAGGCACTACACCAATAAGATGTTGAGCTGACTTGGGATTTGCAGAACAATCAAGGCCGGCAATGCGGATGGAACCCGAGTCAGGGCGGGCCAGACCGGTAAGCATATTGATGGTAGTGGTTTTGCCTGCTCCGTTGGGTCCAAGGAAGCCAAATACTTCGCCCTGGCTTACATTGAAGGTAATTCCGTTGACAGCTTCGACACTATCGAAACTTTTAGTAAGACCAGCCACTTCTATAAGCTTACTCGATTCTTTTTCAGAGGCAGCCTTGTATTCTTCCATATTTAATCAGTTATGTGTATATTGTTGTTTAGCACGTTGAAGCACAAATGTATATTTTTTTTGAGCGCATGCAAATAAGCGAAGCAATTTACGAACACCTTTAAAATAAACAAGCTGTGAGAAGCTTTAATCCTGATAAAAGAGATGCCTGCAAGTCAAAAGGGACTTCTTAAAACGTCAGTACTTTATCTGATTCAACAGTCCATTGAGCAAATTCTTTCATATTGCTCAATTTAACACCTTCAATAAAAGGGATCTTGTCAATACCGCGTGCTTGTGAACACCCGCCACAACTTTTAACTTCACCACCATTTTTTATTACCAATTTCAGCATTCTTTCAATGTTGTAATAACCATTTGGTGTGTTCTGATTTGGCAAACCACAAAAAACAGCGTCAGCAAGTAAGAAAATATTTACCTCCACTTGTTCTGCATGTTCTTTTTGTAAGGTCATTGCCATTCTCAAAGCATTGTATGCATTTTCTGTTCCGTATGGTGCGTCGTTGATGATAATTAAAATTTTCTGCATGTCGATTTATTTAAGTTTTTACAAATTTAATAAAACCACCTCCATGTCAACACCATGATTAGAAAAATGCCGCCGTAAACTACGGGGATTAAGTATAATGAATTCTTAGAGAGGTATTTGTCCTCTCTGCTATTAAGTTTCTGAATAACCTTTATGCTCAACCAGATACCTGCACCAATAACCAATGTTAAAAGCACGGACACAAACAAGTTTACCCATATAGGTATTTGTTGGAGTACAACCTCCCCGTCAAGAATTTTTTGGGTAGTCGTAAGTCCCGAAACATCATCAAAAAGATACTGAAAATATGGAACTCTGCTTGTCGTTTTCAAAATGGCTTTGCTAAGATGAGCGGCCGCAATTATTGGAATAAATGCTATTACGAATTGCAAAACGTAATCTTTTAATTTTATTGATGTACCCAAAATTTTTACTATCGTGAAAGGTATTGTCCATAATAAAAGAGGAAGAATCCCAAAAATGATGATTGACTTAATTATACCAAAAGTAAAAGGGCTGGATATAGCCAATGTGTCGGAAATTAAGTTGGGTATATACATCAATATGTGTTTGCTGACTTTCCATTCAACGAATATTTCATAAATGACAAAACCCGAAACAATCAAAACAAAAACAAACTCTGCCATCTTTAATGGTTTGAGCTTAAACAAATCATTTGCAAAACCTATGTGTTTAAAACCCGGGTTTGGCCTGTCGGAATTGGGTTCCGATTGGTATTTACTGCATGTTTTTAAACAACCCGCACATAAAATACAATCGGAATTATCCGAAATATTGGCAGGATACAAATCAACCCCGCAACTTTTATAGTTCAGGTTGTATTGGTATTTCTTGTGGATGCAGGATTTGTCCTTACAGGTATCGCAAACATTTTTGTTATTTACCCGCCAACCTAAAAACGACAGCCGTGAATACAAACCCAATAAATGCCCAACCGGACAAACATAGCGGCAAAAGGTATTTTTTTCGTAAATACTGCCAATAAGAATTGAAACGCCAACAATTGCCAAAAGATAGACTGCCATATAAGAGGGATTGCGGTGGATGGCAAATCCTTGTATGCCCACAAAAAGAATCAGGATATAAAAAATGGTAATTGCCCAGCCGGAAAGCAACCATTTCGGACGTTTGCGTTTTAAACCGATTTTTGCAAAAAAGCTGGTAATTATTTCTACAGGGCAAACCATGCACCATACACGACCGAGAAATATAGCCCCGACAACAATGGCAGGCCACCAGTACGACCATACTATCAGGTTGCCCAAATTTGTATTTCTTAATTGTTTCAGAAATGCCGGGTCGGATGATGAAGCTGAAAATCCCAAAATAACCAATGCAGCGAATGCAGTGAGTGAAATATATTTCAATAATAAAGGCATGTAAGCTTTATTCAATGCCTTGTTTAACTTTTTAAGCATACTATTATTTTTTAAAATGGCTCATCCTAAAAAAGTTTATGCTTTTTACTTCCAAAACCTGTTTCACTCGTATGCAAATTTATAATTATTCTGGTGTCTTAATTTCGTAATCTTTGTTCCGCAATATTTTCTCAAGAATTATGGCAATAAAGATAAACACCGGTATTGTCAATATCAGTCGCAGCATGGAAAATTTCAGTCCCAGGAAACCGATCTCAAAAGTAAGCATGGGGATTTTGGCGGCGCTGAACATGCCCACATAGATGAAAATATTGCGCAGACTGGTTCCCTTTTTCCAAAGCAAATGGGCAAATGGGAAAGCTACATATAAAGAGCCGGGCTGAATAACAGCAAGCAGGATCATGAGGCCCGCGCCTTTCACCCCTGAGCCTTCACCTGCATGTTTCTCGATTTTTTCTTTGGGTATCCATACATCGAACAAGCCGATCAGTATGAACATACAGGGAAGGATCATAAGCATTTCTTTCATAAACCGCCAGAATGTTGTTTCAAACAACTCTTCGCCGGTAGCGAAATCCACCCCATAAGAAATCCCGATAAAAATAGCAAACAGAAGTATTATCGGTAAATCGAATTTATATTTCCTTAAATGTTTGTTCATATAATGCGTTTAAGTTAACGAGTAAATAACAGCCATGATTACGCCAATAACAATGGCTCCGAGAAAACTCAGTCCGTTCCTTATCAGTGTCACTTTCATCCCGAAATATTTGGCTTCCACAGGAATGGTCAGGGTTCCCACCATCTTCAGCGTGGTGATGAACAGGGCCAGAATGCCGTAACTAACCCCGCTTTCCAGAAGCATTCCTGCCAGGGGATAGGAGATGAATCCGGGAATCAGCGAAACGCTACCCACCAGCGCGGCCATCGCATACCCAAGAACTCCGGCCTGGTCGCCAAAATATTTAATCAGCATTTTTTCCGGGGTGAAGAATAAAGCTACACTTACGAGAATGATGACCGTAAGCAAGGTGGGGAGCAATTTGAGAAACTGAATTGCGCCCTTTTTCAACCCGCTCAGGGTTTTCTGCCGGTTGGCGATGAAGGAGACCAGCAGCAACAGACCCGTTATGGCGAAAAGGATGGTCATTTGTCCGGTTTTTGAATTTGGACACCCATTATTTTAGTAGCTTCTAAAGCTTCCATCTGATAATTGCCCGGTTCTGAAATGACGCACTGGTCTTTTCCTGCTTCGGTATATTCGTTATCGATGTTTAAACCAATTCGTCCCGAAACAATGTAAAAAATCACGTAGGTTTCCATCTCGCAGGGTCCGTCCGGCGGCAGTTTTTCACCTGCTTTCAATTCAATTATCCTTACCTTGAAGGCATCGGTTTTATACAGCTCATTTTTATGCCTTTCACCATAAGGCGATGCGTGCATTGATTTCAGATCTATCAAGTGCATAAACGATTGGTATTTTGGTTCATTTGATCATTCATATTTATCAATGATGCCGCCGGTAAGGCGCAACAATGTATGATAGCTTTGTATAAGCCTGAAAACAGCGTTCTGATATTCGTAGGCAGCACTCATGTGAATCTGTTGTACATCTCTGAAGTTAAAAGAGTTAATGGTTCCGTTTTCGAATTTTTCACGGGAAAGACTCAAATTCAACTCTGCCGATTCCAGGTTTTCCCGGGCCACCCGAAGCAATTGTTTTCTCAACTTGTATAGTTCAAACTCCTGGGCAAGCTGGTTTTTCAGGTCCTGTTCCATTTCTTCGGTCTGCACTTCTGAGATGTCCTTTTCTATTCTGGCGGTTTCCAGTGCCCGCTTGCGGGAATTTCCATTGAAAATGGTGTACGAAAGCGATATACCGGCAGATGTATTGTATCCGCTGCCCTGATTGAATTGATTCATGTTTTCGTAATCCTGCTCCAAATCACTGTATCCGGCGGATCCAGATAATGATATGCTTGGATAATAGGCACTTTTAGACGATTTTACGTCCAGCCGTGCCAGTTCCAGGTTCATATACTGGTTTTTCAGGGTGGAGTTGTTTTGGAGCATCTGGTTCTGTAAACCGGTATATTCAAAACGGGTAGTATCCGGTAAGAATTGCGAAATGAAATTATATTCCGATTCCAACGGTTCAGCCATGTGGTAGTTAAGTTCCCTGATGGCATTGCGATATGCCGCTTTTGCAGAAAGAAAATCGGAGCTGTCTTTCAGATACGCATTTTTGGCCTGCAACAGTTCATAAGTATCCATAGCGCCTATTTCTTTGCTGTGCTCTGCGCGCTTATAGCGGTCACCTGACAGCTCCATATTATTCCGTGCAATAGAAGCTTGTTCGTCTGCAAGCAGGATGTTATAATAAGCCAGGATAACATTGTATATAGTATTTTCCACTACTACGGCTACATTTCCCTGCGATAGCTTTTCCAGCTCTTCGAGCCGGTCTTTCTGAATACGGGCGCTAAATCCGCGGAAAACAGTCCAGTTCATTTCAACTGAGCTGTTAAATTGCTTTGTAGTGTAATTATCGTTGTCTCTGAAATCTTCTGAAATATTCCCGGAGCTCACAAACTGAATATTGGGTAGGGCACCTGTATTCCCCCAGGCGTTTTGCAACTCGGCAATTTCTTTACTATTTTGGGTGATAATAATTCCGTAATTATTTTGAAGCGCCTTATTTAAAGCATCTTCCAACCTCAGGTTTTGCTTTTCCTGTGCAGCAAGATTTAGTGAACTCAAAAAGAGCAGTATGGCAACTAATATTTTCATGTTTACTGATTTTGTTGATTTGCTTTTTCAGAAGTTTCTTCTTCACGGATATCTTTTTCCAGTTTCTGGTTAATCTGATGATTGATTACAGCATTTTCCACTGATTCAGGTGTAATTCCTTCCGTTTTTTTGCTGAATAGTTTTTGGGTTTTTACCAGTAATTCATTCGAAATCAAAATCTGGATCGGCAAAGTCAGCAAGATAAAAAATCCGCCAAATAAAATGCCGTAAGCCACAGACATAGCCATTGGGCTAAGAAACCGTGCTTCAGGACTCTGTTCCAAAATTAATGGCATAAGGCCTGCTGTTGTGGTGAGTGTGGTCAGCAGGATAGGACGGAATCTCGATTTGGCAGTCTCAATAGCCGCCTGAAACACCTTATGGCCCTCTGTTAAAAGTTGGTTGTACCTGGATACAAAAATAACAGAGTCGTTAATAATAACACCGGTCATTGCCACGAGTCCCCAAATGCTGAACATACAAAGCGGTTCACCGTGGATGGAATGGCCCCAAATGGCTCCCATAATTCCCAGCGGTATTGACAGGATGATGATAAGTCCCTGCCTGAACGATTTAAAATAAATGATGATAACCAATACGATAATGAGCAGAGCCAGCCCAAAGTATTTAACCAGGCTTTGAATCTGCTCCTGTGTATCCTTTTTTTGGCCCATGTGCGTAAAAGTAATCCCAGTATATTTTTTTAAAATCTCGGGTAAAATGTCATTCTCTACCTCATTCATGATGGGTGTAACAGAGGCCCGTTCATCTTTCATGTAGGCATCCACGCGTATAACCCGCTGCCCGTTATAGCCGTTTATCATGCTCAGCGACCGGTCCATGGTCATATTTGCCACCGTGGAGAGCGGATATTTACCCTGAGGAGTATGAATCAGCATATTTTCCATCTGGCCAATGGTTTCCCGGTTTTTTTCGGGATACCTTACATAAAACCAGATTTCATCTTTCCCGTCCTGAATCCGCTGAGCCAGTCCGCCATAATAACCTTCCCTCACCTGCCGCATTAAAGATGCCTGAGTTAAGCCTAATGTGTAGGCTTTGGGTTTTAAGCGGATGCGGATTTCCTGGCTTCCTAACTGGCTGTTGTCTGTTATGTTATAGAGTTCTTCTATACCGGAAAGTGCATCTTTCAATTCTCTTTTTGCTTTTTCCAGCGTATTCAAATCGTAACCCAACAACCCAATTGAAACAGGCGCCCCAAAACGTTTAGAGCGACCACTGGAAGTGCCCATGGCAAACTTGTAGGCTTCCGGAATTTTACCGGTTTTTTGGATTAAGGCTTTTTGAATAGTTTTGTCTGTAACCTTTTTTTCTCCTGAAGTGTTTAAAAATACCCGTATCACACCGGCATGTGTCCCGGTTTCTATCCCGTTAAAGGCAGTACCCAGGTTTATCTGTGTGGTTGTAACAAAAGGTTTATCCCGGCCATGCTTTTCCATCAATTCCTGATTCACTTCATAAAGGTTTTTCTCTATCCACTGCAGTTTTTCCAGGGTTTTTACCTTGTGTTCACCAGGTTTTAGCGCCAGATCGATATTAAACATTTCCTTCGGGCTGGGCGGAAAGAAAGTAAACGGGATGTGCCCGCTGATTACCATACCCCCGGTTATTATCATTAAACTGGTTATTATGATGATGGTTAATCCTTTGGCCTGAAGGATTCTTCTTAAAAACGGCATATAGAGGCGGTCACGCAGGAAATACACTATCTTGTTAGAAATACGGCTTAGCCGGCTGGTTTTATTTTTCTTTTTTAAAACTTTCGGGTTTCCTACATGTCCGGGTAAAACAAATATCCCTTCAATCAGCGAGAATATCAGGCATACAACCGCTACAAACCCCATTGCATAAAGCATTTCCAAAAATCCTTCGATAAAAAACAAAGGGGTAAAAGCGATAATTGTAGTAAGTATAGATGTGAAAACAGCGGGCAATACTTCCATGGTACCGTCGATGGCAGCCAGCCGGGGCGATTTCCCTTTCGTGAAATGGGTAAAGATGTTTTCGCCGATAACAATACCATCGTCAACCAAAATTCCCACAATCAGGATCATCCCCACCAGGGAGAGTTTGTCAATTGTGGAACCAATCATCGCCCCCACAATAAACATCCCCAGAAAGGCTGCCGGAATTCCCCAGGCCACCCAAAGTGAGAGCCTGAAATTGAGCAGCAGCGTGAGCAGTAATACAACCAGAAAAATACCCATTACTGCGTTTTTGATGAATACAGAAAGATCGGAATTAATGTTTTCGGTGTAATCCTCCAAAATCGTAATTTGAAATTGATCCTGTTCTTTGTTGAATTTGCTGACGTAATCGTTGGCAAATGCCGAAATATCTTCCAGGTCTTCGGTGCGGAGTTTGGTAATATTAAGGATCACTGCAGGTTTTCCATTTACAAAGCTTTCTGCCGGGTCTTCTTCGTATTGCTTGCGGACCTCTGCTACATCGCCAATTCGTACCAAATGCCCATCGGGATTGCTTTTAACCACAATTTGTGCGATATAGTCGGGGCTGACAGAACGTTGCCGGCTGACCACGTTGATTTTTTCGCGGGAGCTGCGGATTGTCCCCCCGTGAATATCCTGGTTGTTGGATGTTATGGCGTGCTGCACCTCTGTAAAACTCAGATTGTAGCGGCGCAACTGCGTTTCATCAATGGTTACGGCAATTTCCATCCGGTTTGAGGGTAAGCCTTCCATCGCTATCTGGCTGATTTCGCCTGAAAGAAGCAGGTCATCTTCAATCCGGTTGGCCATCGCGTTCATTTTCAAACGGTCTTCGTTCTCCGATAATAATGCCAGGTACATGGCCCGGTCGCGCGAACGAACCTTTGAGACGACCGGTTTCTCAGCATCGGCCGGAAAGTTGGAAATGCCGTCCACCTGGTTTTTCATATCTATCAGCAATTCATCAATATCATAGCCAAATGTGGAGATGATGGTGAGTTGCGAAAGATTTTCCATCGACTGCGAAGTAAACTCTTTTATGCCCGGAACACCTCTTATGGCATTTTCGATTAATGTAGTAACTCCTTCGTCCATCTCCTGCGGCGTTGCACCCGGATATTTCACGGTAATCCGCAGTGTATTGGTTTCAACCATCGGAAACGAGGATTTTTTCATGTTCATGAACCCAATCGTTCCGAAAATCAAAAGAATAGCAACTACTATTTTTCCGTAAAAGGGATATTCAACAAATATTTTGACAATTCTTTTCATCCGTTTATAATTTTATTTCTCGCAAAGCCGCATAAGGCGCAAAGAATTTATATAATTATGTGCTTGAGTGTTACCAAATTTTCCCGAACTATTTAACCTTCACCTTATCTCCTTCCGAAACATCAACCAGGGATTCGGTAATTAGAAGCGTTCCGTCATCCAGACCTGATATGATGACATAATCGTTTAGTTTGCGCGCTGTGGTTACTTTTTGCAAC
>CAZJYD010000065.1:0-16456 GCA_964550205.1 uncultured Bacteroidales bacterium
TTGTTGAAGTTATTTGCCAGTTTGATCTTTTGTGCAATGGCGTCTTTTTTTTCGGTTATGATTTTCCGGTAATGATTGATCAGATCGGCTTTTTTAACATAGGCCAGGGCATAGGCCATTTTTTTTCTTTTGTCGTAATGCGTTCTGGTTTCAAGGCCTGAAAGCTCAACCTTAGAAAAAGAAGCCACATTCTGCCTGAAATTCTCTTTTACCTCATCGTTAATTTCCAGCTTGTTAAGTGTTGTAACGCTTTCAACTGTAACCTGTATGGTATTTGTCAGGTTGCTGATGGCATTTTCTTTGAGCCTTTCGTAAACCTCGCCTAAATCTTCCTGTTTATCCACTTCTTCCATCGAAAAACCGCTAAAGTATTTCGATAGCGGATACATTTGTTTACGGGCGTCAAAATCCGTCCATTCGGCTTTCTGGGCGCTGAGGACCAGTGTAATCAAAAAAAGTGCTAAAATTGATGTTGTTTTTTTCATTATCTTTTTTGGTTTTGTTTTTAATGATACATATTATTTGCATGCTTTTATTTAGTAACTAATCAGTATCAAAAATAAAAAAACTGGCTACTATTAACAATTTTTCTGGTTTAGTGTGCATAACAATTTATTTATTTGCTTTCTTACCATTCTGAGAATGCAATATTTGAAAAACATATACCTTCTTATTGCGGTTGCTGTGGAAATAATTTATCGTCTTTCCCATATGAATTCGTTGGTAAACGGCAGGTTTTCGACATACCGGAAATAAAAATCAAGGTCACCGAACATCAGGTATTTAAGAAGATTTGCACCTGTGGCCATGAAAGCACATGCGACTTTTCTTTGGAAGCCAATGCGCCGGTAAGCTATGGCAATAACATTGAAAGCTTGATTTGTTAAACCATGTTCCAATCTGCTTTGGAATTGAAAAAACGCATTAAATAATAAATCTTTTCAAAGGCGGAAGATTTGTTCTTAGTAAACATTACAGGATAATAAAAACCAAAGGGTGATGCTGTTTGATATAAACGGCACGGACGAGACGTCCAGGACAGCATTGGTTGGCGATTCCCCTTCGGATATGGAATTTGAAAAAATCTGGGTATGGTAACGGTTTTCCTTGGTGAAGAATCCAATATGCAAGAGATCAATTCCGATTTTGTTTATAAGGATTTGTGGGATATGAGTAAAGTGCTTTTTTAATGGCACGCGGATGACCGGATACGACAGATTTACGCTGATCTGTGTAGATCAGTTGAATCCGTTTTCAGGCAAGTACACACCGATCACCGATCACTGATCACACTCCCAAATCTAAAATGGGTATTAGGATAAAAAAACATAATGAAAAACTCTAGTTAGCGTATTACCTCATGCTCTGTCCTTCTGATTATTTCATCCTGTAATTCTTTGGTCAGGTCAACAAAATAATCACTGTATCCTGCCACTCTCACAATAAGATTTCCATATTTCTCGGGTTCTTTTTGTGCCTTTTTCAATGTATCAGCCGTAACAACGTTGAACTGAATATGATGACCGTCCATCCTGAAATATCCTCTTATCAGATGAACCATGCTTTCGATACCTTTGTCCCCTTCAAGTAATTGTGGTGTAAATTTTTGATTTAACAGTGTGCCGCCTGTTTTCAGATGATCAATTTTAGCTGCGGATCGTAAAACTGCAGTCGGTCCTTTTCTGTCCATTCCCTGCACAGGTGAAATTCCTTCCGACAGTGGTTCACCGGCTTTCTTGCCGTCGGGCATGGCACCGGTAACGCTGCCGAAATATATATGAACTGTGGTTGGTAACATGTTGATCCTGAAATGACCGCCCTTGGTATTTAAGCGACCATCCACTGCTTCGAAAAATAAATTGAAGACCTTAACAGCCAGTTCATCAGCATAATCATTGTCATTACCGTATTTTGGCGTTTGGTTAATCAGAATATCCCTTATTTCTTCATTATTCTTAAAATTGCTTTTTAAAGCGGAAGCTAACTGATCAAATGAGAATGTTTTCTTATCGAATATATGATATTTTAAAGCGGTGAGTGAATCGGTGATACTTCCCAGCCCCACTCCCTGAATATAAGATGAATTGTATCTTGCACCTCCTCCATTATAGTCTTTTCCGTTTTGAATACAATCGCCTATCAATAATGAAAGGAAAGGAACGGGGAGGTACTTTGCATATAATTGCTCAATAACAGTGTTACCTTTAATTTTAATATTTATAAAGTAGTTTAATTGTTTTTCAAAAGCTTTTAAGAGCATCCCGAAAGTTTTGAAATCAATTGGATTGCCGGTTTCAATCCCTGTCTTCTTTTTTGTTCCGGGATCGGTTCCATTATTAAGTGTTATTTCAAGTATCTTTGGGATATTAAAATATCCTGTAAGTATATAGCTTTCTTTTCCAAATGCTCCTGTTTCAACACAGCCGCTGGCTCCACCGTTCCTGGCATCAATTAATGATTTTCCCTGCCTGAGCAGTTCCTGAATAATAGCTTCCGTATTAAAAACCGAAGGTTGACCAAAGCCTGTTTTAATGATATTTATTGCTGATTTAATAAAACGGTCAGGATTATTCTTACTTACCTGTATCATAGAGCTGGGTTGGAGCAACCGCATTTCTTTTACTACATCAAGAATAATATAAGTGAGCTCATTTACTCCGTCATTACCTTCTTCAGTGACTCCGCCAAGATTGATCAGGGCAAAATCTGTGTAGGTGCTGCTTTCCTTTGCCGTAACACCTATTTTAGGCGGAGCCGGATGATTATTAAATTTTATCCAGAAAGCCTGTAATAATTCTCTGGCTTTTTCAGGAGTTAGTATTCCTTTTTTAATATCTCTTTTATAAAAGGGAAAAAGATGCTGATCCAGCCTTCCAGGGTTGAATGAATCCCAGGGATTTACTTCCGTAACCACACCAAGATGAATGAACCAATAATGCTGAAGTGCTTCCCAAAAGGTTTCCGGACCGCGGGCAGGTATTCTTTTACAGATACTTTTCATTTCCAGTAATTCGGCTTTTCTGCCTTCATCAGTTTCCTGGTCGTGGAGCTCTTTTAATTTTTCAGCATGGCGCTTTGCATACATTATTATTGCATTGGCTGCAATGTCCATAGCTTTTAGTTGTTCAAGCTTATCAAGTGCTTTGTTATCGTGGTAATAATCAAGTTGCTCAATTTTTTGATGAATTTCTTTTTTCAAATCCATAAATCCCTTGCGGAACATGTCTCCTCCTAAAACGGTATGCCCTGGTGCACGTTGTTCCTGGAATTCCGTAAAAACACCTGCATTATATGCATCTTTCCAATCATCGGTCATATGACTGAATAGTCTTTCACGCATGGTTTTTCCTTGCCAATAAGGAATTATTTCTTTTTTATAAATGGATTTTGTTTGCTGGTTTACTTTGAATTGTTGTTTTTCACGTGTATTCAGCGCTTCCAGGTCCTCAAGTGAATGAAGACATATTTCAGGATATGTAGGCGTTGCTTTGGGCTGATCTCCGCGTTCACCAACAATTAGTTTATTTTCTCCTATATAGATGTTTTTATTTTCAAAGAGGTATTTTATAGCTAAAGCTCTTTGTTCGGGAATTGATTTACCTTTTGGCAGATCACTTTTATAAAATTCAGTTATCAGCTTTGCTCTTTCTTCTGTTATCGTTGCCTTTGCATTAAGGCTTTTTTCCCGCAGTATTTTGATTCTTTCCGTCATGTTAACTTATATCAATTAAATGTATACGTTAAAGTTATTTCTTTTAAAGATATCAATAATTTCCTGTGTTCTTTTTTCATCCTTATTTTTTCCTTTTAACTTATAGTTCATTTTCATTCTTTCATATTTCCCTTCTGCATTTTTATGGTATTGCAAAAGATCAATATCGCATTTGTGTTTAAGATTTGCAATGAAATTTAGTATGGATTTGATATTTTCATCAGTATCGGTTATTTCAGGGATTAAGGGTATCCTGATCCTGATATTTTTATTTTCACTGTCAAGATATTGAAGATTATTTAAGATTGTTTTATTGGAAACTCCTGTATATTTAATATGTTCATTATCATTTATCAGTTTAAGATCGTAAAGGAATAAATTTACATGATCTTTAATATTCTTAAGTAGCTGAATGTTTGCATATCCGGAAGTGTCAATTGCTGTGTGAATATTGTTTTCTATGCATTTATGCAGCATTGATTTAAGAAAGTCAGGTTGTGAAAGAGGCTCCCCACCTGAAAAAGTCACTCCTCCATTCGATTCTTCATAGAATACTCTGTCTTTTAATATTTCGTCAATTAACTGGTCAGCAGTATATTTGACCCGTTTTGATGCCGCGGTAGAAGCATCGAAATCAAGACATTCAGGATTATGGCACCACCAGCATCTTAGAGGACAACCCTGGAAAAATATGGTTGTTCGTATACCCGGCCCGTCATGAATACTGAATCTCTGGATATTTGAAACTATCCCGGTCATTAATTTTAATTTAAAATGTTTTAATGATTAATATAGATTCTGTTAGAATAAAGGAAAGTAGAAGAGAATTAGTATATCCAGCATTCATAAAGATGCCGGCAGAAGCGACCGTACATTTTAATGTAAATATTATTTTTACTTAACCGGTTCATATAAGCTTGACTTTACGGATCAAATTTAATAAAATTTGACTTATAGAATAATGCATTAGTGAAATTTTCCTCTTATAAAACAGTTATATATACATGTAAAGATTTTTAATTTTGGTATAAATTTATTTTTATGACAAAGATTAATATAGATGATGTTGATTATGAAAAGTTATTACTACCACTGCAAGACCTTGAGCCCTGTAATCTTTGTCCAAGGAGTTGTAATTCTAACAGGTTAAGCGGTAAATTGGGATATTGCAAAGCTAATGGTGCATTCAGTATATCTTCTATATGTATTCACAGGGGTGAAGAACCACCAATAAGCGGCAGGAAAGGAATTTGTAATATCTTTTTTACAAATTGTAATCTTCAATGCAGATATTGCCAGAATTACCAGATAAGTGATAATGAAATTGATCATTCAGCAGATAAAATATCATTGAAAGAGGTAATACGTCAAATCCTCAATATTCTCAATCATGGTATTGATGCGGTTGGTTTTGTTTCGCCAACGCATTTTATCCCCCAGGTAAAGATCATAATCAATACTCTTCATGAGCTAGGTATTAATCCGACATTTGTTTATAATTCAAATGGTTATGATAAAGTAGGGGAGTTAAGAAAATTTGATGGTTTGATAGATGTTTATCTTCCCGATTTTAAATATATGGATTCTGATATTTCGAAATCTTTTTCAGATGCATCTGACTATCCCCAAATAGCTACCAATGCAATAAAGGAAATGTACAGGCAGGTTGGCAGTGATCTTAAATTAGAGGATGGACAGGCGCGTAAGGGAATGATCATACGCCATCTGGTATTACCAGGACATACTGATAACAGCATTGCTGTTTTAAACGAAATATACGGGAAGATATCACCGGAAGTTAATATATCCCTTATGTCTCAATATTTTCCAACATACAGGGTGGCGGCGTATCCCGATCTTGGAAGAACAGTTGATAAAAAAGATTATCATAAAGTAGTAAAGCATATGGGTGATCTGGGTATGTTTAATGGCTGGATACAGGATATGGATAGTTATGAAAATTACAGACCTGACTTTAAGAATAAGAAGGAGCCCTTTAAGTGATAGTGAATAATGTAAGTTGAATTTATTTTCGCAAGAAAAAATTAATAAACATCACCATCTTTATCGATCATCGGAACAAATCTGACAGGTAATACAGCATGTTCTCTTATTTTACCGTCTTTCTTCTTTAATAAATATAGTTGCTGCGTGTATTTTTTACCTACGGGAATTATCATACGCCCGTTTTCTTTTAGTTGTTCTTCGAGTTCTTCAGGAACGTCTCTTGGGGCGCATGTAACGATTATTGCATCAAAGGGAGCATGCTCAGGCCAACCTTTGTATCCATCCCCATGTTTAACAAATACATTATCATAACCCAGTTTTTTCAGGATCTTGCCTGCGCGTTCTGCCAATGACTTATATATCTCTATGGTATAAACCGAGTCACATATTTCTGCCAATACGGCGGCCTGATAACCTGATCCGGTTCCGATTTCAAGGACCTTGTCGGTGGACTTCAGGTCGAGTATCTCAGTCATATATGCAACAATATATGGTTGCGATATGGTTTGTCCTTCACCAATAGGAAGCGGTGTATCATCATAGGCGTATGGTTTGTATGGGTTTGGGACAAAAACATGACGGGGTACCTGTTTCATTGCATTTAATACATTCTTGTTGTCAACTCCACGCCATTCAATTTGATCGCGTACCATTATTTCTCTTTCATCCTCATAACTCATGTTGTTTCTTTCTTGTGCATTACAATTTGTTAAGATAATAAATATTGAGAACAAATACCAGTTTGTTCTTTTTTGCCAACGTAATGTATTAATAATAAATCCTGTGTATTTCATATGAATAAAATTACAAAAAAACACAGGGATGTAAAAATAATTTAAATAATTAATAAATATATTTTCTTAGGTCAGCTATGATTTATTTATATCCTGAACAATAGCGACAAGTATCTTTTCAATTTTGATCAATGCCATTTCTTTAACATTCTCTATAGCATATTCAAGGTGAAATGCGGGCAAAGTTTGCCTGTCTTCATAAGACAAGGACTTATTAAATATAAAGTCGTAGTAGGGAGCATCCTTTTGGTAACTTGTTTCGTAGTTGAATTCTATTTTCTCTTTCGGATCTGTTTTAAACAAAAGGTACCTTATCAAGGTGAAATATGTTACAAGCTTATCGGTGTGATTATAAGTAAGCATACCATAATCTAAACCATTTAATGTTTCATCACGATCTTCGCTTTTAAGGTATTTGGTGTCGAGGATAAGAACATAATAAGCATTATATTTATTCCTGGATATTTCCAGCCAGGTCCTCAGTTTCTTATCCGGCTTTCCCATAATATTAAAATATTCAATATGGCTGTCATATTTTGAAGGTATTTTCATAGTAAGGATTTCCAGGTTTGTATGCATTTTCTTATTAAGTGTGTCAATAACCCTGGAAATTTCATTGATAATGAATTGTCCCAGATTATAATTGTATGGTATTACAATGTTGTCATGTTTTTTATCGCCAACAAATAAGTGAGTAAAAGTTGAGTCAAGCTTATTAACAATAATGATTTTCTTGGTTTTCTGGCATATGCTATTTCCAGAGATAAAAATTGTTAAGGCAAGCGCTAAAATTTTTAAAAGATTCATTTTATAAAATTAAAAAAGATACTTACTATAACATGACGTATTTCTATTAATAAAGTTAAAAAAATTGACAATTTTGTACTAATTTAAAAATAAATTTTTTATGAAGAATCTTTTTCTGGCCCTTCCGGTAATGGAGGAATCAGTCTATCTTCCTGAACTGTTGAATTGTTTGAATAATCAAACATATAAAGATTTTATTTTATATGCATGTGTCAATCAACCTGATGCTTGGTGGGATGATAACACTAAATACCAGACCTGTGAAGACAACCGGAGATCATTAGCTTTGTTAAAAAGGAGTTACGGATTTGATATTCATATTATAGACAAGTCATCAAGGGGTAAGGGGTGGAAAGGTAATTATTATGGAGTAGGTTGGGCCAGAAAAACAGCTATGGATGCTATAAATGAAATTGCAAATGATGAGGACATTATTGTCAGTATTGATGCTGATACCTATTATCCTCCGGAATATTTGAAATCTATATTAGGTATTTTTAAAAGCAATCCGGTTAAGATAGCATTATCAAATCCTTATTACCATAAAATTACCGGCAATGAACAAATTGACAGGGCAATTCTTCGATATGAGATATATATGAGAAATTATTCCCTGAATATGTGGAGGATCAGGAATCCTTATAATTTTACAGCTCTCGGATCGGCTATTGCCTTGCCGGTATGGGCATACAGGAAAGTGGGAGGGATTACGCCCCATAAGAGTGGCGAAGATTTCTACTTCCTTCAGAAACTGATAAAATCAGGAGAATTGATCCTTTGGAATAAAATAAAGGTTTATCCTTCCTCAAGGAAATCAGGGCGTGTATTTTTTGGTACCGGACCAGCTGTAATCAAAGGTTTGAAAAATGACTGGAGAAGCTATCCTGTTTACCAGTACTCTTTGTTTGACAAGGTGAAGAACACATATGACCAATTTGGTAAATTGTTCAAAAAAGATATTTCTACTCCAATGGATAAGTTTATTAAAAACCAGTTCGGTGAAGAAAATATTTGGGAACCATTAAGAAATAATTACAAAACTGTGGATAAGTTTAAAAAGGCTTGTTCTGACAAGATCGACGGGCTAAGGATATTACAGTTTTTGAGATCAGAAAACAAAAAACAGGAATTAAAAGATGAGCAATCTTTGAAAGATTTTCTAATGGTTTATTTTGATGCAGAAGAAATTAACAGTATAGATATTAATTGGGATAATTTTTCATTTGGCAGCTCAACAATATCCGGATTAAATGTTATCAGGAATTTGATGGTATCAAAGGAATATAAGATGCAGAAAATGGATTATTTTAAATAGAATATTATCTTATTAATTTCTTTATCATTTTTCTGACATAAGCTATATTTTCCACACAATATCTTGCATGGGTATTTCTGAAACTTACATTTATAGAATAAGCTGATTCAGGTAATGCACTGTAAAGGTATTCATCAGTCCAGTCATCACCAATTGCCATGATAAAATCCCATTTCCTTTCGGGTAATATTTTTCTGGCTGCACGTCCTTTATTAATGCCAATACTTTTTATTTCTACAACTTTATTGCCTTCGATAATATCGATATCAAGATTTCTGGTAAGGCTAATTAATTCATCGATAAGCTCTCTGGCTCTTATATCACCAAATTCAGGGTCAGCTTTCCTGTAATGCCAGGCCAGCGAGTATTTTTTTTCTTCTATAGCAGAGCCTGGTGTTCTGTCATGAAAATGTTCAAGAACACTCCTTAATTCATCTTTCCATCCGTTATCCAAAGGTTCAATTAACTCCCATTCGTTTTTGATGGTTTTTATCCACACGGCATTTTCTGCAATGCAGGATACATTGTATTCACCGAACCATTCGTTTAGAGTTTCCTTATCCCTGTCGCTGAGAATTACTATATGGTTTTTTTTATCTTCTGTCAATTTTTTAATTATTGATCTTAATTCCCTGTCGGGACTCATATCCTTGGCTTTACTCTGAAAATCAATAAGAGTACCATCGTAGTCCATTATAATTATCCTGTTGTTTGAGTTATAATAATTCTCAGTTATATTATTAGCAATTTCATCAGTTAATAATTTTGATTTAAGTTGGGCCTGCAATTTTTGGGCTTCCATTAGTTTTTCCATAAATGTTTCCGCCCATTTAACCACATTAAATCTTTTTAGTCTTTGTTGCATTCGTTTGTTTCTCTCAACTTGTTCTTTTTTAGGCATGTTAAGGGCAGTATTTATTGAGGATACAATATCGCCTATATCGTTGGGATTAACAATTATAGCTTCCCCAAGTTCCCTTGAAGAACCTGCCATTTCACTAAGTATAAGCACTCCTTCACTGTTTATTTTTGATGCCAGGTATTCCTTAGCAATAAGATTCATTCCATCTCTCAGAGGTGTGACCAATGCAATGTCTGATAACAAATAAAGTTCAATTATCTGATAGAAGGGAAGAGACCTGTAAAAGTATCTTATTGGTGTCCAGTCAATCGTTGCAAATTTACCGTTTATCCTGCCGGCCATTTCATCAACAGTACGTTTAAGGTCCCTGTATTGTTCAACATTTGTTCTGGATGGTACGGCAAGCAATATCATGCTAACTTTTCCGTGGAATTGTTTGTTTTCCTCCAGGAAAAGTTCAAATGCCTCCAGTCTTGCTGGTATGCCCTTTGAGTAATCAAGACGGTCCATGGATAGGATGATCTTGGTTTGAGGGGTTTTAAAAGTAGTTTCATCAAAAATTTGCTTAAATCTGGATCTTCGCTTATTAAAGGTTTTGGCCAGTTCACGTGCTTTATTATGAAATTTGTCATAATCAATACCCATTGGAAATGTATCTGTACTCACAGTTCTATCTTCAAGTGTGATCTGATGAAAATATGTGTCATAACCGAGCAATCTTCTTACGGAAGATAAAAAGTGCCTCTGATAGTCGTACGTATGAAAACCTACCAGATCTGAACCTAATACTCCTTTTAGTAATTCGGATCTCCATGGAAGTAATCTGAATACTTCGTATGAAGGAAAAGGAATGTGTAAAAAGAAGCCAATAGGTATATCAGGGAATTTTTCCCTGATCAATGATGGTAAAAGAAACAAATGATAATCATGTATCCATATTATATCATCTTTCTTAATTTCTTTAGTTATTTCTTCAGCGAATATTTTATTTACTTTTTTGTATGAATACCAAAAATCATCCCTATAAACAGTATATTGATTGAAATAGTGGAAAAGAGGCCATAATGTTTTGTTGCTAAAACCATAATAATAATTATTAATATCATGTTGTGACAAATAAACAGGTTTACACTTTTCTTGTAAGAGTCTTTTATCGATATTTGATTCTTTATCAGATGATGATTTACATCTGTTAATACCTGGCCATCCAAACCATAAGCTGTCATGTGTTTTATAAAATGATCTCATCCCTGTAGCAAGCCCGCCTACACTGGGTTCAACATTTATTTTACCTTTACGCCGGGAAATTTTAACCGGTAATCTGTTTGAAACTATAATTAAGCGGTTCATAATATATGTATTCTTTTTTAATATTTAGTGCTAATAGATTTTATGAATTATTTTTGCCTGAATTAATGCAGGCAAAAATAATTTCAACGAAAAATTCAATCTATGAAAGTACAAAATCTGAGTGAATTTGTTGAACTGATGAAAAAAACGGTTAATACCAGAAAAACCCTTGTTAACCGTTATTTTTTTTATAAAACCGTTGATAGTATACATTTGCAAAAATTAAAATCAACTTTGGAGACACTTAAACAAATTCCAAACCAAAATGGGTTCAAGCTTTTATATATTGATGATGAAAGGACTATCATAACTAATATGGATTACGAAATAGGGGAACTTAAAAAAGATATATGTTTTTTTGAATCAGGTGAGCAAGAATTAACTAAAGTATTTGAACAGGATTATGAGAATTATAATCAACAAGTTAAAGAGGGTGTTGATTTTTTGTCAGATATTGTTTTTAGAAATTTTATTACAGACAGGGATGGCACGGTAAATAACTATTGTGGAAGATATTCCACATCAGTTCAATCTGCATATAATTCAATATATTTAAGCCGTTATGCTGCAAATTTTGTCAGGAATGCGATCATTTTAACATCAGCACCATTAATAACCAACGGGCTTAAAGAAATAAGTGTTAATCCTGAAAATATTTTTAACTATGCAGGCTCAAAAGGAAGAGAATACCTCGACAAAAATGGTAATACCGGTCATTTGGCAATAGAGCCTGAAAAACAGCAAATGCTCGATAAACTGAACAACGCGCTAGAAGATTTAACAAAAAAGCCATATTACCATAACTTTACTTTGATCGGATCAGGATTACAGTTAAAATTCGGACAAACAACTATAGCCAGACAGGATATTAATGAAAGTATAGAAAAAGGCAAGTCTGAAAGTTTTCTTAAAGAAGTAAAGAAATTAGTGGATCAAATTGATCCTGAGAAAAAATACTTCAGGATTGAAGATACCGGCCTGGATATTGAGATCATATTAACAATTGAAGACCAGGACAATAATTCCATAAAAGATTTTGACAAGGGAGATGGAATAAATTTCCTTAATGATTCGTTAAAACTTAACCTACATAAAGGTCCTAATCTCATATGCGGCGATACGAATTCTGATATTCCAATGGTAAGAGATGCGATGGAACATTCAGAAAATACCTGTACCATTTTTGTAACCGAAGATAAGAATTTGAAAGACAAAGTTGTTAGTGAATGCCCGAATTCATTTTTCGTTGATAAACCTGATATTTTAATTTCAATATTGAATAATAAATCATTAAAATAAAATCATGGGAATAGAACAATTAAAAGGAGCTATATTCGATTTGGACGGGGTTATCACACAAACGGCTGTAACCCATTTTAAAGCATGGAAAGAGACTTTTAACAGTTTTCTGGAGAAACAAAACGGGCAAAAGTATAATCCATTTACAAAAAACGATTACCTGACATATGTTGATGGTAAACCCAGGTATAAAGGTGTGCAGTCATTTCTTGAAAGCAGGGGAATAAGATTACCTTATGGTGATGACTCTGATGACGAATCAAAAATAACAATATGTGGAATAGGTAACAGGAAGAATAATAAATTCAGAGAGATAGTTAAAGAGGAGGGAGTAAAAATATATGATAGCTCTTTAAAGTTTATCGATGATTTAAAGTCACATGGAATAAAAATAGGATTGGCATCATCAAGTAAGAACTGTCGTTATATTCTTGAAAAAACCGGATTAATAGATAAATTTGAATCCATTGTTGGAGGAATAGTTTCTAAAGAAAGAAATTTAAAAGGAAAGCCAGAGCCTGATATATTTATTTCGGCCGCTGATGATTTGCATTTATTACCTTCTGAATGTCTTATGGTAGAAGATGCTGAAGTTGGAGTGGCTGCCGGTAAAAAGGGAAACTTTGCTTTAGTTATTGGTGTGGCAAGAGAGGAGAACCATGAAGCATTGCGAAGGTTCGGAGGTGATTATACTGTATCGGATCTTTCGGAAATTACCTGGAATGATATTTTAAAGTGGTTTGAAGAAGGAATAGATGAGGATAGCTGGAAACTGAATTATCACGGGTTTAATCAAAATACGGAAAAGCTAAGAGAAACATTAACAACTGTGGGGAATGGTTATTTTGCTACCAGAGGATGTTTTGAAGGCGAGGTGGCCGAAAAAGATATACATTATCCGGGAACTTACATTGCCGGCCTTTATAATAAAGTACCAACAGTAATACACGATAAAAAAATATATAATAACGACTTTGTGAATTGCCCTAACTGGTTACCCATAGATTTTAAAATAGGAAAGGATAAATTTATAGATGTTCTTAAATCTGAAATTCTTTATTATAATCATGTTTTAGATATGAAAACCGGAGTGATGAGCCGTAAGATCAAGATCAGGGACATAAATGGAAGAATTACAATTATTGAGAGTGAGAGAATAGCCAGTATGGATAATCATCATCTGGGTGCAATCAGATATCGCATAACTCCTTATAACTATTTTGAACCTGTCACTATTAAATCATCGATTGACGGAACAGTTACAAATTATGGAGTACCCAGATACCGTTCGCTGAGTAACCACCATCTCAATGCTATAAGACAGGAAACCAGGGGAGATTCGATTTTCCTTCATGTTAAAACAAATGAGTCGAATGTTGATATATATATGCATGCTGATCATAAGTTATATGAAGGGGATAAGGAAGTTAAAAAGGAAAGCAGGGTAGAGAAAAACATTCAGGCCATATCAAAAAGTTATACTATTGATTGCGAACAGCTTAAAACCTATACTATTGAGAAAATAGTAAGTATTTATACATCCGGAGACAAGGATACTGAAGATCCTGAAAAGGATGGTCTTAATGATGTATTGGAATCTATTTCTTTTGATTGTTTGGTTACTGAACACAAAAGAAAATGGAATAACCTTTGGAATATTGCCGATATAAGGATAGAAGGCGACAGGTTCTCTCAAAAAACAACCAGACTTCATATTTATCATTTACTGGTGACTGCTTCTCCACATAATAAACATATAGATGCGGGTATTCCTGCAAGAGGATTGCATGGAGAAGCATACAGAGGTCATATATTCTGGGATGAATTGTTTATAATGCCATTTTATAATTTACATTTTCCTGAAGTATCAAGATCAGCCTTGTTATACCGCTATAGGCGATTAGATGCCGCCAGGGAATATGCGAAGGCAAATGGTTATGATGGTGCTA
Source organism: uncultured Bacteroidales bacterium (assembly GCA_964550205.1). GTDB lineage: Bacteria > Bacteroidota > Bacteroidia > Bacteroidales > JAIOZK01 > JAIOZK01. Next base: position 14,096 of record CAZJYD010000065.1, read on the forward strand.
TGTTTCCGTGGCAAACTGCTAATGACGGTAGTGAAGAAACTCAGGAGATACACTATAATCCTGTTTCCGGTGCGTGGGATCCCGATTTGAGCAGGTTGCAAAGACATGTTTCATTGGCCATAGCTTATAATGTTCTTGAATATAGTCGTATTACGCGCGACAAGGAATTTATGAGAGAATACGGAGCTGAGATCATGTTTGAGATAACCAGGTTTTGGGCACATATCGCTGAATATGATAAAAATGATGGCAAATATCATATAATGAATGTAATGGGTCCTGATGAATTTCAGGAGAAGTATCCGGATAGTTACGAAAGCGGATTGAACGACAATGCATATACAAATGTTATGGTAGCTTGGCTGATGGATAAAATGATCCACTTTATTGATACTTTTAATAAAGAAGAACTGGATGAAATAATTAAAAAACTGAAAATTAAAAAAAGTGAAATCAAAAAGTGGAAACAAATCAGTGATAACCTTTATGTTGAATTCAATGATGATGGTGTTATGGCCCAGTTTAAAGTTTACTTTGATCTTAAAGAACTGGATTGGGATCATTATCGGAAGAAATATGATAGCATCAGAAGGATGGACAGAATACTAAAGGCAGAAAACGATTCACCTAATAGATATAAAGTATCAAAACAGGCAGATACCCTTATGCTATTCTATGTTTTAACTCCACCGAAAGTAAAAGAGATACTCGAAGGTATGAATTATGAAGTAGGTGATGCTTTTGATTTTCTCAGAAAGAATTATGATTATTATTTTAAACGCACAAGCCATGGCTCAACACTTAGTTATGTGGTCCATGCTGCTATTCTTAAATATCTGGAAGATGGAAAGTATGGCAGATGGGAATGGTTTATGAATGCTATGGAAAGTGATATATATGACACTCAGGGAGGTACTACTGAAGAAGGAATACATACAGGAGTGATGGCAGGTACAATAGATATTATACTTCAAAGTTTTGCAGGATTGGAATATGGTGAAAGATTTGTGAAGTTTAATCCCGACTTGCCCCTTCATTGGACAAAACTGAGATTTAAATTCAGGTTTAGAAATAATTTATATGAACTTGAAATAAAAGACCACAAAATAAAAGCTACATTGGTTGATGGAATTGATGATAAAATTGATATAACGGTAAAAGACAAAAAATATGAATTGAGCAAAGGGGAACCACTGGAGATTGAATTATCAAAATAATCTTAAATCAAATTTTCTATCATAATACCTTAATAGGCATTTGGATATCGAAGCATATTCTAAAATATTATCTTTGAAATAGAAGCCGATAGTTATCTTTTATTATGATCACCATCTTAGGCCCAACAGCAACGAAAAAAACCAGGTTAGCCGCCTGTCTTGCATACAGAATTAATGCAGAGATAATAAGCGCTGATTCAAGGCAGGTATACAGGGGAATGAACATAGGGACAGGTAAAGATTATTCAGATTATATTGTTGAAGGTAAAAAGATAAAATATCATCTTATCGACATTGTGGATGCCGGTTATGAATATAATGTATATGAATTCCAGCGTGATTTCCTCAATGCTTACAATAGAATAACAGCAAAAGGTAAGGATGTGATTATGTGCGGAGGATCAGGACTTTATCTTGAATCGGTTATTGATAAATACCCATTGGTCAAGGTCCCGGTTAATAAAAAGCTCAGAAAAGAACTGGAGAAAGAATCTTTAAGTGATTTGATATCTCTTCTTGAATCGAAACGTGAATTACATAATGTTACTGATATTAAAGATAGGAGGAGGCTTACCCGCTCCCTCGAAATAGCAAAATATTATGAGGAACATCCGGAGAAGGTAGATAAAGATTTTCCTGATATTGCGAATATAATTTTTGGAATTAGGATGGAAAGAAAAAATATCCGTGAAAGAATAACAAAAAGGTTGAAAATAAGGCTTAAAGAGGGCATGGTTGAAGAAGTAAAAAAACTGCTGAATAATGGTCTCTCACCTGATAAGCTCAGTTTTTACGGACTTGAATATCGATATATAACAGATTATTTGCTGGGCAAATTAAGTTATGATGAAATGTTCTCAAAATTAAATACCGCCATTCATCAGTATGCAAAGCGTCAAATGACCTGGTTCAGAAGAATGGAACGGCAGGGAATAAAGATAAACTGGATAGATGGGGAGATGGCGCTGGAAGATAAGTTAGATATAATAATCAGTAGATTATAATTCTTCTGGTAAAATCTTTGGATAACTAGCAGGAGTTAAATTTTTTTATTTGTAATTTGTTAATTGTTGTTTGGAATTTTACTACTGTTAAGTTAATAGTAAATTTGCAATTATCGTTTATTTTACCCCCTCTTTTTCTC
>CAZJYD010000066.1:0-15810 GCA_964550205.1 uncultured Bacteroidales bacterium
GTCATTAGTAGCGCAGCGAGATATCTCCTTATTATAGCTTACCGGTCAACATTATGGACAGGCTCTAGTTAGTTATCACCGATAACTGCTAATGCAATTGATTAATCAAAGTCGACTTAACTTCTTCAACTATCTTCCCTGAATTATCCTGAACAATTTTAGTTACAAAATGATCCTTGCCTGATTCGGTTATCTCTACAAGAATATCATATATCCCCTGACCGTAAGCCGGTTCGAATTCTTTTCTTTCGGTAAGATAGGTTCCATATGATCTTGGAACAATAAAGCTGCTGCCATATACCGGCATGCCAATGATTCCTTTTTTGTATGCTTCGAATTTTTCAGTATCACCCAAAGGGATATCCCTTAACTCGAGATATAGATTTCCAATTTCCTGCTTGCTGTTGATATCTGAATTCACACCTGCCCAGGAAGCAGTGAAAGTTATTTTAATATCAAGATTAATGTTAGTTCTGTTCTTATAAAATATTGTCCATGGCATATACCATCTGAAGGCAGGTATTTTAGCCTTTCCATAGTTCATAATAAAATCATCCACTTTCATGCGAAACATTGAGTTGTTGAATATTTCATAGGGGTTTTCTGTAATTACCTTAAATGATATAAATAAGGCTGTATCCTGTTTTTTATCTTTTTTGTCGGGAACAGTCCTCAAAAGATCAAATCCGTTAAATTGCATACCGCTTATATCAAAAGGGCTAACATCAGAAATACGGTCATAGAAATATAAATCGGAAAGACCATAGGAATACTGACTGGTGTACTTTTTTTTATCGGCTTCGATAAGTAACTTTATACCTTCTGCAGCCAGTGAGATCATATCACCAATCATAATGCCCCTTGATCTTGGTCCGGGAATATTCTGAGATTGAAGGTTCTTTAAATCTATCAAGCCGGGCTTGTTGTTAACGGTCATTTGTATTCTTTCTTCTTTTCTCTTGTTTGAATATTTAAAGCTGGCACAGGATGAAAGAAAAAAGAATGCAATGAGTAAAAATGATATATAGATTAACTTAATAAAATTATCTTTCATAATATTTTAAATTGATATTGTTAATGATTTAATTGTCTGGCAATTTACAAATTAATATAAATAAATTGAAAAGTAACCTTGACTGATTAAAATAAAAATTGATAATTAAAGCAATCCGAATGATTTCAGTATTTCTGCCAGCTTTGGATCATGCTTAGCCTGTTCTTTAAGGGCAGATTCAAGTTTGAAGTATTTTTCACTTAGATCATATGTTTTTGATTGAATGGGACCAAGTGCAGTACGCCTGTCCCATATTATATATCCGAGGAGAAAAAGCATCAGGGCAATTAAAATAGCAAATCCCCAATAAAGTGTATCGATTCTTTGGTTAACTGAGTCAAATTTTGTTTATATAAATCCATAAACAAATTAAGTAGCTAGAACTTAAGTGATATTCCTCCCATGAAATTGATACCGGCCTGTGGAAAATAACCATTCGATTCGTGATATTTTCCATCCAGGTAATATTTATATACCCATGCATAGGTTTCATATTTTTCATTAAAGATGTTATTGACCATAAAATGAAGTCCGAGCTCTTTAATGAAACCGGTTTCTATAATGTAGTTTATGACCAGGTTATTGACAAAATAAGGGTCAAGGCTTCTTTCCTTACAGGAAGTATTATCTATATACTGCCTGCTTACATATTTGGAAATAAAACTGATATCCAGTCCTTTTAAAGGTTCATAAGTAATATTGCTTCCTGCAACAATATCCGGTGAGAAAGAAAGATCGGTTGTAATTAGGTCTTCGGTTTTCTGATCTGTAAATGTCCATGTTGAATCATACATATCAATATGGTCAACGAAATCTTTGATTTTATTTCTGCTCAGCGATAAATTCATATCCCATTTCAGATCATCAAAGATTTGAATACCCGCAAGCATCTCAATCCCTGCACGGTAACTTTTTGGAACATTGGTCATAATTGGTGCACCGTAATCATTAATTTCTCCTGTCAGCACAAGTTGGTCTTTATAATCCATAAAGTATATATTTGTTTCAAGGCTAAAATTCGGACGGTTTAATTTATAACCCAATTCATAATCATATAGTCTTTCAGGTTGTGGTGTATAACCTGTATCTGCATCCCTGTAATTAAGGCGGCTGGGCTCACGGTTTGAGACCGCAAATGAAAAATACAGACTTTGATTATTATTTATGTTGTAATAGATACCTGCTTTTGGATTGAAAAAGTCGAATTTAACATCATTACTTATATCCCTTAAGTTATAATGAATTCCATCCAGGTCATACTTGATTCGACGATATTGCAGGTCAATATAAAGATTGAAACTTTTGCTAAGTTGATAATTGGTTTTACTGTAAACATTAAAATCTGTTTTATTACCTGTGTTTTCATACCAGCGGTAATCTTTTTGTATGTTCGAGGCATATTGAGCCCAGATAATTTCACCGAAATGATCACCATCGTATTTATTCCATGCACCACCCAGGATGGTTTTTATTTTTCTTTTATTATATTTTAATGAATATGTTACTCCGTAAAAATTATTATCTAGCCATCTTTGCCTTATAAGGTTTGTGGAAGAAATAGTAGTATCACCGATTATGATATCAGGAAGATCATAGTTTATAAACATTTGATTTTCTTCATATTCTTCATAATAACCTTTACCCGTTATCAAAAATAATGAAGTATTCAAATATAAATGTTTGTTAAATTGTTTTGTATAGTGTAGCTGATAATGATCCTGCCAATAATTATCGGTCTGGTCTTCGTAAGTATATGGATTGTACGTGCGGTTGGTTTCAAGAGAGTCTTTGGGTACGCCATACCATGCCTGATATGTTTTTTCTTTTCCTGAGAAAATAACTGCCTTAAGCATGCTATTTTCGCCATAATACCCGCCGGAAACATAAAACGATTTTAAGTCGGATGTTGCTCTGTCAATGTAACCATCAGAACTTATCTTGGATAATCTTCCGCTGAAGCTCCATCTACCTTTTATCAGACCTGTGCCGAATGAAACATTATTTTTAAAAGTATTGAATGAACCTGCCGAGCTGTTAATCTCAGCATATGGATCAGGCTGAAGTTCCGTGGTTTGAATATTAATACTTGCTCCGAAAGCTGCAGCACCATTGGTTGAAGTACCCACACCTCTTTGTATTTGTATGTTATCGATTGAAGAAGATATATCAGGCAGATCAACCCAGTAAACAAGATGAGACTCAGGATCATTGAGCGGTATTCCATTAATGGTAACATTTATGCGTGTTATGTCAGTACCCCTTATCCTGATGCCTGTATAACCTATCCCTGCTCCTGCATCGGAGGTTACCACAACAGAAGGAGTAGTTTCAATGAGATAGGGGAGATCCTGCCCCAGGTTAATTTTTTCTATTTCTTCCTCATCAACGTCTTCGAATGTCGTCGGTGATCCTTCGCTTGCTTTCACTGCAGATATGATAACCTCATCCTCAACGATAGGTTTAAATGATAATGCGAAATTTAAAGTTATATCCGAATTAACTGTAATGGTTTTTTCTTTGGTTTCATATCCGATATATGAAACCTTAATTGTGTATTCACCTTCATTGATATTGGTGATTTTGTAGTTTCCCTGATAATCACTTGCAGTTCTTTTGTATGTGTTGACAAGTGAAACATGTGCTCCTGATAATGGTGAGCTGTCTTCAACTGCAATAATTTTTCCGCTTATCGTATATTGGGAAAAACATAGTACAGGAAAAACAACTGTAAAAATTAAAATTAATACGATCTTTTTCATGGTCTTAAGTTTTTAATTAAACATCTAAGACCAATAGAGGAATTTGTGTCCGGAACGTATTGGGTTGATTTTCCCTTCGCCGGTATTACCCGTATCAGGTTCAAAGAGTATGATCTCAGCCCGCATTTTTTGGGCACCCCCTATTGGATTATTTAAGGCAAAGGTAAGAAATTATTAAGTTGAAATCAAAAAAATCAGTGTTATATTGGTTATGAAGTATATATCTTGCCAGATCAAAAACAACTGTATTTGATCTGGCTATAATTGTTGAATCGGAAGTAATAAGTATACCCTCCCGGATTTTTTTAAGAATGTCATCAGCCGAATCAAAAACCTCTGCTTCGCCTGCATACTTATATTCGCTTAGTTTAGTTTTGATCTTCTTTAGAATAATCATACTGTTGATAACAGGTTTATCAAGATAAAAACTAACATATAAAGGTTTGAGGCTTTTTAGTGAATCGAAGATTAATGATACAGCCTGATCGATTTTTTTCTCATTGATACGCTTACCATGTGTTTCGGAAGCATCACGGAGTATGCTGTCATTACAAACAAAAAGTAATTTACCATTAAAATAACTTGTAATAGTATACAGTACATTAAATAAGTCTATATGTAAAGCTTTGTTTTTGGCATTTTCTTCAGTAATGATCTTTTTCTTTCGCGAGATGGCTTTTTCCGGATCTGTTAATCCCCTGAAAAGAGCAGACCGTTGTTCACTGCTAAGAGCATACCTGTCGCCAACAAATTTTTTTATTCCCTTTTCGGGATATTCTTTGGAAATAAGATAAAAATAGTCTCTTGCAGCTTTTATAAAAATATCATTACTAAGCATACTGATCTGATAAAGTTTTATATTTGTAAAGTTATGAAAATCATGATAATTAATGGCCCCAATCTTAACATCCTTGGAAAAAGGGAAGAGACAATCTACGGAAAAGTATCTTTTAAGGAGTATTTGAAAAAGCTTCGGGAGCACTTTCCCGATATTTCGATTGATTATTTCCAGAGCAATATAGAAGGCGAAATTATAAATAGCCTTCAGAAAGCCGGATTTTTATATGATGGAATGATACTAAATGCCGGGGGATATACACATACTTCTGTTTCTATTGCTGATACTGTGAGGGCTATTGATGCACCTGTGATCGAAGTACATATATCAAATATTTTTGCCCGTGAAGAATTCCGGCATATATCCCTGGTGGCTCCTCATGCAAAGGGTGTGATAATAGGATTCGGAATGGATTCATACAGACTGGCAGTATTAAGTCTTATCAATAATACAGGTCATAATATCTAATCGGTTGTAAATTTCGATTTGTCAAGATCAGTATAGTATTTTATTTTTTTTATATAATGGTCAAATGCAATGTTCGAATCATAGATTTGACTTACCTGGTGTTGTGTGAGTGATTTTCTTTTTCTCTTCATGATATGGTAGTATTTCCAGAAGCTGGCGTGTGCCCTGATAACAGCAATAAAATCTTTAAAACCACCTTCAATAAGAAATTTAAGTGAAGCAATACTGTCGAGCAAATATCTCATGATAAATACTTTTTTCAGCCTTCCTGCCGGTAAGTTTTTATAAAGCAAAAAATTATTATTCCTGAAATTCAGGTAGGTTTTCCTGCTTGAACTTTTTGGAAGTGTTCCGCCACCAACGTGGTATACAGTTGATTTGGAACAATACATGATTTTATGACCAAGGTTTTTTAAACGCCAGCAAATATCTATCTCTTCCATGTGAGCGAAAAAGATATCATCAAAACCTCCCACTAAATGAAAGAGATGAGATCTTATAAACATACAGGCACCGGTTGCCCAGAATACTTCACTGGTATCATTATATTGTCCTTTGTCTTCTTCAATGTTTTGAAACAATCGTCCCCGGCAAAAAGGATAACCGTATTTATCTATGTAACCCCCTGCGGCACCGGCATATTCAAATTTATTCGGTTCGTGATATGACAGGATTTTTGGCTGTACTGCCGCTATTTCAGGATTTTTATCCATCAGTCTGATAACCGGCATAATCCAGTTTTCTGTTACCTGTACATCTGTATTAATTAATATGTAATATTCCGATTCTACTTGTTTTAATGCATCGTTATACCCTTTGGAAAAACCGCCATTTATTTCATTTATGATGATCCGTATCTCCGGATATTCCTTTCTAATAAAATCAACCGAGTCATCAACAGAGTTATTATCAGCTACAATAATTTCTGCATCATCATGACTGTATTTAATAAGGTCAGGAAGAAATTTTTCCAGAAACTTTTTACCGTTCCAGTTTAATATAACAACAGCAGCTTTTTGCATCGATTATTTATTGTTAATCTAATTGTTCTTTTTTGTGTTTCCATCTCCTGTGAGACCATAGCCAGTTGTCGGGATGTTTTTTTATGGTTTCTTCAAGTAAATGTACATATTTATCCGTAATCTCGTATTCTGCCGTATCTTTTGGGTTTTTTGTTATTTCAACGATATCAACTTCGTAATAGCCTCGTTTTATCCTGATAATATCAAAAAATAAAACAGCAATATCAAGCGACTTTGACATTTTTTCCAAACCCAGGAAAAATGGGGTTTCCTGATTAAGGAAATTTGTCCAGTAATTAATTTCATCCCTGGTAGGAGTCTGGTCGGAAGCAATAATACATATAAATTTTTCTTTTTCCATTTTATTCAATGTACGATAAGTTTGTTTGAATCTTACAAGGTTATTATAGCCTGATTTCGTACGCAGTTCACTTAAATATTTGTCGAAAAAAGGATCAGTAAGAGGTTTAACAACAGCGAAAGGTTTATGGTCTGATATCATAGCAATCTTAAGACCCGTCCATTCCCAGTTACCGCAATGTCCAATAGCCACAAAAACATTTCTATTGTGAAGGTTATTGATAATATCATAATTATTAAATTTTAATCTTTTATTCAATGTTTTTGTTGACATGTTTTTTATTTTCAAAACTTCCATAATAAGGTCTGAGAGATTACGATAAAACTGTTTTGCTATCATTCGTATTTCTTTGTTACTTTTTTCAGGAAAGGCATTTTTTAAATTATTATAGGTAATTTTTCTCCTGTACCTTATAATGTAATAAATGATCAGATATAAAATGTCTGAGAAACGGTATAAAATCCACAATGGAAAAATGGAAATGATCCAGGCAATTATTGTAAAAAGAATATATAAAAAACGCATATTATTATTTTTCAGGATATGCTGTTAAAACAACAAAAATAACCTCATTATTTTAATTACAATAACAGGAACCAAAAGTTTGGAAAAATAATATATGTTTATCTTGGAATGTTATAGTAATCATCTGCTTTGTTTCCCCATGCGTCAGGTGGTTTGGTGTCGTCAACGCTCTGAGGATCGTAATCTCTTCTGTGTAATTCAACTTGCCACCTGTAATTCGATAGTTCTCCCAGGGCATTGGAATGTAGTAATACAAAATCGTTGGTGACAAGGTTATAAGTGTAAAAAACAAATTTTTTGTTCCGCTGGTTATCGCCTAGCTTATAATAATGCCATATTTCATAAGGATAAGCGCTGGGTTCGTTATAACTTTCGGTGATAATATTAGGTGGGCCATACTTAAGATAAACCCTGCCTCTGTCGGTTTCGTAGCCATGTTTAACCTGGGTGCTGTATGATTCATTTACTTTTTTTACTTCTTCGAAATATTTGTCCCATTCTGACTGTGGATCTATATTATTTCGTGCCCGCCAAAAATTTAAAAAGAATCGTTTCATCGTTTGTAAGTCAGCATCTTCTATATTTTTATTTAAAAATTGCTTTTCAATTTGAGAAGCAATTGGTCGAAAGGTTTCTATCATCTCCCTTAGGGTATCTTCATTATTGAATTTACTAACAAATGTATTTTCCGTGTTAATTGCTGCGAGATCATTTATATCGAATTGTATATTTGGATTACTGCGCTGGAAAAATAAACTGTTTTGTGTTATCAATTCGTTTTCTTTATCCCTGACTTCCATAATCAATTTATAATTGCCTGAAGGTAAACGTTCAATATTAAATTTGCTGAGCACAGGCAATACCAGGGTTGCATTTTCTCTTTTTATTTTTTGATATTTATTAATTATTTTTCCTGTTTCAAAGGATTCGATGTAATATTTCAGAAGGAACTTTCCTTCTTCTCCAAGAACCTTGCTTGTATTGTATATTTCAGTGTAAAAAGTTATATTATCAATATTTTCAGGGTAAAAATTCGAAACATATGGTATAAGGTCATAGCCGCTTTTATTGAGAATATTATCTTTATCAGATCTGGTATATGATTCAATTAGCTCAATACCTGATATTTCAATCTGGTTTTCAGGGAAACTAATATTTATCGGAACTGTATATACAAATGGTTTTTTATTGCTGTATTTATCCGATATTGAAATTCCGAAATTATAGTCACCATCGGGTAATAAGAACCTTTGCTGATCTATAAAACTTATATCGATATTTGATGTGTCTTCAATAACAGGACTTTTTAATTCATACTTTGCAAAATCTGCAATCGTATCACCCTTTGAGAATTTCATTGATATTTCCAGGGTGCCTTGATATTTTTTATTCTCCAGTTGTTTGTATTTGATCGAGTTACCTATGATTGATATATAAGTTTCTATATAAGGTCCTTTTTCCGGAGAATAGAACTTACTATAAGATAAATAAGCATTGAACTCTTGTGAGATAATATTTTGAAGAATAAAAAGTATAAAGAATATGAGTATTATCGTTTTTTTCATGATAATGTTATATTTTACTTTAATGAACTATAGTATTCTTTACAAATTTAATGATAATCATAGACTCAGTCAAGCAATAATAAGTTATCGGTTAAATGGAATAAGTATTAGGTTTTTTATATGTATTAAGATTTTAAGTATTGTCTGTCTATATTGGATGAAAAGATTTCTCCATTCGATATTTTGGTGTCGGAAAAATATTATACTTTTGCATCGGAGGAATGGCAGAGCGGTCGAATGCGGCGGTCTTGAAAACCGTTGTCCGCCTAATGGCGGACCGGGGGTTCGAATCCCTCTTCCTCCGCAAAAAAAATATTAAAAATTAATCCCTGTTTTTTATTTTTTATCATTTTGTTTCTAAATAATAATAGTATATTTGCACCTTCTTTGGGATCACTTAAAAGAAAATGAGAGATGGGCAAAAATGAATTGATACAATATATTGAGGATCAGACGGAAACGAAAACTTTTCCGAAATTCAAAGCTGGTGATACAATAACTGTATCTTACACAATTAAGGAAGGTAATAAAGAGCGTTTGCAGAATTTCAGGGGAGTTGTTCTTCAGAGAAAAGGAAGCGGGCCTACTCAAACTTTTACCATAAGAAAAATTTCCGGCGGTATCGGAGTTGAAAGAATATTTCCCGTGTCATCTCCTTTTATTCAAAATGTTACATTAAATAAACGCGGGAAAGTAAGAAGAGCAAGAATATTTTACTTGAGAAAATTGAGAGGAAAAAGTGCCAGGATAAGGGAAGCCAGGTATAATGAAAATTCAAAGTAATTCTCTTCTAAAGCAATTGCATTATTCATTAACTCCTTTGTTTTAATACTTCATATAATAAAATTCCCGTTGCTACCGACACATTTAAAGAAGCTGTTTTACCGGTCATAGGAATACGGACAAATTTATCAGCTTTATTTAAAATTGAGTCACTTATCCCTTTTTCTTCAGAACCAAAAACCAGAACCAGCGGTACAGTCAAATCTAATGAATAAGCAGTATCCTTTGCTTTTTCAGAAACGGCGATTATACGAATGCCACTATTTTTCAAATAGTTTAATGTTTGTAATAAATTATTGCTTCTACATACCGGGATATTCATCAATGCACCGGCCGAGGTTTTTACAGCGTCTTCATTTATTCGTGATGTTTCTTTTTTGGGGATAATAATTGCATCTGCCCCGAAGCATTCTGCAGAGCGCGCGACTGCCCCAAAATTCCTAACATCGGTAATACGATCAAGTGTCAGTATGACAGGTGTTCTGCCCAATTCAAAAAGTTGAGGGGTAATATCTTCAATATTATGAAATGGTATTGGTGAAATAAAAGCAATTATACCCTGATGGTTTCTGCGTGTGATTTTATTTAATTTTTCCAATGGAACGAATTGATATGGAACAGGATTATTTCTTAACAGTGTTTTGATCTTTATCAAATGCTCTTTGTTTATTCCTTTTTGTATTAATATTTTATCAATATCGCTCCATGCTTTTATGGCTTCTATTACAGGATGTATACCTATAATTATGTTTTTTTTCTTCATATTAAAATGATGAGTTATCTGCGCCAGTTATCAACCGCAAAATACCAGCTATCTTTATACCGTGATGATCTTATCAGGCGGTAATCATTATCAGTAAAAGGATTTTTTACTTTTAAAAAACGAAATGTAAGAGAGCTTTGTTGGTTGGCTTCTCCATATATCCATAATTCGTCATTATCTTCACGATAAACGGTTTTTGGTGCACCAAGTATTATATAAATAATGCCCCGGTCCGTTTTCCATCCTTCTGTGTAAGATGTGAATAGTACGTTTGCTCTTTCTACTTGCCGGTAATAACTTCTCAGGATCTGTTTTGCTCTGTTAATGTCGCTTGCCTGTTTCAACCAGAATTCATCAATTGCCTGTTTTTTGTCAGCCGATTCAATTATTTCTTTGAATTCGTGTTTGGTTGAAATATACCTGAGCGGAAAAAGCATTTGGTGAACTGTGCTAACTTCAGGGTAGTTTTCATAAAACCTGAATAAAGTTAGTCCTTTACGTGAGCTTGTATCAATAACAAAGTGATAAAAGCCTTCTTTAGGTAAATTAATAAAATCTGTCTGCCCTTCTCTTATTTTAATCTTGTATATACTGTCAGGTTTATAATTAAAAGGTTTGTGATTTGAAGTAATAAAAGGTGGTAATGCAATAGGGAATTTCCTGTTATAATAATAAACAAAAAGATCACTGTTTAGCTTGTTTCTGTATTGAATTCTGAAATATTGATTTTTGTTGAAGAAATTTTTAAGATACGGATAACCTGAGGAATCCATACAAATAAAATTTTGCGAATTAAACTTTGAACTTTTATCAAGAGTGAGATATTTAGTAATATTTCTATGGATTTTTTTATTTAACACTTTGAGCTTAATCACATATTTACCGGTATCAGGTGTAATAATATTTAATTTTCCCAAAATACCTCCTTCAACAGGATCATCTATTATCATATCAAGTGTATCTGAACTTATAGTTTCTTTAAATGAATATGACCTGAATATTTGATAGGTGATCTTAAAGTTAAGAGCAGATGGGAGTTCATCTTTTGGTAAAATATTTTCAGGTATCCCGAAAAAAAGCATTGTAAGACTGTCGTTTGTATTAAATGCTTTTGTATAAAGTGTATTGATATTTTGGGGATCGTATTGAGCTGATATGTTTTGATCGCTAATTCTTTTTGCAGACGAACAAGCCCATATAACGATTATTATTAAAATAAAAAGAATGATTTTTTTCATTGCTATTCTTTTTTTGGGAGGTCGTCAAACATTGGTTTGGGTAATTTCTTGGATGTTTTTGCACCCAGTTCTCTTAAATTTTCAGCCCTGCGAATTAAATTACCCTGTCCGCTCGATAATTTTTTATGAGCATCATCATAGGTTTTTTGTAATGTGCCAAGCTGGTTACCCATTTTTTCAAGATCATTCAAAAACAATACAAACTTATCGTACAGTGCGCCACCCTGCCGGGCTATTTCAATAGCATTTTGAGTTTGCTTTTCATGCTTCCATATAGATGCTATGGTTCGGAGAGTAGCAAGTAATGTTGTTGGACTAACTATTACAATTTTTTTGTCCCAGGCAATGTTAAATAATTCGGCGTCATTTTGAATGGCAAGGCTGAATGCTGATTCTACCGGCATAAAAAGTAACACGAAATCAGGAACGTCAAGATTGATTGCATGCTGATAATTTTTTTCACTTAAATTTTTAACATGTGTTTTAATTGAATCGATGTGTTGCTTCAGGAAGTGCTCCTTTTTATTTTTTTCATCATCATCGGTGTTGACAAAAGATTCGTAAGCCAACAATGAAACCTTGGAATCGATTATGATATGCTTATTGTCGGGAAGATTAATTACAACATCCGGTCTTATTTGTTCGCCCTGTTCGTTTCTTGTTGCTTCCTGTGTGAAGTATTCCTGACCTTTAGCCAATCCTGATCTTTCCAGAATTCTTTCAAGAACTATTTCTCCCCAGTTTCCCTGTTTCTTGGTGTCAGATCTTAATGCTCTGGTAAGGTTTCTTGCATCTTCATCGAGTTTTAGGTTAAGCTCATGTAATCTGCGTAGTTCTACTTTTATGTTTGTTTGATCTTTAAGCCCTTTTTCGTATGTGTTTTCAACTTTCTTTTCAAAATCCTTTATTTTTTCTCCAAGGGGTTTAAGTATTTCATCCAGGTTTAATTTATTTTGTTCCGTGAATTTTTTGGTTTTTTCATCAAGAATTTCGTTAGCAAGATTCTTAAAATCAATTCTGAGTTTTTCCTGCTGCTTTTCAATTTCTTTTTTCTGTTCGCTTATTCGTTGTTGAAGATTGTTGTAATCTGCATTACGAGCCGACAAATCTCGGTTAAGCCTGATAATTTCTTCTTCTTTATTTCTTAATTCATTCTTTATATCTTCCTGTTGATCTTTATAATCAGCTAATTTACTGTTTGCCATATTTAATTCCGAATGCAAAGCGGTCATTTTCCTGGTTATGTGGCCTCTGTATATCAGCCATGAGATCAGTGCTCCTTTTAGGAATGCTATTGCTATGTATAAAAATAACATGTTGACGTAATGTGTATTAAATTGATATTAATGTAAATAATTTTTATTTGTATAATTTTCTTAAATATACAAAATTAAGGGAATTTATCTCAGGATTACATACAAATCCGAAAAGTTATTAAGGAAAACATTACTGAAGTTTAAGAAGAATAATAACTATGTTTGCAGGTAAAAAATTAATTAACAGATGAAAAAGATCGGCGTATTATCAGATACACATGGTTTTTTACATCACAAGATACCTGACATATTAGATAGTTGTGATGAAATATGGCATGCCGGTGATATAGGTTCTGTTGATCTGTTTAATACATTGAATAAAAAAGGTAATCTAAGAGCTGTATACGGTAACATAGACGGTCATGACATAAGAAATATGATTCCGGAAATTCAGCAGTTCAATTGTGAAAATGTAAAAGTCATAATGGTGCATATAGGGGGCATTCCCGGAAGGTATTCAAAAGTTGCCTATAACATGATTAAATTACACAAACCGGATTTATTTGTTTGCGGGCATTCTCATATCCTGAAAATCATGTATGATAAAAAGCATGATCTGCTTTATGTTAATCCGGGGGCAGCAGGTAGATTCGGATCACATAAGGTAATCACGGTAATTACATTAATAGCACATAATGGTAAATTATCAGATTTGGAAGTAATTGAACTAAATAAGAATTAGTATTATCGCAGTCTTTCGGAAGCACGTACCATTTTTTCATCACGCCTGATCCTTCTGAATGAGAGAATTAGAAACACAAGTGATATTAAAGGGAAAATTGCACCAACATCATATTCTTCCTGTAAATCGATTCTCCTTTCAATAATTTCTGCATATCCGAAATAAATACCAACAACCATAAGTATATTAATGAATACAGCAATTTTTATGAGGCTCATTTGCCTGATCCTGTTTTTATATAGAAAAATTGTTATGACGGATAGTACTGCAATTATCAGATTTGCGATCAGAAGTGGTAATGTAATAAAATAATTAAATTCGGGCTTGGAACCATGTTTCCAAATTTTTAAAATATAAACATAAAGTTCATAAAAGTTAGTTTCATTCTGGTTTGATAAATTACCTGCAATTGGGAAAAAGAAAATCAATACACACGAAATAAATACCAGTAATAAAAATATTGTTTGTATACGCTGAATCATATTATTTTTTTTATCTTTGCAGTAGCAAAGATAAGAAACTTTTCAGCTTTTTAATTATTATTCACTTTATCGATTTTAAAAAAAAACATTTGTGTTATGTAATAATTGAAGCTATTAAGAGATGATTTTTTGGTAATGAATTATTTTTTGAATTAAATTGTTTGGAATTGAAAGTTTTTTGTATCTTTGGCGTTGCTTATTCAATTTTCCTGGTAAGATTTCAAAAACAATATTAAATAAACTTCAAATAGTTGTTAATTGGTATGATATACCACCATTTGAAAAATTTATTAACTAAAACAATTTACGATGTACGATATTATTGAGCTTAATAGCAAGCTTGTTTCGGAGCTTAAGGAAATAGCTAAAGAACTAAATATTCCTAAGTACGACAAACTCTTAAAACAAGATCTGATTTATAAAATTCTTGATCATCAGGCTCTTAATCCTTCCACAACACAAGATGATAAGGAAAAGAAGGACGAAAAGAAAACTAAGAGAAAAAGAAGAAAAAAAGAAAAAGAAGAATTAACACCCGTTGCGAAAAATGAAGATACGGAAAAAGAAACTAAAAGCATGTCAAAAAAATCCAAATATGATAATAAGAAAGAACCTGTTAAAGTAGTATCATCAGATGAAGATATAAATAAGGAAGAAGAAAAAACAAAAGATGAGAAAATCATTTCTAAACACGTTTCCAAGGAAGATTTTAAAGAAGATAAGGACAGAAGAAGAGGAAGAGGTAAACAGGCAGATAAACGAAAGGATGAATTTCCTTTCGAATTTGAGGGTATTGTTACCAGTGAGGGAGTTTTGGAAATAATGCCGGATGGATACGGATTTCTTAGGTCTTCAGATTACAATTACCTTAATTCTCCTGACGATATTTATGTGTCACAATCCCAGATTAAATTATTTGGTTTAAAGACCGGTGATACAGTATCAGGAAGCATAAGACCACCTAAAGACGGCGAGAAATACTTTCCTTTGATAAAGATTGAGTTAATCAACGGACGCAATCCTGAAGAAGTACGCGATCGTATTCCTTTTGATTATTTAACTCCTTTGTTTCCCGAAGAAAAATATGCATTAACTGGTCATACCTCGGAGTCACTTACTACCAGGATCATAGATATGTTTACACCAATAGGTAAGGGGCAAAGAGGACTTATTGTTGCACAGCCAAAAACAGGGAAGACTACCATTCTCAAAGAAATAGCCAATGCTATTGCATACAATCATCCGGAAACATACATGATAATATTGCTCATAGATGAACGACCTGAGGAAGTCACGGATATGGAACGCAGTGTTAAAGCCGAAGTGATTTCATCAACTTTTGATGAACCTGCGGAGCGTCATGTTAAGATATCGAATATTGTTCTCCAAAAGGCAAAAAGAATGGTTGAATGTGGTCATGATGTGGTGATATTGCTTGATTCTATAACACGTTTGGCCAGGGCATTCAACACAGTGTCGCCTGCTTCGGGTAAGGTATTGTCGGGAGGTGTTGAAGCTAATGCCCTTCAAAAGCCAAAACGATTCTTTGGCGCAGCAAGAAAAATTGAAAATGGAGGTTCTCTCACAATATGTGCTACGGCACTGATCGATACAGGTTCTAAGATGGATGAAGTGATCTTTGAAGAATTTAAAGGTACCGGAAATATGGAACTGCAGCTCGACAGGAAGCTTTCAAATAAGCGTATTTATCCTGCCATAGATATTATTTCTTCAAGTACCAGAAGGGAAGAACTGTTGCTTGATAAGGAATCATTGCAGCGTATATGGATATTGAGAAACCATCTCGGAGATATGAATTCTCTTGAAGCTATGGAATTCCTTAAGGACAAAATGAAGTTTACCCAAACCAATGAGGAATTCCTGATTTCAATGAATGGTTAAAAATTTCAGGATTTTTAAAAAGCAATGAATAAATATAAGAGGGTTTCGGCCC
>CAZJYD010000067.1:0-15169 GCA_964550205.1 uncultured Bacteroidales bacterium
CCGATGACTACAACAGCACATTTGAAAAGACATTCATCCGATCACTTTCAGGGGTTTTCAAAAAATACTGTATTTTTACCCAACCAAGTCAAAAAATCATGCACTTCAAATCAGGATTTTTATACCATGTTTACAACAGAGGTAACAACTCAGGCAGAATTTTTTTTGATCATAAAAACTACGTTTATTTTCTTGAAAAAATTAGACACTATATTTTTCCGTATTGCGATATTATAGCCTGGTGTTTAATGCCAAACCATTTTCATTTTATGGTGCACGTGAAATATGTTATTGTTGAGATTCCTGTTGGATTGAAAAGTGACCGAAAGTCTCCGGGTCACGCGCAATCTAAAACAAAACAAATAACCAAACCACGTACTCTAAATTATTCCATCGGCATCATGCTCAGATCCTATGCACGAGCGATACAAAAACAGGAAAACTTTACCGGTTCATTGTTTCAGCCGAAAACCAAAGCTGCATGCATCAATTGCCATAAGGGAATAACACCTGCATGGTTTCAAACAGCCTTTGGAGCTGCAATCAGTACATCTATTCCTGAAAAACAATATCCGAAACTGTGCTTCGACTACATCCATCAAAATCCGGTTGCAGCCGGTTTGGTATCAGAAGCTACAGATTGGGAGTATTCTTCTGCAAGTGATTATTATGCAGGAAGGGCAGGTATTTTGGTTAACCGGGAATTGACACAAGAATGGGGGTTGGTATGATGCATCTTGCCAGTGATCGGATGACTCATCTGGCAAACAACACTTCAAAACAATGTTTTATTCTTCATTTGAAAAGACATTCATCCGATCACTTTCGGTGCAGTAAGTCATCGGATGACTTAATAGAAATGTTTGGTATGTTTCCTGTTTTTAGGTTTAATTTATCCTATAAATAGAAAACTAATACATAAATATTTTCGTTTCTTAATTTAATAAAGGTTGAATCTTATATTTTAGTTTGCTCTTTAAGAATTTTACCTGTTCTTACTCAGAGAAATTCCGGAATTGTCAGGCTAATATTTAAGCTTGGTTCCTGGCTCTGAAAGACTAATCACCGCAAAGATATCTCTGCCAAGATTATTCAAAGTATAGTCCTCCGAGGAACCATTGAGGATTTTAGGGCTGGATCCGCCTATATCATTCAAATCACCTATAGCTTCAAAGAACTCTTGTTTGAAACCATTTTCTGAAAATGTCAGCGGATACATCGCATATGATTGTGTTATTTCATGGTTGCTGTTGAAACTGGTTCCGTTCAATGGTGTTGGTGGGTTGTCTTCGTCTATACTGCACCTGTGATGCGGGTCTGAAGGCTCGTTGGCGTTTTGCTGTAATGGGAATTCTGTATAAACATGCGGTACTGAGTTTAGATCGTTGACCATCTCATTATACCATTCCTCTTGTGTTTCTGTAAGTTTTTGTCCGCCGTCACTTGTGTCAACCCAGAAAGGCGCATCAGGGCCGTTTGTCTTGTCAAACTTACGGATGCCTTCAACGATTCCACCTAATTCTACAGCGTATACTAAGAAGTGATACATATCAAAGTCGCTTTTTAGCTTGTAAGTAAAAATAGTATCATTGTTTTGCACTACAAACTCCATGTCTTGGTCGTCATAATCCTTTTGGTCGAAAGCTTCAAGATCTGAGTTTCTTTTTATGAATGTGTATTCTTTTGGATAGTCGTTGTCTGTCTCCCAGTCATTTGAGTGTTCTGCTCCTAACTGGTATGTTTCGCCTACTATCATCGAAAGAGTGATGTATGAGGTGCTGCTCGTTTTCACGCTGTCCTCTGTCCAGCCGTCTTTTTTGTAGTAAAGTGTGAATGTTCCGCTGTTGAAACTGCTGTCTGTCTCTGCTTGTTTGCACTCAAATAACACGTCAGTTGTGTTTTCGTTAACTGTCACGTGCATCCAGCCAGTGTCTGACTTGGCTGGTGGCGGGTATCCGTCATCTGATATTATGTATTGGGCTGAGTCTGCTCCTGAAAACTCGTCATCAGGGGTGTAGTTGACGTTTCCGTTCCCGTCGTGTGTTCCTGAGCCGTTGCTGAAATTCACTAATCCAGAAAGGTTTATCTGCAGTGATGAATCTACTATGTTGCCGTCCACGTCTGTGTCGTTTGAGCTGGCAGGTATCAACACGCTTGTCTCGTAATCAGTTGTTTCGTTGTCAGTGTTTGCAACAGGTGCGTCGTTGATAGCCTTCACGGTCACGTTGACTAAGGCCACGTCTGATGAATCAGTCAGATCATAAACCCTGTATTCAAAGCTGTCGGACCCGTTCCAGTCTAGGTCTGGCGTGTAGGTTATCTCACCGTTCTCTCCGTTAATGCTGATGCTTCCGTTGCCTGGCTGCAACAAGTCGGTGTTTTCAACACTTGTAGAGTCTAAATCTCCATCAACGTCGTAATCGTTGGCCAACACGTCTATCGTTACAGGCACATCTTCGTTTGTGCTGTCAGAGTCATCCACTGCTACCGGTGCATCCGGGACAGGCTTCACCTCTAAGTCATAGGGCGTCATCGGTGTTGTGTATTGACCGTCTGAAGCGTTTATGATTATATCTGCGATGGTTCCGTTCCAGTCAGGGTTGGGTGTGATCGTAATCTGATCTCCTGAGACTGAGTAGTCGCCGTTCACCACGTTGTCCAGCGTGTAGCTAAGTGTTGGGCTGTCCACGTCGTCAACGTTTGTAGGCCTCACAGTGTAGACCCAGGAGTTGTCTTCATTGATTGTTTGAGGATCGTTTATAGGAGTCACTTCGTATGGTGCATCGTTCACCGCTGCTACATTGACTGTTACGAGTGCTGTGTCTGATAAGCTTGGCGTTCCATCATCCCATACAACGTATTCAAAGTTGTCTGTTCCGTTCCAGTTTGTATCTGGTTCGTAAGTCATCTCTCCTGTCACGTCGTCTATTTCTGTGATTGTTCCGTTGCTTGGTGCCAATAAGCCGGTCGTGTCTACTGTGGTTGGGTCGATGTTTCCATCGATGTCTGTGTCGTTTGCCACTACATCAATCGTGACTGCTGTCTCATAAGGCGTTGATGCCTCGTCGTCATTGGCATTTGGCGGGTCGTTCACTGAATTAACCGTCACTTCTACTAAGCCCACATCTGATAGTTCTAGTGAGTCTGAAACCCTGTATTCGAATTTGTCTGTTCCGTAGTAGTTTGTGTTTGGTTCATATGTTATGTGTCCTGTGCTGTCGTTTATATTAGTGATTTCTCCGTGGCTTGGCGCCAATAAATCGGTTGTGTCTACTGAGCCTGGGTCCAGGTTTCCGTCCGGGTCGTAGTCGTTGTCCAATACGTCTATGACTACTGTGTTGTCTTCATCTACTGAAGCGGTGTCATCCACTGCTACCGGCGGTGAATTGCTAGGGTCAGCTACTTGTACTGTTACGAGTGCCGTGTCTGATTTTGCAGGTGTGCCGTCGTCATAAACGAGGTATTCGAACTCGTCGTCTCCGCTGAAACCATTGTCTGGATCATAGGTGATCTTTCCTGTCGCATCGTCTATTTCTGTGATTGTTCCATGGCTTGGCGCCAATAGGTCGGTCGTGTCTACTGTGGTTGGGTCGATGTTTCCATCGATGTCTGTGTCGTTTGCCACTACATCAATCGTGACTGCTGTCTCATAAGGCGTTGATGCCTCGTCGTCATTGGCATTTGGCGGGTCGTTCACTGAATTAACCGTCACTTCTACTAAGCCCACATCTGATAGTTCTAGTGAGTCTGAAACCCTGTATTCGAATTTGTCTGTTCCGTAGTAGTTTGTGTTTGGTTCATATGTTATGTGTCCTGTGCTGTCGTTTATATTAGTGATTTCTCCGTGGCTTGGCGCCAATAAATCGGTTGTGTCTACTGAGCCTGGGTCCAGGTTTCCGTCCGGGTCGTAGTCGTTGTCCAATACGTCTATGACTACTGTGTTGTCTTCATCTACTGAAGCAGTATCATCTTCTGCTACCGGCGGCTGGTTGCCGCCTCCGCTTGGTGAAACGTAAAAGTTGAACTGAGTGCTTAATTCCGGGTCTGTAAGGTCTGTCACGTCCCAGATAACGTTTGTCTGGGTTGACTGTACTATGTGATAGAGCGAGTCGCCGCCAATCCAGGTTCCTTCTCCGCTTGCTTCATAGTCATTCGTCTCTTCATCGTTATATCCTTGGTTGAAGAAGTACCATGAAAGGGTGTCTCCTTGCGGCGCTACTGTGTCTAGTATATCTTCAGTTATGACTGGTCCTGGATTTCCTTCTATTATTCCAACATCTATGTCTTGGTAGTCGTGTTCGAATGGGTGCCATAATTTGGTTGTGTTATTTTTTGTGAATTTTAGCGAGTCTACTTCTGACATGATGCTTTTCAGTTCCACCACTTGGTTCTCGGTCAATGGTCTGTAGTTTTCCAGTACTAGTCTGCTGCTTCCGTTGCCTGCAAACACTGTCTTGGCTGATTCCATGCCGTTTGCGCCTGCCACATTCACTATGTACGCTCCTGGCGCTACTTCTTGTCCTTGTCTGTTTTGTCCGCCCCATGTGAATGAATGTGTTCCTGTGCCTTTCAGGTTTATCTGGTCGACTAGTTTTCCATCTAGGCCGAACACTCTTGCGGTTGCTTGTTCTTTGATAGTGCTTTCGAAGCTTGTTTCATAGCTGAATGGGTTT
The DNA here is from genome assembly GCA_964550205.1 of uncultured Bacteroidales bacterium. GTDB lineage: Bacteria > Bacteroidota > Bacteroidia > Bacteroidales > JAIOZK01 > JAIOZK01. The sequence goes on from CAZJYD010000067.1 coordinate 4,674, forward strand.
GCGCCTGTGAAGTTCAGGTAGTTTTCCTGTATAAACTGTTCTGGTTCTTCAACATTTGTTATGAGTGCTTGCACTGCAAAAGAGCCATCTTCACCAGTGATGTCTGATCCTATGATTAATCCTTCGTTGAACACTTCCACGTCTGCATTTGCCATTGCGCTGTCTTTTTTGTCAAGGTATTGTCCTGAGACTGTGAATGATATGTCTGCTGCTTGCTTGAAATGGTTATGCAATTCATTTCTAAATTCATAGGGATAGGGATTATCTGTATTTATAAGAAACAATACAATAAAGGAAAATAATATTTTGAATTGCACTAAATATAAAGAATGCATCTTTAAGTTTTTATAAATAATAGGCTAATTTATAAATGATTAAATATATTACCAAGTATAATATCAATTTTTTTTTAAATTTTCTGTTAGTGAAGGCGATTTAATTAGCAAATTCATACATCAGTGTAACCCTTCTTTTATCAATTATTTAGGTTGTTTTATTAATAGAAATATATTATTTAGACAGAATTACACTGGATCCGGAAATATGTCATGGAAAGCCCTGTATCCGTGATATGAGATGGCCGGTTGAAGTGATCATCGATATGCTCGGATCAGGTATGACAATTGAACAGATAATTAAAGAGCACAAGGAACTGGAGCGTGAAGATATTTTGGCGAGCCTTAATTTTGCCAGACTTTATTTATTATTTTATCTTCTTCCCAACCTTTTGATTGGCAAGGATGGCACTAATGATGGTATTGGCTGTTTCGCTGCCGTAGGATTTTAGCTTTTCGAAAATTTCTTTTTTCCTTTCCTGTGATGATTTGGATGAATTGAGTATTGGCCTGATCTCCTTGAACTGCGATCCTTTTAGTTCATCCTGCAGGGCTTCAGTAATTATCCTGATTATTTCCTCACTGCTTTGTGAACTAACTCCGGGAACACCAAAGGTTTCGAGCTCTGTTATAGCTGCTTCAAGAATTTCCCTGCCAAGTTTCTTGCATGCATCAAGAGCAGAATCGCCGGAAGTATCACGCAACGACCAGCTGCTGTGCTCATATTCTATATCCCTGATCTGCTTTATTTTCTGTGAATCCTCACCAAAGATCCTTCCGATAAGAACAATGGTGTAGTTTTTCCACGCTTCCAGATCGAAGTCCTTATTGTCAAATTTTTCGATCTGTTTTTTTAATAAGTCAATTTCCTTAGTTGCCATGTTTAATTGATTATATAATTATTGAACAAGGAATTTAGTATTATATTTTCCTTTGCCGGAATAAATATACAATATATAAAGTCCTTTTGCATAATTTATTGTATCTATATCGATTGATCCTGGATTTTTTAGCTGCTCAGCTTGTTCAACGAAAATTAATTTACCGTCAGTATTTGTGATTCGCAAATAAATATTTTCATGTTCCATGCCCGAAGGTTCAATTTCTATATGAAGTATATCATTGGCAGGATTCGGGTAACAAATTATTTCAACGGCAATATCATAACCCTGGTCGGAATAATAACCGCCTGCTTTATCAGCCCACTGGAATTCCTGGGAAAATAATGTGATCGAAAATGAAATGAACAGGCTAACAAAAAATAAAAAAGTTCTCATATTTTTTAATAATAGTTTTATGGAAATAAAAACTTATCTGAAAGGTGTTGGTGAGATCGAGCTGACTGGTAAAACAGAAAGGCATGATGTTGAGATTTCAGGAACCGGGAAGGTAGATGCTTATAATCTGGAATCAGTTAAGGCTTATATTACAGCTAAAGGGATCGGAGAATGCGTTGTTAATATAACTGAAGATCTTTTTGTTGATATGAGCGGAATAGGAAGGGTAAAATACAGGGGTAATCCTGAGGTTCATGCTAAGAAGACAGGTTTGGGAAGTATAGAGCGAGTGCCTTAGGTTGTTTGTAATTTATTAACAATACTATTAAAAAAGCTCTTCATTTTGTAATTTCGCAAGAGGAAAATCATTTCAATCTTGATCAATAAGGAGACCATACAGGAGATATTCGAAACTGCCCGCATTGAAGAAGTGGTGGAAGAGTTTGTATCGTTGAAGAAAAGAGGAGTTAATTATATTGGTTTGTGTCCTTTCCATAATGAAAAAACCCCATCATTTACGGTTTCACCATCAAAGGGGATATATAAATGTTTCGGTTGCGGGAAAGGGGGGAATGCCGTGAATTTTATAATGGAGCATGAACAATATTCCTATCCCGAAGCTCTACGGTATCTTGCAAAAAAATATAATATAGAAGTTGAGGAAGAAGAACAAACTCCTGAACAGCTCCAGCAACTTAATGAACAGGAAAGCCTTTTTAGCCTGAATAATTTTGCCCTCAGTTTTTTTACTGAAAATTTGTTTAAAACGGAAGAAGGCAAAGCCATTGCCTTATCTTATTTAAAAGACAGGGATCTAGGTGAGGAGACTATAAAGAAATTTCAATTGGGATACAGTCCGGATAAGTGGGAAGCACTCACCAATAAAGCTATAGAAAACGGTTATAAGCTGGATTATCTGGAAAAAACAGGACTTACGATAATTAAAGATGATAAGCGTTACGACCGGTTTCGCGGGCGGATAATATTCCCGATACATAACCTTACAGGCAAAGTGATAGGATTTGGTGGAAGGATCCTTTCAAAAGATCAGGCTAAAGCCAAGTATGTAAATTCACCGGAGTCGGATATTTATAATAAAAGCAAAAGTCTTTACGGGATATTTTTTTCAAAGAATGCAATAGTAAAAAATGATAATTGTTACCTGGTTGAGGGTTATACAGATGTTATATCACTTAATCAGTCGGGCATAGAAAATGTAGTGGCTTCTTCCGGCACCTCTCTCACAACCGAGCAGATCAAGCTTATTAAGAGGTATACCCGTAATATCACAATACTGTATGATGGTGATGAGGCTGGACTGAAGGCATCTTTCAGAAGTATTGACATGATACTCGAACAGGGTATGAATATTAAGATAGTTATGTTTCCCGAAAACGAAGACCCTGATTCTTTCGTGAGAAAACACAGAACTGCGGAGGTAGAAAAATTCCTCGATGAAAATGCGGCTGACTTTATATCATTCAAAGCAAAACTTTTATTGGAGGATAGTAAGGGTGATCCTGTTAAGAAAGCCACTCTTGTTAAAGATATAGTTAATACTATTTCGCTTGTGCCAGATGGTATATTCCGTTCTTTTTATGTAAAAGAATGCAGCAACATTATGGATGTTCCTGAGCAAAGTCTCATGAATGAATTGAATAGATTGTTGCGAAAACGGTTTTGGGAAAAGATCAATAAGGAAAAAGAAAATGATATACCTGAAAGCACCGAATACACTTCAGAAAAACAAATAGAAGTTGATGTTGTTAATACGGAAGTTCAGGAAAGGGAAATACTGAGGCTATTGCTTACATATGGCAGTGAGAACATATATTTTGATGAGGAAGATGAGAAAAAAAGAAAAAAAAGGATTACGGTTAATGTTGCCTTTTTTATCATCAATGATATTAAAAATGATGATATAAAATTCAGGGATCAGGTTTATCAGAAAATATTTGATTTATACTCTGAGATATTAGAAAACAACAAAGAGTTTGATAAAAGCCAGTTGCTGTCACACCAGGATGAAGAAATATCAAAAGCAGTTGTTGATCTGATAGCTACTCCTTATGATCTGAGCGATAACTGGACCAAGAGAAGGATATATGTAACAGAGGAAAAAGATATATTAAAACAGGCTATTACATCCACATTACTTTCCTACAAGTCAAAACAAGTTGATAAAATGATACTTGACAACCAGGAGGACATAAAAAAATCGGCTAATGAAGAGGACCGATCAATTTTACTTCAAAAGCATATTAATCTTAAGAAAAAGAGTATTGAGATCAATAATCAGTTGAGCAGGATAATTACCAAGTAGTTTATAAAAAGGATTTTTATGGCACTATTTGTTTCTGTTATTTCAAACAAGTAATAAAAAGTTTTTTACTAAAAGTATAAAAGCACGAAAGGAACCCATCCTGTCGGGTGAGTTCCTTTCCACTCAGCGGAAGCCGTAGCTTCCAGTGAGTGCCAAGCTACTGTTATTATGGCTGGCTTTATTGGAAAAGTTCCGTGGAACTTTTCCGTAGGCCCGGACTTACTAGCGACCAGCTTTTTACGTCTGTGCTTTTTAAGTCCCGATTTACATTACTTTCTCAAAGTTTGGTCAAATCTTGCGATCCTTGCTTCGTTTGAGTCCCGGGAAATAAATCCTACCCTGCTCGGGTAAGGTGTTTATTTCCCATTGCAATGCAAATCGACCTTTTATCCCTTACTTGGTACTTCAAATATATAACTAAGGTATCCCTGAATACAAATTATTTTAAGTGTTTGTGCCCACATTATATCAACATGAGTTATTAACAATTGTTAATAACTTTGCGGGAATAAACTTCTTGGTAAATTTTTGAAAAATAGAAATATGAATAAATTTAGTCTTTAATTGTTTAATATCTATTCCTGAATCATTAATTATTAACAAATTCAATTAAAATTAAAAGCATGAAAAAGAAAATTAAACAACTGGATTATGATAAAATAATCGAAATATTAAATGAAATAGACACCGAATCAACATTTGAGAAAACCAATATTATCCCTGATATTGATGATCTTTATGAAAAAATATCGGAGTATATCAATGTTAAGGAGTTTACAAAAAAATCGGTTCTGGGTATAGATATATACAGGTACGGACTTTATAAACACCTTGAACAAACACTCATACCGACCGTTTTTAAAATACTTTTTGAAAAAGCTATCAGACTTTCACTGGAAAATAACCAATACGTTTTCCAGAATTATACTAAGGAAGCAATAGAAAAATCATTCATAAGTATGGGAGATGGAGGGTTTTTAATACTAGATAAACCATTACATGCCTTGTTTTTCGCCGTCAATTTCGAAGTGATCGTAAGATCATTTAATGCATTTCATTTATATCCAAAACTAAGAAAGATAACAGGAAGTATAAGCCTCAGGTATGCTATTACCTATGATACATTGTTCAGCTTTGATAAGAATTTTTATGGTACTTCAATCATTAATAACTCAAGGATACTTGAAAAAGACAACCTTAACCGTTGTCTTATTGATCAGAACACATACGATTGGTTCCTTATAAATATTGATGGAATTGAAAATCTTCAGGTTCTGACCATTCACGATATTGCAAATATTTTTGAGTTTAAAGACTATGATAAAGAGATAATCAGAACAGGTGAAAATGAAATAATCAGTACCAATGTTTCAAGAGACTCGGGGGTAATAAATTCTGATGTATTAAAAATAGGACAAATACGTTCCAAAGAGATAAATCTGAACATATATAATATTCACCTACAGGTTTCGGTAAAGATCTTTGCAGATTGGAATAAGGATGTAAAACGAACCATTACCATGAGTATAGGTAATTTGAATACGACAGGAATTTAGCTTTTTTGGTTGTTCCCCAAAATAATATTAATGGTCATTTTTTTCAGTCGATAAAAAAATGAACCAAAAAAATCATTTTTCTTTTTTTCTTGATAAAAAAAGAAACAAAAAAATCAAGAAAAAACGAAGCTATCCACCCACAAGGCCAACCCACGCCCGCCGTTTTTTCGGGCCTGCGCGCACTCTCTTTTCATTATTTTTTGCTGCAATATAATATGCAGCCTTGTCCCGATCCAGATAGCTATTGGGATTATCGGAAATGGTTCATTGGGGTAAGTGATTACAAGGCGAACCTTGCTATTTATAAAAAGAAAAGGTCTGAGCTTTTCTTAAGAGCCAAAGAACATATATTATAAAACATCGAAAGAAACAGCTAAACTGAAAATGCTTATTCTTCCTTTAATATAACCTTCCTGTAATTCGGATCAAACCAATTGATCATAAGTTCCCGGAAAGCCTTGTATTGATTAACCCGTATTATTTTATTAGGTATGGTAATTCCTCTGTTAATAATCAATTCGCCGCCTGATTTCTTTAATTCAATAAGCAGCTTGCCTGCTTCATTTTCAATCTCAATTTTTTTATCCGGATTGATGAATTCCAATTCCGGTGGACTAACGAATGTGTAATTATATTGTTCATTTACGGGAAAATCAATTTCCAGTGGAACCGATCTCTCAGTAGCTAACCTTTCCAGGTGCCAGCTTTCAATACCTTGATTAATAAAAGGAATATCAAGAAAATAATAACCTGATCTTTTATCAAATGGATCCGACAGCTCAAATTCATATTTAATCTTTGATTTTTCTTCACTGATTTTCTCAATATCCATTGATTTAATGGCTGATGAACTTATTGTGTTTGTAAATAGTTGTTTGTACGAAGAAGAATCCCTTACAAGCTTCAGATAAGGATTAGCAGCCCTGTTTAGTTCGAGATCTGCCGTTCCATCTATCTTTTCCTGGTTTTTTATAACAAAGCCACTGACCAATTGTATTTCTGAAATTTTTTCCTTTTCGCTGATAGTACGCAGGCTTTCTATTGCAGCATCAAGCTGAAGTAAAGTTTTATTTCCAAGATTATATAACAGATTGTGATCCTTGCATTCTGTGGCTGATATATAAAACCGTTTATTGTTTTCGGGATTTACCTGTATCAGGAAATCCTTAAAAATAAATAAACTACCCAGCTCACTATCATAAAATGTTTCAGGTATAACCGCAACAGGAATAGCATTGATATTGGCTTCCCTTAGCAGTGAAGTCAATAGTAAGGTTTTTTCAATTTTTGTACCTCCGTTGCTGTTCCAAACCTCAGCAGGCACCCTGGTTCTAAAGCCCGATACCCATAGAGGAACATTATATGTTGAAAAATCGTTGACTACAAAATCCTGCAATTTGATCATAAGGTCAATTTCATCTTCAACTCCTTCTGCCAGTTCCTTTACTTTTTCTTTCATAGCAAGGTTGAGGTTGAAATAAAATCCCTCCTGGTTGCAAAATTTGTCAAATACCCGGTGCAGATCTCTGCCGGCACTGAAAATAATCCCCGGTTCATAATAATCAGGTTGATGTGATGAATGAGACCTTGCAGGAATATTACTGAAATTCCAGGTATATGTAATATATTCATCATCTTTAGTTATTTCCGGTGCTGTTCTGATATTAAATGTTTTATAATTCAGTTCCTTATCAGATGGCACAATTATTCTTATTATTTCTTCTTTTACCGGAGCATTTTCAGTAATGACCTCCTCACCCATAAAATTCGGATAAAACTTATTATTTGTGTGTAGGGAATAGTCCAGGTTGATTACTGCATTTACTTCCAGACCAGTGTGTGTTACAACCATTTCTCTCAGATTATTGAATGCCGGAGCATCGTCAGCATATCTTGGTAAAACTTCATTGTAAGCATTGTCAGGTGTAATAACCTTTTTTCCATCGGCCATAATAGTATAAGAATCATTGATTTTCAATTTCTGGTAATCAGGATTGTACACAATAAATGTTTCTCCCTGGAGCCTGTGAAATGCAAAGTGTGTAAGAATCTGCAGCTTTTTATTATAATTAAAATCAAAGCTGCCATCAGAATTTAATTTATATTCCTTTATTAATTTTAAGTATACGGCATCGTATTTATCCTGCGAAAATCCAAAGTTGAAAAGAATTATTGCTATTATGATAAATGTTATTTTTTTCATTATTCTCAGATTTTATGTTTATTTATTTGCAGTTATTATCATTATTTGATCATCAAAACTTTTTTGTGCATTCACAGCCTTTTTGAAGTCTTGCCATTCTTCTGGTTCATAAATTCGTTTTATAAGGGTTATATCTTCTTTCAAATGTATCTTATTGTCTTCGAATTCAATATTACCCGAAAAACTTGCTGCAGGGCTGCTGAAACTTTCGGACTCGTAGTTAATTATTGGAATATAATCTTCGGGAATAGATATGGTTTCGCGGATTTTTACAAGTCTTGAATAGCTATCCCTGAAATTATATTCCCTATCTTCAAGGCTTGTGTTTATATATAAGTGTTGCATGGCTCTTTTGAAAATACCTGATGTAGTGACCGGATGAAAAATAAGCTCCTTGCTGCCTTTAATTGCATAACCTGGAATTTTATATTTGATATTGATTTTAATAGGTTCATCAAGGTATTCATAGGGATTGCCATAATTTAGTTCAAGGATTTCTATCTTGGGAGAAATCTTCATTAGTTCACGTTTGATAGTCTCGTCCCATCTTGAGCGGTAATTTCTGACAAAATAATTTCTCAGAGCTGCATCTGACTGGCCTTCACTTGTCAGGGTGATCTCACCTGTGAGAGTTCCATTAGTATTGATTTGCGAATTGCCTGTTATTTTGAGCTCATGATTTTCGGGGGCCGATATAGGAGTAATTTCAAGATCGGCACCTTCGGGAAGCCCCATGAGGTAATTTTGTTGTTGCTCACGGCTCGACCATAGCTCCCTGACAAAAGGAACCCATGTAGGATCAAGCAGCTCATATTCACCCGAAGGTAATTTCACAATGGTTACACTGTGATTAAATTGATCAGCAGGTATATAGTCAATTCTTGATCCGGCCATTGTCATAGCAGCGTAGGATTCCAGTCCCGCTGCACGAAGCATAGTAACGAGCATTCCTGCTTTATCTTTACAAACACCGCATCTGTCGGTAAATGTCATATCTCCTGTGTGAAGGGTATATCCTTCTCCTTCTCCCATTGAAATACCTGAATACCTTATTTCGTCAGCTACCCAGTGAGTGAGCCTTGAAATGGAATCCTGCAGGTCTTCGGCACCTTCAAGGATTTCGGCCACTTTTTTGTCAATTTCCGGTGTCGATTCAAAACTACCGTAATCTTCGTTAACTCCGTAAAACCATCTGGATTTAGCGTACCAGTCGGGACTTGTTGAAATGAGCAGCTTGGGAGCTTCATCGGAAGTAGCCACCATATTAGGTTCACGTTTAAATGGTTTGATATCGGTTTTGGTAAATGTATAAACAATTTTATCGTTCACCAGATGGGCCGAACAACGTACTTCACCATTATAAAATTCGTATTGTACCATCTTATCTTTGGGTATTTTGGTAATGTATACTTTTTCGGATATATGATTATTGGTCCAGAAAGGAACAATATCATAAAAATGTCCTTTCATGGGAGGGATATATTTTTCATCCTCATTACCATTTTCAAAAAGCAGTGCATATGTAAATCCTTTTTTAAACATGCATACTTCAACAGCATCACCCGGCTCCAGACGGCCCACCTCTATCATTTTCTTTCTTGAACCCCAATATATCATGCGGGCAGGAGCAGGATAATCCATAACATCTTTCATATCCAGCTCTTCAATATTTCCATCCTTCCTGTAAATGATTACTTTTTTGATCTCAACGTAAGCTGACTGTGGATCGTACCTGTATGTTATGGTGCTCTTTTGTTTTGCACCCTTAGCAGTAAGGATTTTAAAAAGTTGATGTTCGTTTACATAACTTAATCCTGATTCCTGCACATCCACCGTTGTGCTGTCGAAGATCACCAGCAGGTCTGAACCTGGATAATCTTCGCTGTTACCCGAATTTTCTATCAGGTTGTTAATTGGATCTGCAGATAATAATGCAGTTATCCAGAGAAAAACCGTTAATAATAATACTTTTTTTATCATTTTATTTATATGTTTTTATTGTACATCTTTTAAGCCGGTAAAGCTAATGATTTTAAAGATTTTGATAAAAGTTAAACTGCGTATATTAATTTGTTTATATCATTTCTAAATTGAAAGAGATTCATTCCTTTAATTATTTATATCTTTTTTTATTGAAGAATTCCTGAATAATCGCAGCACATTCATTTTCGAGAACTCCTGATATCAATTTTGTTTTCGGATGTATAAGTGATTTGTTGATATTGGTAAAACCTTTCTTATCGTCTTTAGTACCATATACGATTTTATTAATTTGTGTCCAGTAGGCAGCTCCGGCACACATTACACAAGGTTCAACCGTAACATAAAGGGTACATTCGTCAAGATACTTACTTCCCAAATAGTTTGATGCTGCTGTAAATGCCTGCATTTCAGCATGCGCTGTGACATCGCATAATTGTTCGGTAAGGTTGTGAGCACGGGCGATTATTTTATTATCGAATACTATAACAGCACCTACAGGTATCTCATATTTGTTAAAAGCTTCCCTGGCCTCCTTCAGGGCCTCTTTCATAAAGTACTCATCCGAAAAAACGGTTAATTCCATATTCAGTATTTTATTTCATCATGAAAATCAAAAATAGGAATAAAAAGAAATCTGCCAAAGTATTATTAAACAGGTAAATTTAATAATTGTACCAAATATTATTTTTTGGTACATATGGTACTTTGGAGGTTTTATCAAATACTTCTTCTATAAGTATATAGAGGTTTTCTTAAAAGCATAAAAAATAAAAGATAACCAAAGGCCGGATGTTATCGTACTATGATCTTTTTGCTCGT
>CAZJYD010000068.1:0-15168 GCA_964550205.1 uncultured Bacteroidales bacterium
AATAATCCAACACCTCCGGTGTTGTTTGTTTTTTTGGTTGCCGTTATTAGCTACAATAATCGAAGCGCTCCGCGCTTCATCCATAATATTTATCTGGATAAGTAATTATGACAATCTATTTTTATAATATACAATAAATAATTGTAATGCTGAAAAATCGAACCGCGGGGCGGTTTGATTATGGATTTATTTATTTTTCATAGGATTAAGATTGGCATGAGCTATCCATTGCCAGCCCTGCTCGCTTTTTATCCAGACACTCATCCTTGGTGAAGGTTTGGTTGAAAGTGTTTCACCTTTAATGGTTTCTTCTACCGATACCATGTATGTTACTACAATTATATTATCCTGCCGGGTTACTGTAAAATCTGTTAATTGATAATTGCCCAAATCCAGGTTATTCAGCAATTCAATTTCTTCCTGTTTGTTTCTTGTGCCGTCACCATGAACAGATTGAAAAGCATCTGCAATTTTTTTCGTTATAGTATCCATTTTCATTGATTTGAAATCGGACCATAATTCTTTTTCCAGTTGTTCACCGTTTACTTTTTCTGGTTCAACTTCTTTTTCGGTTTCTTTTGCTGGTGGATTACAGGCAAATACAAATAGTAAAAGGATACTGAGAATTAATGGAACATGTTTTTTCATAATTATAGTGTTTTTTGGATTTTTGCTAATATACAAAAAAATTGATAACAGATTATGTTTGTGAACAGGATTAATTAATTAAAAATAATCCAACACCTCCTGTGTTGTATGTTTTATGGTTACCGTCCTTTGCTGCAATAATCGAAGCGCTCCGCGCTTCTTTGACGGGTATCCAATTATGTTTGATAAGAAAAGTTTTACCGCCTTTGAAAAGATTGTTACTTTTTTGTGTGGGAGACAAAAAGAATGATAATATCTTTTTAAATCTGGAATCTGTAATATGCCTGCCTTCTCAGTTAAACAGCGGATGCAGTTGCAACCATACAATCATACAGTCATCCATACAATAGCTATCGGATCATACAGCCATGCAGTCAAACATTCAAAACTGCCTTCTACGCCGACCGGTGGATATGGCAGCTACCACAATTCAACGATCAAACAGTTCAACAAACCTAAGCCAGCCTCTGATGCAAATATTTCCGGGAAATTTGTTTAACGGGAAACCAGGCTGCAATAAAACCAATTATAAAAACAGTAAAAAACACACCGATAAAATCAAAAATTTTCATTTTAACAGGATAATACTCCACAACAAATGTTCCTGCTTCGGGACCAAGGCGAATCAATCCAAACTGCTGCTGCAACCAGCAAATGACTGCGCCTGTTGTTAATCCTAAAATCCCTCCTAAAACAGATATCATGACCCCCTCGGTCATAAAGATCCTTTTAATTGTTTTATTGTTTGCTCCCATGCTGTGGAGGACCGCTATATCCTTTTTCTTATCAATGATAAGCATGGAAAGCGAACCAATTACATTAAAGGTGGCAATGATCAATATAAAGGTAAGGATGAGGAAAATAGCCCATTTTTCCGATTTCATGATCTTATACAAAAGCTCCTGTTGTTGAAACCTGTTTTTTACACTGTACTTGTCCCCGACTATTGACTGCACTATGCCCTGAAGTTCTTTAGTGTTTGCTGATGCAGAAAGAGAGAGCTCTACTGAAGTTACTTCATTTTTATAATCCAGCAGATCGCGTGCAAAATCAATAGGAACAATTATATATTTTGTATCAAAATCCTGCTGAACTGAAAAAACCCCGGAAGGGAAGATACTTTTTTGCTTAAAAGCATTCTGAAAGCTGAGTGAAGGTGTTTTTAAACGGTTTGGTACAAAAACCGAAAGAGCATCTGAGAAATCATTTATTTTTATATCAAGCATATATGCAACACCGGCACCAACCACTGCAAAATCATGTTGTTGTTTTTCAAGCAGAAATTCCCCGTCGATTATCATTGAATCCATTTTGCTTATTTCCTGATAGTTGGTGCTCACTCCTTTCATGGTTACTATATGCTGTTTACCGTTGTTTTCAAGCAGGGCATTTTCTTCAGCAACTTCGGTAAAGCAAATAATACCAGGTATTTGTTTTATGGAATCCGATGGAAAGGAATTAATATTAAAAGTTTTTCCTTCCTTTATTTCTATTTTTATGTCAGGATTGAAAGTGCTGAAGAGAGAAACCACAAGACTTTCAAAACCATTAAAAACCGAGAGAACAATTATCAGTGCCATAGTACCTATGGTAATACCTGCAACTGATATAATCGAAATAATATTAATTATGTTGTGGGATTTCTTGCTGATAAGATACCGCTTCGCTATGTAAAATGAAAAATTCAATACTCAGGTTTTATTTATAGGCTTTTACAATTAATCCTGTTCCGGTTTTATTTTTTTTCCTGACATCTATGTAATTCAAAAGCAAACAAAAAGGGAATGTTATTAAATAATAAATGGGTAATATCAGAAAAAATAATTTGGAAACATTAAGCATAAGAAGAGGGTATTTCATTGATATATACCATGAAATATTTCCCATGCAACCGTATTGATAACTTGCTTTAGCTTTATTAAATCCGGCTTCTTTCAGCTTATCCTGAATTTCGGTAATATTGTATCCGTCCCTGACATGTTCATCTATGAATGAGTCACCATTAGTATCTTTGTGAGACTCGTCATGATGATGTACATCCGATCCGCCCTGGTCAGAAGGCGTTGATATCAAAAGCATACCACCCTGTTTTAAAGACCTATGGAAATTAATAAAAACCCTTGTATCGTCCTCTATGTGTTCCATCACATCAACCGAAAGGATAAGGTCAAAAGCATTATCCTTATAGTATTTGGTAAGATCAGCTCTATGGAATTCGGCATTTTCAAAACCTGATCTTTTAAAAAAGGATCTACAATCTTCTATCTGATCGTTTTTAATATCCACAGCAGTAATTTTCCAGTTTTTATTTCTGGAAGCAAGAAAAAAGGTATATTGTCCGAAACCTGACCCGGCGTCTAAAATATGCTGTTCTCCTGAAACTGATCTTTCCCATTTTTTTATTGCTCTTTTGATATGCCAGGTTCTCAGAAGAAGCAGACCGAGTAATCTGTAAAACAGCTTTCTCAGAAAAACAGATCGGTTAAAAAAACCGCCCAATGAATTTTTTATCGGGTCATATTTCATCTGTTATTTATTGGTTCAGAATATTTTCAATATTATCAATATAATCAAGGGAATCATCTTCGTAAAACCTTAGCTCAGGGACTTTGCGCATCTGATTTTTAATTCTCCTACCTAGCTGATGCCTGATCTCAGGAGTATTGTGTCTAATACTATTCAGTAAGTCACTTTTATCTTTGGTTGCAAAAAGGCTAAGATATGCTTTTGCAATTGAAAGATCACCTGTAACATAAACTTTTGTAACAGTTATCATTGCACCATTAAAAAGCGAAACGCTTCCTCTTTGGAATATCTCACCAAGGTCTTTTTGGATTTGTTTCGAAACCTTATTTTGTCTTTTTGAATCCATATTGCAAAGTTACGATTTTGAATTGATTGGGTTACTTATCTTATAATAATGTTATTTTTGTATTTGTGAAAAATCTTATAAAAATATTACGTTATGTAAGAGCTTACTGGGTTTTTGCTGTACTGAACATCGTTTTTAATTTATTATCAGTTATTTTTTCACTTGCTTCCTTTGCATTGTTCATTCCGGTTTTGCAGATGCTTTTCGGCACAACAAAATCTCCAACCGAGGTGCCACCGATCGACCTGCTACATTTCGATACTATAAAAGCAAATTTTTATTATTATATAAGCAAATGGATTGATAACTATGGAGAGCTGGATGTTCTGCTTTATATAGTTATATGTATTATTATACTTTATTTTTTAAGAAATCTGTTACGTTACCTTGCCATGTTTTTTCTTGCCCCTATCAGAAATGGAGTTGTCAGGGATTTGAGAAACGATCTTTATAAAAAAGTTTTGATCCTGCCTCTGTCTTATTATTCAGAACAGAAGAAAGGTGACATCATAGCCAGAATGACTTCCGATGTTCAGGAGGTTGAATGGTCTATTATGAGCTCGCTGGAGATGATCTTTCGTGATCCCATTGCTATTCTTTCATATCTTATTACACTGGTAATAATCAGTCCGACCCTTACTTTATTTGTTCTGGTATTATTACCTGTTACGGGTTATCTTATCGGCCAGATAGGCAAGAGCTTAAAAAGAACTTCCGTAAAAGGGCAGCGGAAACTGGGCATTATATTGTCGATAATTGAAGAAACAATTTCGGGCTTAAGGATCATAAAAGCATTTAACGCTATTGACCACTCTAATAAAAATTTCAAGAATCATAATCAGGAGTATACAAATTTGATGATCAGGCTATACCGTAAAAGGGATCTTGCATCACCACTCAGTGAATTTTTTGCAGCGGCGGTTTTGGTGGTTGTACTTTGGTTTGGAGGCAGGCTGGTGTTGAGTCCGGATAATCCTCTGGACGCAGCAATATTTATTGCCTACCTTGGTATATTTTCTCAGGTTATACCTCCTGCTAAATCCATAACAACTGCTGTTTATAATATTCAAAAAGGCGCCGCTTCCGTTGAACGTATTCACAATGTTCTTGAAGCATCAGAATTAATATGTGAAAAACCTGATGCTATCGGAAAAAATAATTTCAACAATAGTATAGAATATAAAAATGTAAATTTTGCATACGAGAGAGAACTGGTTTTAAAGGACATAAATTTGAAAATAGAGAAAGGAAAAACTATTGCCCTTGTCGGACCTTCAGGTGCGGGGAAATCTACAATGGTTGATCTGCTACCCAGGTTTTATGATTGTATTGATGGTAAAATTCTGATTGATGATAAGCCCATCAGGGATCTTAAAATTGATGATTTGCGGGGCCTTATGGGCGTGGTTACACAGGAAACCATTTTATTCAATGATAGTATTTACGGAAACATCACACTGGGAATGGATGGAGTTAATGAAGAAGAGGTGATTGCTGCCTCAAAAGTGGCCAATGCCCACGAGTTTATTGATCAACTTGAAAAGGGATATTATACAAATATAGGCGACAGAGGAGTGAAGCTCTCGGGCGGTCAGCGCCAACGAATAAGTATTGCCAGGGCTGTATTGAAAAATCCTCCTATTTTGATACTGGATGAAGCTACATCCTCTCTTGATACCGAATCGGAAAGACTTGTTCAGGAAGCTCTTGTAAACCTGATGAAAAACCGCACCTCAATCGTTATTGCCCACAGATTATCAACGATTAAGCATGCGGATGAGATCATTGTTTTGAGAAAAGGAAGTATTGTTGAACGAGGTACCCATGATGAATTGATAACTGTTGATGGGATATATAAAAATTTGCACGATATTCAGACCTTCACGTAATTTATTATAATAAAAAATTGTTGTTTTCCCTAAGATCATATGGAAGGATTAAGAAAAAAAATAAAGGAATATTCAGCTAATTATTTGGATGATATAATAGTGATACGCCGGCATATTCATCAATATCCCGAATTATCCAATGAAGAATATCAGACTTCTGATTTTATTGCAGGCAAGCTGAAAGAATTTGGCATACCTTTTAAGCAAGGGATTTATAAAACAGGTGTAGTTGGATTAATAAAGGGGAGGTATCCTGAAAAGAAGACGGTAGCACTCAGAGCCGATATGGATGCCTTACCTGTTACCGAGAAAAATAATGTAAAATACAAATCTCACAATCATGGGATTATGCATGCGTGCGGACATGATGTTCATGCAGCATCATTATTAGGTACTGCAAAGATTATAAATCAGCTAAAAGATGAATTCGAGGGAACTGTAAAATTAATTTTCCAGCCTGCCGAGGAAAAGATACCAGGCGGTGCTAAATTTATGATAGAAGAAGGGGTATTGAAAAATCCTTCCGTGCAATCAATTATCGGTCAACATGTTTTCCCGGAAATAGAAGCAGGTACGGCAGGCTTTAAAACCGGAATGTATATGGCTTCAACCGATGAAGTTAGCTTTGTTGTCAGAGGCAAGGGAGGGCATGCTGCCATGCCGGACTTATTGGTTGATCCTGTTCTTGTTGCTTCCAGTATTATTGTTTCCCTGCAGCAGCTCGTCAGCAGGAATGCGAACTATAATATACCTACGGTGCTGTCTTTTGGGAGGTTTCAGGCCGACGGAAGTTATAATGTTATTCCGGATAAGGTATTTGTGAGAGGAACTTTCAGGACATTTAATGAAGAATGGCGTGCCGAAGCACACAGGCTGATTGAAAGAATTGCTCAGAATGTTGCAGAAGCTTCCGGTGCAACATGCGAGGTATTTATCAATAAAGGATATCCTTATCTTGTAAATGATGATGTGGTTACAGAGAATGCTTTAAGAAGTGCTGAGCAATATCTCGGACCTGAAAATATCATTAACCTGAATCTCAGAATGACCGCTGAAGATTTTTCTTATTATTCACAGGAAATTCCGGGATGCTTTTACCGGCTGGGTACAGGTAATAAAAAAGAAGGTATAACTTCAAATCTTCATACTGCTACTTTTGATGTTGATGAAAGGTCATTGGAGATAGGAATGGGTCTGATGGCCTGGATTACTTTAAACGAGTTAAGGTATTAATTAAAATGATGTATGATGAGAAAAATCATTATCATTAGTTTATTCTTAATTTCTTCAACGATAAGTTTATCTGCACAGGATTACTACAGAACTGCAGTGGGAATAAGGGTAGGTACGGAATTAGGGATAACGGTAAAACATTTTGTTGGGAATGCAAGTGCCGTAGAGGGAATAATAAGTACACGATGGAGAGGTTTTATAGCAACAGCCCTGTATGAATTTGAGAATATTGCTTTTAATACACCAGGTCTTAACTGGTATGTTGGCGGAGGTGGTCATCTTGGAATATGGCCTGAATATTATTCAGGTATTTATTGGTGGAATGAAGAAGAACATCCCGAAGGTTATACTATAGTAGGGGCTGATTTTATTATAGGTTTGGATTATACCTTTAAGCAGGCTCCTTTAAATATTGCAATCGACTGGAAACCGGCAATTAATTTTTTTGGACATACAGGTTTTTGGATTGATTTTGCTGCTATATCCATCAGATATGCTTTTATTAATTATTAATACTATATCTTTTCCGTTAATTGCTTGACGGCTCTGAACTGATTGAAAAATTCCTTGGCAATGATCCGTATAACAGTGTAAACAGGAACAGCAATGGCCATACCTACTATGCCTGCTGTTGTTCCTGATATCAGAAGTATTAAAAATATTTCAAGGGGACTGGCTTTAACACTTTTACCGTAAATAAGCGGCTGGAATACAAGCCCATCGTTAACATTGATCACAAGATAAATTGCGATAATCTTTAAAGCAAGCGGTAATACAGCGGTATGTATATCTAAGCTTAAAGCGCTTGTAACACCAATAATAACAGCAATAGTAATACCTATCATTGGTCCAACATAGGGAATAATAACTACTATTCCGGCAAAAAATCCGATTAGCAAAGCATTATGGATACCAAAAATTGTCATTGCAACACTTATCAGTGTTATCATTAATATGATATCACATATCAAGCCAATAAAATACCTTTGTAGAAGTCTTTTGGTTTTGATGAGAACTGATTTTGTTCGTGAATGATATTTTTCATGAACCAAGGAAATTACTATTTTTTGAAACATGTTTTCATCCTTCAGGAAGAAAAAAGTTATAAAGAATACAGAAAAAAGACCTATCAAAAAGTCACCGGTAGCAGTGAGTATGTGTTTAATTATTCCCGGGAATTTTGCTATACTTACCAGATCCATAAGTCGTGAATGTATATAATGCGCAATTGATACATCTTCTTTAATAATGTTATATTTTATCAAAAATGATTTTAATTGATGTAATGGTTCCTTAAAAGTCTGAGCTATTGTTTTTACATCTATGTGGGAAAGCATTTCTGCTTCTTTTATAAACAAAGGAACAAAGATCATGATCAATGAGATGAAAATCCCAAGTAACACTATTAGTGCAATAAAGGCGCTGAGGGTATGAGGTAATTTTAACCTGTCAAGAAGTTTTACTATAGGTTGGCCAATTATTGACAAAACCGCCGCGATCAAAACATAAAAAACAATGGATGAATAAAACCAAAAAAGAAATCCCACAATGAGCACTATCAGGATATAGAAAAACAAAGGATATTTTTTGAACACGATTAAATATTTTTTCTAAAGGTAAAATAATTTCTTAAACATTTTCATAAATTCGCATATAAATAAAGATTATGAAAGTAGGTGGAAAAGAGTACAGAACTATCTGGATGGTTGATAATGCGGTCTATCTGATAGATCAGAACTTGTTGCCTTTTGAATTTAAAATATACCGTGCTTCAAATTATCATGAAACTTGTAAAGCAATTAAAACTATGGTTGTCCGCGGTGCCGGTGCAATTGGAGCTGCAGCAGGATATGCTATGGCACAGGCATATATAGAAAACAGCGACAAAAGAGATAAAAAATATACTGAGAAAGCAAGAAAAGAAATTGAATCAACACGCCCGACTGCGCGTAATTTGTTTTATGCAACTGAAAGAGTTTATAATGCAGGAAAAAAATCTGTTAATAAAGCCATTGAAGAGGCAAAAAAAATAGCGGATGAAGATGCACAAAATTCCAGAAATATCGGCATTTATGGAAATGATCTGATCAGGGATGGTCATAAAATAGAAACCCACTGTAATGCGGGTTGGCTTGCATTTGTTGATTACGGTACTGCCCTTTCTCCAATATACACGGCTGCGAGAAGCGGAAAAGATATTTTTGTTTATGTTGATGAAACCCGCCCCAGAAGTCAGGGCGCACGACTTACAGCATGGGAATTAAAGAATGAAAACATACCCCATAAAATCATACCTGATAATGCGGGAGCTTATTTAATGTCGAAGGGTGAAGTGGACATAGTTATTGTAGGAGCTGACAGGATTGCAGCAAATGGCGATGTGGCAAATAAAATAGGAACACTGGAAAAAGCAATCGCCGCCAAAGAATATGAAATTCCTTTTTATGTTGCTGCACCCACATCAACTTTTGACAGGGATTGTGAATCAGGTGATCAGATAAAGATTGAAGAAAGAAGCCAGGACGAAGTCCTGTATCAAACAGGAAGAGACCAAAATAATAATTTGACTAAAGTATTGGTTTGTTCTCCCGGATCAGAAGCATTGAATCCTGCATTTGATGTGACTCCTGCAAAGTTTATTAGTGGAATTATCACTGAAAAAGGAATTATTACACCGCAAAAAGATCTGATAAAAGAAATAATCAAATAAAATGGAATTTCAAGACCAACGGGAAGAAGTAGCCTATTTTATGAAAAGGCTTTACAATCAGAAATTAACAACCACTTCAGGAGGTAATATAAGCCTGAGAATTGATAATAACAATATTCTTGTTACCCCGTCGCAGATTGATAAGGGCAGACTTACAGGCGATCAGATTGGTATTACCAACCTTGATGGAAAATACAAGACACCAGGATTGCAATTCAGTATGGAAACGGGAATGCATCTTGCAATATACAGAAAGAAAAAAGATATCAATGCAATTGTTCATGCCCATCCTGTTTTCAGCACAAGCTTTGCAGTAATGAATAAACAAATCAATTGCAAACTTACGGGAGAAGCGAGAGCAGTAATAGGAATTCCTGTGGTTGCTCCCTACGCCTTGATGGGAAGCAAGAGATTAGCTGACTCAGTAGCCACTGCAATAACTAAATCCAATGTCGTACTAATGCGCAACCATGGCATAATTACCATTGGAGAAAACCTCCTTCAGGCATTTGACAGAATAGAAGTTCTTGAAGCAGCAGCTAAGATCACTCTTATTACTGAACTTATGGATGATTGTAATGAAATTCCTAAAGATCAATTAAAGAAAATAGATGATTTATTTTCTTGAAATTGAATAGTATCTATGCTAATCCCTGAAACGGAATGACAACCTTACCTTTGTCCTGTAAGTAAGAAGTTTTCCGTTTTCAATTTTACAATCCTGAGTAATGACCTCAGCTATTCGCAAATCTTCAAGAGTTTTGGATGCTTTTTCAATTGCAGCTTTGGCTGCGTCTTCCCATGATTTGGTACTTGTTCCTACTAATTCTATGACTTTGTATACACTGTCACTCATTTTAAATCCTCCTTTTTATTTATTAATGATTTAATTTTTAATAAATATACAAACTGAATTTTCTTTTGTCAAGCCACTTTTAAGTCATTCATGAATAATTCAATTGCCAGATTATATGCTGAAGCCTGATAATTGGATGTTATTAATTTGAGTATTATATGTTTTATTAAATTTGAAAATTTTATAATATTAAAGAATTATATTAATCAAAAACAATAGTTATGTATAAAAACAATTGGATTATTCCGCTGATTCTGGGTCTGGCTTTAATTATGTTTTTTAATACGGCTGAAGCCAAGCGGAAGAATAAGGAAAAAGACAGTGATACAATTAAATCCAGTATAGTGAGTGGATTAAAGTTCAGAAGCATCGGCCCTGCATTTGCATCGGGAAGAATAGCTGATTTTGCAGTAAACCCTAAAAATCCTGGTGAATACTATGTTGGAGTGGCTTGTGGTCATGTTTGGAAGACAACTAATAATGGTACCACTTTTAAGCCGGTATTTGATAATTATGGAACATATTCCATTGGATGTGTAACGATGGATCCTGATAACCACAACGTTATATGGATTGGCACGGGAGAGAATAATCATCAAAGGGCCTTGGGTTATGGAAATGGAGTTTATAAAACCGTTAATGGCGGAAAAAGCTGGGAGAACATGGGATTGAAGGATAGCCGACAGATCGGTATGATTGCAATAGATCCGAGGGATAGCGACATAGTATTTGTTGCTGCTGAAGGCTCGGTATGGGGGCCCGGAGGTGACAGGGGTTTATACAAAACAACCGGTGGCGGTAAAACATGGAAGAAAGTACTTGAGATCAGTGAGCACACTGGTGTAAATAATGTAATTATCGATCCTGTGGATCCTGATATCATGTATGCCACATCTGAGCAGCGAAGAAGGCATGTGCATACAAAAATAGGTGGTGGCCCCGAAACAGCTATATATAAATCAACTGATGGTGGTGAGAATTGGAGAAAGCTGAAAAAAGGATTACCAGGCGTAGATATGGGAGGAATAGGTATTGCCGTTTCACCGGTCGATCCGAATGTGGTTTATGCAATAATAGAAGCTGCGGAAGATAAGGGCGGCTTCTTCAGGTCGGTCGACAAAGGAGAATCATGGAAGAAAATGAGTGATCACCATTCAAGCGGACAATATTATAATGAGATATTTTGTGATCCGGTGGATGTTAATAAAGTATATTCCATGGAGACAATTTCCGAATATACCGATGATGGAGGAAAAACCTGGCACAGAATAGGAAATAACAAAAGACATGTTGATGACCATGCTATGTGGATCGATCCCGATGACACCGATCATTTTATTATTGGCAGTGATGGTGGAGTTTACGAAAGCTTCGATGGGGGGAAGAATTTTATACATAAAACAAATCTGCCGGTAACCCAGTTTTACAGGGTTAATGTTGATAATACAAAACCATTTTACTGGGTTTACGGGGGAACACAGGATAACAGCAGCATGGGCGGTCCGTCACAAAATATGAAAAGAAACGGTGTTGCCAGTAGTGAATGGATCATTACTCTGGGAGGCGACGGTTTCTGGCAGGCAATAGACCCGGAAAATCCTGATATCGTATATTCAGAATATCAATATGGAAATGTGTACCGTTATGATAAAAAAAGTGGCGAAAATCTTAAAATTAAGCCCGTTCCACGCAAAGATGAAAAAACATACAAATGGAACTGGAATACACCTTTTATACTTTCTCCCCATTCCAATACCAGACTGTATATAGCTGCCAATAAGGTCTTTAGAAGTGATGACAGGGGCAATAGCTGGGAGGTGATCAGTGA
This sequence comes from uncultured Bacteroidales bacterium, assembly GCA_964550205.1. Classification (GTDB taxonomy): domain Bacteria; phylum Bacteroidota; class Bacteroidia; order Bacteroidales; family JAIOZK01; genus JAIOZK01. Next base: position 12,037 of record CAZJYD010000068.1, read on the forward strand.
TGACATAACAGCTCAAATCGACAGGAACAAATGGCCGGTAATGGACAGATACTGGAGTGTTGATGCAGTTAGAAAAGATGTTTCCACATCATTGTACGGAACCTCTGTATCAATAGCAGAATCACCTGTCCGGGAAGATTTGCTTTATGTGGGCACTGATGACGGAGTAATTGCGATCACCGGTGATGCAGGTGAAAACTGGCGTAAGGAAACAGAATTTCCCGGAGTACCTGAATATACTTATGTAAGTGATATTTTCCCTGACAGGTTTAATGCCGATGTGGTGTATGCCTCTTTTGATAACCGTAAGAGGGATGATTTCAAACCTTATATTTTGAAAAGTGCTGATAAGGGTAAAACATGGGAATCAATTTCCTCGAACTTACCAGAGAACGGCTCAGTTCATTGTATTATACAGGATTATGCTGATTCAAACCTTTTGTTTGCAGGAACAGAATTCGGGATATTTTTCAGTATCAATGGAGGTAAAACATGGACGCAATTAAAGTCAGGAATACCTGATATTGTTGTTCGTGATATTGAAATTCATGAAAGAGAAGACGACTTGGTACTGGCAACTTTTGGTAGAGGTTTTTATATTTTGGATAATTATTCCCCCTTACGAGATCTGACACCTGAGCTGCTTGAAGAAAAAGCCCATATTTTCCCGGTTAAGGATGCTTTGATGTACATAAAGAAAAGAAGCAGATATGGAACGGGTTCAACATATTATACTGCTGATAATCCTGATTTTGGAGCTACCATTACATATTATGTTAAAGAAAAACCAAAGACATTAAAACAGCAGAGGAAGGAAAAAGAAAAAGAACTGATAAAGGAGAAGAAACCAATACCCATCCCATCGATGGATGAATTAAGGAAAGAAGAAAACGAGATAGATCCTCATCTTATTTTTGTAATAAAAGATGCTGATAGTAATGTTGTCAGGAAATTAACTACCAGCTCCAAAAAAGGTATTAACCGGATAACATGGGATTTGAGATATTCTTCAACCAGTCCGGTTAGACTTAAAAACGACAAATATAACCCAACCAAGGATGACGGATCAGGGTGGTTGGTTATGCCAGGAGAGTATAATGTAACGATGTATCAATATGTTCGGGGCAATACGAATAAGCTTGCAGGTCCGGTTGCCTTCAATGCTGAGTTACTGCAGCATAATACTTTACCTGCTGAGGACAGGGAAGAATTTGTTGCTTTCCAGAAAAAGGCAAGCGAATTATACAGAGCTGTGCGAGGCACTCAGGAATATGCTGAAAATGTTATGAAACGAATTCAGTTTATTAAACAGGCTATTCAGGATACACCGGAAGCTACCTCAGAATTGATGACTAAAGCGGAAAACATAGAAACCAAACTTGATGATATTCTTTGGAAATTTAATGGTCAACAACCTAAAGCCAGCAGGGAAGAAAACTGGCCGGCTATTCCTTCGTTAAATGAGAGGTTGAATGCAATAGTCCGGGCACACTGGAGATCAACCTCGGATATAACGAAAACTGAGAAAGATCAGTACAAAATATTGTCAGAAGAATTCCCCCCTGTACTTGAACAACTTAAACAAATAAGTCAGGTGGAAATTAAAGAGCTTGAAGAAGAGCTTGAAAAAATTGGTGCCCCATGGACTCCCGGAAGGATTCCGCAATGGAAAAAGAAGTAAAATAATATTTAAAATTTAATAGGTTGATCAACAATTGATTACAATTAAGCTGATATTTTTTTTACATTTTTTACCGGATTCACTTAATTATTTAACTGAAAACAATTAACTTGCAAAAAATAACTGAAATTATCTTATTAAAATGATTGAAAAATATATAAGCGAATTATTAAAAAATAACGAAAGGGTTATTATACCTGGTTTTGGTGCTTTTCTACAAAGTAAAGGTGAAATAAAAAATTTGATATTTAATGAATTCATTAAATTCAATGATGGACAATTAATAAATTATATTGCTGAGAATGAGAAAGTAAATCTATCCGAAGCTTCCGACAAACTGGATAAGTTTGTATCGGATATTAAAGATAAACTGAAAGAAGGGAAAAGTGTAAAATTTAAATCTGTTGGTGAGTTATACAGTGATGATCAGGGAAGGATCAGATTAAAAACTGAAAGGGACATCGATAAGGGTGTATCTGATAAAAAAGTTGAGAAGGAAGATCAAAAAGAAGAGCAAAAAGCTGAAAAACCTAAAGAGGAAAAGCCGGAGCCCAAAAAAACAATACCTCCCAAACGAACGGTTGCACCGGAAGAAAAAGTTCTAGCAGGCATGAAAATGGCAGAGGATAAGCATAAGCGTATTGTTCAGGAAGATCCCAGGATGGCATACCGCACAGGAGAGGGAAATAATGAAAAGAAAAAGAAAAAATTCAGGGCTGCCTTATGGATACCGGTTATTTTTATTCCGATCATTGCTGTTGCTTTGTGGGTGTATTTTGACTATCAAAATGTTAAAAGTATTTTCATAGGGGAAAAAGATAAAAAAGAACAAACTGTTCTGGCAGAAGAACCAAAGCAGGAGGCAGAAAAAACCGGGCAAGATTTTAAAAACGAAGGTGAAAAGGAACAACCCTCTCAGGGTGAGAAAATAGAGCCTGTTGAAGATGAAAGGAAACAACAAATTGATAAACCCGGCAAACAAACACAGCCGAAGAAAGAACCTGAACCTGAAGTTACAAAAGAACCTGAAAAAGAAAGCATAAAAACACCAGCAAAACCTGCAAAGAAATACCATCTTATTGCCGGTGCCTATAGTGTTAAAGAGAATGCTGAGAACCTTGTCAGTAAATTGAAGGACAAAGGTTTTTATGCTGAGATAATAGGAAAGATCAAAGACCTTTACTACGTAAGCTATAATTCTTATGAAACGAGGCAGGATGCAATGTACGAACTGCAGAGACTAACAGATAAAGGATACGATACCTGGCTGTATTATTACTAAAAGTGCAGAAAAATATTTTCGAAAAATCAATTGTATAAAAACTTAGTGATTCTTTGTTTATTCTTCGTGTCTTGGTGGCTATTAATAATAATTAGATTATTTTTCTCCTTTAGCTTCTACGTTTTTTGAGCCTCTAAGCTAAAAAAAAGCCGCATTGCGGGATGTTATT
>CAZJYD010000069.1:0-15078 GCA_964550205.1 uncultured Bacteroidales bacterium
AGAAAATATAAATAAATTCCCTATGTTAGCACCATTACCTGCGAGCAGGGGGAGAATTAAAGAGGGGGTACAATAATTTAATACCGGCAATCCAATTTTTTCCTTTTCCAAAGCATGGATTGCCGTCAGCTTCAGGTGACGGTTTTTTAAATCACATTGATGTATGCCTGCTTCTTTCGCTCCTATCCATAACAAAACCGCAGCATGGTTTGATCATTGTGGAAAGAAATAAAAAAGCCACTACCAAAAAACCACGAAGAGGTTTGACTAACACTTAAATTAGTTTTAACTTAGCCAAAAAAAATCAAAGAAATTGAGCAAAACAGAAAAAATCAAACAGAAAGAAGCAAAGATCATCCGGATGGCAAGGGATCTTTGCCTGAAATTGATCAATGAAGAATATGCGGATCTTTCGGAGAAATTGATCAATAAACTTAGTCGTAAACGTGATGTACCTTTTGCAAGAGGAAAATCAGAAATTTGGGCAACCGCAGTGGTTCATGCCATCGGGAGCATAAATTTCTTATATGATAAAACTTTTCTTCCATTCAGCAGTCTGGATAAGATCTGCACTCATTTTAATACCAACAAAAGCACTGTAGGCAACAAGGCAGGCGAGATCAGAAAGCTTCTGAATCTTCATCCGTTTGACAATGAATTCTCTACAAAACATCTTCTGGAAAATAATCCCTTAGAGGGCCTGGAAATGACGGAAGAGGGATTCATAATGCCGGAAAACAACCAGCCGGGCTTATTCGATGAATTGGAAGAAGACGATTTTGAAGAAGATATCAGTGAATTTGAAGATTACCTGTTCAGCAAAATCGCAATATTTGTCAGACCCAGGAAACCCTTTTATGAATGGATCAATAAAATGGAACCAGAGGAGGAGGATCAGTTAAAACCTGGCGATTATATGGACGGATTTACCTACCTGGTAAACGATATTTATCTATTGAATCCCACTATTAATAAAAACAAAATCTTAAAAGAGAACTACCTCAAGATACTGCAAGACTTGGTTATAACTTCCGGCCTGAAGACAGATTTGCTCCCCAAAATTTTTAGTTTTGAAAAATTCAAAAGCTGGTGCGAGTGTTTTGTTTCACTTAGCGTTTATGATCTTGATTATGAAGATTGAGCATGTTTTGGCTATATATCCCCCGCTGGCGTGGACGTCCTCCTCCGTGCCCCGTTTGGCGTAGCGTCTTCGCTACGCCATTGCATTATATTAGCGCGGTTTAGGACGTCACACCAGCCAGATCATATATCAAAAACCAAAGCTTAAAGCATGACAGGCCTCAATTGGTGTTCATTAATCGGATATAAAAAAAATAAGACTTCCGGCTAAAGCCCTGATATTTATAATTTTATTTAATGTTTTTTACCCCCTCTGTCTCGCTACGCTCAACATCTCCCCCTGCTCGCAGGGGGAGAATTAAAGAGGGGGTACAATAATTTAACCCCGTCGGTTAAAACCGACGGCAATCCAATTATTCCTTTTCAAAAGCATGGATTGCCGTCACCTTCAGGTGACTGTACATATTTGGTAATAGTTATAATCTTTCACAAAAATACCCCAGCTGGCATGACACTCCCCTGCAATATTGTTTGGCGTAGCGTCCTCGCTACGCCATCGCAATCTACGTTGGCTGGCGCGGACGTCCCGTCCGTGCCTTTATGTTCCGGGCTAAAGCCCTTTATAATAATTTAATAAACATTCTTGTATTGGTTATAACCGGAGAAGACTTCCTCATCATTTGAAAATCTCAATATGAACCAGAAAATCACTTTTCCAATAGTGATAATTGTATTATTTATTTTCATAGCTTTGACACATATGTAATAATCAAATCAAAATTATTCAAGATTAAAAAACTCATAGACATGAAAAAATTTTACTTTATCATTTCAGTTATCAGCATACCGCTGGTACTTGTACTTTATGGTTATCACAGAGGTTCGCCGGGCGGCAGGACAGGTTCACCGGGTGACAGAGAACGTACCTGCGCGGATTGTCATTCCGGAGCAGTCACCCCGCAGGGCGGATGGATTATCACAGACATACCTGATTCAGGTTACCTGGAAGGCGAAACTTATAAAATTACCGCCACCGGCACGCATGAGGGTGTGGCACGCTTCGGTTTTGAGCTGACCGCCGAAAACAGCAACGGGGAGAAAGTTGAGGGATTTGCTCTGATCAACTCTGATGAAACAAAATATAAAAAACGTAAAAAATCTGTTACGCATACTTCGCAGGGGACCAATCCCACCAGTAACAGCAGAACCTGGACTGTGGAATGGACCGCCCCCTCCGTTTCGGAAGGTGACATTACTTTTTATGCAGCATTTAATGCAGCGAATGGTAACAGAAGCAGATCCGGCGATGTGATCTACACTTCCAAAACCACGGTCAGCCCGAATAAGGAGGGCATCGAGTAGTTGCTGCCACATTAATACCGTCGGTTGAAACCGACGGCAATCCATGTGCATCCACGCTGGCGCGGACGCCCCTGTCCGTGCCCAAAAATTCCGGGTCAAAATATTTATACCACTATCGATGCACCGGCTTCAGACAATATCAATTGATTCATTTACAACCTCACCTCTCAACCTAAAAAAACAATGCAATGAAACCATGAAATAAATTATTAAACCAATACAGCGGGCATTATAAAAAAGCAATCGAACAATCGAACAATTGAACAATCGAACAATCGAACAATCGAACAATCACCTTACAAACTATTATACCAATGTTTCGTATTTTTGACCTCTTTTAAAATTTCAATATATGAACCCTAATGAGGTAATCTTTTTCTCTGTATTTATTGTATTTATAATTCTTATCCTTGTGATTGACCTGGGCGTATTCAATAAAAGAAGCCATGTCATTTCTTTTAAGGAGGCAATGCTGTGGACTATTCTGTGGATAGGTGTTGCCATTGGATTTTACTTTTTACTGGTCACCCACGGGGATCTCATTCATGGTATTGAAACAACCGAAGACATAAAAGAGATAGCCGCAAAATACCAGCACCCCATCAAGATCGATTCTCAGACTTTTGAAGAGGCTGTGCACCTGTACCGAAAAAATCTCGGACTTGAGTATATAACAGGTTATCTTATAGAAAAAGCCCTTTCCATCGACAATATCTTTGTTATTATGATGATATTCATTGCTTTCGGAATAGAGCAAAGATATTATCACCGTGTTTTATTCTGGGGGATCCTGGGAGCCATTGTAATGAGGTTTATTTTTATTTTCCTGAGTGCAGCCCTGATACAGCAGTTTGACTGGATATTATATCTGTTCGGCGCCTTACTGGTATTTACAGGAATAAGAATGTTCATAAACCGCAACAAAGAAAGTAAAATAGATACCGAAAAACATCCCATCGTAAGGTTTGCCTCCAGGTATTTCAAAGTCGACGGGAAATACAAAGGGCATCATTTCTTTATTAAAAAGGATGGAAAGAAATTCGTAACACCTCTTTTTATTGTTTTACTGGTTATTGAATTTACGGATGTGATATTTGCGGTGGATTCCATACCCGCAATTTTCGCTGTAACCAAGGATCCGTATATAGTATTTTATTCCAACATATTTGCCATAATAGGATTAAGGGCATTGTTTTTTGTGTTGATGAATATCATCAATTATTTCCATTATCTGAAAATAGGGCTTTCAGTACTTCTGACATTTATCGGAGTTAAAATGTTCATACATCACTGGCTGGAAAAGATCGGCTTCGAAACGGTTCATTCATTATATGTTGTAGTAGGGATATTAGTCATCAGCATGATAGCATCGGTTTTGTATCCAAAGAAAGCCAGGATATAATTAAGGTATGACAGTTATTTCCTTTTTTTGCCCAGATAATAGTTCACTAGTTTTTGTGCAGCTACATAAGAGCTGATCTTATCATTAAGGATATCCTGTTTAAAACTATCTATTTTATTTCTGATACCGGGATCCGAATAGAAATCATCTTTCAGCTTTTCATCGATCGATTCGAACATGATCTTCACATCCTGCTTTTGCCTGTTCTTATGAAAATAACCATTGTCTTTGGTCAGAGTAATATACTTCTGTATAGTGTTCCATATTCTTTCGATACCTTCATTATTCAATGCCGATGCCAGATCCACTACAGGTGTCCATCCCGAATCTGTGGGAGGGTATAGGTGCATGGCATTTTTATATTCCTTTTTTGCCATTAAAGCTTTATTATAATTATCACCATCGGCTTTGTTGATGATGACGGCATCTGCCATCTCCATTATGCCGCGCTTAATTCCCTGAAGCTCATCCCCTGCTCCGGCAAGCATCAGCAGCAGAAAAAAATCTACCATTGAACGCACTGCTGTCTCCGATTGTCCCACACCAACTGTCTCAACAAATATTATATCATAGCCTGCTGCCTCACAAAGTATAATGGCTTCTTTGGTTTTCCGGGCAACACCGCCCAATGATCCTGCAGATGCCGAGGGTCTGATAAATGCATTTTCATTCACAGCCAGTGATTCCATCCTTGTTTTATCGCCCAAAATACTTCCTTTCGAACGCTCGCTGCTGGGGTCGACAGCAAGTACTGCAACTTTATTTCCTTTGCCTGTCAAATACATTCCAAGTACTTCAATAAAAGTGCTTTTACCCACACCCGGAACTCCTGTTATTCCAATCCTTATTGAATTACCCGAAAACGGCAGACATTTTTCAATTATCATCTGTGCCATTTCCTGGTGCTTGTGCAGTGTGCTTTCGACCAATGTAATAGCGCTGCCAAAAAGAGTTCTGCTGCCTGATCTTATTCCTTCAACATAGTCATCAGGACTTAACAGGCCTTTCCTGTGTTTTTTGAATCTCTTTAATGCATCGTTGCTGACAGATTCCGGCTGTTCAACTCCCTTGCTTACCCTTATGGATCTCTTTTTATTTTTTCTCTTCTTGTCTGACAAAATAAATTAGTTAAATGTTTCATTACAAATATAAGATAATAATACCTATTTATATTCCGGACTATCAGCACAGATTAATTTTAAGGTATTTTGTATCTTTGCATATTATTTAAATAACTCTCCGTAGCTCAGTTGGCAGAGCAGCTGACTCTTAATCAGCGGGTCCCAGGTTCGAGCCCTGGCGGGGAGACAGAGAGAAAAAGTCTGTATCCGAAGGGTGCGGACTTTTTTTATGCAGCAAGACAAACTTGTTTGGACCTCATGCAAAAGACGCATTCAAAGGAGAGAGTGATATTGATGTGGCTATTGTTGTAAAAAAATCACGTATGTTTATTTGTTTTTCAATACGTTTTTTCTTAAACTTGTACGTGTTAAATATAAAACTAATAGGCGTATGAACAAAAAACTGACACTAACGATTGAGCAAGAACTAATTTCACGTGCTAAAAAATATGCCAAAGACAAAGGACGTAGCTTGTCTGACCTGGTTGAAAATTATTTTAAATGAGAAAAGTTTTCAATATTATCATATTGTCATTTGTTTTGACATCTTGTCAAGCTCAAAAAACTTACCTGATTTTAAACCTTAAAAAGGAAAAGAATACAAACACGTTGCTAATTCCAAAGCAACTACAATACAATATTTTGATGGTCAAAAAATAAATATCGTAATGACCATTAAAGGAGAAATGTCATACGAAGTAATTTCCGTTAATCCTGCTGATTATGATTTGGAAGTTAAATATGAAAGTCTAAGCATGACGATGGAGTCATCTCATTATAAAATTGAATTTAGCTCTGATAAAAAATGATGGACAGGATATCTTTTCTACAGTATTATCCAAAATGATAGGGAATAGTTTTAATGTTAAAATGGCAAAAAATGGAAAGATTTTAGAAGTACATAACATTGAATCGATGATAGAATCATTATTTGAGGGATTTTCCTATATTCCTGATAATCAGTTGTTGAAATATAAAGCCCAGTTGAATAAAGCTTATGGAGCCGAGGCTTATAAGGGAAATATCGAAATGGTAACTGCAATATTTCCTGATAATTCCGTAAATAAAGGAGACAAATGGAAAATAAAAACAAATTTAGAATCCGGATTTTCCGGTTTAATTTGCCAGCAAGTTTAAATGATAGCTGCTTCATTGCTTTATGAAAAAATAGAAAACTATCGTATATTTGTAAAAAGGAAAAATATGGATCTGCAAACACGAAAGCTCAAAATTATAGAATATTTGATCGGAATTAAAGACGAAAGAATCTTCCGTCGAATAGAAACGAAAATAAATGAAGCCAGAAAACAACAAAAAGAAGTCGTGAAACCTTTTACCAAAGAACAATTAATTAAAAGAGCAAAAAAATCGAACAAGGATTATAAAAATGGTAAATTCATGACCCAAGCCGACCTTGAAAATGAATCAAAAGAATGGTAAAATAATCTATAAAGAAGTTAAAGAAGGAGTTTTAATAACCGACATTTTTGACACAAGACAAGATCCTTCGAAAATGCAGGGATAAAACAAAAACCAGCTGGCAATACACGGTAAATGCCATTTGGCGGGGATTGCAAGACGACCCTTGGTTTCGTTTAACCAGGTTTAATGCAGATGAAAAAGGATGGAATTCCTAAAAATGCCAAACAGCACTTACCGCGGGAACGTTTTGCACAACGCCAAAAACAACCAATGTCATGAGAAAATTTGACTTGAATATTGAGAAAATATTAGAAAATTGGGAGACATACCATGCTATTCGTGAGATTATAGCTAATGCACTTGATGAGCAGATTTTGAGTAATACCAAAGAAGTTGAAATTTATAAAAATGGTAATTCATGGTTCATTCGTGACTATGGACGTGGACTTAAATATACTCATTTGACACAGAATGAAAACCAAGAAAAACTTTCAAATTCAAATATGATAGGAAAGTTTGGTATAGGATTAAAAGATGCTTTAGCAACATTCAATCGAAAAGGTATATCAGTTACAGCACGATCAGGACATGGCTCAATAACTATTTCAAAATCGGAAAAAGAAGGATTTAATGACATTGAAACACTTCACGCAATTATCAAGGAGCCTGAAGTCGGGAACTTTCAAGGTACAGAATTTGAGCTGGAAGGGGTGAACCAAAAAGATATAGAACAAGCTAAGAGCTTGTTTTTGAAATTTTCTGGTGAGAAAATTATTGAAAGCTCAGAGTACGGTCATGTAATTGAAAAAGCTTCAAATATTGGAAACATCTATATAAATGGAGTGAAAGTCTCTGAAGAAGAAGGATTTCTTTTCAGTTATAATATTACCAAATTAAATGCTTCAATCAAAAAAGCGCTTAATCGTGAAAGATCAAATGTTGGTCGCACTGCATACACCGATTCGGTGAAGAAAATACTTCTTTCTTCTCAATCTAAAGAGGTAGCTGAAATCTTGGCAGCCGACTTACCAAAGATCAATACGGGTGCTGCTCATGATGAGTTAGGTTGGATTGACGTACAAGAACACTCAGTAAAAATTCTTAATCAACAAGGTAAATACCTTTTTATTACTTCATCAAAAGCTATGCAGACACCAGACATGATTGACGAAGCTAAATCCAGCGGGCACGAAGTAATAATAATCCCTGAAAATTTAAAAGATAAAATTAAAGGGACAACCGACTTATCTGGAAACCCTATTATAGACATTGTACAATTTGTTGATAATTATAGTAATAGTTTTGAATTTGATTTTATCAATCCAGAAGATCTTAGTAAAAGTGAAAAAGAAATATATGATTTCACTCCAATTATTGTTGAGCTATTTGGGGGCAAACCGAAAAAAGTAAAGAATATTCGTATTTCCTCAACTATGCGGAAGGACTTCTTTTCTGATGTTGAAACACATGGTTGTTGGGATGAAAATACTTCTTCTGTTGTTTTATCACGCAAGGCTCTAAAATCATTGCAAGATTATTCAGGAACACTTATCCATGAACTAATACATGCAAAAACTGGCTATGATGATGTTACCAGGAATTTTGAAAAGTATCTAACTAAAACAATAGGCGAATTATGTAATAAAATATTAAGGAAAAAGGCACATTTGCACAACAGGTAGTAAAAATATATGCGGGGTGTCACGGTAATTTCAGCATTTTCAGCCTTTTATTAGCTTTGTGTTACGATTTACAGTGAAGATTTTAAAAACCCGAACGTTTTATACTTGCGCATCGTTGTGTTTATTTATAAGAAATTAGCATGAAGAAAGTAAAACTTGGAATTGTAATATTTGGATTATGGATATTAACATGTTGTACAATTCCACGAGAATATACATTATACTTCTGTACAAATTTAAATTCAGATATTAGATGTGAACCTAGTACGACAATTTTTAATACTGGTGCCAGAGTTTATGTTTTATTTGAATGTAATCAACAATTTATAGAAAAGACAATTACAGGTAAAATTTATTACATTGAAAAAAGTACTAAAATTGAAATAGATTCACAAAACTGGACTATTAATCCAGGAGATAGTTATGCATGTGATTTTATTGATTTTACTGAACCAGGTACTTATGAATTTGAATTTTTAAATGAAAATGGGGTTGTGCTAGCAAATAAAAGGCTTGAAATAAAATGGGATACTACAACTGGAGGGAAATAATACCATATAAAACCGACTCAGAGTTAAAAACTATTGTGAAAGATAGAATTTTGAGTAAGGAAGCTATTAAAATTGCAGAAAATGAATTGAATAGAAGAAACGATCCTCAATTTATTAGAAAAGTAGAGTATTTTAATTCCTTACATGCAAACTGGATTATTGGAACAGGTATTATCTATGAAGGTTTATGTAAATCTTGTAAAAGCCATTCACATTTTTTATTAACCAAAGAAAAAGGACCACGTTTTCAGATCTCAATGTTTTTTATAGAACTTTTAGGTTTTCCTATTCTTTTTACTGGTAGGGAGCTACTGAACTTTTTACAAATAAGAAAAAACAGAGACGGAAAAGTTGGTACCTGTTTAAAGTGTGGATCAATAATGATTAAGTGTAAAAAATGTGGTAATATTCAAAAATTAGAAGGAGAAACACAAATTTGTTCAAAGTGTAGCAGAAGAATTGATAACCCTGAAAATTTTCATAACCCCAGAAATTGAAAAAACTATCGTTGAAAAGTTACAAAGGCTGTTTGTATTACATTCATGTCCCTATTCACATGCGCAGGCGTAGTAGTCGGCGGCCGGATCGCCTTAAACAAACTACCCTGCATATATCAAGCTCCCTGGTTTTTTGCCTAAGCTCTGTATTATATTTTATTATTATCCACCTATTTACCTTATTAAATTATTTTGTTTTTTCTTTTTTCTATGTAATTTCGTTTAATATTAAGTAATTCTTTATTTGAATTCTTAAGGCAACTATGATTAGCATAGTATTTAGCATAAATGATATGAAAAATATAAACAATTGTGCTTATACACATAAATTGGTGTTATAAGAACAAAAGTTACGATGCAGACCTTAAGTACAGGTAGAGTTTACACACCATAAAAATTCACGTATGTTTATTTGTTTTTCAATACGTTTTTTCTTAAATTTGTACGTGTTAAATATAAAACTAATAGGCGTATGAACACAAAACTGACACTAACGATTGAGCAAGAACTAATTTCACGTGCTAAAAAATATGCCAAAGACAAAGGACGTAGCTTGTCTGACCTGGTTGAAAATTATTTTAAAATTTTAACTAAGTCAACTGAAAGCAATAAATTTGAAATTACTCCAGAAGTTAAATCATTAATGGGTGCTTTTAAACTTCCGGATAATTTTGACTATAAAGAAGAACTGAAAGAAGAAATTTATAAAAAGCACGGATGAGACAGTCAATATTCATATACACAGACGTTATCCTGAACTTTTTGACAAGCAGGCAACCTTTCGATATAGAAGCTGCAATTATTCTTTCTTTGAGCCAGGAAAGAAAGATTAATGCATTTATATCTCCTTTAACATTTAGTAACTGTTACTTCATTCTGAAAAAAGTAGCGAAACACGAAAAAGTTATAGACAAGTTGACAAACTTGTTAAACTTTGTCGACGTTACAAGAATGAATAAACGAAATGTTGAACTTGCCTTGAAATCTAACTTTAAAGACTTTGAAGATGCATTACAAAATTACAGTGCAGCTCAAAATGAGAAAATTGAAGTCATAGTAACAAGAAATTTGAAAGATTATAAGTACAGTGAAATAGCTGTTATGAGTCCTGAAACATATTTGAAATCTTTATCCGCCAGCACTTAACAGGACACCATAAAGCATGCCCCTGGTAACTCGTGTATAGATTGGGGCGGATTGAAAAAATTAGTACTTTTAGTAAATAGTTGACGGTTGGATATAGCGGGCACATTGCATACGGCCGGAACACCATACTTCCACTCCGTGGTTACCTAAAACCTTCCTACCACTCTTCCGCGAACAGATACTTCACCTGTATCTGCACTTTATTGGAATATTGGAGCATTGTCTCGATGAAACATGTGCTTTATTTTTGTTTGGTTCTTTTAGCCCTGGCGGGGAGACAGAGAGAAAAAGTCTGTATCCTAAGGATGCGGACTTTTTTGCATACAGACATACAAACTTGTTTGCAAATTTCTGGATGTTTTCATGTTGAAAAATGGTTGTAATAACTTACTCCCATTATCCTGAACATTATAAATAGGGAAATAAGACTTAAGATTTAAAAATGATTTCTTATTTATATATCTAACTTTTATTTTTAAATTAGCAAACTCATACTATGTTGTGCAAATTAATATGTATTTAAAAATAAAAACGCAACACGAAAGTATTTTGTATGGCTTATTCATATTTAACAATTTCAAGAAAATAATTAAACTAAATAAATTCATGAGAAAAACATTTATTATTATATTCATTATTGGTTTATTAATACCGGAGGTTTCGTTAGCCCAAAAAAGCAAAGTAAGAAAAGCAAAACGTGAATTAGAAAAGGGATCCCTATATAATGCAAAATTACATATTGATCAGGTTTCAGAAAATAGAGATGATATTTCGTTTTCTTGGCCTTTTACATGGATTGTTAAGGCAAACATTTATTATAAATATGCAACAACCAAAACACGATCTTTTTATTATAAAGTTACATACTTGATCACAAGTATTAAATCTTGTGAAAGAGCTGCAAAACTTGATAAAGAAAATGAATATGCTGAAGAGATCGAAAATCAACTCATTAAAATTCTTAGCGAAGTTAAGAAAATGACTCCGATATTACTGAGTAATGAAAATAATTATAAATTAGTTTATCCAACATTTGAATTACTATTTAATCGATACTTACAAAATAAATTTAACCACTATAATAAGGAACTATCAGTTATTTCTAATGAATTTGGAAAAAAATTAAAAGAAAAAATACAAGAGCTTAACGAGTCATACAAATATAATATTTGTGAGGATATGACTCTCGCAAAGACTTACTGGGACTTTTTTATTACGGAATCTATATTTGATAAAAATTTAAGAAGCCAATACAAATACTGTTACGACAAAATAGATTATTATACATATTTAAACAAATATAAACAGAGATTTCCGAAGAGTAAAAAGATTAACGAAATCAAAAATAATATCGGAACATACCTTGAGAGAGATTTTTTAAACCATAAGATATCACTTGATAACTATAAGGATCAAATGAAAAAAATAGGAATATTTGATCTGAACAAATATCAGGAACTCACTAATTCAATTGTTGATTGTAAAGGAATAGATTATTTAGGTCAAAACGTATATAATATAAACAAGAAAAAAGATGAATACGTTTATCTGGGAATTTATACTTACCTAGACACCATAACACATAAACTATTTGTTATTACGAGTGATGGTCTATGCGGATTAGATCCTCTATATTTGTATAGTAATGATGAATTCTTATTCAGAATAAATGCTGATTCAGATTCGGATAAATATAGAGAGTATTGGTCAGAATATAAAACAGATGAAAAGGTTAGATGTAAAAACTTACTAGATCCAAAAGAGGGTACTGAAATATACTCTATTCCATTAGATTCATTGATCACTATACAAAGAAAGTTAGAGGTTAGATTGTATCATTATTCAGACTGCTCTTTTAATTTGGCATATAATAAGAGAAAAAGTAGACCTGAATACCAAAAATATATAGTTGCAAAATATGATATTGCATATTTGAGTGAGCTGAATAGAAACAAAGAAATTTTAGGGATTAATAAAGAACTAAATGTTGATAAATCAATATTCGTAGAAAAACCTAACTATACCTTTGAACTGGAAGTTTGCACTTTACCATCTGAATATAAAATCTTAATGTCAAAAGGTGATATAACGTTTTGTAAAATAAATTCGGAAGGAAAAATCTTTAGTGGAAGTTATTCAGACAAATATTGTCAATTATCAAAAATAAATGATAAAAAAGTTACAGAATATAACTACAAAGATGAAATAACCAGCGCATTATCTCAGTCTCCTTATATAAAAGTATCCTATTATGTAAGGGATATCGGAAGTGATGGTTTATATATTGCAAAACCAAAGGAAGTAATTTTTAAAATGCCCGAAAGAAAAAAATTAAATTATCGTATTATCGATATCTTAAAAATTTCCCGTTATACTTATTTTCTTAATGAAAATTTAAGTATACCAAAGGAAGATAAAAATTATTATCAAATGCTAAAATATGTATACAATTATGGAAACAATACATATTTCATTTTTGACAAGGGATTTATCACATATTCAAAACTCGATGGAAAAAACGAATCAGTTAATCTTAATGGCGGATTTGATTTATATAAAAGTAGTGATTTTAGCATAGTTAAAGATAAAGGCATAAAAATAAAAAATTGTTTTATACAATTCGAATCAACTGGTACATATAATCCAAATTATTTCACTTATGGTTTAAGACATTATTTATTTAAGGCTGATGGTTCAAAATTAAAAGTATATGTTGATAATAATACCGTTAGAAATGTTAAAGGTGAAATTATTGCAAATAAAAACAATGTGGAGTTAAGTGAACCATTAGATATTCTTTGTGATACTTGTTGGTCAAATTATAACTTAAGGAATTCTGTTACTGATAATACAATTTACTTCCGATGGGATGAGGAATCCATCACGATAGACAATGATAAATATCTAATTGATAATAGCGGAGTTAGAAAAATAACACCATTTCGTTTAGATAAAATTTTAGCGCTTGCAAAGCTCACAAAACATTATAATTTGGTAATTATTAAAACTGATTACATGTTAAAATAGTTATTAGGCAATTAAATTTTCAAAGAAGGAATATATATGATAAAAGTAATAACAATTTTGAGCATTTGGATTTTATCTTCTTTTACTATAATAAAAGGCCAAAATGTCAGCCAATATATCGATGCAGCTAATGAAGCATCTGAAAGTAAAAAGGAAGAGCTACTTAAGGAAGGATTAAATAAACTTCCAAATAATAAGGAATTATTACTTATGCTTACTGAATACTATTATTATAAAAAGGACTATGCTAACTCCAAAGAATTCTTGGAGAGATTGTTAAGACATTCGAATGAATTTGAAAAAGAAATTATATCGAAAAGATTTGAAAAAATCGATGATAAATTAGAAGCCTATCGTGCTTTTAATCAAATAATGAATAATTTGGGTAAAGTTGATACAGAGCTATTAAAATTAATAAAAAAATTTAAAACAGAATATCCTGAATATACAGATTATATAAAAGAGTTGGAAGATTTAGAATATAAAATATATTTTGACCAAATCATAAATAATCTTCATCAAAGTGATACAAAAATTTTAGAATTTATAGAAGATTTCAGGTCAAAGCCAAAATCATCAAACTATGGTGTTTTTATGAATAATTTAAATAATCTAGAATACGAAATATGCTATCAAAATACTACTATTTTATCAAGAAAATATGAAATAATTAAAAAACATTATGGTGACGGAATTAAGTATGATATTGAGAAAGACTGGCTAAATAATCATCAGTGTAGTAAATGTGGTGGTGACGGTAAAATATATTCACACACAACTACTCACAAGATAACTTGCTCATCTTGTAATGGTAGTGGTAGATGTAGTCGTTGCGGTGGAGATGGAATGATTCCTTGTTATTACCACGATACAGATCAGGATGGTTATTGTACATACTGTAATAACAGAGGTACAGTTGATTGTTATGAATGTAATGCAACTGGAATATGCCCGTCTTGTTCAGGAGCTGGTTATCACATTAATAGAAAAAGCCATTATAAAACATGTTCTAAGTGTAATGGAAGAGGTTCCTATTAAATCCTTAATAAAGATGATCATTAAAACATAATAATACTTACTCAAAAAGATTTATTAGTTATTTGCATATAAAGGCACTACCGTAAACAAAAGAATGAAAAAGTCTTCAACCAAAACCACGGCCCCATATTTGCATTCTACTTCAAAACCTCAATAATAAAACTCATGAAAACCGGCTTACTGAAATTTAAAAGAAACCTGTACAAGCAGTTATTAAGCGTTTTCAGCTTGTCAGCTTTGTTATTTGTGTTTGAAGCATGTTACGGCACACCGCAGGGCTTTAATAATGACGTTATGATAAGCGGAAATATCAGGTCGGCTGATTCGCAAAATCCGGTAGAGGGTATACTTATAAATGGCTTTAAGTATACTGCAGAAAGACATGATAGTCTTATGCGCGCAGGTATGGGCGCATTAACATTGAGTATAGACGGACAGGAAAAATCGCATAACTGGCTGAGAAATAATAATAAAAGCTTTGAAAAAACGGATACTTTTTCTGCAGGGCAGGAATAAATATAGCTTCGGTTCTTGCCGATGGTTCTGTCGGCGCATGTCCCAATCTGGATGATTCTTTTGTTCAGGGAAATATTTATAAAGATGATTTTATGGAGGTATGGCAAAACCGCTTTGAGGACATGCGAAACCGTAGCTGGACAAAAACCGGACAATGTGAACATTGTGAAGTATATAAATTGTGCGAAGGCAACGGATTGCACTGGTGGGATGAGGAAAGAAAAAATGTATTAA
>CAZJYD010000070.1:0-14849 GCA_964550205.1 uncultured Bacteroidales bacterium
CCGTTCACCTGCGCCCAGCCGGTGATGCCGGGTTTGACTTCATGACGTCTGGCCTGTTCAGGTGAGTATCGGTCCAGATACTGCATGAGCAGAGGCCGGGGACCGACCAGAGACATATCTCCTTTAAGAACATTGAATAATTCCGGCAGTTCATCCAGGGAAGTAGAACGCAGAAACCGGCCGAAAACGGTAAGGCGTTCTTCATCTGATAACAAATTACCTTTTTCATCACGTTTATTGTTCATGGTACGAAATTTGTAAATTTTAAATGGCTTACCAAGAAGACCTGGTCTTTTCTGAATAAAAAAACTTGAACCAGACATTTGAAATTTATTTATTATTAAAATAAAAATAAACAGTGGACTAAAAAGAATTATTAGTATTATTGATATAAAGATATCTAATCGACGTTTTAAATAATTATACATTTTTTATTTTATTTTTAGCAGTATTTATTAATATAGATTCGAAATCTTTAGCTAATAAATCCCTATTAAATTTTGTGTATGCTAATCTCCTAGCTGCCTGACGTGCTTTTCTCATTCTTTCAGAATCATTAATGAATAACATTAATTCTTGAGCAGCTTCTTGAATATTATTATATGACAAAATAATACCAGCACCACTTTCGTTTAGTAAATTAGCTTGCCAACCTTTATAATTAATAGCAATAGGTTTTCCTGCTGCCAGTGCATCAAAAAATTTGTTAGCAGAATTTGCCTCCATTCCTGGCAAATTTATGAATAATGATGTTGCTATATCTGCAGCTGATAGTATTGTAGGCATTTCAATTTTTGAAATTTCAGGTAACATAAAAAAATTTTTTTTATATATATTTAATTTTTTAGCTGTTTCTTTGACTTTTTTATATTCATATCCATTACCAACAATCAAAAAACGAAAAGAGGAATTCATATTGAATATTTCATATGCTAGTTTAACTAAATAAGTTACACCATTTATACGGCCAAGTGTACCTGTATAAACAATAAGTGGATTATTGTCTAACCATTTATTTCTTTTTCTAAATTCTTTACCTTTTGAAGCACTGACATTAAACAATTCAATATCACAAGAATTGGGAATAATCTTTATTTTATGATGAGAAATACCATATTTCATTATTCCTTCTTTCATTCCTGGGGATAAAGCTATTATAAAATCAGATCTATTATAGGCAAATTTCGCTAAAGAAATAACAACTTTTTTTAAAAAAATATTTTTGATCGCACCAATTTCAATAGGAATTTCCGGCCATAAATCACGAACTTCAAATATCATTGGAATTCTTTGAAATAATGAAGCAATAATACCTGGAATAACAACTGTTAAAGGAGTACTAGTACAAAATATAATATGTACTTTTATTGATAAAGCCTTAAAAGAAGCAGCAAAAATAAATTTTATAAATGCTTTGATTCTTCTTGTGTAACTCATACAATTTGAATATGGAACAGAATACCAATATATATTAATTCCTTCTTCAATTGTTTTATACCAATTTTTATTAGATTTATTTAAAGTTCTGTCTGTAGTGAGCATATGCACTTCATGACCTTCTGCTACCAGCCTTCGTGCTAATTCATATGATCTAGTACTGCCGCTCATTAAAGGTGTATTAAAATATTGATGTATATATAATATATGCATTACCAAGCGATACCTTCATATATTTTTGTATCAAGGGCTTCAAAACCGCAGTCAGCAATATCAATCAAACATATCGATTTCTGCATCCAAGCTAAGAGCTGTCTCTCTTCACACCGTCTATGATTAATAATTATCATATCACAGTCATTCAAATCGGATTCTTTTTTCACCAGTATTTTTTTAAGATGTTTAAGCGACTTTTTCACTGCTTCTTTATTGCTGCCAATAAGCCTCTCCGGATCTACACCAGGATCAAAAACCCTTAGTTCAACTCCCTCTCCTATCAGACGCTTAGCTACTTTCACAAAAGGGCTTTCCCGCATATCATCCGTATCTTTTTTAAAAGATAAACCTACCATGCCCACACAGGACGGCTGTTTATCTAGAATGCGCTTCACAAAATTTTCTATTTGAACAACATTGCTCTGCTGTACTGCCTGCAGCATGGGAATTGATATATTCCTGAGCACTGCCAATCGTTTTATGGCACGCAAATCCTTGGGAAGGCAGGAGCCGCCAAACGCAAATCCTGGTCGCAGATACTTGGAGCTGATATTCAATTTTCGGTCTGAGCAGAACACATCAGCAACCCGGCGTGCATCCACACCCAGTGATCGAGCTATCTGGCCCATTTCATTGGCAAACGTTATTTTAAGCGCATGGAATACATTATCATAGTATTTCACCATTTCTGCTTCTTCCAGAGAAAGACGAAATATTGGTGCGTCATATTCCCTGTAGACCTGAAACAACTTCTCCGCATCACCGGGATGAGCTTCGCCAATGACGATTTTGGGAGGATTTTCAAAATCCTCCACAGCACTGGATTCGCGCAAAAACTCGGGGTGAAAACAGAAAGAAATCTCAGCAGCTTTTACAGGCTTTACTACTCTTTTCAGTTCTTTAGCAACTATTTCAGCTGTTGTTCCTGGAAGAACCGTACTTCGTAGCACTATCAAGGGTCTGACAGGTGATCCGTTCAGCTTTTCGGCTATCTGACGAATGCATGTTGCCACATGAGAAGTATTCACACTGCCGTCTGTATCAGATGGTGTACCGACACAGATCCATGCCATATCAACATCTATACCGTCTTCCGGATCTGTGGAAGCTTTCAGTAGTCCATTCTTCCGCGCAATGCTGATCATTTCATCCACACCTGGTTCTGATATTGGTGTGCGCCCGCTATTTATATCATCCACCTTGACTTCAATCGGGTCTACGCCGATCACCTGATGACCATCCCGAGCCAGGCAGGCAGCGCTTACAATACCGACATACCCCATGCCGAAAATGGCTATTCTCATAATTATGTCCCCTCTTTCTTAGGTTTTTTTACTGAGATCTCTATGTTGTCAACAATGGTACTGTCCGCATCTTCCAAACTGTTCAAGTAGATATTGTATTCATACAATTTATAGGTTATTCGTATTATGTTCCGAGACTGTACCTCTATCAGGGCCAAATCATTAAAACAAATAACTGTATATATACGCCCCGGCAATTCACCCCTGCTTTCACTCACAATAACCGGCGTTGCGGATATGGTACCATACTGATCCGATACCCAGCCCTGCACCTCTCCATTCTGCTGCATCCCCCTGACAAAATGCCTGTTAGGCGTGCTTCCTTTTAGTGTCCCAAATTTAAAGTACACGTGGTCCCCATCCATATTAATCTGGCACACACTGATCTCTTCCATTGTCTGCCTCACATCATGATCAGTCAAATGTAAAAACTGTTCCCACGTATGGGCTCCTGTACCCAAGATGTCATCAATTATCAACCATACATCAGAATGCAGTGCAGTAACACTCCGTTTGACCTGCACCTGCCAGGGAGGACGGTTATACCCGTTAAATACACCTTCAAGGTTCTGATACGAACTCGTAGAATCATAGCGCAGTAGCAAAGATGATGGCCAGGGGAATTTCATGAAACGGGATGCTTTTTCCATAGGCTCTGTCTTGTCTACCCGGATCACGTTATGCGCAACTGTGGAATCGAAATAATTTTCTAAACCCGGGTTTTCCGGTATATAATACTTGTACGTACCGCAGTCCCTGAATATATTTTTCCCTTTATACCACAGGTCCAAGTGAAGCTGGTCCGCGTGATACGGGCGGTCCCTGTAAGTATGGCATCGCATCATAGCCCAGGAATCCTTGTTACGCAGAGTATAATATCCACCTTCATCAAACTTGGATGAAATTTGTTTTTTCCGCTGTACTTGCGGCGCATCCAGCGCCTTTTCACCAAAGAGCCAGAGCATGTTCTCATCCCAAGGACCAGATTCAAACAGCCGTTCACGGTGAACAAGATAATGCACTGACTGCAGCAAAGGACGAAAGTCCCAAAAATCACAGTTATTCAGCGGTAGGATCCAGGCACCATCATTGTGCCCGTACTGAGGCATTAAGCCGGTTTCCTCATCCATCATCTGATACAGAAACTCAACACAGGTATCCAGCAGAGCATAGATTTCTCCGGGAAAAGGATCATCTTCAATTTCAGCAATACGCAGTGCCAGAAGAGCCCCCTGCATCATCACCCGCTGATAATTAAAGGACTGCTGCACATAACTGCCGTCTTCATAGATCTGTTTTTTTAATTCCTTTTCCAATACTATTCTCCCTTTCTTCCTCCACTTACCCACATGTTTAAAACAGGGAAAAAGATGAGCAATCAATAATAATCCACAGGCTTCGGATATGGAATGGTTGTTTTTCTGGGATAAAGCATAATCGATATGATGATAAATTCGATATCCTGTAGCCCAGGCTAAGCGGACAAACTGTGTGTACCGTTCACTGGTAAGTGTTTCTTTGCTTTCCACACTCCAGAAACCAAAACAGATGGCAATAAAACGAACTGCACTTTCCTGCCCGCATTTCCACTGAAATCCTTTAAAAGGCGGATTGTCCTGCATCCAGGAATCCACCCATTCCCATAATAATTTTCGCCCATCAGTAAGAATCCCTCTGGCCTGCGACCGGGCAATATCAATGGCCCAGGCAGCCCGGGAGGGTTCCCACAGGGTTCTGGGGTCTCCCTGTTCAGGAACATAATCCGGTATCTTAAACCAGGGTATATCCGGATCACTTTGCTTTCCATTTATAAAATTTTTATGCCATTGTGTGGGCTTTGCAGAAATTTGATTAAAGAAACACGTACATCGACCGTTTTTTAATGCCGAAATCCGTTTTTGCAATTCAGGTTTTCGTAATGATAGTTTTGAAATTCTCTCAGGAATATCCGGCGGTGTTCCCAAAGAAAAAAGAAATTTTTCTTTTAATAACTTTACTTCAGTCGCAAATTCATGATCCTGTTTTGATATATCAGAAAACTTAATATCTTCCCAGAATCTGCTTTTGAAAAAAAGTTTATTATATCCGGATTTATTTTTTAATAAAAGACATAAACGTATAAAACTAAATTTAATACCTAAAAATTTAAGAATTTTACAATATAATATAAATTTCATTTGGATATATTATCTGGAGTTTATTTATTAAACCATGGTTGTTGTTGTTTAGATTTCTTAATATAAAAAGAAAATAGATTCTGTTGATTTCTAAAAATAAAAAAAATTATTTTACTCATTATAAATATAACATTCCTTACCAGTTGAGGAAAGCTATAAATTTTTAAAGGCATTACATTATAATATCTATAGCTAAATTCTTGAATATGCATAGGATCATAAGATTTGATTGTTTTTTCAATTTCTCTTTTTGTCCAACGATAAACATAATTTGGTATATAAGTACCATCAACACCACCGGAACCTTCTTGTAAGCTTGATAATTCAAAATTATTAGTTATCTTTAATTTTACTAATAACCTCATTAAATAACTATCCTTTGATTCAATTCCAAGAGCACCAATTCTCGCAACACGATACATTTCTAATAGTGCTTTATGGGGTGAACTGCAATGATGTAATCCATCATTAACAAATACATAGTCAAAAGAATTATTTGTATAATTTAAATGTAATGCATTTTGTTTTTTAAAATTATATTTTATTTTAGAATTAGTATTTGAATTAATATTTGTAATTGTAACATTTATAAAACCTAAATTTGAAAAAATTCTTGATTCTTTAGATCCACCGCATATGACAAGAACCTTTGCTTTACGGTTTTTAATCGTATTGTCAATAATAGATTTTAAAAATTTATCTTTGTGTTTCCAACGCTGTTGAGTATCCATGTTATTAATAATAATATTAATATTATTATATATTAATTATAATAATATTTCCTTTTATATTTTAATAAATTTTCGTTCTCTTGCAGATGAAACCGCTGCAAAAGATGCACGGGTTACATTAACCAATTGATCAAGAGGTATAAGCCATGCACCGCCTTCTTCTATACGGTGTATAAATGCATTCAATTCTGCACTATGTCCTTTATCCTGTCTGTTTGTTTTCATTTTTTTAAATTTTTTAAAACCCCACCCTGATAACTTTTTAAAATTATCCATTCTTAACACTCTTCCTTCACTGAAGACTTCCAGCATTTCTTTAGGATAGCTTTTAGGGCCATTTGCATAATAATTGATTGTACCGATAGATCCATCCTCAAATAATAACTGAATGGCCATTTTGTCTTCCTGGGTAACTGCACCTTTTCCCATCATCACTGCTGAAACATGGGTTATGGTGCTGTCCGCAAGATAAAGCAGAAGATCTATAAAATGGCATCCCTCTCCAATAATACGACCCCCTCCCTGTACCGGATCATGAGCCCAATGATCAGGAGGAATGATACCGGCATTTACAGTCATATGCATTGCCAGAGGTTCACTTCTTCCCTGCAAAAGCGACTTCATTTTTTTAATATGAGGACTGAAACGCCGGTTAAACCCAACCATGACCTGCTGGTCTGGATGTTCTTTTACTGTTTTTATAATACCATCAATTTCCTGTTCATTGAGAGCTAAAGGCTTTTCCACAAAAACATGTTTATCTGCTTTTAGTGCTTCAGTCAAAACCTTTGCATGCATATGGTGCCGCAAGGTAATGACCACTGTATTGACCTGATCATCATTCAGAATAGCAGAATAATCAGTTACCGCATGTTCAATACCAAATTTCTTTATCAGATGCTGCGCGGAGACACCACCCTGACTGGCAACATACGCAATCCTGGCATTGGTTTTTGCCAATGCCGGCATTAATACAACCTTGGTAAAATTTCCTGCACCTATGACACCTATACATACTTTTTTCGTTTTAGAGCTCTTTGTTTCAGGCAGAGTTATTTTTTGCGAAAGATCAACGGTTTCAGGATAATTAAGAATGACACCAAGAGTATGCGGATCTTTGCTGATCTGTTCATAAGCTTTCGGAGCATCTGCTAAATCAAACCGATGAGTGATAAGAGGTTCTACATTAAGCTGACCTTTTTTCATCATTTCCAGTACGGCTAGAAAATTTCTCTGTTCTGTCCACCGCACAAATCCATACGGGTAATCCTGGCCCTTTTGTTCATACGTATCATCATATCTGCCCGGACCATAGGAACATGAAACCTGAAAGGTTAATTCTTTTTCATAAAAATCACTGCGTCTTAAATTCAACCCCACTGAACCAACCAGAATGATTGTCCCCCGTTTTCGGCATATTTCAGCAGAATTATGCATAATTTCATTGGTTTTGGTAGCAGCTGTAATAAGAACACCATCAACTCCCTTTCCTTGTGTCCAGCTGTTAGCTGCACTGACAGGATCACTGCCCTGTGCCGGATTTACTGTCATAATCCCATACTTTTCTGCCAGCTTGATTCTGTCATTATTGACATCTATTCCCATTACCTCACAACCATTTGCCTGAAGCATCTGAATTGTCAATAATCCCACTAATCCTAATCCATACACAACAATCTTATCTCCCAACTGTGGATGCATAAGCCGAATCCCCTGCAGCGCAATACTGCCTAACACTGTAAACGCAGCCTGCTCATCTGTTACCTCATCCGGAATTTTAGCACAAAGGTTATAGGGTACACTCACCACTTCTGCATGCGGACCATTGCTCACAACCCGGTCACCAGGCTTGAAAGCATGGGGCAAAGCGCATGGAGCATGGAGTCCCTCCTCCTTTTCCCCTTCTGATTTCTGATTTCTGGTTTCTGACCTTTGGTCTCTGGCCTCTGGCTTCTGACCTCTGGAAACAGACCGCAGACCGCGGACGGCAGACTGCGATTCTGACTCAAGAACAACACCTGCATTACAATATCCCAACGGTAAAGGCTCATCCAATCGGTTGAATACTGATTCTAAGGTCGGCAATAACCCATCAGACTTAATTTTATCCAGTACCAACTTAACTTTATCCGGCTGACTTTTTGCCTTACCTATTAAAGACGCCTTGCTGAATTCCACCAGCATACGCTCTGTACCAGCAGAGATCAGAGAGTTATGGGTTTGAATAAGTAACTGCCCATTTTGTGAATCTGGACGAGGTACTTCAGTAAGTTCTGTTTTACCTGTTTTAAGGTTTTGGAGGATTTGTTTCATAGTAAATACTTCCTTCCATTTTATTCGATCCATTTATTATAAAAACAATTTATTTTATTCAATTTATAGAAATGTTTTATTTTATCAAAATATATAAATTAAATAAGACTATTAATGGCTTTTTTAAAAGAAAGACAATAATTTTTTAAATTTCGATTAATTAATACTTCCTCTTGAGCTTTTCTTACGATTGTATCATAATCAAGATTATTATCAATAAGTTTTTTTAGAAGATGGTACAATTCACATATATCCCCCTTTTTATATCTAAAACCAGTATGATTATGAATTACTAACTCACCATCAGGTCCATCTTCATCAGCAACAACAACAATCTTCTTAAGTGCCATTGCTTGATTAATAGATAATCCTAGCCTGCCACAAGAAATAAAAATATCAGAATACGCAATAATTGCATTGTCTAAATTAACAGGAACTTTACCTGTAAGAAAAATATTTTTATTTAATTTGTTTTCATCAATCCACTTTTTAATTCTATTTTTTTCGGGACCATCACCAACAATAACAAGAACAATATTATAACTATCTTTTAATAACAAATTTACTGTTTGGCAAATATCCATAACACGTTTTTTTGGTATAAGCCGACCTACAGTTGTAATAATTATTTCTTCATTTACACTATCAAAGTATGAACTCAAATAATCACGGCCTTGTTCCTTCAGATATTTCTTATTTTTGTATATTCTTTCAACATCAATAGTATTGTAACATCTAACAATTTTTTTATTGTTTACACCAAGTTTTTTCAAATAATTTATTGTTGAATCACCATATGGTATATGTATTTGAGGTAATTTATAGATAGTTCTAAATATAATATTATTAATGATTTTATTTCTTTTTGAATATGCAGCATACCCCTTATTCCACCATATAATCGGAATATTTAGAATTCTTGCTAAAATTAATGCTATTATTGTACAAAAATTTTGGAAATTTGCTTGTACAATTATGAGATCATATTTTTTTGAATATATTTCTCTTAATAATTTTGTCTGATACTGAAAGAATAAATTAAAAATATTGAATTCAATATACTTGGTTTTAATAGTTTTAAATTTAAATTGTTCATTCGGATTTACAGGAATACCTGTAAATTTTACCTTCGATACACAATATGGAGTGTATAACACTGTAATGTCATATTTTTCTGCAAGTAAATTAAACAATGGAACTCTATAATGTGGCAATGTAAAATATTGTATTAAAATTTTTTTCATCAATTTTTTTAGCTCAGAAAAATCTCAATATTTAAATATAAATCCTCAAAAGATGGACTACTTATAAACTAGTTTTAGACAATTTCAATTATTCCTTGTAAGAGAAATCTATTAACAATCATAGTATATGTATTTAAAAAAACATTATAACAAATTAAAAGAAATCACACCATATTAATGGTACCTATTTGTTATTTCTAATTGTTTCACACAAATTCAAATCAATTATAATTGACTAACATGGGCACATATTTTATTGATAATTAATTGTTATATTTTTGCTATTTCAAGTTATTTTTAAACACTTATTCCTTTACTAGTCAGTAAATGTATTATTTTTATTTTTTTGTAAAGTAATTAGACTAAGAAATATTATATGCAAACCCATTAATTTTGGTTCTTTAAATATATTTGTAGAAAATGAAAAAATTATTAAATTTAAAATTGCTAAAAATGAAGCAATATAAAATGTTTGAGAATCTTTTTTATTTAATTTCAAATTATGAAAATTATATTTTAAACCTAAATAAATTAATCGCAAATATAATATTAATCCAATTAAGCCAAATCGAAGAAAAAACCAAGCAAAATCATTGTGCGAAAATGTACGTAACTGAGCTTTCGAAGGTCCTTGACCAAAAATAAAATACACAATATTTTCAGAATTTTTATAAAATGGTTTTCTAAAATCCCGAATTCTTGCATTTAAACTTCTTTCATAGTTTTTTGAACGTTTAATCAAAACTGACTTAACTGAGTCATTATCAGAATTAAAATTTTGAATACCGATGTTTATGTAAACAATAAATATAAAAAAAATAAGGAATATTATCTTTGGAAATGAATATAAATAAAATTTTATAGATAATGCAACTAAAAAAATACAGATTAAACTAATAATACTTGTTCTAGACATAGTAAAAACAATTGCAATAATTACAATTAACAAAATCAGTATTGCAAATAACTTATTACCACTAAATAAACTCATTGAAATTGAAAACGATGCCAATGTCACCATAATAAAACCAAATTTGTTTGGGTTACCAAAAGTACCAACGACTCTTCTGACATTCTTAAACTCCTCTGAAGTTAAATGTTTTAAAAACTTACCACGACTAGTATACAAAGGTGTTAATAATTTATTAATATTTAATAAATTGTAATATTGTAAAATTGAAATTATCGCCAATGAAGCAGTAAATATTAATATAATATAATTTATGTTTTTTGCTTCGCTATTACTTGTTTTTATATTTGAAAATAGATAATATATCATTGCATATTTTATAATTTGTGGAATAATCATTAGATCATTAATTATAAATGGAGTATCAAAATAGATATATGAGATCATCATTGATATTACTGCTATATGCAATAAAAAAATAAATATTATTATTTTATTTAGATATATAAAACTATTTTTGTTAATAAACACTTTGTTTAGAATAAAATATAAATAAATAAATATCAATAATATATCTTCAATAAACAAATCTGGAAATCTATTTGATAATTGTATTGAAGGAATAAATAAAATAATAAATATATATAGTAAAAGTAAAATATTTTTTTTATTTTTTTTTATTGATGAATTCATTCTAAAATTATGGAATAAAAACCAAAGTACTTATTACTTAACACCGGAAATAAATTATTTATAATTTACAACCTTTTGAGAGTAGACTCATTGATAATTTTCATATATATGTTCTTATATTTTTTTGCATTATTATTCCAACTATAATTTTCAGTTACCAATTTATATGCTTTCTTACAAATTTTTATAATTTTTTTAGGATTATTAATAATATACAACATTTTATTTGTAAGTTCTATTACATTATTGGGCTCAACCAGAAATCCATTAGTGCCATCTTTAATTACATCTTCAATACCTTCTCCTTTACAAGCAATAATTGGAATACCATGCGCCATTGCTTCAAGATAAACAACACCGAATGATTCATTAATACTTGGCAAAGAAAATATAGTCACATTTTCCATTAATTTTAAAACTTCTTTATTATCTAATCGACCTAAGAAAAAAACATTTTTTTGTAAACAATATTTTCTAACTAATTTCTCTAGCTGATCTCTTTCATTTCCTTCACCTACAATTAAGTATTTAATATTAGGTATTTTTTGTTTTAAATTACGTATTGCTTTTATATTTAAATCTATCTTTTTTCTTTTAATTAATGTTGAAACACTCAATATAATTATATCATGATTTTTATTTT
The DNA here is from genome assembly GCA_964550205.1 of uncultured Bacteroidales bacterium. Lineage (GTDB taxonomy): Bacteria > Bacteroidota > Bacteroidia > Bacteroidales > JAIOZK01 > JAIOZK01. Next base: position 11,669 of record CAZJYD010000070.1, read on the forward strand.
TAATGAATTTCTGATCATATTCAACAGTATTCCCATTATATGTTGAATATCCATTTGCAATAACTTCAATTTTTCTTTTTATATTCAACTCAACTTCTGCTATCTGTTTGAGTTTAGAACTAACAACAACAACATAATTAGCATTATTTAAAATGTTTTTTATATAATTTCTACAGATATAATTTTTATAAATAGTTTGATAAAAGTCATAACCATGAACTGTTAATACAAACGGGATATTAAACAATTCATAAATTTTATTTGCAACATAACCATCTGGGCAAGCAACATGAGCATGTATTAAATCTATTTTAGTATAAGATAATATCTCTTTAATTATCTTTTTTGAATATAAATAATATAATTTTGTATATATATGATAAATTTTTTTAAAAGGTAAAGAAAAATATCTAGGGTAGTGTACAGGAATGCCGTTATAGTATTTATAATATGGTGTATTGGAATACTCTAACCACTTTTTCTTAAAATTTTTAAAAAATGGTGGGACAAATGGTCTAGGTGATATAACAATTATATCAATTCCCTTTTTATATAATGATAAGACCTGTTTATGAACAAAAATACCATATATATTATTAACTGGAGATGGATAAAGATGTGAAATAATAAGTATTTTCATTATAATATTAAATTAATATAATCAAATAATTTCTTATTAGCTTGTCTACGAGAAAATTTTCTTAAATCATATTCATAATCTAGTTTAGAGATATTATTTAAGTATATATCTCTAATTGATTTACATAACTTGTCATCAGTATCTATAATAAATGCATTTTGAAAATTATCTAATAACATAGCTATTTCACTTTTTATATTACATATAGCTATTATTGGAATATTGCAATAAATATAATCATATATCTTAGTACCTAATGACCTATCATCGCGATGATTTAATAATAAACAGTTCATATTTTTCAATATGCATATTGCATTTTCATATTCTAAAAAGCCTAGGCTTTCATAATTTTCCATTAAATGATATTTATATAAATATTTTTCTAATAAAACATTATCATCACCAATAATGTATAATTTAATAGGTATGTCCGCTCGTAAATTACTTAGAGATTTTGCCAATAATTCTGTATGGTCTACAGAATAGTAACTAAATTTTCCTAGTATACCAATATTGAAATAATCTCTTGATACTTCATAATTAAAACAATTATTTAATTTAACTGTATTATCAAAACCATTTGGTATTGTAATAAATTTCCGGAAGTCATACATATAATAAAATTTTTTATATAAAAGTGTCCTGCTTTCAGTTACATTTATTACATATTTTGCAAATTTTATTGACACCTTCTCAAATAACCTTACATATTTTTTTACAAGAAGATATTTTATAATTTTGATAAATTTTAAATTAAGTGATTTATAATCTATTAGATCAAGATACCAAGGGTCTCTGAAATCCAAAATGTATTGGATATTATATTTTATTTTAAAATAACTACCAAGAATAAAATAAAAAAATGGATAACCCGTGAAATAAATTAAATCTATTTTGGTATATTTAATAATTTTAAACATTTTTAGAGCATATATAGGTATCCATCCTATATTTAAAGGTATTTTTTCTAATATGCTGTTAATATTTATGTTATAGATATTCATACTTTGATAAATATAATCTTTTTTTAATTTAAATTTAAAATTTTCTTTTTCTTTATTAGCCTTTTTAATAATATAAAGATCAAAATTTTTTTCCTTCAAAAACATTGCTAAATAATTCGTACGTAAAGCAGATATTGTAGTACAGGGATAAAAATAGTGACTAATTATTAATATCTTTTTACTCATTTAAATTAATCAAAAACCCCATTTATTAACATTAATATTCCAATGTTCTTTTAATCTCTGCATATCAAATGCAATCTTTTCATGTATATATTCTCTCTGTTCGTTACTTAACTTTTTTTGAAGTACTTCATCTGATATATTATTAAATATCATTCTAAGAGATTTAATTATATATTTTGGCAACTTTTTATAAATAATCCCCATATTGGATCGTATTATCTTTAACTCTAATGTCGATAACTTCTCAGACTTTTTATATATTCTAATATTTTCCGGTATATAGCATTCAAGATTTAAAAATTTATACACTTTTTGTAAGGTTCCTTGAATATCTGTTATAAAAGTGTCAAAATTTATAACTAGAATATTAGACCTATCGAAATATTTCTCATATTGTTTAATTTGCATATAATATTTTGAAACATTAATATAATGATCAGGAATAATTCTTGCATTTTTTGTAAATGTATTCCTCATTATTGACCAATTTATATGTGATTCAATTCTATCAAATGGATTTCTGACTATATATATTAAATATGGTTTTATTCCGTATTTAACCATTTTCTCTGGAACATTTTTTTCAAGTGGGTATTTTGTATAACCTGTTGAAGCCTCAATAACATATTTATGAACAAATGGATCAAATTTCCAAAGATTCTCATAACGAGTAATATTAATACCATGATTTTGTTTAGAGGAAAAAAATTCAGGTTCTTTTGTTTTGCAAGGACAAAACAAACTATTTTGAATTAAATATTCATATAATGAAGTAGTGCCACATTTCATAGCACCTATTATTATAACAAAACAATCAGAAGGTATATTTACTCTTTCCATATAATTACTTTAAAAATTATTTTTACCTCAATCTAATCATTTCACACAAAATGTTTAATGTTAATATTTAAAAATAATAAAGAATATATCAACATAATTCAATATCATAATTCTATAGAAACTTGAATTTTTAATCACTTTAATAAGTTAGTTAATTTTAATAAATACTATCAAGATTGTACTTTAGCTTACTTTCTCTTTACACAATTTTTGAAGTTCTACTTACGCTTTCTAAAGATCTGCTCTCTTTACACTAATAACATATCTTTTTAAGTAATATACCCAATAGATGAATGCAGTCTCTCGCTATTGTAAATATTTATATAATAGTCTAAATATCTTTCATGTCTTGTAAGATAAGAAAGCTACTTTTTCTAATCAACTCATTTTTATAGGTTTGGGTAAACCGTTACATTTCTCATTCGATCGTGGATAAAACAACCGTGTTGTGTAGCTGGTCTTCGACAGCTCATAGGCATTTTTGCCCTGTAAAACTGACTTAAGTTCA
>CAZJYD010000071.1:0-14176 GCA_964550205.1 uncultured Bacteroidales bacterium
TATTGTCAGCACCAGCTTATTTGTTTCCAAAACAGAAGCTTGCTTTGTGGGGGAAGTCTATTTATTAATATATTACTTTTTTGTTTTCCACACAAAAAAGTAACAATCTCGCCTATCTTTGTGCCATCTGGCATAACGTTAGATTTGATATATCTTTGTTCTTTGACATATTGTTTTATAATACGTGATACTGGTTTTTCCCGATGGAGATGTTTGAAGGGAGGGCGTAGCCCGACCGAAAAACATCTCCATCGGAAAGCGTATATTCAGGTATATCAGCACATTTTAATACTTAATTTTTTATCGCTATGATTAATAATTCGTCCCTTGAAAAATGGAATCGTCTTGAAGCAAAAAGTTTGGACAATCAATTTATTAATGATATTATTAATGGCTTAAACTGTTCTAATTTTGAAGCTGATGATGTTAAAAGAAAAAAACAACGCCGTAGGTGTTGGATTATTAATTAATGAGCATTGCACATTTAATAATCAAAGGCCTCCGGCCTTTACTACTCATTGGCTAAATCTAATGCAAATCTTATATGTTCAAAAAAAGGTCAACCTTATTCAGGCAAGTACACGTTGATCACTGATAACTGATCACCTTCCCCCATACATCTCCTCATAATACTTCAAATATTCACCTGAAGTAACATTTTTAAGCCATTCGGTATTTTCGAGGTACCAGTCGACGGTTTTTTCGAGACCTTCTTCAAATTTAAGGGATGGTCTCCAGCCTAATTCATTTTGCAATTTTGATGAGTCGATGGCATAGCGTAGGTCATGACCGGCACGGTCTGTTACAAAGGTGATTAATTTTTCAGAAGTGCCTTCCTTACGATTGAGTTTCCTGTCCATAATTTTGCAAAGCAATCTTATCAGGTCAATATTTTTCCACTCATTGTTTCCTCCTATGTTATAGGTTTCTCCATCCCTTCCTTTATGATATATCAGGTCAATAGCTGCTGCATGGTCTTCAACCCACAGCCAGTCGCGAACATTTTCACCTTTACCGTAAACAGGCAGTGACTTATTGTTTTGAATATTATTGATAAATAGAGGAAGCAATTTTTCAGGAAACTGATAAGGCCCATAATTGTTGGAGCAATTTGAGATGACGACAGGCAATTTAAAAGTATGATTATATGCCCTTACCAGATGGTCGGAGCTTGCCTTGGATGCAGAATAAGGGCTTTTGGGGTCATAAGGTGTGGTTTCTGTAAAATAGCCGGTTTCTCCCAGGGAGCCGTATACCTCGTCTGTTGAGACATGATAAAAGCTTTTGCCCTCGGGATTGTCTTTCCAGATGTGACGTGCAGCATTCAACAGGTTGGTTGTGCCAACAATATTTGCATAAACAAATTCATTGGGATTGGCAATGGAACGGTCGACATGAGATTCGGCGGCAAGATGGATAACACCATCGAAGTTGTATTTTTCAAAGAACGAGATAATAAAATCCCCGTCAATAATATCTCCTTTAACAAATTCATAATTAGTCTTTTCTTCTATGTCTTTCAGGTTTTCAAGATTACCTGCATAGGTCAGCTTGTCGAGATTTATAATGTGGTAATCAGGATATTTATTGACAAAATGATGTACAACATGCGATCCAATAAACCCAGCTCCCCCGGTAATACAAATAATTCTTTTCATATTATTGCGGATTGATTTTTTACAAAGATAGAAGGTCTTTTTGTAATATCAGGAAATCTTAAGCTTATAAATTGTAAAATTAATTGTAATATTGTTAATCATATCATTTCAACTCATTCCGCTTTCTCTGTTCCTTATAATAGTTTATTGTATTTTGTAGTGCAACTTCTTCAGAATATTTCGGCTCAAATCCAAAGTCCTGCTTTGCTTTATCTGTTTTAAAGGTGAAGTCGGTACAGGTATAAATTACGGCAAACCGGCTGAATGTAGGATAGTATTTTTTTACCGGCCTTGCAAGAACTGCTATAAATTCGGAAATACAACCCATGGCATAAGCTATTTTTCTGGGTATCCAGAAATTCTTTGGCCATATTTTATAACCTGCCCCAATAATGATCTGATCGAAAAATTTAAAAAAATTATGCCCGGAACCGTCGGTAACGAAATAAACCTTTCCTGCAATATCTTTATTGTCATCAATTAATGCTTTTGCTGCCAGCACATGAGCATAAGCCACATTACCCACATAAACATGCTGTGATTTTGTTTTACCATTTCCAAGCCTGACATAAAAACCCGACCTGGCCATATTGACCAGGGAATCGATATGATAGGGGTCTTCCTCACCATAAATATCCGAAGGGCGTAATATGCAGGTTTTCAATGAGCCGTTATTTGCTGCCATTACTGCTTTCTCGCCAAGCATTTTGGTTTTACAATATAAGTTCGGGAATTTTTCAGGGTAGGCAATTTCTTCATCTATATCGACCAGTGTTTTACCCGTATAAATAGCATCCAATGAGCTGGTATATATAAGCCATTTTACCCCATTTTCTTTACATGCTTGTACAACATTTTTTGTGCCGGTAAAGTTTACATCATATATTTCCTGCTGCGGTCTGGTGCCCCAGTCAACAATAGCTGCCGTATGTATGAGTATATCCATTCCATGACAAGCCTTACTTATTTCTTCAAAATTCCGGATGTCACCTTTAATATATTTTACACTGGAGTTACCTTTATATTTCTTAATATCAAATATGCTTATTGAACCGGGAATGACCGGTGAGCCTTGCATGAGAAATTCATCAACAATCCTTTTTCCCAGAAAACCGGATCCGCCTGTTATAAGAATATTTGGGTGATAATTTGTGTTTTCGGATTTTTTCATCAATTTTGAAAATTTTATCAGCGGGCAAAGTTAATTTATCCTGAAAAAAATATAAGTATGGAAAAGGTGATTTGTTTATTCCGTCCTGAAAAAGATATTGATCATGAGTTTTTCCATGTCAGGGTGCAGGAATATATCAATGAAATTGTCAGGAAGATAAAACCTGGGAAATTAAGTTATACGATAACATTGCAGGATCCTCCGCGATTTTCAGTAATCCCGTTTCTTAAATCAAAAATTGCTGTGGTATCCATATATGAAGACAAAGTATCGGATTTGTCGTTTATTGAAGGGATGGAAGATTTTACTGGATATTACAATGTTACGGAAGCCATGCCGGTTTCGTATGAGAAGACATGGCCGGATCATGAGCAGACACCGGGAGTTTGCCTGTTAACTCTTTTCCGCCGTAAGAAAAACATTGATTACAGTACTTTTATCGATCGATGGCATAACGGGCATACTCCTTTGTCGTTGAAACAACATCCTTTGTTGCATTATAACCGGAATGTTGTAATATCAAAAAATGCACGTTCAACCAAATGGTACGATGGTATTGTAGAAGAACATTGCAGGACCAGACCGGAATTGTTAAATCCGTTTAAATTCTTCGGGAATCCGTTAATGATCATTCCAAATATGATCAAAGTATACATGGATGTGAATTCGTTTATAGATTACGGTAGTATAGAAACCTATCTCGTGCAGGAATATCATATTAAAAGTCAGTAATCAGAGAATTACATTTTTTTGTCCATGAATTACACGAATGGATTATTATCATTTATTTAACTGTATTAATTTATTTCAAATTACATCTAAGTCCTTAACAATTAGACTCCTAAGAACCTTATTCCCGATTAATAACATTAGTAGCATGAATTAGTCACAACAAATTAGAATAACCTTATTACTTTGAGCGCCTTTTTGTCCGTTAGCTGGCGTATTGAGCTCCTTTGTGGTTAAAATATTTTTACCACGAAGTAACACAAAGTTCCTCACCAGGTCGCACAAAGGATTTTTTCTTCACCTCAACAGCACCACTGCCCCTTTCACTGTTTCATTTTCCACCGGCTTTTATCTTGCTTACAAGCGGGCCTGAACGTACTCATCTGGAAGTTAAAATAATAATCCAACCGCTCGGCGGTTGTTATGTTTTGGCTTGGTCTTAATTTGCTACAATAATCAAAGACCTCCGGCCTTTACTACTCATTGGCTAAAATTAATACAAATCTTAAATATTCAAAAAAAGGTCAACCTATTTCAGGCAAGTACACACTGATTAACGATCACCGATTACTGACAAATGTCTTTATCGAACGCAATTTATCCTTTAAAAAATTCGTTATTTTTTTGCATTATGAACAAATGTTCATTACTTTTGTAAAAAATATGCATTTATTCATTAACATCAGATAACAAATAAAAAAGGAGGTAATTATGCCAGGAGGTGACAGATCAGGACCAGAAGGATTAGGACCGATGACAGGAAGACGCATGGGATATTGCGTTGGAAGCAATAATCCGGGATTCTCCTTTCGTGGTGGATTCGGACGTGGCAGAGGTTTTTACGGTAGAAGAGGAGGAGGTTTCGGATACGGATTCAGAGGAAGCGGATATGGTTATCAAGCCTATCCCGAAACTGATCTTTATAATGACAAAGAGGCAATTGAAAATGAAATAAAAACTCTTAAAGATCAATTGTCTTTTATGGAAAATAAGCTCTCTAACCTGAAAAAGGAAAAAGAATAATTGATGGGTTAGGAGTTTATCTAAAAATTTAAACTCCTGACCATATTTTATAAAAATATTAAACAAATAAAATTTTATAAATATGGGAAGATTCAGAAGTGATTCGGACGGAGCTCCAGGAAGAGGCCTTGGCCAGGGTGGTGGAAAAGGTCGCAACAGAGGAGGAAGTTTCGGAACTGGTGGTTATTGTGTCTGCGCCAAGTGTGGAGAAAAAGTACCGCACCAGCAAGGAATTAAATGCACCAGTGTTAAATGTCCAAACTGTGGAAAACCAATGATAAGAGAAGAACTATTGAAAAAAAAGACCGGAAAATGAATCTTAACCATGTAGCGCTCACAATAAGTAAACCAGGGGAAATAGGTGATTTTTATCATGACATTCTTGGAATGGAAGAAATTAAAAGGGTTACATTAAAAAAAGAGCTTTCCGGAAAAATTTTCAGCATTGAGCATGATACCAAGGTAGTTCTGATGAAAAAAGATAATTTGGTTTTCGAGCTTTTCCTTTGGAATTATAAGGAAAAGGACAGCTATGATCATATATGTATCTCATTTAAAAACAGGGAAGCAATTATTACTAAAGCTTTGCAAAAATTATATAATGTGATACGTATTGAAAGAGAAAAATTCGATCTTATTTTTATCAGGGATAAAAGTGGAAATATTTTTGAGATAAAAGAAAATGCCTGAAGAAAAAGAGTGTAAATGGTTTGAGGTTTGCCCGATGAAATATTTTTGGGAAGAGAGAAAACTTGATTACAGAGTACTTGATATTATAGAAAATAGCGGTAGGATAAAAGATTTTTTAAAGCATAAAAATAAAAAAGTATTAATAAGTAAAAATAAATGAAAACTTATTTGGAATGCATACCATGTCTGATGAGACAAGCTTTGAGAGCAGGGCGGATAGCTACAAAAGACGAATCATTGGTTAAAGACATTCTTGACCAAACTGGTATGATGATAAGTAAAATGCCACTGACGAATACACCACCTCAAACAGGTGATCTGATTTACAAAAAGATTAATGAGATCACTGGTATCAAGGATCCTTATTATCATTTAAAGAAAAAAAATATCAACGAAGTGCTTACGCTGTATCCAAAGCTGCAACAAATACTTGAAAAATCGGAAGACAGGCTTTTAACAGCTATACGTATGGCTATTGCAGGAAACGTAATTGATTTTGCTATAGAAAAGCCATTTAGTTTAAATTGTGCTCTGAAAGAAATATTGGAAAAGGATTTTGGAATTTTTCATTATTCCGAATTTAAATCAACACTCAAAAATTCAAATTTAATTCTTTATCTTGGAGATAATGCCGGTGAATCGGTATTTGATAAAATTCTTATCGAAGAGCTTGGGAAACCTGTTATTTATGTCGTAAGAGATAAGCCCGTTATTAATGATGTTACTGTAGAAGATGCCATAAATTCGGGAATACAAGATGTAGCAAAGGTAATTTCATCCGGATCAACTGCTCCGGGAATTATCCCGAGCATGTGTGATGGTAAATTTCATGAGTTTTACCGGAAAGCAGACATGATAATCAGCAAAGGACAAGGTAACTACGAAGGGCTTTCAGAAGAAAATGCACCAATATTCTTTCTGCTTAAAGCAAAATGCAATGTTATTGCAAAAGACTTAAATGTAAATGAAAATGATATTATTCTTAAAAGCAATAAAATTATTTAATCCGTTAACAAAAAAAATTAATACAATGAAAATCAATAAAAACAAACTAAATTTTGCCATTGATGCACTGATGTTCCTCTCATTGTTGATGATAGCAGGTTTAGGCCTTCTTATTAAATATGTATTGATACCCGGGCAGGAACGCTGGATAGTCTATGGTAAAAATGTTGATATGACATTTCTTGGCTTAGACAGGCACCAGTGGGGTAGCATACATCTGATAGTCGCAATAATATTTTCAATTCTGTTATTAATACACCTTGTTCTGCATTGGAAATCAATAATATGTTCGTTCAAACGCTTTTTCCAAAACGGAAAAATAAGAAAACCAATAGCAGTTGTTTTCATAATTCTTTCTATGTTTTTATTGCTTTTGCCCTTTTTAATAAATGTTGAAGAACAGGAAGCATTAACCGGAAAAGAAAGGTTTGGTCCTTTCTACCAAACAAAAAACACAACCTCTTCCGCTAACATTTCTGATAAAACATTAACGGAAGATCTGCACAATAAAAACCTATATAAAAAACGACAAAACAGTGAGATACAAATAAGAGGACACATGACACTATCAGGTATTTCACATGATTACAACATACCGGCAGACACTCTTAAAAACAGGCTTGAACTACCTTCAAACACATCTGAAAATATGCGTCTTGGTCATTTGAAAAAACAATACAACTTTACAATGAGTGATATTGAAAACATAATTAATCATTATAAAAAGGAATAAAAATGGAAAAAACAACCAAAATCGGTATTATCATTTGCGACCGTTATCGTGATTGCGCCGGTGGCAAATGCTTCAAAGCATTGAAACAAAGGGACGGAGCTTTTAGCATTTATGGTAAAGATGAAAATGTTGAATTAGTGGGTTACACCACCTGTCGTGGTTGCCCGGGTGGTAATATTGAATATGTGCCTGAAGAGATGATCAAAAACGGTGCTGAGATCATACACCTTGCAACAGGTTTTATAGTTGGCTATCCGCCATGTCCATATATTAAATATTTCCGGGATTTTATCCAGGAAAAATTCGGAGTAAAAGTTATTTATGGTACTCATCCAATACCTGAAAAATACTATACAGTCCATGATAAGCTGGGAACATGGAAAAATAACGAATGGGATGAAGTTATTAATCCCTCATTGTCAAATAAAAAGACGAGATTGGCTTATAATTGAAAGGTTCAATTATTGAACTCATCTCGTCATATTTATTTAATTTAAAGAAAACAAATATTCTCCTTCATGTCCGGATACAACGCTCTCTTTAAAGGATATAATAACTTAAATATCACTCAATAACGGAAGTTATTGTCAGAAAACAATTTTACTGAATATCCACAACTTTTATGTCGAAAATAAGGTCTTCTCCTGCCAGGGGATGATTAGCGTCAATGATAACAGTATCATCCATAATCTTTTTAATAAATACCATAAATTCCCTGCCGTCAGGTGTTTTCGAGACAAGCTGTGTGCCAACCTTAGGGTCCAGATCTTTTGGTAATTTATCCTTACCTATTTCATGAATCATCTCTTCTTTAACCTCTCCGTAAGCCTGATCGCTGGATACCTCTAACTCTTTCGATTCTCCCTCGGCCATTCCCAATACTCCTTTCTCGAAACCAGGGATCAGTTTTCCTTCGCCAACCGTGAACTCTAAAGGTTCCCGGTTTGCTGAAGAATCAAATACTTGTCCGTTTTTTAATTTCCCAGTGTAATGTACTTTTACAGTGTTGTTTTCTTCTACTTTTTGCATAAAAAAATTAGTTTTTCCGGTTCTTAGCCATTTTCCCTTCTTGGTGGCCTTGCTTTGTTAACCCTCATGGTTCTGCCACTAACTTCTTTTCCATCTAATTCTTCAATAGCTTTGTTGGCTTCTTCTTCATTTGCCATTTCTACAAATCCAAAACCTTTAGCTCTACCTGTGTACTTATCGACAATAATTTTAACAGATAGGACTTCGCCATAATCAGCGAAGATTTTTTCCAATTCGCTTTCTTGCAGATTGTAATCCAGATTACCTACATAAATGTTCATAATAAAAAAATAAAATTTAATAATAAAATGATCTCAATAATTATTAATATAAATGACATTTGAAAAAGAATAAGGGAAACTTAAAAGGTAGTACCAGATGCTAATTCAAAAATCAATTTATTAATAATTGCGACAAATATACAGCAAATGTCTTAATCTGAAAAGTTTAAATACAATAATATTGATTCGAAAAAATAATTTATCTCTGTTTTTCAACAAAGCGATGCGTATATTTAGCTGTTATTAAGCCTGTTAGGGGTTGGATTAATCAATTTAAATTGCTTACTTAAACCTCTGAAAAAAAATTAAATAATCTCTTTATCCTTTTTCTGGTCAATTGTTTGTGCCTGTATTGCAGTGATAGCAACAAGGTTTACAATATCTTTTACCAGGCAACCCCGGCTCAGGTCATTTACAGGTTTTTTCAATCCTTGCAGAACCGGTCCAACTGCTACTACATTAGCTGCGCGTTGCACAGCCTTATAAGTATTATTACCGGTATTCAGGTCAGGAAAAATAAACACCGTAGCTTTCCCGGCAACATCGCTGTCGGGCATTTTCTTCTTGGCAACCGAAGCATCAATGGCTGCATCATACTGTATGGGTCCTTCAACGCTCAGATCACTCCTTCGCTTTCTCACTATCTGTGTTGCCTTGCGTACTCTTTCAACATCTTCTCCTTTCCCCGATTCACCGGTAGAATATGAAAGCATAGCAATACGCGGTTTTATTCCAAAGGCCGATGCTGTTTCCGCCGAGCTGATGGCGATATCCGCAAGCTGTTCGGAATTGGGATTGGGATTAACCGCGCAATCACCATACACCAATACCCTGTCTTCGAAACACATAAAGAAAGAGCTTGATACTATTGAAACACCGGGTTTGGTCTTGATAAATTCGAAAGCAGGACGTATTGTATGCTGCGTAGTATGAGCAGCCCCCGAAACCATACCGTCGGCATAACCGAGGTAGACCATCATAGTGCCGAAATAACTTAAATCGCCCATTACATCATAAGCCGAATCCCCGGTTGCACCCTTATGCTTTCTTAATTCATAATATTCACTTGAGAATTTACTTCGAAGCTCCGAAGTTGCAGGATCAACAATATTTATCTTTTCAGGATTGATCTGTAAAGCTCCGATATTTTGTAATATTTTGTCTTCGTTTCCAAGAAGTGTAATATCAACTACATTTCTTCTCAGTAAAATATCCACCGCTTCAAGTATCCTTTCATCATTCGATTCGGGCAATATAATATGTTTGCGTTGCATTTTTGCCTTTTCAAAAAGCTCAAACTCAAACATAACAGGGGTTAGAATATCCGAGCGGGTGATTGAGATCTTTTCAGCAAGTTTCTCTCCATCCGTAAAAGATTCGAAATGACCGATGGCAATAGCAAGCCTTCTTTCATTTTCAGGGGTAAGCATGGATGGTATCTTGTTAAGACGCATAGCAGTGGTATAGGTATCAGTAAAAACACTGAGCATGGCAATGTTTATCTTTTTGAGCCCTTCTATAAGTTTCATAAGATAGGGATCAGGTGTTACACCCCCGGTAAGCAATATTCCTCCTATATGGGGATAATTCTCTGAAAGTAATGTGGCAATCATGGTTATCAATACATCCGTGCGATCACCGGGTATAATTACAAGCGAGCGGTCGGAAGTATGAGCCAGTATACGCTCCAGACTCATTGCTGCAATTTTGTACTCGTAAATATGATTATTTAAAGCCTCATCATCCCCAAATACCAGTTTTGCATTAAGTCCTTCCTTGATCTGCAACATAGTTGGCTTTTGCAGTATTTCTTTATCAGGAATCACAAAATTAAGCTCCCCACCTGTTTCAATTTTCTTAAGTCGTTCCTGTATTTTTTGTAAGTCTTCCTCATCGGCACGGTTAACTATCATACCTAATGAAGGGGTCTTTTCTCTTTTTAATATGCTTCTTATTACATGGGCAGTATCCGAAATTCTTGTTACCGGTTTCGTGTAACCGCTTATCACAGTTAATATAGGCGTGCCAAGATGATTGGCTATCCTTGCATTAAAATCAAACTCAAAAGGAGAAAGCGAACCTGAATAATCCGTACCCTCACATAATATAAAATCACATCTTTTTTCCAGTTTCTTATACTTATTGATAATCTCAGTAATGACGCTGTCGGTGTCACCGTTTTGTATTTTCATAAGTGCTTCATCACTTCTTAATCCATACAAAGCATTATATTCATAAGGAAGGTCATACCTTTCGGATATTAAATATATATGCGGATCTACCTGTTCGCCACTTTGTATTATAGGCCTGAAAAAGCCTACCCTGCCTACCTGACTGGCTAACAAGTTCATTATACCCAATACTACCAATGATTTACCAGTGTCAGGTTCCGCAGCTGCAATAAATAAATTTTTCGACATTTTTCTTCTTTGCTGCTATTGATGATTTTTTGCAGTGCAAAGGTAGTGAAATGGTATTTAATTTTGACAAATGTTTTGTGCGCAGATTTCATAAAGCCAGGCTGACAGGTACGCTATAATAAAGGGCATGCCGGAAGTTACAGGTGAGTTTGAATTAACCGTAAGGGCTTACTGTCATGGAACCCGGAAAACCGGTCAAACAGGAATAAAAAAGTATAAGTTAGTCATCATCAATAATAATAAAGATCAAAAGTGAATTCACAATTAATGGTTAATTTGTTTATCATTTTTATTATTTATTTCAGGTCTTTTTATATTAATTTTCTTTTGTTTGAATTTCTTATACGATTCAGGAGAGCTTTCAGAAACTCTTTTATTATGATAATTCATAAAATCCAACATAAAATCACTTAATTGCTTATCGGTCTTAAAAAAAGCAATATGCTTGTTATGATTATAATCAAGAAAATATTTATGTTGCTCTTCAACAAATGGATTCTTGTCCTCAATGCTGGTGAACAAATTTATTTTTTCAGGATCTGATGTTTCACTTAGAAGTATTTCATCGTTCAATTCTCACACCATAGAACTCCTGTAAACCACCACTCATCCATCCACTTGATAATAGGCATATGAAGAACTGTTTTACCCGGCTCCAGCTTTTCAAGCTCCAGTGATTTCTTAGTAACTTCAATCTTCTTATCTGATGCAAGATGCTTTAAATCAAAGTTCTTTTTATCCTCACCCAGATAAAGAAATCTTCCATATTTTTTATTGCTGATTTTTAAAATCGGCTTGTGAATTTATTTCTTCTTCGTCCTGATATTCTTCATACATATCCAGCTTTTTCTTATTACATTCTTTACCATAATAATAAAATAAATATGAATTTAAAACCAGCCAGTCAATTTTGAACCTTACCTTATAGAAATCTGTCTCATCGTGAGGCAGAGACATAAAATCTTTCAACTTATTATTTACCGGAGCTTCCTCCCAGTATCCATCTATAATTTCATAAACATCTTCTGCTAATAGTTCAAACTCCTCTGCCACCGGCGAGATATTCAGTTCATCATGAAACTCCATTGAAAAAAAATACCAAAGCAGAAAAGTAATATCCTGTGGATTGATTTCATAAGCATATCATTCACCTCATTGCACAGGCGCAGGTAAAAGAAATCACTGTTAACGGGTTTCTCAAAAGGATGGAAAACCAACCAATCCTTAATATAAATTCTGTTATACTTGGAATCTTTTAACATATCAGTGGCTTTTTCAGCAAATTTATTAATATTATTAAAACTCTTATATTTGAATATTAAACTTGAATTAAAACACTTTATATAATAATCTACTAATGATTATCGATAACGAAAACACCAATTACAAAGTCCATGAATGGATAAGCAAATATACTTCAGAAGGCAAGATGGATATAGTTACCGGTTATTTTACGATTGGGGCTCTTGCGTTTATATCAGAGAAATTTAATAAAATAATAGAGGGATACAGATTTATACTTGGCGATTTTGTGCAATCAGGAAAAAATGATGAGCATACTTTGGATTTATTAAATGAAAATCTGAATTTAGAAGCTGCATTTAAACTTTCAAAAGTAGCAAAAGAAGCTGTTGAATTTTTAAAACAGGAAAAAGTTTTTACAAAAACACTTGAAGCAAATTTTTGTCATGCCAAAGCCTATATTTTTAAATGTAATAATTACAAAGATCCCCAGAAGCAATATTATATAACCGGTAGTTCTAATCTTACTGAAGCCGGTATAGGATTGAAAAAAACTTCAAATATTGAATTAAACACCGCAGATTTTGGAGCATCTTCCGACTATAAAGAACTGGTTTCTTGGTTTAAAGAAATTTGGAATAGTCCAAAAGCAAGCTCCAAAAAATCTTTAGTTGACTCGAAATGTAAGAAAAAATCAATAAGCTTTAAGGAATATCTTATTAAGGAAATTGAAAAGATATTTATTCAATACTATCCTGTTGATATTTATTATAAAATTCTTTTTGAGCTATTTGGCAAATCAATTATTGAAGAACTCGACAATCCAGAATTTACAAGACAGGTTGGGCGATTGGAAAACTCAGTTATTTATAATTCGCTTTATGAATTTCAAAGAAAGGGTACGTTGAGCCTGATCAAAATGTTGCAGAAATATAATGGGGCAATTTTGGCTGATGCTGTGGGACTTGGGAAAACATGGACTGCTTTGGCTGTAATGAAGTATTACCAGCTGCAAGGACGTGAAATTATCTTGCTTTGTCCTAAAAAACTTCGTCATAACTGGCATCAATACAGAAAACATCAAAATTCAAGATTTGAAAAAGATCAGTTTGAATATTTTATTCGTTATCATACTGACCTGCAACCCGAACGACTTGAAAAATACGACGACCGTGCAGATACTTATTTCAGAAATGATAAGCCAAAGTTATTTGTAATTGATGAAAGCCATAACCTCAGAAATGATAAATCGAAGAGATATAAACTGTTATTAAAGGAAATACTATCATATAATGATGACTATAAAATATTGATGCTGTCAGCAACCCCAATAAACAATACCCTTATTGATATAAGAAACCAATTTAAACTTATAGTTAAGGGCAATTCAATGGGATTTTATGATACAATCGGAGTTAGAAGCATTGATTATACCTTTAGAGCTGCCACGCAGGCTTTTGACAATTGGAGGGAATCGGATGATCCTAAAATAGGAGACTTCATTAAAATGTTACCTTCCAATTTTTTTAAGCTTTCTGATTCGCTTACTGTAGCCAGAACAAGGAAAATGATTTTAAGTTTTCAGAATAATCTCACTTTTCCTGAAAAAACTAAACCTGAAAATTTGTTTATTACTCCCAAACAAATAGGAAATATTGAAAGTTTTGAAGAATTATTTGATCATTTTCCCCCAAAGCTGTCTGCTTATCAACCAGCATTTTATATTGAACAGGAAAAGGATATTGAAACCATTCATGATGAACAGCAGCGTGACCGTTTTCTAGTAAAGATGATGTATATTCTTTTAGTAAAAAGACTTGAATCATCCTGGTATTCATTTAAGATAACCGTTGAGCGAATACTTACCCACCATCAAAATGCATTAACAAAAATTGATAAATTTCAGAAAGCCCGCAAAGATGATAGTTTAGATTTTGAGGAAGATTTTGGTAATTTCAGCGATGATGATCAGGATGAACTAAAAGAGGAGTTCACACTTGGTAAAAAACGTAAAATAAGCATCTCTGATATTGATAAGGCTGGTTTTCTGGAGGGATTTAAAAAAGATATTAAGGAAGATATTCACGCTTTAAGCAATCTTATTTATAACCTGAACCTGTTTGAGACAAAGATCACAAAAGAACAAAAACAAATTAACAATAAACAAAGCGTAGATAATAAGCTTGAGACTTTAG
>CAZJYD010000072.1:0-13819 GCA_964550205.1 uncultured Bacteroidales bacterium
GCATAAAATTGAAGCGATTATATCCGTCAATTTCAAATTAACATGACACTAGTTCCTTTAGTTAGTTTTGTTCGTTGCTTATCAATAGGGTTGGGAAGCGATACCATGAAGACAGCAAAAAATACGCAGGAATAAAAATAAATAACTATTCTACAAAGGCGGTCCGCCGTCTGCGGTCTGCGGTCAGTTTTAAAGTAAAAACAAGAATTTAATAAGTCTAAACAATGAAATCACCAAACACTGACACAAACATAACCATCATAAAGCCCCGTTCCGGGTGGCAGCTGATAAATGTTCAGGAACTGAAAGAATACAAAGATCTGCTTTATTTCTGGGTTTTGCGGGAGATCAAGATTTTGTATAAGCAGACCGTGTTAGGGTTTACCTGGGCGTTGATCCGGCCGGTGGCTTCTATGGTTGTGTTCACTGTCATTTTCGGCAACATGGCCAAGGTTCCCAGTGACGGTATCCCCTACCCCATTTTTTCCTATGCTGCTTTAATGCCCTGGACTTATTTTTCCCAGTCCTTGACTAAATCCACCCAGAGTTTGATTGGTCAGGCAAATGTGATCAGTAAAATTTATTTTCCTCGACTGATCATACCCATGGCACCTGTATTAGCCGGTCTGTTGGATTTTGCATTATCCTTTATTGTGCTCATTATTATGATGTTTGCCTACGGCATTGTGCCAACAGTGCAGATTTTCTTTCTGCCCTTGCTTATTCTGCTCATGATCCTCACTGCTTCCGGCATGGGCATGTGGATGAGCGCTCTGGGTATTCAGTACCGGGATGTGCGACAGGCCATGCAGTTTGTGGTCCGGCTGCTCATGTATGCTACTCCGGTGGTCTGGCCGGTGTCTTTGATTTCTGAGAAGTTTGGCCAGACAGCAAAAATGATTTACGGTCTTTACCCTATGGCCGGGGTTATCGAAGGGTTCCGTTCTGCCTTGATCGGCAAAAACCCCATGCCCTGGGACCTGATCCTCATGGGCAGCATCGGAGCCTTGGTCATCTTCATCACCGGAGCGTTTTACTTTCAGCGGATGGAGAAGAATTTTGCAGACGTAGCGTAGCGGATCATAGGTAGCGTGACTAATTAATTTTTTACTAGCGGATTTTTTTTGGTATTCAGTATAAAGGAAACGGGGAATCGGGGAGCCGGAGAAACGGAGAAACGGAGAAACGGAGAAACGGAGAAATGGAGAAATGGGGAAATGGAAAAACGGGGAAACGGTGTATCGGAGAATTTGTGGGTGGGTGAGATTGATTGCTATAATATGGGAATAGAGAAATTTTAAAGAGTATTTATGAAAAAAACAGTAATAAAAACGTATCGGGATCTTGAAGTGTATCAATTGGCTGTTAGTGGAGCAGTCAGATTTTTTGAATTGACAAAAACTTTTCCAGTAGAGGAAAGATATTCATTAACTGATCAAATTCGACGATCATCACGTTCTGTATGTTCTAATTTAGGTGAAGCTTGGAGAAAGCGACGTTATAAGGCAGCCTTTATTAGTAAACTAAGTGATTCGGAAGCAGAAGGGGCAGAGACGCAGGTTTGGGCTGAAATGGCATTTAAGATGGGATATTGGGAAAAAGAAATTTTTGAAAAAATTGATGAACACTATGATCGAATAATTGGAAAATTAGTGAGAATGATTGATAGGCCAGAACCATGGTTGATTCAAAGAAAAAAGTAATCGATCATCGATCATTCCCCGTTTCCCCGTTTCTCCGATACTCCGGTTCACTTTACTGGACAATGAAATGTAAGGAATAAACAATAGTGTCTGATATCGCAATAAAAGTAGAAAACCTCTCCAAACGCTACCGCATTGGCGCAAAGGAAGAACAGCACGAAACCATGATGGGGTCGCTGATTGATATGTTCAGGATGCCGGTCAGGAATCTGAGAAAGGTGCGGAGTCTGACGCAGTTTGAGGAGGAAGAACAAGAGGATATTATCTGGGCGCTCAAGGATGTGTCTTTTGAGGTGAAACGGGGTGAGGTGGTAGGTATTATTGGAAGAAATGGTGCTGGGAAAAGCACTCTGCTCAAAATTCTATCACGTATCACTCCTCCCACTTCCGGTAAAGTAGAATTAAAAGGCCGGGTTTCCAGTCTTCTTGAAGTTGGGACCGGGTTTCACAGGGAGCTTACCGGTAGAGAGAATATTTATCTGAACGGGGCTATTTTGGGAATGACCAAAAAGGAGATTGATAAAAAATTTGATGAAATTGTGGATTTTTCCGGAGTGGAGAAGTTCATTGATACACCGGTGAAACGGTATTCTTCTGGTATGAAAGTGAGGTTGGCGTTTTCTGTGGCTGCGCATTTGGAGCCGGAGATTTTGATGATTGATGAGGTGCTGGCTGTGGGGGATGTGGAGTTTCAGAAGAAGTGTTTGGGGAAAATGGAGAGTGTGGCTGAAGAAGGAAGGACGGTTTTGTTTGTGAGTCATAATATGGCGGCGGTCATTTCACTTTGTAATAAGGGTTTTTTAATAGATTCAGGTCAAATAAATTACACAGGTAATATGGAGGCTGTCGTAAATGAGTATTTACAAACCAGTATTTCCCTGTCGCAAACTTTTTTAAATCAACGAACTGACAGAAAAGGAAATGGCGAAATACAAATTGAATCCTTATCGATAAGCAATGATACCAATAACAACATAATAAAATGTAGTGATAAAATTATAATTCGAATTAGATATACAGCCACAAATCAACTCTCAAATACTGTTTTTCTGATAGGAATTTATGATCAGTTGAATCGTCCAATTTTTTTCTTGGATAGCAGGATTTCTGGAGGCTTAACAGAGGATCTCCCAGTAAGAGGGGTTGTTGTTTGCCGGACTGATCAAATTAATCTCACACCGGGACAGTGTATTGTGAATGTCGCTGTCCTAGTGGGGGGTATTATGGCAGATCACATTGGCCATGCTAATACGTTTTATGTTGAGGCAGATGACTTTTTCGGTACAGGAAAGATGGTGAGTCGACAAAATTCTCTGTTCTTGTTAAAACATGAATGGCAAATTGAGGAAATATGTTAATGAGCAAGATTCCTGTAGATGAAATTACCTTTAAGCCAGGTTCTATTTTCGATGATTGCGGGAGATTATTTTATTGGAAAGATAATATTTACAGAGCAATCACAGACCAATATGCAGGATTCTATCAAGATCTTCTTGGTGATAGGACGACTATTAGATATCTTTTCGAAAAGGGTCTTATTGAAACAGAAATTACAGATTTATCTCTTGATGGTTATGGTTTAATACTAAAACACAAACGGATTCAAAATGTTTCTTATTGCATGGAATGGACTGGGGAAATGTTGCGAGATGCTGCCTTAATGATATGTGATCTTAGTATTGAAATGTTTAAGCAAGGTCTTGTTTTAAAAGATGCTCATCCCTGGAATATTCTGTTTGATTGTTCAAAACCGGTTTTTGTTGATTTCGGTTCCATAAAACCTCTTACCCCATCATCTAAGTGGCCCTATAAAGAATTCGAAGATAGAATTTTATTGCCTTTATATCTTATGTCAAGGCATAAACACAGGATAGTACGACATTTAATGTATGATACCCAGACTACTTTACAACCAAATGATGTTTATCGCTTGTTGCTGAACCGGAAATCACTGTTTAAAGTATATAATATTGCTGTTAAGCATAAAAGATACTCCAAAATTGGAAAGAAGATTACACAAGAATTTCTTAAAAAACTAAGAAAAGAAGTTGCGTCATTGAAAATAGGATGTCCAAAAACTGAATGGTCAGATTATAAAGGACCATGTAACAGAATAATTGAAAATCAGATAGATGCTTGTTCTCCAAAAGTTCGTAATGTTCAATTTCTTCTGGATAAGTTTAAACCAAAGAGTGTCTTGGATATTGGTTGTAATGAAGGTTGGTTTTCCAAGATGGCTGCAAAATCAGGAGCGAGAGTGATTGCTACAGATATAGATGAGACCAATTTATCAAAATTATATAACAGCATCAAAGGAACTAATATTGAAATACTCCCATTATTCATGGATATATGCGCTTCTACAAAAATTCACGGTTTATTCAATGCATACCCATCGGCGGAGAAAAGATTGAAATCTGAAATGGTAATGTGTCTGGCAGTAACTCACCACCTCGTGTTTAAAAGGGGAGCTTCGTTTAATGATATTGCGAAACAACTTGCTTTGTTTACAGAAAAATGGTTGATCGTTGAATTTGTTCCACCTGATGATAAATATGTTAACAAATGGATGAGTAATAAATACAACTGGTATCATTTAGATGGTTTCAGGGAATCGTTACAACAGTATTTCCATAAGATAGAGATATTTGATTCTACACGTCAACCTCGAGTATTGCTATGGTGCGAAAAATAGAATTGATGAAGAAATGAAAAGAATATTCTATAAATATACAGAGAATACTTCTAAAAAATTGGGAGAATCTTAATGTCTGGCAAAATGAAATACATTTCATTCATTCCCTATGCTAATCGAGTTGCTCGTGTGATAAAATTATCGCAAAGAGTTCTGAAAATCGCAAAGAATGATATCAGGTATAATTATCTTGGGCAAATTTTTCCTTTAAAACCCACTACTTTGAATCTTTTTATAAATGACATTTGTAATTCAAAGTGTCAAATGTGTTATGTATGGAAAAAGAAACGTGATAGAGAAATTACACCTGATGAACTAAAGTTTATATTAAAGGATCGCCTGTTTAAGAGGTTGAAGTATATTGGCGTAAGCGGCGGAGAGCCTACTCTCAGAAAAGACCTTCCAGGAATATTTCGTGTTCTCGTAGAGAAACAACCCAGAATCAAAGGTACAGGAATAATAACAAATGCTATCAATTCTAAACAAGTCCTTTCAAGGATTATTTCTTCCGCGGATGTTTGTAAAAGTGCAGGAGTTTCTTTTAATGTTATGGTTTCGTTGGATGGTATTGGTGAAATTCATGACCGAATTCGTGGTGTAGATGGCAATTTTGATAATGCCGTTAGGGTTATACGGTTTTTTCGTGATGAAACTGATATTCCAATAAATATTGGTTGCACAATTACAAGAGAAAATGTATGGCATTTAGATGAAGTATTAGAATTTTGTCGTCAAGAAGACGTATGTGTTCATTTTAGAGTGGCTGAATTTATTGATAGACTTTACAATCATAATTGTATTAATTTCATTAGAAATTTTTCTGATAGGGAAGCTTATAATTTAGGTCTATTTTTTACAAGGTTAGCGAACGGTTATGATACTTCAACTAAAATCAAGCGCACTTATCGCAACATCAGTAAAATGCTAATGGATAAATCTAACAGGACTATTGGCTGCCCTTATCAGAGTACTGCTGTTGCATTAGACTGTCGTGGTCAATTATTATATTGTGCCCCGAAATCACCCATACTTGGGAAGTGTTTAGATATATCTGCTCAAAAACTTTATTATAATAATATTAATAAAAGAAAAGAAATTTTGAAAAACCATTGTAAAAACTGCATCCATGATTATCATTCAACCGAATCTTTTAATAAATGGCTTGAATCAAGAAAGAACTTGTATTGGAAAAGAAAGTTATCAATTAATAATGCGTTAGTTAAATCGAGGAGTTATAACCATAATAGAAAGTTCAATATTAATTGGCAAGAAAATAAAAGAAAATTATATAACAGATTTTTAGTAATAGGCTGGTACGGGACTGAAACTGCAGGAGATAAAGCAATCTTAGGAGAAATAATACATAATATTCAAAACAAATATTCAAATCCAGAAATAATCTTAGCAAGTATTTATCCATATATATCAAAAAGAACTATAGAGGAATTGGGTCATTCAAACATCAAGATAATTCCTACTTACAGTTCAGACTTTTGGAAATTTATCAAGAGAGTAGATGTGGTAATCATGGGTGGTGGTCCTCTAATGCATTTGGATGAATTAGGATTTGTCTTATTGTCTTTCTTCCGGGCTAAAGGTACAAATAAACTTACCCATATATGGGGCTGTGGAATTGGACCTTTGAACAAGAGCAAAAAATATGAAGAAGCCGTTAAGGCTATTATTAACTTAGCAGATAAGGTGGAATTAAGAGACCTTAAATCAGTAGAATGGGCAACTGAAAGGACTAAAAGAGGAGACATTATAAATATAGGTGATCCTGCATTTAACTTCGTAAAAAGATGGATGATTGGTAATAAACGTGATAATATTAGTTCTACTCTTTGTCTATGTCTGAGAGAATGGCCAAAGAATTATAAGGGATATCTAGATGATAATCAGTTTCATGAGATTAAAATAAAATTTGAGGAGAACTTAGCTCAGTGGATTCATGAGTTATGCAGTGAATTCGATCTTACACCGAAGTTAATACCTATGCATCATTTTTGCATTGGCAATGATGACCGTGAATTTAACCGTCGCTTTACCAAGAAATACCTATCGGACTTAGAACCAATTATTGAGAGAAGACCGCTTTCGCTGCATGAGATATTGAATTCTATATATGAAGCAAGACTATCTTTATGCATGCGTTTTCATTCCGTAGTTTTTGCTGAAGCACTTGACATACCTTACATTGCTATTGATTACACAATGGGCGGAAAAGTTGCAGGATTTCTATCCGATAAGAATAAAAAAGACCGGATTATTTCCATAACAAAAATTGCTCAAGGTGACTGGCAGGATATTTTTTTTAATCTAAAGAAACAATTATAATAGTGTAAACTGGATATGAAAGTTGTTTTAATTAATAAAAATGATATTACGGGTGGTGCCGCTCTCGCTGCTTATAGATTGCATACCGGTTTGAGAATGTTGGGTCATGAATCTATCATGTTTGTACACAGAAAACTTAGTAATGAACCATCTGTTATTGTTTATAAACCTCCTATGAGCATGCTAAGTCGTTTGCTTCGTAGAAACCGACGTAAGAGGATTGAACGCGATTTAATCCGATATAAAAAGTCAAGACCATCGGGATTAGAGATCTTCAGCGATGATAGGTGTCAATTCGGTGAAAGCACCGTAAAGCAATTGCCTTCTTGTGATGTGATCAACCTACATTGGATTGCTCGCTTTGTAGATTATCAAACTTTTTTTTCTCAGATACCTCAAAATACACCTGTTGTATGGACTTTACATGATATGAATGCCTTCACCGGCGGCTGTCACTATGATCATGGTTGCAACCGTTTTTATGAAAAATGTGGTTCATGCCCACAACTAGGATCCAATGATAATGGTGACTTGTCTCGACAAATTTGGAAACGTAAAAAAAAAGTATTTGAAAAAGTACTAACTCAACATCTTCATATTGTTACCCCTAGTAACTGGCTTTCACAAGAGGTTAAAAAAAGTAGCTTGTTATGTAAGTTTAAAGTAACTGTGATACCAAATGGGATTGATACAGAACAATTTTCCCCTCGTGATAAGGATTGTGTAAGGCAAGTGCTAGGAATTCCTCTTAAAGCAAAAGTAATTCTTTTTGTTGCACAATCAGTTAATAACCGCCGTAAAGGTTTTGATCTACTATCTCGTGCATTGAAAAAAAATAAAAGTAATAACCTTTTTCTCCTTTCTATTGGTGAAGGTTTTCCACAACTAAATAGCAATATTCCTCACTTGCACCTTGGACCTGTCACTATTAAACAGTTACTACCCGCTATATATAGTGCTGCAGATATTTTTGTTCTCCCATCACTGCAGGACAACCTACCTAACACAGTACTAGAATCTTTAGCTTGCGGAACTCCTGTTATAGGCTTTGATGTCGGGGGGATTCCTGATATGGTACGACCAGAAATAACCGGTCTCTTAGTACCAGTTGGTGATATTGACACATTAAATAAATCTATAACTGAATTGTTAGAGAATACAAAAATGCGTGATCAAATGTCAAAAAATTGTCGTCGTATTGCTGTGAAAGAATATTCGTTGAAGATTCAAGCAAATTATTATGAAAAGTTATATAAGTTAATTTTAAAAAATAATGTTTAAAAGGGAAAAGTATTAAAAAAAATAAAGTTAATAAAATTAATTAACAGATAATCCTATAATAAAAAAAATAGTATAAATATTTATACAAAGATGTTGATATGATTAGATCAACTTTTTTATTTTTTTAAATATTAAAGATTACATGAATATTTTTTTGCTTGTTAAAAAATAAATTTAAAACTTTTAATCCATTTAATTCTTTTAACATTAAATTATTCAAATAAAATGATTTGGTTATTGGTTTTGTAATAAGAGGTTTTTTTAAATGATCGAAATTCTGGGTCCACCTATTACAGGTTTAATATCAAAAAAGGCTTCGATTTGGGTTTAAATTAAATTTTTATAAAAAGAATAGTTTGATTTAATCTTAAAAATAAAAGATTAGTTTTATATGAAAAATAAAGTAATTTATATTCTTAGTTTATCACATTCAGGATCAACATTATTGGATCTAATTTTAGGGTGTCATGACAAAATAATTGGGTTAGGAGAAATTTGGCAGCTTATGATGTTAGAAAATTTATCAAGGAGAGAAATTTCAAATTATCCTTGCGCATGTAATAAAAAGCTTAAAAATTGCCCATTTTGGTCTAATATAATATTTGATAAATTATATGAACTTGAATCGTTTCATGAAAAGTATAAATATATATTTAAAAAATTTTGGTATCAATATGGACAGGAAAAAATTTTAGTAGATTCCTCGAAATATTTGGCTCCATTAAGAATTTTGTGTAATATTCACGAAATTGATTTATATACTATTTTCTTAATAAGAGATGTTAGAAGCTATACAATTTCTCAGATTGATACAGCTTTACGTAAAAAGAAAAAGCCAAAAAAATGGTCAAATTTTTCAATTTATAAAAGCTGGTATAAACAAAATATTATCTACAAAAAATTTTTAAAAGAAAATGAAATTAATTATCTTCAAATAGGATATGAAGAACTCACCTTATATCCTGAACATACCATTAAAAATATTTTAAATTTTTTATCAATTTCAAATATACAAGAAATACTGAATTTAAATTATTCAAATAGTCACACAATTCTTGGAAATCGTATGTTAAATAAATTTGAAAAAAAAAGTCAGATTAAATATGATAATAGATGGTTTACTAGACGTGAATGGATTTATCCATATATATTTTATCCAAAAATTAGGCAATTTAATAAAAATGAAGTTTATGGAAATAATACTGAAAATTTTTGGAAGGATTAATTTTTCAGAATATATAAATATCTAGTATAATATTATAATTAAAATTATATAGTAAATATATTTTATTGAGATATAAATGGATAAAAGTAATATTTTAATTTCAGCAATTGTATCTGTATATAATTGTGAACGATATATAAGGGGATGTATCGAAGACTTAGAGAGGCAAACAATAGCAGATAGAATTGAAATTATTATAATAAATAGTGGTTCCATGCAAAATGAAGAATCTATAATCTATGAATTTAAAAATAGATTTGATAATATAATTTATATCAAGACTAAAAATCGTGAAACTATTTATCAAGCTTGGAATAGGGGGATAAGAGTAGCCAATGGTAAATATATAACTAACGCTAATAGTGACGATAGACATAGAAGAAATGCTTTTGAAGTTATGGTAGAGGTGTTGGAAAATAATCGAAATATTGATCTTGTATATGCAGATGACATTATCACAAAAACTGAAAATGAAATTTTCGAAAATTGTACTCCGGTGAATTATCGAAATTGGCCTGAGTATGATAGATATAAACTTTTATCTAAATGTTTTATTGGCCCTCATCCTATGTGGGAAAAAAAACTTCATGACAAATTTGGATTTTTTAAAGAAAATCTTGAAGTTGCTGGGGATTATGAGTTTTGGTTGAGAATTTGTGAAGAATGTACTTTTAAACATATTAATAAATATTTAGGTTTATATTTAATAAATCCTAATAGTATTGAACATAAAAATTTTATTAAGACACGTTTTGAAACAGCGCGATTGAAATATAAATATATCATGAAAGCAAAAGGAAATAAAAAGAAATTAAGAAAAATTAAAAAAGAACAATCTGATAAATCTTTTTCGCTCGGATATAAATGTTTCATAAATAGTGATTATAAATTGTCTAGAGAAGCGTTTCTTCGCAGTATTAATTATAATTCATATAATATAAAAAGTTATCGATTGTTATGTGCATCTTATTTACCAAAAAAGTTAATTACAATTCTGAAAAGAACTAAACAATCAGTTAAATCCTTGAAGATATAGAAATAACAATGGCTAAAGTTGGTATAATAATTCCACTTTTTAATAAGTGTAAATATATTACTCGTGCTTTAAACTCTGTTTTTGCTCAGACATACAAAGATTTTGAAGTTATTGTAGTAGATGATGGTTCAACTGATAATGGTCCCGAAATAATAAAAAAATATAATGATTCTCGATTATACCTGATACAACAAAAAAATACTGGCCCAGGCTCAGCTCGGAATAGAGGGATTAAAGAAACTACAGCTCCTTATCTTACATTTCTCGATGCAGATGATGAATGGATGCCAAATTTTTTATATCGTTATCTAAATGCATTGATAATGAATCCAGCCTGTGATTATGCTGTTGGATCATATATTGAAGGCCATCTTCGAAGAGATAGAAGTATAATTTGGAAAAATTTAAATATTAAAGAAGGGCCATGGCAATTACCTAAAAATATTTCTCATACAGATTTACAAATATATCTAACCGAACTCCATAGCAGTTGTACAATTATGTGTAAAAGAGATATTGTAATTAGATATGGTGGATTTTATTCTGGTAATAAATGTATATGTGGTGAAGATCGTTATTTACAAATCCAATTGTTATTGAATCATAAGTTTTATTGTATTGTTGAGCCTTTAACATGGTATCATGTTGAAACAGAAGGGATTTCTACTATAACTCCTCTAAATACACTACCTCCTATTCTAACGGATCCCGAACCAATACGAACCAATTGTCCTAATCACCATCGTAATGCTTTAGAAAAATATTTAGCAAGTAAAGCTTTAAATTATGCTAATAAGTTTGCGGATTATAATAATCGGCAAATAGCAATATACTTAGTAAAACAATTTCCATTAATGAAAAAATGGTTTAGAAAATACATTAAACTTTGGGTTAAAATATATTTCCCCCAACTTTTTGTGGTTTTTGATTTATATACTAAAATGAAAAAAAGAATAAATAATGGGATAAATAATTAAAACTTATGAATAAACCAAAAATTTCAGTGATAGTACCTGTATATAATACAAAAATATATCTTCAACAATGTCTTGATAGCATTATAAATCAAACTTTTAAAGATATTGAAGTTATCTGTATTGACAATGGTTCAACTGATGGATCATTTGAATTATTAAAAGAGTATGAAACGTGTTATGAAAATTTTATAGTTCTGAAATATGTTATAGGTCATCAGGGGGGTGCACGAAATGAAGGACTTAAAAGAGCAAAAGGTGAATATATTAGTTTTGTAGATTCTGATGATTATATTCTACCTGATATGTTTCAGAATATGTTTCAAAAAATAGTTCAGAATAAAGCTGATGTAATAATTTGTGGGATAAAAATCTATTTACATAAAAAAAATAAGTATAAATATACTGTTAAAAATGAATCACTACCCATTAATTCTTGTTTTAAATCATTTCAATATCCTCAAATATTTCGTAATTTGGCTTTGTGTAATAAGTTATTCCGACATGAATTTATTAAACGATATCGAGTATTATTTCCGGCTTTCCTTTATAATCAGGATCAAATGTTTGTTTTCAAATCTTATGTGTTAGCGAATAGGATATCTTTTTTAAACAAACCATTATATATATATAGAAAGCAGCGAAATGGTTCTGTAAGTGAGCATAAAGGATTAAAAAGTTTTGACATTTTTCAAGTAATGGATTTAATTAAAAATTTTTTATTAGCTTCGGGCAATTGGAATGACTACAAGAATATTTTTGTTGAGAATATGATAGTAAGATATCTATTTTGGTTTGAAAAGTGTAACTTAATTAATAAATATCATTTTTTTCAAATAATGAAAAAAGAATTTCGAGATATTACTTTACATAAAAATTTTAAAATAATAACACCATCAGAATATCATATTTTTAAAATTATTACTCAATATAATTTTTTGATCTCTTATATATATTTATTATTAAAACAGTTTTGGGGAAAAATTTTATCTGTATCTGTATTAAAAAAAATATATGGAAAACTAAGAAGAATTAAATATTAATTGGAGAGTAAATTTATTTTTTAAATTTCCAAGTAAGTTTATTTTTAATACTTAAAATATTAGAATTAAATTGTTTTATTGATTTAAAAAAATAAAGTTGTTTATATACTAAATTTATCACATTAGGATCAACTTTAGTTGATTTGATTTTTTGGAAGACATAATTAAATTATTGGAGTAGGTGAAATTTGGTAGCTATTAGGCCAAGTGATTTAACCAATGACAAAATATTTATTCAGTTATGTTTTTGTTAGCATAGTATTAATGATTGTGTATTTTTTAAATATTTTCAATTAGATAAATTATGTAAAATTAATTCATGATTATTCAAATTTCAAATGAAGCATTATAAAATTTTAAAAAAAATAATAATAAAAATATATTTTACAATAACTACTAAATATTTTCGAGATAATATCAAATTGTTGTTTATAAATTTTAATAAAAGACCTCCAATTTTAGTATTTCAAATGGGAAAAGTTGCTTCTAATTCAATATTAAATACTCTTAAAAATAAAAATTTAGAATACACTTTATTCAAATCACACTATTTATCAAAAGAAGGTTTGAGATTTGCTAGAAAGTGGCATAAACAACATGAGGGTAAAATTCCTTATGCTGTGAAATATGCAGGTTTATTAAGAAAAAAAATACTAAGATGGAATAAAAAAAATAAATTAAAAATCATAACTATTTCAAGAGAACCAATTGGAAGAGAAATATCAAGTTATTTTGAATTAGCTCAAAGAATTGATCATGGCTTAAAAGATAGAGATAAGAATAAATTTGCAGTAAATGTAATGAAATATATTATATATAAATTAGATGAAATTGATAATGAAGATAATTTTTTTATTACAAAATGGTTTAATAGAGAATTAAGAACTACATTTTCTGTTGATATTTATGAATATCCTTTTGATTATGAAAAAGGATATACTATAATTAATAATAATAATATTGAAGTTCTTCTTCTTAAATATGAGAAACTCGATACTACATTCAATGATGCTATCAATGAATTTTTTCATATTAACGAAAAAATTGACCTTCAAAAATTCAATATTGGAAGAAATAAGTGGTATTCAGAAATTTATAGTAAGGTAAAAAGAAATATAAACATTCCTCAAAATATATGTAATAAAGTATACAATATAAGGTATGTTAAATATTTTTATACAAATGATGAAATTAAATATTTTTTAAAAAAGTGGTCTAATAAAAATTAATTATTTAATTTTTATTTCAAAAAATATTATATTTTATATAAATTGATTAATTTTATAATATATAAATTTATGTCAATTATTGGAATATTTTAAATATGTTGTATTTGTTGGTATAAAATTCTTAGATTTATTATTTTATTTATACACATCTTGTATTAAAAAATGTATTTTTTTAAAATTTTGCTATTTAACTATTAATGATTTTGAAAATTATTTATTAAAAATTTAATTATTGGGGTACTTAATCTTGGGTTCGACAGTCATAGGGGAAAAACACAGGCACTAAATCTCTGTTA
>CAZJYD010000073.1:0-13346 GCA_964550205.1 uncultured Bacteroidales bacterium
TTCCGCCTTTGAAAAGATTGTTACTTTTTTGTGGGGAGACAAAAAAGTAATAACTAATACGAATCTTAAATATTCCAAAAAAGTTAACCTTATTCAGGCAAGTACACACTGATCACCGATCACCAAACACTATTAATCCTCATCAGGCAGAAAGTGGTCTTTCTTTACAAATATCTTACTGTAAAGGTTATTTTTTGCACCGCTGAATTTCGCATCTTCATTAAGCGATGATGTTATTATGAACTGATGTGTCGTATCGGCCGGATAGGCATCTACTTCAATGGGCTCTAAATTATCACCTTCTATTCTCATAGTATATTTTGGTGTGCTGTTGCTTATATCAAAATCATCAACGAATTCGCGCCCTTTCTGATATGATAATTTTTTAACATATTTTGCTGTCTCTGCCGAATCAACAGGCATTCCGTTCAATGTCCATTTTAAACCTTCTTTTTGAAGAACAAATGATTCATCGTCAGGATAATTAAAAGTTAATTGCCTGAAATCAGTAAAATCTCCCTTAACAATTGTCTTATCCCTGTAATGATTGGGCTTTCTGTTAAACTTCATTTTCGCGAATCCATCAATACCGTATATAATATCCTCTCCATTAAGCCGTACATAGGAAATCATTTTACCACGACGGCCACTTAATCTTGGTTCTACTTGTTGCTGGTTATCAGATGGTTGTAAATAAGTAAAATTACCTACATACAAATCGGCTGTTTCTTTGCCTTTTTCTATTACCCGGACCCTGATGCCTGTCGAATCATCCACATCAAATTCTGACCACGATGAAGGGTCGGTGCCGGCTACTTTCACTGCTTTCATCTCTAAAAGTGTTGCAAGCGCTGTTCTAACCATACTTTCATCAACAGGACGCCAGATTCTATTCACGTCAACAACCCAATCCCCATCAGTTCTGTTTAATACAACTTTTTGTCCGTCAGGCTGGGTTATGATCAGTTCCGTTACATCAGCAGTATCAATGGAAACCAATTCACTTCTAAAGGATCTTTCTTTATCGCCGCTGAATTCAGCGATAAAATAAATTATGACCAGTACAACCAATATGATCAATAATACCTTATAAGATAATTTTTTAAACATAGCCTTCCTCCATCCGTTTTATACGTTTATTACGATTTCTTTGCATTCTTATTATTCCGTAAACAATAATCAGAGTGATCGGAACCAGAAAATTCAACCATTTTAACCATGTTTTGGTACCATCTTCAAGATGTTCTATCGGGCGGGAAGTAATACCTTTTGTTCTTAGTTGAATAAGCCCAGTTTCATCTGCCAGCCAGTCAATTGAATTAACCATCAGATTCACATTATCTGATTCAAGCTTGACTTGCTGTTGACCCTGACCGCTTACCGGAAATTCACCGTCACCGAAAACAACTATTTTTGATAGTTGGCTGCCTTCTATATTACCTGATAGAATTCCACCTACAACAAGATGTGATAAAGGAAAATCATTTTTTGCCCAACGCTTATTTACATTGAAATACACCGGTGGGGTTTGCGTTCCGGATTGCTTGGATGATTTGGCGATAGGTATAAAAGATAAAGAGGTGTCTCCGGTAAAATTAATGGAGCTGACGAAAGGCATAGTAACAGATTCAAGACCTTCTGTTATGGGATGTTCTTCAAAATTGGTAATAATAGGAAAATAAGGAAAGTTGATGTTTGTAGTGTATGAAAAACCACCTTGCTGTTGCCTGACACCTATACTTCCACAGTTTGCATCTATAACAAGGTTATTTTCAACAATAATTCCTTTTGAACTTAACCAATTGTCCATACCTGTATTGACTGACTGTGCTCTTGCATTCTGAAAATCACCCTTCACTTTGTCATAGCCAACAAACATATTTCCTCCGCCGGCAAGATAATCATCCAGCATATCCAGTTGATACGATGGAATAGAATCTTTTGGTGAAATAAATACAATTGTTTGGTAATCCGAAAGATTAATTGCCGTATCATCTAAGTTTACTTCTTCAACATCATAAAGTATTCTTAATCCTTCGAGAACCTGGCTGAATTCACTTAATGATCTTTCCCCATGTCCTGTTATATAACCTACAAGTGGCTTGCTCTTGATGGTAAGTTTCTTAATACTTGACGATAGTGCATATTCCATGGCAGCACCGGGATTAATGTATGGAATAACATCCATTTTACTACCCTTCTGGACTATAGCTCCCAAATATACCTTTTGTTGTTTCATTTGATCTTTTTCCCGTACATTGACTATTACCGGCCTGATACCATCCCTTATTGCCTTTTGCTCAGTATCACGGTTTTCGCTGGGATTGATAAATTCATATACTACTTTACCTCGTGAAACATTATTATATTCAGTTAAAAGGTCTTTAAAATCCCTGCGTGTTTTCATCAAATTAGCAGGCAGGTCGCCTGTAAAATATGCTGTTACTGTTACCGGTTCATCAAGTTGCTCAATTATTTCCTTCGTGGCATTGCTTAGTGTATATTGATTGTCTTCAGTAAAGTCAAGACGAAGGAAAAAACGGTCGGATAAAATATTGACTACTACAATTATTATGAAAATTAAAAATATTCTGTAGCCGATTGTTCTTTTGTTTTTCATTTCTTTTTCTTTTTAGTATTTAACCTCCATTTAAGCTAATCTTCTTTTTTCTATTGCAGCTTCGGTTATTATCAATCCAAAGAAAATAATTGACAGGAAGAAAATAAGATCCTTTGTATCTATTACACCTCTTGAGATCGATTCAAAATGTGTTGATGTACTCAGATAATTGAACAAGCCTGCCACAAAGCCGCTTGATCCGATGGCAAGAAGACTAAATATTATCTGAAAAAATATGCCTATAAATAGTGCTAAAAGAAAGCTTACAATCTGATTATTGGTTATTGCACTTGCAAAAATTCCTATACTGATGTAAGCAGCGCTCATCAGTATTAATCCTAAATAACCGCACCATACCGCACCATGGTCAACCGGCCCTATATTGGCAACAGTAATATAATAAGGCAATGTTAATGCCAGAGCAATTAATATTAATATTAATGTGGCCAGAAATTTGCCGGTAACAACCTGCCAGTCACTAACGGGCTTGGTAAGTAGCAATTCTATTGTCCCTGACTTGTTTTCCTCGGCGAAAAGTCTCATGGTAATAGCCGGAATAAAGAAAAACAGCGTCCAGTATGCTATGCTGAAAAATACTTCTAAACTGGCCTGTTTAATAAAAAATATGTTATGACCTGTAAGCCAGGTAAAAAAGCCGCTGAAACCAAGAAATGCTACTATCATGATGTAGGCTATCAGAGAATCAAAAAACACATTTAATTCGCGCCTTGCAATGATCCATATTTGTTTCATATCAGATTAATATTTTTTTGTTAAATCAATTCATGGTTAATTCACGGAAAATATCTTCAAGTTTAGCTTCCATAGGTGTTAACTCAGTTAGTACCCATCCTTTGTCGACACATAAGTTAAATATTTGTTTTCTTGAGGATTGATTGGGTTTACTTTGTATTTCGAATAAATTCTTTGATTTATCCAGGAAATCAACTACCTCAACAGTATCGAGCTTTTGTAATGCACTGTATACCTCATCGGTATTACCATCTTCGATGGACGTTTTGATGATCTCTTTGCCTTTGGCATGTTTTCGAAGCTGATCCGATGAACCGTCGGCAACGATCTTTCCTTTATGAATGATCATGATGCGGTCGCAGGTAGCTTCAACCTCCGCAAGAATATGTGAACTGAGTATTACGGTTTTTTCTTTTCCGATCTTTTTTATTAGTTTACGGATCTCGACTATTTGATTGGGATCAAGGCCAATGGTGGGCTCATCCAAAATGAGAACCTGGGGATCATTTATTAATGCCTGTGCCAAACCAGCTCTTTGTTTAAATCCTTTTGACAATTCTCCAATCTTCTTGTGTTTCTCGCTCTCCAAACCACAAACATTGATCATCTCAAGTATCTTTTCTTTTATAATACTTTTTTTAATTCCCTGTAATTTTGCAACGAATTTAAGATAATCAATTAAAGGCATCTCATAATATAGCGGATTATTCTCAGGCAAATAACCGATATGCTTTTTTACCTGATCCGGCTGAGTACGAACCGAATAATTGCCAACTGTAATCTCCCCTTCAGTAGGTGTCATAAAAGTTGTGATGGCTTTCATGGTAGTGGTCTTGCCCGCACCATTAGGCCCCAGAAAGCCTAATATTTCACCTGTTTTTACTTTGAAGGTGATGTTGTCAACCGCTTTTTGAGCGCCATATTTCTTTGTAAAATTCTCAACAACTATATCCATATGTCAATAATTTTTGGCAAAAAAATAAAAAATCGCAAACTTATTGAAGTATATTATTTTACTTTTAACAAATTTTAACAAAGTTGTAAAAAGTTTGTTTTTGTTCCATATTCTTGATAAGTTTAACTCTTAATTAATATTAAGTTCCATTATTATAATTTATTGTATATCTAATGTTTTTATCATGAAAAAAATTACATTGCTTTTTACCGTGTTATTATTTGGGTTACTTTTAATTTTTTGTTATGAAAGTTGCGGCCCTGAAAAGAAAAAACCTCCTGTTTATAATCCTGAATTCGATAATTATATTTCAGGTTATACCTCCGGGGTGATCTCCAAAACTTCTTCGATCAGGATCAGATTAGTAAATGAGGTTGATTCAATGCAGATAAATAAAGGAATTGTTGAGGACCTTTTTTATTTTGAACCTGACATTTCAGGTAAATCTTCCTGGTTTGATAACAGAACAATTATTTTCCGGCCTGACGAAATGCTTGAGTCAGGAACTGTTTATAATGCCGGTTTCAAACTGGGGAATGTAATTAAGGTACCTGATGATTTAAAGGTTTTTGAATTTCAGTTTCAAACAATTAAATTGTCATTTCAGTTTTATAATAACGGCATTAAAACATATGAGAATGATCAGAATTATGTTTGGCTTTCAGGAAGTATAATCTCCAGCGATGTGATGGAGAATGATAAAGTAGAAAAGATAATAAGGGCAGAGGTGGATAAGCTTCAGGCTCCAATCAAATGGGATCATAAAGATGATGGAATAATTCATGATTTCAGAATAGATAGTATAAGGAGAATTGCAGAGTCACGTGAAGTAACAATTTCCTGGAATGGCAGCCCTTATGGTATTGATCTTAAAGGTTCTGAGAATATTGAAATACCTTCGATCAGTGAATTTAAAATACTTGATGTAACTGTAAATCATGATCCGGGCCAGGAGATAGTGATAAAATTTTCAGATC
This sequence comes from uncultured Bacteroidales bacterium, assembly GCA_964550205.1. Lineage (GTDB taxonomy): Bacteria > Bacteroidota > Bacteroidia > Bacteroidales > JAIOZK01 > JAIOZK01. The sequence continues at coordinate 5,306 of CAZJYD010000073.1, forward strand.
CTTTGTTGAAATCCCAAAATCTTGAAGGTCTTGTTCGTTTAAAGTATGGAAGTGAGTTACAGCTTATTGTTGATAATAATGAGATCAGGGCATTTCCTAAAGAGCGGGAGGAAGGATCGGCCACATTGCTAATATCAGGTGGTATAAAAAATATCTTTGATAAAAAGTTGGAAGAGTCATATAATACCATTATTTCCTTTGAAGAATTAAAACCCCAGGTTGAAATCATTGGTAGTGGTGTAATTCTACCAGCATCTGAGGGATTAGTGCTTCCTTTTAAAGCAGTCAATCTTAAAGCTGTTGATGTGGAAATTGTTGAAATATTTGAGAATAACATCGGGCAGTTCCTGCAGGAAAATGAAATGGACAGGGATTATCAGATAAGAAGAGTTGGCAGGCCTGTTGTGCGTAAAACCATAAAACTGGAATCGGGGAAAAAATTAAATTATAAGAAATGGAATACTTTTTCCCTTGATCTCACTGACCTGGTAGAAAAAGATATGGGAGCAATGTACAGGGTGGAATTCAGATTTAACAGGGGTTATTCGTTATATTCCTGTAACGGCGAAACAGCGGATGAAACCGATATATCCGATGAATGGGACACTTCCGACGAAGATAAATACTGGGATGGAGAGTTATATTATTATTCATATTATCCTGATGATTATGACTGGCGTGAGAGGAATAACCCATGCGATGTATCTTATTACACTTCACAACGTTTTAGAAGCATTAATTTACTTGCTTCCGATCTGGGAATAATTGCAAAAGAAGGCGCCAACAATATAATGACTTTTGCAGTTACAAATATCCTGTCAACAAAACCTGAGGCCGGCGTGGAGATAGAGCTTTATAATTTTCAGCAACAACTCATCGGAAAGTCAAAAACTGATGAGAAAGGCCTTGCCAATGTTGATTTGAAAAACAAACCCTATTATTTAAAAGCAAAGAAAGGTAATCAATATGGTTATCTGAGACTTGATGACGGAACCTCATTAAGTATGAGTAAGTTTGATGTTTCAGGAGCTGAAGTGAAAGAAGGCCTTAAGGGTTATATATATGGAGACAGAGGTGTGTGGAGGCCCGGCGACAGTCTTTATCTTGTTTTTGTTCTGGAAGATAAAAATAAAGTGCTGCCTGAAGAGCATCCTGTTATTTTTGAATTGATCAATCCTTTCGGACAGGTTATACAACAAAAAATAAAGAAGGAAGGCATGGATGACTTTTATAATTATAGTACAGTAACAGAAGATGATGCACCAACAGGCAACTGGCTTGCCAAAGTAAAAGTAGGAGGGGCAGTTTTTACGAAGCGTATTAAGATAGAAACCGTAAAACCCAACCGCCTGAAAATAGACCTGGATTTCGGAACCGATCTGTTTACTGCGGCTCAGCTTAAAACAAGCGGTACATTAAAAGCGAGTTGGCTGACCGGTGCTGTAGCCCGTAATCTTAAGGCAATTGTTAATACGGATTTTAAGAGCGTAAAAACTGATTTTGAAAACTATAGTAATTATATTTTTGATGACCCTGCAAAATACTTCTATTCAATAGAAAAAACAATTTTTGAAGGTAAAATAAATAATCAGGGTGAAGCTGTTGTCAATATTGAATTGCCGGATACAAAATCTTCTCCGGGCATGCTGTTGGCAAATTTCAATGTAAGGGTGTTTGAAGAAGGTGGTGATTACAGTATTGATAATTTTTCTGTTTCTTATGCACCATATCTTTCATTTGTGGGATTGAACATGCCTGTAAGTGAGAACCGTTGGGGTGATTATATGTCGGGTAAAAAATATGCAGTTGATGTTGTAACACTTAACTATAAAGGCGATCCTGTTAGCATAGATAATCTTAAAGCAAAAATTTTTAAGGTAAATTGGCGATGGTGGTGGGATGCCGGTGATGATGAGCTTGCATCATATTTTAGCAGTACAGTCAGAACTCCTGTTATGACAAAGGAATTTTCAACAACTGATGGAAGAGGTAATTTCGAATTTGCCATAGAAAAGAATGAATGGGGCAGATATTTCTTAAGAATTGTTAATGAAAAAAGCGGACATTCAACGGGAAAAGTATTTTATGTTAGCTATCCGGGTTGGTATGCTCAATCCGCAGCGCAATCGGCAGATGGAGCTACAGTGCTTATACTCACTGCTGATAAAGAAAAATATGAGGTAGGCGATCAATGCACTGTTACATTTCCTTCAGGTGGAGCAGGCAGAGCGCTTGTTAGTATTGAATCGGGTTCGGAAGTAGTTGAAAATTTCTGGGTAAGTACTCAGAAAGAACAAACTAAATTTACTTTTGCAGTAACACCAGAGATGGCTCCTGCAGTGTATGTTAATGTTTCGCTTATTCAGCCTCATACCCAAACCACAAATAACCTTCCGATACGTTTATATGGTGTAATACCTGTGCCGGTTGAAGATCACGAAACTATTTTACATCCTGTAATAAAAATGCCTGATGAGCTGAAACCTGAAGAAGAGTTTGATATAACAGTGTCTGAAAGAAATAATCGTGCAATGACATATACAATTGCAATAGTGGATGAAGGACTTCTTGACCTTACTCACTTTAAAACACCTAATCCATGGAATTCATTCTACGCCAGGGAAGCATTGGGTGTAAAAACCTGGGATATGTATAAATATGTAATTGGAGCATACGGTGGAAGCGTGGAGCAGATGTTTGCCATTGGTGGCGATGCTGAGATCACGGATATTTCGGAGCAAAAGGTAAACCGTTTTAAACCTGTGGTTAAGTTTCTGGGTCCTTTCAGATATTCCGGGACAAATCAAACATACGGTATTACAATGCCCAATTATATTGGTTCGGTAAGGACAATGCTGGTGGCTGGCAGCGATGGGGCATATGGAAGCACGGAAAAAACAACACCCGTACGAAAATCACTTATGGTAATGGCTACAATGCCAAGGGTGCTTGGCCCTGAGGAAGAAGTGGTACTGCCGGTTACCGTGTTTTCAATGAATGATAATATAAAGAATGTGGATGTTACAGTAGAGGTTAATGAATATTTTGATATTGCTGGAAATAAGAAATTTGTTAGCTTTAACCAAACCGGAGATAAAGTTGTTTACTTTAAATTAAAAGTTAAGCCCGAAACAGGTGTTGGTAAAATTAAGGTTAAAGCTGAGTCAAGAAAGGAAGTATCAATTACCGAAGTTGAATTGCAAATTAGAAATCCAAATCCGCCCCTGACGAAAACGTTGAGTGGAATTATCGAACCGGGTGAAACCTGGGAAAAAGATTATGTATTACCCGGCATGAAAGGTACTAATAACGCCGTACTGGAAATATCGGGCATACCACCTGTTGATCTTCACAAGCGTTTGGATTATTTGGTCAGATATCCATATGGGTGTGCTGAACAGGTTACTTCATCAGTCTTTCCTCAATTATACCTGGGTTATTTCACAGAAATATCTAACAGTAAAGAAAAGAATATTGAAAAAAACATAATGGAGGCTGTAAACAGGCTGAAGTCATTTCAGTTAACTAACGGGGGTATTTCTTTCTGGCCGGGAGGTACACACGCCAGTGACTGGGTAACAAGCTATGTGGGGCATTTCATGCTGGAAGCCGAAAAAAAAGGTTATAATTTGCCAATAGGATTTAGAGATGAATGGGTAAATTATCAAAAAACAGCTTCTAAAAACTGGTCGCCATACTATACTGATTACCGGGGATATTACAGACAGAGTGACTATGTGCAGGCCTACAGGCTATTTACTCTTGCACTGGCAGGCGAGCCGGATTTGGGTGCTATGAACAGGCTAAGAGAGATGAATAAACCGACGCTCCAGTCTCAGTGGATGCTTGCCGCCGCCTATGTGTTAGTAGGACAAAAGGAGATAGCTGAAGATTTAATAAAAAAATTAAGTTATGATATTTCAGATTATAAATTAATGTCAGGATCATATGGTTCTTCGCTGAGAGATCAGGCAGTAATATTGCAAACATTAAGTTTGATGAATGAAAAGAATAAAGCAATACCTGTTATGAAAAAAATTGCTCAACAGCTTAGTTCCGACAAATGGCTGAGTACACAAACCACAGCTTTCTGCCTGGTTGCTTTATCAGAATTTATCGGTAAAGAAGAAATACAAGATAAACCTGTTGAGTTTGAATATGTTGTTAATAAGCAGGATACCGAAGAAATAAGAAGTCATAAACCCATGTACCAGCTTGAAATACCCTGTATGAATAATAATGGGTATGTTTCAGTTACTAATAAAGGGGAAAATGAAATATACACACAGATAACAATGACAGGAATTCCTGTTACGGGAGATACCACATCCGCAGAAAACAATCTTAATATGCAAATAGAATACAGAGATATGAATGGGGATAAGATAGAGGTAGATCGTTTAATGCAGGGTGTTGATTTTATGGCTGTCGTTACTATTACTAATCCCGGTTTGCTTGGTGATTATAAAAATATGGTTCTTTCCCAGAACATTGCGTCTGGTTGGGAAATAAATAATACAAGATTATACGATTTCAATGTTAATGTTAATGCTGATAAACCAACTTATCAGGATATCAGGGATGACAGGGTAAATACTTTTTTCGATATAGATGCAGGAAAAAGAAAAATCTTTGTTGTATTACTTAACGCAGCATATCTTGGTAAGTTTTATCTGCCTTCTGTTTCTTGCGAAGCAATGTATGATAATACGATAAATGCTCGTATTCCCGGTAAATGGGTGGAAGTATATCAGCCTGGTGAATAATCAATGAATACGAAAGTATTATTTTAGATCCGGTGTTAAAGGTTTTTTCACATAGAATGAAGCTATTGATTGTATTTGTTCCTTTATTTATTTTGATAGCTTTTTTATGTTTTTATTTCTTACTACCGCATGATCTTTTCGATTATCCGCAGTCAACTGTAATTTATGACAGGAAAGGCAAACTTCTTGGCGCCAGGATTGCAGATGATGGTCAGTGGCGTTTTCCAAAAAGTGATTCACTTCCTGAGAAATTTAAAAAAGCTATCATTTTATATGAAGATAAAAACTTCTATTACCATCCCGGTTTTGATCTGCTTGCGCTTTCCAGGGCTTTTAAACAAAATATAAAAGCCGGTAAAGTTGTAAGTGGAGGAAGCACATTAACTATGCAGGTTATAAGGTTATCAGGTAAAGGAAGAGAGAGAACCTATCTTGAAAAGTTACGGGAAATTATAATGGCTGCCCGTTTGGAGATGAGCTATTCAAAGAAAGAAATTCTTAAGCTTTATGCTTCAAATGCTCCTTTTGGTGGAAATGTAGTCGGACTTGAAGCTGCTGCCTGGCGGTATTATGGCAGGAGCCCTCATGAGTTGTCCTGGGCGGAGGTTGCCGCTCTGGCTGTTCTTCCCAATGCCCCATCAATGATTTATCCTGGTAAGAACAGAACAGAACTGCTGAGAAAAAGAAATTTCCTTTTAAAAAAATTATTTGAGTCAGGAGAGATGGATTCATTAACTTTTCAGGTAGCATGCCTTGAACCTTTGCCAGGCAGACCGCAGCCCTTACCGCAGGAAACACAACATTTATTAACAAGGGTGTATAAAAACCGGAAAGGTAAAAAAGTTATTACAACAATTGATGCAGAATTACAACAACGTATAGCGGATATTGTTGAAGACCATCATAAGATATTACAAGCTAATGAAATTCACAATGCTGCTGTTATAGTTGCCGAAGTGGAAACAGGAGATGTGCTTGCTTATGTTGGCAATACTGAAAATAACACTAAAGAAGATCACGGAAATGCAGTAGATATAATTACTTCTCCCAGAAGTACAGGCAGTATATTGAAACCGTTATTATTTGCCGCAATGCTGGATGAAGGCGAAATTCTTCAAAACACTCTTGTTCCTGATCTGCCAACATTTTTTGCAGGCTATTCACCGAAAAATTTCAATAATAGATATGAGGGGGTTGTGCCGGCAAAGCAGGCACTTTCGCGTTCATTAAATGTTCCTGCCGTAAGAATGCTTCACCAATACGGTGTTGAAAAGTTTCATTACCTGCTCAGAAAGTCGGGAATCACCACACTTGACTTCGAACCTTCTCACTATGGATTATCTTTGATATTGGGAGGAGCGGAAGCAGAATTATGGGACCTAGCCGGTGTATATACAAGCTTGTCAAGAATATTAAGACATTTTTACAGGTTTAACGGCAGATATTGTTCATCGGATATCAGACCTCTTAATTATTATCAGGATGAAACATATTTTAAAATTCCTGAATATTCGGATCTAAAAGAAGAAAGTATATTTTCGGCAGGAGCAATATGGTTAACTTATGAATCTTTACTTGAAGTTAACCGTCCGCAAGAGGAACTTGGCTGGAAATATTTTTCTTCTTCTCAGAGGATTGCGTGGAAGACCGGTACAAGCTTTGGTTTCAGGGATGCATGGTCAATAGGTACAACCAGCGATTATGTGGTTGCTGTATGGGCAGGAAATGCTGATGGAGAGGGGAGGCCTGGCCTGACAGGTGTTACATCTGCTGCTCCGATTATGTTTGATGTTTTCGGTTTATTTCCTTCCGGAGTATGGTTTGAACAACCATTTGATGAGATGGTTAGGGTGCCGGTATGCCGTGAAAGCGGTTACCGTGCATCTTCTGTTTGTACGGCAATAGATACCATATGGATAGTTAAAAGCGGTTTAAAAACTATCGCATGTCCTTATCATAAAATCGTTCACCTGGATAGTACAGGTAAATACAGGGTGAACAGCAATTGCGAGGATGTTTCTAAAATGCAACATAAACCTTGGTTTGTTTTGCCTCCCGTACAGGAGTGGTTTTACAAATTGAATAACCCATTATATAAGCCTTTGCCTCCAATGAGAAACGATTGTTTTAATGATGAAGAAATAGTGAAACTCGAATTTATTTATCCAAAAAACAACTCAAAGGTGTTTATACCATATGAATTGGATGGGACACCGGGCAGAATGGTATCCGAAGTTGCACACCGCGAACAAGGTTCGGGAATATACTGGCATCTTGATGATGAATATCATGGTTACACTGAAGATTTTCACCAGATGGAATTACGACCCGGAAAAGGATATCATATTATAACGGTTGTTGATGAAAATGGCGAAGAAGCAAAGGTCAGATTTAATGTTATTAGTGAAAAACAGTAGATAAGATTACTTTTTTATTTTACTCTCAAAATTACTATTATATTTTTCCCATTTTGTTTTCAGGTATGCATCTTCTGCTATAAAATTAATTATTGGTTCGAATTTACCGGGGGGCATATACCCGTTTACAACAGTTATTAATTTATTATTCTCATCCATAAAAACATATGCAGGATACGACATGCGTCCCCTTAGCAATGCCAGAGCCAGTTGGTGAGATGATCTTCGTGAATTTGGATTGGCATTATAGAATGTTTTGTTCATAAAGTCGATAGTATCATTTGTTTCTGCATCTAATTTAACAGGATAATAGTATTGGTTCATATAATCGGCAATTACGGGATGTGAAAAAGTTGATTTATCCATTTTTTTGCACCATCCGCACCAATCTGTGTAAACATCAACAAATATTTTTTTTGGATTTTTTTTATTGAGTTCAACTGCTTTTTCGAAAGAATACCATTTTATGGGCTTATTGTTTTTTTGGGAAAAAAGCTGTAAAGTATTCAATATCAATAATATTGAAATCGCAAGTGATAAAATAAATGAATGCTTCGGTTTAAAGATGTTCATAGATAAAACCAGAATTTATTAGTTTGCAAATATAATTATATAAATGACTATTTTTTTTATTTTGTTAATTGATCCGCCATCTGGCGGATGTGATTTATTAATTGCTAATTTACAACAGATTACAAATGTGTCATTAGTAGGAGGAGATGGAGGAGGCGACTGAGAAATCTGTTTCTCTTTTTTTACCGGTGAACTCGGTCTTTCTGAAGGAGCGTAGCGACTGAAGAATCTATTAACCCACATTGCGTGGATAAATTTGCAAGTAATTGGTACTAAGATGAGTCA
>CAZJYD010000074.1:0-12781 GCA_964550205.1 uncultured Bacteroidales bacterium
CCTGCGAGCAGGGGGAGATGTCGAGTGTAGCGAGATATCTATCAACATAAATCTCTATACTACTTTATAGACAGGCACTAATTAGGGTTTTGTGACCACCACATCAATATTTATCTGGTCGCCTTTTTTATTGACTGTATTGATTTTGATATAGCCAAGCTTACCATCCTGCAGCTTAAAAAATACAACATCGTTAGCTTTCAGTTGATTTATTTTTGAGTTACCAGATGTCCATGCGGGAAAAACAACAATTCCTCCGTCTGCAATTGCATCGAATTCTGTATGAGAGATAGTTGCTATAGTAAAACGGGTTTCGTTTCTCACGGTCCAGTTATCATCAATAATTGCAAAGACCGATTCCGCATCGGGGTCATCAACTGCAGCTATGGTTTCACCATTTGTGACACCTAAAAAGTAGCACCAGTCTACCTTTCCCTGGTTGTTAAATGCTTCATCATCAAAATATACCTGATCCTCTGATGTTGAATAAAAACTTCCATAATTCTGGTCATTGTATGATCCCATTGTGATGTCAGTAAATTTATATACGTAAGTACCGCCGGCTACAACAGTTATTTTGATGGTTTTTTCCTTATATTCACCAGCTTTGTCTGTTACCTTGAAAATAAGGTTGAATACTGATTCCTGAGTAGGAGTAAAATTAAATTCCATCTGAAAAGTGCTTGAACTGAAAGTTGAATCGTAAATAACATTTGGATTATTATTTGTCACCTGTGTGATCTTAAAGTTTTGAAGCTTCTTACCTGAATTTGTGTTACTTAATGCGGTAACTCCAATGGTGAAAGTTTCATTTGTTTCTACTGTGGTGTCAGTGGAAACATATTGCGTTCCACCGGTAAAATTCAAGGTGGGTTTAAGATTGATGTCGTTATCGTCATCCTCATTACATGAGGTAATAACTGCCAAACCCAGTATTACCAATACTATTAATAAATAATTAAGTTTTTTCATAATTTCTAATTTTATTTTTAATTGTTATTAGAGTTTGTACAAATTTAAATCAATTAACGTTCTAATCAAAAATAAATTACTCAATAATTAATCATTTGTTTTGCTGTTAAGCATGGGAACAAAACGGAAAGTTCCGTGACTGGTTTCAGTAAAGTCGTCTGTAGCATTTTTTTTCACTACTTTCATAATCTGGATATCTCCTTTTCCTACCGGTGCAACAAGCCTGCCACCGGTTTTTAATTGATGAAGTAATTTTTCAGGAATATAAGGAGCGCCGGCAGTTATTAATATTTTATTATATGGCTGAAATGCAGATAGCCCTTCATATCCATCACCATAAAATAGTTTTGGATGATATCCTATTTCTGGAAGAAGCTTTTGAGCTTTAATATAAAGTTGTTTTTTTCTTTCAACAGAATAAACTTTAGCACCAAGCTCTATTAATATACAAGCCTGGTAGCCTGAGCCTGTGCCTATTTCCAGTATTTTGTCTCCTTTTTGTACATCAAGCAGCTCTGTTTGAAAAGCAACCGTATATGGTTGTGAAATGGTTTGACCGGAACCGATAGGGAATGGTTTATCCTGGTAAGCGAATTCGAGGAATGAAGAATCTATGAAATAGTGACGGGGTATTTTTGTAATTGCCTCAAGGATCCTTTCATCTTTAATTCCCTTACGCCTGATTACGGAAACCAGCTTGTTTCTCAGTCCTTTATGTTTGTATGAATCAATCATTTGATTAATTTTCTTATTAAAGCCGGCGAATACGCGAAATTAATAAATCAAAGCAGTATATAATGTGAAAAAAATTACTTTTGCATAAAAACATAGCTATGCTTAAAATAGGTGTGCTTGGTGCCGGCCACTTGGGAAAAATTCATATACGTTGTATCAAACAAATTAAAGAACTTAAACTTGCTGGCTTTTTCGATCCGGATGAGGTCAATTCCAAAAAGGTTGCTGAAGAATTTAAAATACAGTCCTATTCTTCAACCGATGAACTGATTAAAGATGTGGATATTGTTGATATAGTAACACCTACTGTTTCTCATTATGAATGTGCCTCCCAGGCATTAAAGAAATTCCGGCATGTATTTATTGAGAAACCTGTTGTGACTACACCACAGGAGGCCAGAAAGCTTATTGAACTGGCTGATGAAGCCAATGTGAAGGTTCAGGTCGGTCATGTAGAGCGTTTTAATCCTGCGTTCTTAAAAGCCCAACCATTTATTAATCAACCTATGTTTATAGAAACACACAGGTTGGGACAGTTTAATCCGCGGGGTACTGATGTTCCGGTGATACTGGATTTGATGATACATGATATTGATATTGTTCTGAGTGTTGTAAATTCCGATATAAAAAAAATAAGTGCCAGCGGAGTTGCTGTTGTAAGCGATACACCAGATATTTCCAATGCAAGGATTGAGTTTGATAATGGCTGTGTGGCAAATTTAACCGCCAGCCGTATATCTTTAAAGAATATGCGCAAATCGAGGTTTTTCCAGCGTGATGCCTATATAGCAGTGGATTTCCTGAACAAGACACTTGAGATAGTTAGAATGAAGGATCTTAAAAGCGATACGGATGATCCATTGGCAATGATTATTGATATGGGCAAAGACAAACAGAAAAAGCAGATCATAATTGAAAAGCCGGAAATAAAAGAGTTGAATGCCATAAAAACGGAGCTCGAAAGTTTTTACTGGTCAATAGCAGATAATAAAACACCCCCCGTTACAATTAATGATGGCTATAATGCTTTGGATGTTGCATATAAAATTATTGACAAAATAAAACTCGTAACCGGTGATATCTGATATTGAAATAATTCTTATAAGAAGCAATATATGAATTATTGACACGTTGATTATACTTATTAATACTATTTCATGAAGGATATTTACCTTATTGATACCCGGCAATTTTTTATTCTTTTATTTTTACTGGTATTTTTATTTCCCTTATTTATTGCTTGTGATGAATCTGATTCTGATCAGGAAGTACCTGCTTTTATCAGAATAGATTCAATTGGATTAAAAACAGAATATGATGTACAGGGAACCGCTTCGCATAATATCACGGATGCCTGGGTATATGTTGATGACCAGTCGATTGGAGTATTTGAATTGCCTGCCATTGTTCCGGTATTAGCTGAAGGAAGGCATAAAGTTGAAATAAGAGCCGGTATTAAACAAAATGGTATTGCCGCAACAAGAGTTGCATATCCTTTCTATAAACCTATTACAAAAAATGATTTTTTATTGACGCCTGACAGTATTTCCGTTCTTAATGAAAAAACGGAATATTATGGCAATACGGTATTTGCCTGGATGGAAGATTTTGAGAACTACAATAATATCTCTATAGAAAAAACAACGAAAAGTGATACAGCAATTACACAAACAACTGAAAATGCTTTTCAGGGAAAATATTCGGGGAAAATATCACTGGGTATTGAAAAACCTTTTTATGAAGGAGCAATTAAAAATGCTGTTGTATTACCCGGATTATATAAACCTGTTTTTGTTGAGTTGAATTATAAAATTGAAAATATATTGACTTTAGGATTAATTACCCAAACCATGACAAGTATTATTCAGAATCCTATTTTGAATATAAATAAAACTGACAGATGGAAAAAAATTTATATCAATTATACACCTGCTGTTAACAGAAATTCATCAGCAATTGATTTTAAAGTACTTTTGGGCAGTAATTTAGTGTCTGGTTTAAATGAGGCGACAATATTAATAGATAATATAAAATTATTATATTGGGAAGCAAAGTGATATGAATAAAAGCTTACAGGTATTTAAATATGTATTAAGTGATTATTTGGCAGCAGCCGTGGCCTGGGGATTATTTTTTATTTACAGAAAATATACTATTGATCCGCGAATATTATCCAACCTGAATGAGGTTTTTAAAGACAGTAATTTTTGGCTGGGTATAGTATTAATACCATTGTTCTGGTTGCTGTTATACGTATCCATAGGTACTTACCGCAGAATATACCGTAAATCCCGTTTAAAGGAGCTTGGACAAACATTATTGATTTCAATCATCGGGGTATTGATTATCTTTTTTGCACTAATATTGGATGATATTATTATTTCATACAAATCTTATTACCAGTCATTTGGTGTATTATTTGGATTACATTTTTTCCTCACCTACATACCCCGTTTGATAATAACCACAGTTACTGTTTATAAAATACATAATAAAAAAATCGGGTTCAATACCGTTATCGTTGGAAGTAATGGAAATGCAATTAAGATATATCATGATATTGAAAATCAGGAAACCCCTTCAGGTAATATTTTTATTGGTTTTGTAAGTGCCAATACTTACAATAATTATAATCTATCAAAATATCTTCCTTATCTTGGTCACTATACTGATCTTAAGAGAGTTATTAAAGAAAATAATGTTGAGGAAGTAATTATTGCCATAGAGAGGAATGAGCGTAATACCGTAGATAAAATCATTTCTGAACTGGAAGATACGGATGTGGTTATAAAGATCATACCTATAATGCAGGATTATGTTATGGGAACGGTTAAAATGACTTCTATTTTCCATACACCTCTTATTCAGATTTCCCCTGATCTGATGCCCACATGGCAAAAATATGTTAAGCGTGCTTTTGATGTTTTGATATCAGTTATTGCTTTGATAATATTATCTCCTTTGTTTTTATTTACGGCACTTGGTGTTAAGTTATCCTCAAAGGGGCCGATAATATATTCTCAGGAAAGAATAGGTTGGCATGGTAAACCTTTTATGATGCATAAATTCAGGTCGATGTATGATGATGCGGAACAGAATGGTCCTATGCTGTCTTCATTAAATGATCCCCGTATTACACCCTTCGGACGCTTTATAAGAAAAGTCAGGCTTGATGAAATACCGCAGTTTTATACTGTTCTGAAAGGAGATATGTCAATCGTAGGGCCACGGCCTGAACGGAAATATTATATTGATCAAATAGTACAAAGAACTCCTCACTACCGGCTTCTGCATAAAGTAAAACCTGGTATCACATCATGGGGACAGGTTAAATTTGGTTATGCATCAGATGTTGATGAAATGATAGAACGGCTTAAATATGACATACTGTATATAGAAAATATGTCGCTTGCAATGGATTTTAAGATATTAATATATACGATACTTATTGTTGTGCAGGGAAGAGGAAAATAAAAACGCGCATAATTATATCTGACCTGTTTCTATCATCTTAACAATTGTTTCTATTCTGCGGTCCCTGTGTTCCGGCTCATATTTAATTTTAAGATCATATCCGAATATTCTTGCAAGCGCCTGCCAGAAAAATGCGATAAATTTTCCTCTTAATTCCTGCAGTATTTCATAACTGGTATTGTCAGTTTCGCGATAAATAAGCTTAATGAGTATTTTACCCTGCGATATGGTAAGTTTTCTCAGGTCCTGGCCAAATTCATTTTCTATCTCGTCTTCTATTTGCTTCATGAATTTACGGCGTTTCCTTTTCGATTCTATTTTGGTAAGTGTGTCATTGTACTCCATTAATTTAATGCCGGCTATTTTTGCATAAGGGTATACCTTTTTAACATTATATATCAACTTGGTCAATCTGCGTGCCTGCCAATTATTTTTAGGTGGTTTGAAACCGTATATTTGAACTTCTTTTAAAGGTACAACAAGCAAGGTATCACCATTAGTGATCCTGGCAAGTGCAAAATATCTGTTTTCCTGTTGAGAAAATATGGGTGAAACCAACATTCCAAACAAAACGATGACTAGTAGTCGCTTCATATTTGTTTGCATTCCAATAACTATGCCAACAGAATGGGCAGCTAACAGTTATTTTCTTATGATTTACTAATTAAAAGTAACTATGTCAGGCAACTTTGAGTTTTGACATATTGGATTTGCTGAATTTCTTTTCAGCATAAGGCAATGTTATTTTCAGCTCTTTTGTTTTTTTGTTGGAAGGCATGTCAAACATTGCATCAGTTAATATTGCCTCAATGATTGAACGCAATCCTCTTGCACCAAGCTTGTATTCAATTGATTTATCAACAATAAAACCCAGTACCTGCTGATCGAATTGAATCTTTATATTATCAATTTCAAATAATCTTGTAAATTGCTTTATAAGTGAGTTTTTTGGCTCAGTCAGTATTCTTTTAAGTGTTTCTTTTTCAAGAGGATTAAGATAAGTAATTACAGGCAATCTGCCGACTATTTCCGGGATAAGGCCGTATGCTTTTAAATCGCTTGGAGAAATATATTTATGCAGATTGTTCCTGTCGATGTGTTGTTCTTTATTTGTCATGTTATTGTAGCCGATAAGGTTGGTTTGTAATCTGGATCCGATATGTTTATCTATACCATGGAATGCTCCTCCGGCAATAAACAAAATATCCCTGGTGTCGATCTGGATCATCTTCTGCTCCGGATGCTTACGGCCACCATGTGGAGGAACATTAACAACCGAACCTTCCAGAAGCTTTAAAAGTGCCTGCTGAACTCCTTCACCTGACACATCTCTTGTTATGGAAGGATTGTCGCTTTTACGGGATATTTTGTCTATCTCATCAATGTAAATAATTCCTTTTTCAGCCGCGGCAACATTATAATCGGCTACCTGAAGTAACCTTGAAAGAATACTTTCCACATCTTCCCCAACATAACCCGCTTCAGTGAGTATGGTTGCATCGGCAATACAGAATGGAATACGCAGCATTTTGGCAATAGTGCGAGCCATTAGAGTTTTTCCGGTACCTGTTTCACCTACGACAATTATATTGGACTTTTCGATATCGACATCTGAATCTTCTTTTTGTTTCTTCGGAAGGGTAATCCTTTTGTAATGGTTGTAAACAGCTACCGAGAGAACCTTTTTAGCTTCCTCCTGTCCGATAACATATTGATCGAGGTATTCCTTGATTTCATATGGTTTGTGCAGTTTTAAATTCTCAAAGCTGCTTTCTTTACTTCGACCCAGCTCTTCATCAACTATGCTTTGTGCTTGTTCAACACAATTTTCACAAATATGTGCATTGAGTCCTGCAATTAGTATTTTAGTGTCTGACTTAGTTCTGCCGCAAAATGAGCAACGGTCCTCGTTAGCTGACATGGTTGAAATTTATTTTTTATTTTTAATCAGTACTTCATCAATCATTCCATAATCTTTTGCTTCATGTGAAGTCATCCAGAAATCACGGTCCGAATCTTTATATATCTTCTTGTATGTTTGCCCTGAATGTTTGGCGATGATACGGTAAAGCTCTTCTTTTATTTTAATTATTTCCCTTGCTGTAATTTCAATATCCGAAGCCTGTCCTTCCGCACCGCCCATTGGCTGGTGTATCAGTATTCGCGAATGTTCAAGGGCAGTTCTTTTCCCTTTGGTGCCGGCACATAATAAAATAGCTCCCATAGAGGCAGCAACACCCGTGCAAATAGTTGAAATATTTGGCGAAATATATTGCATGGTGTCATAAATGCCAAGCCCCGCGTAAACAGCACCACCTGGAGTGTTAAGATATATCTGTATGTCTTTTTTTGCATCAACCGATTCAAGAAATAATAACTGCGCCTGTATAATATTGGCAACATAATCATTGATCGGAACACCGAGAAATATGATCCTGTCCATCATCAGTCTCGAAAAAACATCCATCTGGGCAACGTTTAATTGCCTTTCCTCAATGATTGTTGGTGAAATATAATTATCACTTACAGATGCATAATTATCCAATGTGATACTGCTGATGCCTCTTTCTTTTATTGCATATTTTCTGAATTCGTCTTTCATTATTTTAAATATTTATGACTTGGTTACTAATTTAATAAAATCATCATAGGAAACTACTTTTTCGTGCGTTTTTAGTTTCGATTTAAGTACATTTTTTATTTTTTGATCATAAAGCTGATCGGTGATCTTATGTATTTCT
This sequence comes from uncultured Bacteroidales bacterium, assembly GCA_964550205.1. Lineage (GTDB taxonomy): Bacteria > Bacteroidota > Bacteroidia > Bacteroidales > JAIOZK01 > JAIOZK01. The sequence continues at coordinate 7,923 of CAZJYD010000074.1, forward strand.
TCTTCATTTTTCATAAAGGAATCTACTATGGAATCTAATTGTTTTTGCGATTCCTCATTATCAGGTGCACCAAGCATTTGACTTTTAAAGTAGCTTTTTATGAATTCCCGTATTTCTTCGTCCTCAACTTTTATGTTGTTGTCTTTGACGATCTTATTTTGAATTAATTGCCACTTTAATGATTTGGCATAATTATCATATTCATTCTCTATTTGCTCTGGTGTTATCTTGTTTTCGTTATCCTGTTGTTTGTTATTTTCTATAAGCCAGCGTTTTAGGAAATCGTCAGGTAAATTCAGGTCTGATATATCAATCAGCTTTTCAACCGCATTGTTCATAAAGTTCTTCTCGCTCTCTGCTTCAAACGACCTGGTTATATCCTGAACAAGGCGCTCCTTAAATTGTTCTGCATTCTCGATTTTTTCATTTGGAAAGACTTTCTTATACAGGTCATTATTCATATCAGCAGGTACGGTGCGAATGATTTCATTTATTGTAAATTGAAAATCCGAATCTGCATCTTTTACTTTTTCTTTTTTAATATTTAACATCGAGGCTGTTTCCGCATCATTCTTTGTTGCTTTAAGCGGATTAAAAATGATCTTATCGCCTTTACTTACGTTCAGGAATTTGTTTTTGATCTCTTTTTGTTTAATAAAGCTAATTAGTATTGAAGTATCATTGCTAATACCATTTTCCAGAACTTTACCATTATCGTCAAGTTGTTCTATTTTACCTTTAAGTATATCATTTTCCTCACTCGTTTCGGGATTAACTTGGTTACCATATCTTTTTCTTACATCATTAAGATATTTATTGATCGTTTTTTCATCAACCTTGATTTTATTACGGTCTACTTTTATTTTATCCGATAGTTCAAAATCAACTTTGGGAGCCAGTCCTATGTCGAAATAAAAACTATATTCCTTTTCGTGTTCGAAATCGATTTTAGGTGTTTTTTCTGTATTTGCCAAAGGATGACCGAGTGTTTCTATTTGATTTTCTTTCAGGTATTTGCTGAGAGATTCGGAAAGCAATTTATTGACTTCATCTATTTTAACTGCTTTGCCGTACATTTTATTGATTATACTTAGAGGCACTTTACCGGGCCTGAACCCGGGTATATTCGCTTTACGCTGATAGTCTTTTAATACCTTGTTAACATTTTCTTTAATATCTTCTTCTTTAACTTCAATGTTTATAGTGGCAGTTAATTCTCCGGTTTCTTCTTTGGTAATATTCATTAAAAACTCCTCTTTTTTGTTTTTCGGGCTGCAAAGGTATGAATAATAATCCTATTTGAATGTGTTCATTGTCATCAAATAACATGCCATTAACAACCTGTCAGGGTGTTTAATATTCAGTTTTGGGATTATATATCTTGTTATATAACAGGGAGATTGCTTTTATTAATAGTGCGGATGAAGGGACTCGAACCCCCACGCCCGAAGGCACTAGATCCTAAATCTAGCGCGGCTACCAATTACGCCACATCCGCAATTCATTTTGCAAATATAAAAAAATTATTACTCAAAATAAAATACATGCTATGTAAATGACAGTATATTAATTCTTTACAATTTTATTTATAATTATATCTACAATTAAAGCAAAAACTATTCCGGTTAAATAACAAAGGAAATCGCTCCAGCGAAAACCATATCCTAAAATGAGACCTCCGATTATAGTATATCTTATTGAATCGATAAATGATCCGTGAAATAAATATTGTACTTAGCATAAATTAAGAAATATAATATGATAAAAACCGTTTTACTAAAACTTTATTTTGTGGAAAGCTGTGAAGAATTATTATAAATAGCGCCACAGGTTGTTATTTGAGTATGTTACTAATTGATTTTTTTACCTTTGCACATTTTTACCTTTTTAAATAAAAGAAGAAAATTAATGGTATTTATAAGAAGAACAACACTGTTGTTAATTGTTGTATTATTGGGAGTTAATTGTTATTCGCAGGAAATGCTTGGAATCGTTAACAGCAATTATGCAGGCTCTAATGCAATTTTAATAAATCCCGCTTCACTCACAAATTCAAAAGTATATCTTGATATTAATGTTATTACGGCGAATGTATTCCTTGATAATAACTATTTGTATATACATAATGAAGACTACAGCCTGGGAAGGTACTTAAAGAAAGATCCTGTATTTCCGGAATACGGAGATAAGGACAGACCCTTCGACCGCTATGATAATGATAAACTTAAATATGCTTATTCAAATATCAGAGTTATAGGTCCTTCAGCCATGCTTACATACAACGACCATACTTTTGCTATTCAAACACAGGTCAGGTCAGTTTTCTCAGGAGACAATATACCTTATGATGTTGCTAATTTTGCATATGAGGGTTTAAACTTTCCTCCTCAATACAACATAAATTATAATGATAATGATTTTTCTATGGGGGCAATGGTATGGGGTGAAATAAATTTGTCATATGCCTACGTATTTCATAAGTATTCTCATGATCACTGGTCGGCAGGAATAACGTTAAAATACCTTATGGGTTATGGAAGTGGCTTTGTTGATGCAGAGAATCTGGATTATCTGGTGTTGAATGACAGTACTGCAGATATTAGAAACTTACGGGCAACTGCCGGATTTTCATTGCCTTTGAATTATAATAATAATGATTTTCCTGATGGACCCACTTTTAAAGGAAATGGTCTGGGTTTTGATCTGGGAATAACATATACCAAAACAATAAGAGGTCATTCAAACAAAAAGTACAGAAAGCTTTGCAGACAGCCATATAATGATTATTATTATCGTATTGGTGTTTCTTTACTGGATATCGGATCTATCAAGTTTGATAAAAGCGCTCAGCTTCATGATTTCGATGATGTTAGCCATTACTGGGAAAGAATAGATACTTTAACATATCATGATATAAATACATTTGTTGATGAGTTAAGTACCCGTTTCTATGGTAATAGCAGTGCATCTTTAAAAGCGGACAATTATTCTGTAGCACTCCCTTCGGCCGTTAGCTTGCAGATTGATTATCATTATTATAAGAACTGGTATTTTAACGGAACTTTTATTTATCCACTAAAACTGTTAAATAATAGTATTTTGGTCCGACCTCCCCAGATAGCAATAACTCCAAGGTATGAATCAGCAGAATTGGAATTCAATTTTCCTGTTTCATTATATAATTATACAAAATTACGAATTGGTCTGGCAGCAAGGTATAAGTTCATAACTATAGGTACTGACAAGCTGGGAAGCTTTTTCGGGTTTTCTGATTATACCGGAATGGATATCTACGCCAGCATTAAATTCAATTTCAGAAAAGGCTGGTGTGGTTTTTCAAGACCCAGCAAATGCCTGAACAATGAATATGGAAAGTACAGGAAGAGATAGCTTATGCTGATACTACCTTAACGTCCAGGGCATCCCTTAGGGCATTCCCGATTAACATGAAAGCAAGTACCATAAGAATAATTGCTATCCCTGGTAATATTGCCAGAAATGCTGAATCTAGTATAAGATAACCATAATGTTCCTTTATCATACTTCCCCATGATGGCATGGGTGGTTGTACGCCAATTCCCAGAAAACTCAAACCGGCTTCTATTAGTATAGCGGCTGCAAAGTTGGCTGCTGATATTACTATTACGGGTCCCATTACATTTGGAAGAATATGCCTGATGATAAGCCTGAAATTACTGAAACCAAGTGCTCTTCCCGCTTCAATGAATTCTTTTTCCCTGATGCTGATGATCTGACCCCTGATAACACGTGCAACCTCTACCCACATAGTGAGTCCAACAGCTATGAAAACCTGCCAGAATCCCTTGCCCAAAGCAAAGGTAATTGCAATTACCAGTAATAAAGTAGGAATAGACCAAACTACATTGATTAGCCAGATAATGAAATTATCTATTTTTCCCCTGAAAAATCCTGCAATTGATCCTAATGTTATTCCTATAATTAATGATATAAATACAGATATAAAACCTACCGACAAGCTGACACGTGTTCCTATAAGTAACCTGCTGAGCATATCTCTGCCGAACCTGTCCGAACCAAGAATAAATGTTTTTGTTTTGATGTGATCATCTATAATTTCTTTTTGCAGATCCTTTATTGATTTGCTGTGATATTTACCATATGTATTCTCAAAAAACAAAGTATCGTTTAAAAATTTTATCTTTTCATAATCAGCTTTTAATGAGTAGCAAACATCTGCCATGTTGTAAATGAAAGTTTGATGATCGGTTATTGAAGGGTCCGCATATTCTTTAATAATGATTTTGTCGTCTTCGAAATGATATGAACTGAACGGAATTTTCCTGTATCTGCTTTTTTTCCCAAACAACATTTTTTTTATAATTCCTTGTGGCTCAAATTTTTTATTGCGTTTTATAAGAAGCATATTAACACTGGTACCCGGTTTTAATGTGCTGAGCTCAAGGAATTGTTCATTGGCAAATGGGGTCTGGTCTGGTGTTATCAAATAACCTGCTAATGAAACAATTACACATAAGGCTATAAAGATAAGGGCGCCAAGTGATAATTTGTTTTTTATAAATCTTTTCCATGCAAGGTTGGAAAGGGAGGAGCCAGTTGTTATTTTGAGTTTTTTTAAACTGAAAAGATATTTCAGATATTCTTTCATACAGGCAAAAATAAACATTTATTATCCTTAAAAATAAGTATTTAATAGTGGTTATATTTTTGCATGAGGTAAAAATATTGTAATTTTGCATTTCGTTTTAAGTTTAAATGGTGCATATAGCTCAGCAGGTTAGAGCATCGGATTGTGGTTCCGAAGGCCGTGGGTTCAAATCCCACTATGCACCCTTAATTTATAAGCCACCCTGCAGGGG
>CAZJYD010000075.1:0-12275 GCA_964550205.1 uncultured Bacteroidales bacterium
CAAAAGCTGATATTACGTCATCAATATAAACAAGTTCAATCTCTTTAGCCGTATCAGAAATTGAAATGGGTAATCCCCTTGCTATATTATGACAAAATGTGGCAACAACTGAATTATAATTAGGCCGAGACCATTTTCCAAAAACATTCTTCAACCTGAATACCGCAACTCCGGCTCCTGTACGTTTTGACCAATTTTTGAGTGCCTTCTCTGCTCTGAGCTTACTTTTCCCATATGAGTTATCCAGTTCAACCTGAATGGATGAAGAAAAAATAACTAAAGGAGTTTTGTTGGCTTCCTCAAGAGTATTGCATAATTTCTTTGTAAACAGGTGATTTCCTTCTTCGTACTCTTCAACTCTTTCCGGACGGTTGACTCCGGCAAGATGGAATACAACATCCGCCTCCACAAGAGCCTTGGCCAGATCCTCAAACGAGGTATCGATATCAAACCCCTGAACTTCAACATCCGGGCAGCGGTTCAATGCCTCCATCAGGTGCCGACCCATAAAACCTTTTGATCCGGTAACAACTACTTTGCGATAGGCTCTATCCATTAAAATCTCCTAAAATTCCCTTAATTCATTGCCAAGTAAAGTTAGCCCGATATCTTTACGTATGAAATCAAGCTTCAAGAGTAGCTCCGTCATCTCATCCTCATCCAGCCGTCTTGTGTTATGTGAATGATAATCTTCCAGTTTAGACATTTCCGGAGCACCATTTGTGTAATAGAGATTGTAGTTTAAATCCCTGGAATCAGCAGGGACCCTATAATATTCTCCTAAATCTTGAGATCGAGCTCTTTCCTCTCTTGTTAGTAATGTTTCATAAAGCTTTTCTCCATGTCTAGTCCCTATTAACTCAACATTATTATTTGATTTATATAGCTTTTTCAGTGCTTTTACAAGGGTTTCTATGGTTGCTGCTGGCGCTTTTTGAACAAATAAATCACCGGGCCCACCATGTTCGAAAGCATATAAAACAAGATCCAGTGCATTATCAATTGTCATCATAAAACGAGTCATATTAGGATCTGTAATTGTAATTGGCTTATTCGACTTGATTTGCTCAATAAATAAAGGGATTACCGAACCCCGGGACGCCATCACATTTCCATATCTCGTTATACATATCTTGCAATCTTTTTTTTCTGCAACTCTTGATTTTGCCACAGCCAATTTTTCCATCATCGCCTTTGACATTCCCATAGCGTTAATAGGATATGCGGCTTTATCGGTACTGAGGAGTATTATTCTTTTCACTCCTGATGTAATTGCAGCATTCATCACATTTTCAGCTCCTATAGAATTGGTATAGAGAGCCTGCAAAGGATAAAATTCGCATGACGGCACTTGTTTTAAAGCGGCTGCATGAAACACGAAATCAACTCCAGCCATTGCATCTTTTATACTTTCTGGATTCCGCACGTCCCCAATATAAAATTTGAGCTTCGGATTATTGTAAAAAAGCCGCATTTCATGCTGTTTCTTTTCATCACGAGAAAATATGCGGATTTCTTTTACATCGGTATCCAGAAACCGATTCAATGCTGCATTGCCGAAAGTACCAGTTCCACCTGTTATAAGTAGTGTGTTGCCTTTAAACATTTATCTTCTCCTAAGCAATACCAAATGTAACTATATTTATTTATAGCAATTCAATTTTTTTTCAGTGCATTTTCGAAAGTAATTTTTTTCAAATACTTGAAAAGTTATGAAATTTCTAGATTAAATTCTTCGGAGAACTATGACTTCTCAATTTACAATCAATTTTGATATACTATTTTTCATCATTATTCTATCAACAGCTTCAAGCACCTGCTTTACCGATATTTCTTTAATTCTTTCCTTTTTATTGATTGTTTTTGATGGCTCTATAACCTCGTTATTATTTTTCCAGGGCGCACACCGTAACGATGAAACACTCGCCATTAAATCAATTGTAGGCGTTTTAACCGCCCCAGCGATATGCATAAGACCCGAATCATTTCCAATAATGAATATAGAATCACGAATTAAAGCGGCAGTAGCTCCAATTGAAAGTTCATTTATTCCATTGTAAATAAATTGATTTTTGGCTTTATCAATTTTATTAAATATATCAATTTCGTCTTGTCCTCCAACGAAAATAACCGGAATCCTATAACATCTTACAATCTCTTTTGCAACAATCAAATAGCGTTCAATTGGCCAGCGGCGATATGATTCAGATGCTCTGCATCCAGGATGAATAGTAACATAATACCGAAAATTCTTTTTAAAATTTTTCTTTAAAAGGTTCTCTTTCTTTATTTCATGAGTACCATTAATTGAAAAAAAAGTTTCGTCAATGACTTCTGAAGAAGATATTTTCCGAAAAAGATTAAGATTAGATTCAACTCTATGTTGCTGATAATCTATTTGCACGGGATAATTATATAGAAATCCTAATCCGGAAAAAAATTTTCTCTTTTTAATCTCACCAACACGATATTTAACCTGCGCTAAAAATACTAACATTGGGCCTTTTATTAAATCAGTGTCTGTTGTAGTAATAGATAAATCAAAACATTTTGATCTAAGTGTTTTAATAATCTGCAGTCTTTTCAAGAGCGACTTATTACTTGGATCAAAATAGATAAATTCATCAATATATTGACTATCCCCAAAAACATTCTTCATAAATTTATTTTTCACTAATAAAGTTAATTTTGCATTTGGGTATTCCTTTCTAACAGATCGAATTAAGGGAGTTGTATTTATAACGTCTCCTAATCCATTCAAACAAATAATTAATATATTACGAATTTTAAATTTATTTATTTTATCCATTTCCTTATTTTTTTCTATAGAATTCTTGACCTCGGTTGACAGTTTTTTATAATTCACTGCTCAACTTAGGAGGTTAAGATAGTGTATCATTGTCAGCCGAGGGATTCGGTATCACACATGATCCTGGGTACCAAAAGGTAAAAAATTTAACTCATAAGGCAGAGTCTGATACCAAGCGTGTTAGTAAAATTATATGCCTATTTACTGCGTAAAAATTTACGCTTCTTGACAAATATGCTTTCTTGATAAAATATTTACCGATAAGACAAAAAAAACTATCCAACATGCTACAAGTGGAGGCCTTGAAACATGGACCATAGATAAAAGAAAATAAATGAAACAAATAGAAACTGCTACAATTAATATTGAATACTCTTTTTTAATAATAGAAGGTATTTTTTTTATCGCCTTTAAAAAAAAATTATAAATAAAATAACAATAAAGCAACAAACCTGTTAATCCTGTATTAAAAATAACCCAATTAAACATGCTGTGTGTTCCTCCAGGAAGGAAACCATAGTTTGTAAATAACTCTCTATTTTCCATTAACCCCGCAGCAGATAAATATATTTTTTTTGTTGATATAATTATTTCATTAAATCCAACGCCGAACAGGAATGAAGAAGCTGATGACATCCATGCATTAATGGAAGTTAAAAAAGCATTAATTCTATTTTCATCAATATAATTGCCAATTAGAAATGGATTAACTCTAGAAGGAAACAATAAGCCGACGTTAATCCCAAATGATATTAAAGCCAGTAAAAAAGTAAAAAAATATATTGATTTCCATTTTAACTTAAAGCCAAGAAAATATATGAATAAAAATATGTATAAAAATACAGGTCCCCGCGCGCCTGTTAGAAATAAAAGGCATGTTGTAATAATAAATTTTATAAAGACATTAAATTTATATTTTTTTTGAAGTAAAAACAAATGATATCCACAGATTGGTATAAGAGCAAGCCCTAGCTGACTCGGATTACCCAAAGGTCCATAAAGCCTCCGATAACCTAACCTTTGAGGAACACCCTGTTCTAAACCTCCTATATTAATAGAAAATCCAGTAACCTTTTTAATGATTGGCAACACAAATTCAGAGGCATATATAGCTAAAAAATAAAATATTACTATTGCAAGGATAAGATCTGATATCTTTTGAATTGAATCTAGAATGTCTTCATCTTTCAAGCTTTTGAAATAGCAATACCCTGTAAAAAAAGCTAAATTAATATTTATTAATTCTATAGAGGTGTAGAATATATCATCGAATCCATATTCCGCTCCAAAGAGAATTCCAAAGCATATTTGAATAATCACATATATTGTGAATATTGGCCCTGAAATTAACAAAGCTTTTGGCATTCCGAAAATCCATTTTAAACCCAAAACAGAAATAGATAATCCTCCAATTAAAAAAATTAATGAACCAAATGGAATATAAAGGTCATAAGCTTTAGATATGACTATTGTTTTATCAGGTGAATTGGGGATGACAGCAAAAAGAAATACAGAAAGATAAAATATCTTTCTTATCAGATTATTACGATTAATTTTAAAGATTGTATTAATTTTATTCAATCCATCTTTTGACATCTCTATCTATTATATTATTTAATTTTAAAACATCTTTTCTAAAATACTCTTTTAAGTACTGACGAGTTTCAGGTCTGATAGGAACCTTTTTTAGATTCTTTGCTTTCCATTGACTCATTTTCTGCTGCACTTTTTCACGGGGAAAAAAAATCTCAGCTACAGGTATGAACAGAGGTTTTAATTTGGCTGTCAGTAAGTAAAAATGGTGCAATAAAATATTTTTAGGTAATCCGGAAACATTATATTTCTGATCTATATCAGAAATCTGGATATCAGAAACTCCTAGAATTAAATAGATTTGACTGAGCAACTTTTGCATATTTTTAAAATCTTCAAATAAAAATATATGGACATTTTTAAAGCTAGATATAAAAGCTTTCACAGGTCTATAATATAAACTGACTTCCTTATATAAGAACGGCCATGCCCAATTGTTTTTCTTCCTTTCAGATTCAGCTTCCAGCGCTTCTTCAAAAGTTATCCTCTCCCACCCCTCGCGGACATGCTGAAGGTAGTTTGAATAAGCACGATCAATGGGATTACGTAAGATAATTATAATTTTAACTTCTTCATTTAAGTGCTTTTTTATATTGGAAATGCTTTTTTTATAGTAATATAGATAGTCATTTGATATGTCTCCTCTAGCTACAATGTTTTTACCTGGAAGAAAGAGCTTTTTATATTCGTTTATAGAGGTAATTATGTCATTCTGAGATTTGGCTCCAGGGCCTTTGAAATTTCCTGGCATTTGCGAGAAAAATCTACACTCTTTCCGAGGAGGAATAAATACATCTGGATGTTGATTAAGATAATGGAATAGCGATGTTGTACCTGCTTTTGCTGCACCGACTATAAGAAAATTAGGTAAAATATCATCCATAATTTCAGACTTTAAAATTCCACGGATATTGATAAAGGGAAGGAAGTCCAATTTTTTTTGCCATTCTCATCCAATTTGTGTGGTTCGGTTTATATCCTAAATTTGGAATTTTAATATTTTTGAAATCAATTTTTGGCATTTCAAGACCAATATTATTATAAATTTTTTCCATATAATATTCTGGATTTTCGCAAAATTTTTCGAACGGCAACGACATAAATTTCTTTCCAAAATGGAATCTTCCCTCCTTTTCTACTTTTTCGAAACATATCTTCCAAAAGTACATAAGTTTTCCATATGCAGGCACATTATTAAAATCTTTAATAAAAATGTTGTTTTCCTTTAAATAAGTACTAAACAAACCATCATCTGAGGATCCAATTATGGCTTCATAACCCCAACCATTGTAATCCTTCTTAATTGACCAAAACTTATTTTTATAAATAAAGTTCTTCACTTTTATTAAAGATGATTTAATTTTACCGAGTTCAGGTCTATTATGCAAAATATGAGATGTTACAAATGCCTGGGGTGATCTATATAAATGAATTATATAAGCTTTAGGACATACATTTCTAAGTTCCTTAATTTTAAAATTACATCTTGTTAAACCACATACTGTATTTTCAGAGCTGTTTAATAAAAATTGAAGATATCTTTTTTGACCATTAGACATACATTCTGAAACTTCCTCTGATAGGTCTATTGGCTCATACACTTTCCAAAAAACTGATGGCTTCTTTTTGAGCAATTTAATATACTCATGAGTAGTTTTTTTTCGGTTAAGTTTTGGCAAATGTATTAATAAATTGACAAAAGGTTCATCATAGCATGTAAATCTATTATCTTGCCTGAAAGCTCTCCAGAAAATTGTAGAACCTGATCTCCTTAAGCTAACAATTATTATCTTCATTTTTTGTAATGATCACTTAATTCCTCAAGAGAGGATTAAAAAAAATTTTATTTATCGTGATGATCGCTATTATATAAAAAAATCATATTGAAACATCCCGTTTAAATTAAAACTTTCTATTGATTCTATTCGGTTAAATAATTATTTAATCATGTAAAATTATTTTGTTTTATCAGTTGTCATCAAATGTATAACCATGCATCTCTATCTCCTTTTTGAAAATTTTTTCGATTTGATCGCGTTGTTTTTCTGTATAAAATTCCTTATATGTAACATTTTCCTTTGGATAATTACTTTTTGCCTGAATTTCCAATTTTCCCTTAAAAGGTATTCCTAAATATCCAAATATTTTAGTCAATTCTTCAAATAACTTCTCGTATTTTGCAATATAATCTACAATTATTTTTTTATGATATAATCCATCTGTATAAATAGGATAATTAAAACAAAAATTTTTTTCTCCAATTGTACTAGAGAATAAATTAAAAGAATTTAAGAATTTTTTACGGGCGGAAATATATTCATCAAAAGTCAGGTTTTTTCCTCTGCTATAATTTAACCATCTGTAATGAGATAATGTTTTATCCCATGGATTTCTTTCAAAACAGAATTTGAAATATGAATTCCATATATCATTTTTAATACGTGACTCTATTCGTGATGCAGGAATATGATTATAAAACTTATTTCTTTTTATAAAATCTTTTAAAGTTTTAGTAACTACAACAGGGTTGTGGGAAATTATTTCCTTAATTGGATTGAAAAATCCTTTAAAGTTCCTTGAATTATGACCTTCCTCTTGAGGCAGTACTGGAGTCAATATGTCATTTGAACCACAAAACTGAGAAAGGAAAATTTCAATACTAGTTCCTGCTGTTTTCCTTGTTTTAATGAATATAAATTTATATTTGTGAGAAATAATCATTAAACTGCCTTTAAAAAATTTTTACCACCTATTATACGATAATTATTCCTGTTGGCTGACCAGACAGTTATATTTAACTTCTCATGCAATGTTGGTAGATACCTTCAAACCACCTAAGAAAATTGTATGGCTTTTTGACAAAACATCAACTTTCTTCTTTCCATTCTGACACCTAATTATATCCATGAGTTAACATATAAAAACAATGGGGCGCGACTCATTTTTATCTAGAAATATTCTTTTTTTTCCTTTTATTTATTTTATTAATCTATTCTTCATATAAAACACAAAAGGAAGATATCCAATGGTCTTTCCAAATTTAAGTTTAATTATATATAACACATATATATTCCAGAAAGATACGCCAAACATTCCCGCTATAGCTGCCCCGTTAATTCCAATCATGGGGATAAGAATTAACCCTAAAATAATATTCATAAAAGCTGAAATCCCTTTTACTTTAGATAAAATTAAGTGATTTCCTGTCATGTTCATAAAGCCAGCAGTTGTCCCCGAAACAGAATGGATAAACTGTCCAACCACAAGAAATACAAGGGGCAAATATGCTTGGGTAAATTCCTGCCCGAAAAAAAGCCATAAAATAGGCTTTCCAAACGTCACTAAAATAAGAAGTATCGGCGCTGTAACCCAGAATATTAGCTTGGTCGATTTTTTGGCTACATGAAAAAGCTCATCGATTTTTCCAGAATGATAAAGCTCTGAAAATTTAGGCGCTGCCATTGAATTAATGGCTGAAAGTAAAAATGAAACTAAAGTAGCAAGCTTTACAGCTATTGCATAGTAACCTACTTCAGCCTCAGTTCGAAACACACCCAATAATATAACGCCTGTCTGACCAATGAGAAATGTTGTTGTTGCGGTCATAAACATAGGCGCTGAAATAGAGACAATACTTTTCATTCTCATTTTCTGAATCTGGTCATTTTGACCAATTCTATTTTTGAACTCACGGTCCATAATAAAAATGCCCACCAGAGCAGTAACAAGAAATGAGGCAAATAGAGCATAAACAGGATTATATTGATTAAAAAACAGAAAAGTTACGGCGATTAAAATCAAAAACATTGATAGATGTGGAAGGAGTTGCATAAATGCAAAGGTCCGAATTAGACGCAGTCCGCGTACTGCTTGAGTATTGAGAAGCATGAGCGATTTGAAAAGCACAAAAATCGCAGCCATTGCAAAAAAATATGACAGGTGAGACTTTGAAAAAATCTTATCTGCAATCAAAGAAGAACTAAAAAAAATAATTACACCTATGATTATGGATAAACCAGCGACAAAGTACTGAATTTTCCTATAAACTTTGAAAGCCGAGTATACAGAATACTTAGTCAAATGCTCAGGTATAAGTCTCAGAATAGAAGTATGAGTGCCAAGTACTGTAAAAATTGCAACTAACATCAGAAATGAATTTATCAATGCAACAATACCCATTACATCTGCTCCATAAACTCTAACAACAATGATACTAGTAATCATAGTTAAGCCCATACCTATAATTTGGGCGATTGCAGCCCAGATTGAACCTTTGAGGATCTCAGAAAATTTTTTATCTGATATGAGGTTTTTGAACTTACGATAAAAAAAAGCTATCATAAAAAATAATCCTATTTAATATAACCAAAAAAGGTGTTTCATCTGTATGATATATAATATTTAGTATTAATACATAGAGAAGACTTGGATATGCCCCCCCGTATTTCGTACCACTTTTTAGGCCGTTTTGTGCTAACATCTCAGAAGGATAAATTGCCCTTTTCTTTGAGATGTATCATCGGCGGCTTGTTTCCCAGCGCCGAATGTTTGCGCTTATAATTATAATAATGGAACCTCTCCTCCACAACCTTTTTGAGAGATTCCAGATCATCCTGTTCCCAAAACAACGTCCGGTTTTCTTCTTTAAACCGGCCATTGAACGATTCCATGTGGACATTTTTCCGTGCCCCATCTTCCGAATAGGAGATTCTGGTTTTTGATTTCACAGCAATTTCATGCAGCCATCGATGCCCGGTATAGACTCCATCTCTATCCTGATGAAGAATCATATTTTCCGTTTTTTGTCCGAGTCTTTTTAACGTCTGTTTTGCTTTGTTCCAAGCCTTGAGAGCAAGATCCGTGTCCTGGCTCGGACCGAGGGCATGACCGACAGCGACCTTGCTTCGGTGATCGATGATCGGCATCAGTTGGGCTTTGGCTTGACCTTTTTTGTAAATGATTTCTGTAAAATCCGTATACAGCACTTCCAGGTCGTCTATCGTCTGCATCCGGCTGACCAGGTTGATTTTATCGCCAAGCTCCTTCAGCAATCTGATAATAGGATTCGGTTTCGGTTTTTTCACCTTTTTCATCACCGAGAGGTTCCAGTGGCGGTGTAATCGCTCCACCACCTTATGATTGATATGATATCCCTGCTCATGAAGCTCAACCGTGGTCCGGCGGTACCCGTATTCCGGATGAGCCTCAGCGATTTTCATCAGCGGTTTCCTGAGATATCCATATCGGTCATTATCTTTTATTTTTCTTTGCACGTCATACCAGGTGCTCTTAGGCAGACCAACTGTCTCCAGGGTCCGGTTCAATCCGTATTCGTCTTTAAAATCAGCGACTATGGCGATTTTTTCCTCCCTGGGGAATCCGCGGTTAAAAAATTTTTAAGCAGTGCGATCTCAACCTCCTTATGACCGATAAGCCGCTCAAGGTCTCCAATCCTTTTCTCATATTCGTGAATGGTGGTATCCTGGGAAAAGATTTCCGGTCCTTTTTCGAGGAATTCTTTCTTCCACCGGTGAATCGTAATGGGATGGACTCCGTAAGAACGAGCCAGCTGTCCCATGGTTTTTTCACCATTGATTGACTCGAGAACAATTTGAAACTTGAAACGAGGGGTGAAACGTTTTGTCTTTTTCCCTGACATCATCAGCCTCCAGACCGGGCTTATATCCTCTCTGATGATGTCCATTATAACATGTCAATTTTAGCACTTCAGGTGGTACGGATTTTGGGGGGCAGTTCGCTTAAAGTGATTTTCTTGTGGTCTTAATTTAAAATCTGACACTATGATAATGCCATATTAAAAAAATTACTATTATTTGCTTCTTTTAATATCTCTTCTTTTATAACCACATCAGTCCCTAATTTTCCTACGACAATACCTGCAGCGAGATTTGCGATTTTGGCTGCTTCAAAATATGAGGCTCCTGAAGAAACGCTTAATCCAAATGCACTTAAAACTGTGTCTCCTGCCCCAGTAACATCAAACACTTCTTTTGCATAAGTGGGTATATGATAGACATCCTTTTCACTTTCGATAAGGGTCATTCCTTCCTCGCCCCTTGTTATTAATATGGATTTTAAGCTAAAGTCATTAAGTAAACTAATTCCTGATCTGATTAAGCTGCTATCATCTCTAATTCTTATTTTGGAAGCAATTTCAGTCTCTTTTTGATTAGGAGTCAATAGTGTAGCGCCTTTATATTTTGAAAAATCAGAGCCCTTTGGGTCCACTATAATCAACTTACTATTTTTATTAGCTAAATTGATAGCATTACTCGAAACTTCAGACGTTATTACTCCTTTTGCATAATCTGAGACTAAAACACAAGAAAATTTATCAATTGTTTTCTTTAGGTATTCAATTAACTTTTCTTCATGTTCAGGTCGAATAGAATCTCTTGTTTCCTTATCTAATCTTAACATTTGTTGATGAGCAGCTATAATTCGTGTTTTTTTTGTGGTCGGTCTTGAATCATCAATAAAAATACCTTGGGTATCTACCATCAATGTTTTCAGGCTATCCAATACCCATTTCCCATAGAATTCATTTCCAATAATTGAAGCAGCTGAAACATCACATCCCATTGCTCTTAAATTTTTTATGACATTCCCAGCGCCTCCAAGGGTTAGCTCCTCTTTGTTTACCTCGACTATTTGTACAGGAGCTTCTGGAGAGATTCGTTCTACTCTTCCACAAATATATTCATCAACCATTATATCGCCAATTACCAGAATGCGTTGATGTTCAAATTTAGAAAGAATTGATTTCAACGTTTTCATTATCTGAATAATTCCTTTTCAATTGCTTCACAAATTATATGGCCTATTGTTATATGAGCTTCTTGAATTCTTGGGGTACCAAAGGAAGGAATTATTATAGGGAGGTCACATTCATTTTTGGTTCTGCCCCCATCTTTTCCTAATAAAGCTATTGAAAAACACTCCATTTCTTTGCCTTTTTGAAAAGCTTCAATTACATTTAGAGAGTTTCCACTGGTACTAATTCCAATTAAAATATCCCCTTTTTTAGCCAACCCTTCAACTTGTCGGGAAAAAATATTGTCAAATCCATAATCATTTCCTATAGAAGTTAAAATTGAAGTATCTGTAGTCAAAGCAATTGCTGGAAGTGCTGTTCTATCTTTTTTAAATTTACCAATTAATTCTGCCGCAATATGTTGGGCATCCGCTGCAGAGCCTCCGTTCCCGAAAAAAAGAATTTTATTATCGTTTTTTATACATTCAAGTATTTTTTCTATTGCTAATGAAATAGAATCTGTTAAATTTTCAATAATCGATTTTTTTACTGAAATGCTATCATTTAACGAATTAATTATTATATTTTTGTACATTATGTAATTTTAAGAGCAAAATTTTTTTTAAACCTTATAAAAGCAATGAATTGAAATGTGCGAAACGGAGGACCAGGGGAAGGCCCACGTAGCCCAGGCCGATGACGCCGATAATAGCGTTGTGGGATTTGATTTTATTAAGAAAGGATTTTTTCATTTGCGTTAATCGCGTTTATTGCGTTTGTATTCATTTTTGTTCCTATGTCATTCCCGTGAAAACGGGAATCCAGTATAATGGAAACATTAGATTCCTGCTTCCGCAGGAATGACATAAGGAGGCCTGCCCTCGAGAAAGCGGGGGGCAGGAATGACACTTATGGTTTGTTCCGTTACTTGCGTTAATTGGGTTACTCGCGTTACTTGCGTTTGTTTATTGAAAATACAGGGACACATTGGGATTGCTTCATTTTCCATGGGAAAATTCGCAATGACATACGTCAAGTGCATATCCCGTATTTTCTAGGCTTTGATGATTTTGTGGCGGTTTGAGCTGACATTGTGAG
>CAZJYD010000076.1:0-11828 GCA_964550205.1 uncultured Bacteroidales bacterium
ACATTAACTTGTTGATAATCAATATTGACAATCCTTAAATTGACGGCTATGGGGGTTTGGGGGTGAGGTGTTTGTTTATCTATCAATAACCCTAACCCCTGTATTACTGGTTTTCGTTTTAATAACCTTAATGAAATAGGGATTGTTTTTAAATCCTTCTTCCATAACAGAAGCAATATCATCAACTTTTTCCTTGTCGCAAACAGCAAATGCCGAAGAGCCTCCTCCGCTGATATTAAATCCGTATGCTCCGGAGTTAAGGACTCTTCTTTTTACGTCATAGTACTCAGGTACTGCTGCCGCCCTCACCGGCTCGGCAATATAATCGATGCTCAATGCTTTCCCGAATTCTTCAATATCTTTGGCATGTATAGCATGTATTATCCGTGAACATCTTGCTATCTGTTCTTTCAGCTTTTCCTCTCCTATTTCATATGTAATAAATCCTCTGGTTGTTCTTTGGGTTTTTCTGATATTAGCCAACACCACTGAGAATTCAGGAATTTCAAGCCTGAGAACTTCTACAGGATGGTAGCTTTTAACCAGAATGAATCCGCCCAAAATAGCAGCAGCGACATTATCAGCGTGAGGAGAGCCGCCAGATGCTATTTCTCCCATTCGGGCAATATCTATCATTTCATCATTATCCATCTTAAGTCCAAGCAGCCTGTTCAATGCAAAAATACCTGCGCCTGAGCAAGCACCTGTAGTTCCTAGTCCACCACCGGAACACATATGCTTCACAATTTTAATGTTGATGCCTTCTCTTATTTTTTTTCTTTTAACCAGCTCCAGAACAGCTAATCCTGCTGTATTGTCTTCAATATTTGTGGGAATATTCTGGGTATCTCCTTCAATTTCAATGCTTATTTTTCCGGAATCATTAATGGAGACATGAATTTCATCATGGGGTTCATCAAGTGTCATTGCAAAAATATCATAGCCAGGACCAACGTTAGCACTTGTCGCCGGTGCTTTTACCCATATTTCTTTCATATCAGAGACCTTTCTGATAATATTCTTTTCAACTTGATTGTTTTTTCCTCTCCCAGTTTCGTTAGCGGAGGCCTGATAGCTCCGTTAATTACACCCATTAATTCCAGAGCTTTCTTCGCTCCCATGGGATTGGTTTCAAAACGGCATGCTTCGAATAATTCGAAATAATCAAGATGAAGCTGCATTGCCTTGTCTGCCTCACCTTTCACTGAGTAATTAATGATCTTACCCATTACATCGGGAACTATATTACCTGAAACCGTGAAAGTACCGCTACCGCCCATTGCTAAGAGAGGAAACGCAGTTGTGTCTTTGCCTGTATAAACATGAAAATCTTCATCCTTTGTCAGATATAACACCTTGGCAAGATGACCCATGTCTTTATTTCCATCCTTTATACCAACAATATTAGGATGCTTAGCCAGATAAGCAGTAATATCAGGAGTTATCTCAACTCCCGTTCTGCCTTTTGAATTATGTAAAACCAATGGTATTGGAGATGTGTCAGCAACTTCCTCAAAGAATTTTCTTATTGCATCCGGCTGTGGAAGAACAAAAAATGGTGAATAAACCGATATGTAATCAGCACCCAGGTCACCGTATAATTTTGTGCGTTCTTTGGTTTTCCATGTGCTCATTGTACAGGTATCAGGAATTATTATCTTTTTCCCTTTTGCTTTGTCAACAACAATCTTCAACACCCGTGCAATTTCTTCATCATTCATAAGTGTGGTTTCACCGGTAACGCCCAGCGGGGCAATACCATGTATGTCGGATTCCATTTGCCGCCTTAATAATTTTCTTAATGCTTTTTCATCAACAGAAAAATCTTCCTTAAACGGTGTTATCAATAAGGTAAATGCACCTTTTTCCATGTTTCAAATGTTTTATGTTAATTCCGCAAATGTCGTCAAAAATAAATATACCGTCAAACAAAACAATTCTAAATTGTATCTTAATAACAGGTTCATTTATCAGGCTGACCGGCTAATACTCAATATATCCGTTAATATTGAATAGCCTGTTTCTGTTTTACCTGCTCCCGGTCCTATTATGGTAACATCCCCAAGCAGATCTGTTGTAATTGTAAGTGCATTTGCAGCACCTGATACACCTGCCAACGGATGGCTCAGGTCAATCATCTCAGGAGAAACTGATCCCGTTAGTTTTCCATTTTTCTTTTCAACCGTACCAATAAGTTTCCATCGTTTACCCTGCTCTTTTGCAAACTTGATATCCTCGGGAGTAATACTTGTTATCCCTTTACAACCAACATCCTTAATATTTAAACCACCCCCCATTACAACATTTGCAAGGATAGTAACTTTTCCCCGTGCATCATGGCCTTCCACATCACCTGTCGGATCAGCTTCCGCATAACCCAGCTCCTGAGCTTTTTTCAACACCTCTTCATAATCCATTCCTTTTTCCATCTCAGTCAGTATGTAGTTTGTAGTACCATTTAATATGCCTCTTATCTTTGTTATTTCACATCCTGCCAGGGGTCCTTCCGAAAGATTTATTACCGGCGTGCCTGAAAATACCGTACCTTCGATCATGAATTTAACATTGTGATCATCGGCAATCTTTTTCATATCACGATAAAACAAAGCCACAGGACCCTTATTACTCGTAACAACATGTTTACCCGAATTTAATGCTGTTCTTACATGATCAACAGCAGGGCCTCCGCTGGTCAGGTCAGTAAATGTAAGTTCACAAACAATGTCTGCATTGCATTCTTTGATCAAAGTGAGAGTATCCCAATCCTTAAGATCATTTGTGAATTTTTGCTTATTGCTGGCTTTATCAAGAAATTCAGGGATATTCAAACCATCAGGATTGTATGCGTTACCATAGGCAAAATCAGCTATGGCAACAACACCATATTCAAAACCATACTTCCTCTGAAGATATTTTTCTTTGTCAAGTAATATTTCGCATAATCCCTGACCAACTGTACCAAATCCAATTAATGCTATTTTGTATTTCATTTTTGATAAATTTATTTACTCTCTTGTTAATTTAGCTGATGATGCACCGCCTGCACTGTATTCGGGAGCAGAGTATCCAATTTTTTTCCCGTCAAGCACTGAAAGTCCTTTTTCAATATCTGCAATTACATCATCCGGGTGTTCTGCGCCAACACAAAGTCTTATCAAATTATCAGGAATATCGGCAATTTTCCTTCCTTCCTCACCCTGTTGTGAGTGTGTGGAAATAGCCGGTATGGTTGCAACCGATTTAATCCTTCCAAGATCTGTTGCCCTCCATATCATCTGAAAAGCATCAAAAACATCCCTGGTTGCCTGTGCACCGCCTTTTACTCTGAATGACATCAGATGGCCGTAGCGGTTGACTTTCTCCTTATATTCATCATCATATTCTGAATCAACCAGTACCAGATATTTTTTAGCCACCTCATGCAAGGGATGGTTCTCAAGGCCGAGATAATCAACCTGTTCGATATGCTTGTGAGTTTCAAGAAACTTAGCCACCTTCATAGTGCTTTGACTGAAGCGGTCAACCTTCTGCCTTATAGTTCTTACATCATTCAAAGCCATCATAGCATTCATGGGTGAAATGTTAGGGCCGTTATCTCTGTTTGGCAATAATTTGATATAAGTACCGAAATCTTCTTTCATCTCATCATTATCAATTTTGGATACCAGATTTTTTCTTGCGATTACAGCACCTCCTATACCAAATCCACTGGAAGTAATAGTTTTCGAAATAGACTGCACAACAATATCAGCGCCCCACGCCAGAGGTCTCATTAGTGCAGGAGTGGCAACAGTGGCATCCACTATCATCGGTATTCCATGTTCATGTGCAAGGTTAATTACCTTCTCGAGATCAAAAAAGGCCTGCCCCGGATTACTCGGCATCTCGCCATATAAGAACCTGGTGTTTTCATCAATCTTCGAAGCCCACTCATCAATATCGTTGGAATTGACAATTTTTCTCCATTCAATATTCTTCTCCTTATCTTTTCTCACACCAAACTGTTGGAATGTACCGCCGTATACCTGACTAGTGGCAACAAGATTGATCGGTGCATCAGGCTTTTTGGGATCAACAACCAGGAAAGGATCAACAGCGCTTTGAATAGCTCCCATTCCTGATGAAGTAGCACAACAGGTTGTTTCTATATCTGTCCCATAACCCTCGAGAAGTGCAAGTGTTCCTTCCAGATAATACATAGTGGGATTGGCAATCCTTGAATAGCACCAGGTTGGAATCTGATATCCCAGTGCAGCTTCCATCTCATCAGAATCCCTGTATGCCTGTGAGGTTGACATATAAATAGGTTCTATTATCGAACCCTGATTATAATCAAGAGCTTCCTGCATTGAATACACACCATGAACAGCAATAGTATCAAAACGACAAGCTTGCATCCTCCTGATGTATTCTTTATGCCAGGCAGCAGATCGCTTTGCAGCATCAATATAATGCCCTATTCCTTTATTACTCATTATAATTAGTTTTTAATTGAAAATAATGATAATTATAGATACAAATTTAATAACCTAAATCTGTATTTCAATATAAAATGATAGTCAATAATTAAATTACCTGAATTAATTCAAATCTGTTATCAAATTAAATTAATTTTGCAAAATTCATAACTATAATTTAAAAATCAAATGCACATTGATAGTCTCGACAAAAGAATTTTAACCTTGTTATCTCAGAACGCAAGATTACCGTTTCTGGAGATAGCAAGAAGATGCAATGTTTCCGGCGCTGCTATTCACCAAAGAATTAACCGGTTAATTGAAACGGGTGTTATCACAGGCTCTCAATTCAATATCAATCCCAAAGGCATGGGTTACTTAACCTGCGCATACATAGGCCTGCAGGTGAATCTTACATCAAAAAGCACTCATGAAGAAGTTTTTGAAAAGATTAAAAAGATACCTGAGATTGTTGAATGTCATCACATCACAGGTAAATACTCGCTGATGGTAAAAATATTTTCAAGAGATAATGAACATCTGAAAAGGATAATTGTTAGTAAAATACAATCAATTCCTGAGATCATAAGTACTGAGACTTTTCTTTCTCTTGAAGAGGGTTTCACACGACAATTACCCATTGAATAGCTAAATGGAAATAATAATATTTTTAATTTCGCAAAAACATTAAATAAAACTGAGCTATATTGAAATATGATATAATAATAATCGGAAGCGGGCCGGGAGGATATGTTGCAGCAATAAGGGCTGCACAGCTTGGAAAACAGGTTGCTGTTGTTGAGAAATCAAACTTAGGTGGTGTATGCCTGAACTGGGGTTGTATCCCGACCAAAGCCTTGTTAAAAAGTGCACAGCTTTTAAGTAATATTAAAAATGCAAAGGATTTTGGCATAAAAATAGAAACTGAAGCTAAACCTGATCTTGAATCAATGGTATCACGCAGCCGCCGGATTGCAGAGGATATGAGCAAAGGTATTCAATTTCTTTTCAGAAAAAATAAAATCGAGGTGCTTAAAGGTTACGGAAAAATTAAACCCGGTAAGGAAGTTGAAGTAACAAATAGCGACGGAAATAAAACAAATTACAAAGCCGAAAATATTATCATTGCCACAGGTGCAAGATCAAGGCAACTACCAAATCTTAAACAAGACGGAAAAAAAATAATAGGGTACCGTGAAGCCATGACACTGACAGATCAGCCCAAATCGATGGTAATCGCCGGCTCAGGTGCTATTGGTTGTGAATTTGCCTATTTCTATAACAGCATCGGTACAGAGATAACTCTTGTTGAGGTATTGCCTGATATAGTACCATTGGAAGATCAGGAAGTTTCACGGCAACTGGCAAGGTCATTTAAGAAATCAAAAATAAAGGTGATGACCAATGCTACAATTCAATCTGTTGATACTACAGGAAAAAATTGCAAGGTCAGAATAAAAGATAACAAAGGAGAACAGGAAATCGAAAGCGATATTGTGCTTTCTGCAATAGGTATCAAATCGAATATTGAAGATATTGGTTTGGAAGATGTTGGAATAGAAGTTGAAAAAGGCAAGATAAAGGTTGACAAATTTTACAAAACCAGTGTTGATGGATATTATGCCATAGGTGATGTTGTTGATGGGCCGGCGCTTGCTCATCTGGCGTCACATGAAGGAATAACCTGTGTTGAAAAAATTGCAGGTCTTGACCCCGATCCTGTTGATTACGATAATATTCCATCATGCACCTATACCCATCCTGAAATTGCTTCGGTTGGAATAACTGAAAAAGCTGCAGTTGAAAAAGGATATGATATTAAGGTGGGCAAGTTCCGTTATACAGCTTCCGGTAAGGCACATGCAATAAATGCAAGAGAAGGATTTGTAAAAGTGATCTTTGACTCAAAAAGTGACAAGTTTATCGGAGCACATATGATTGGTGAGTATGTCACGGAAATGATTGCTGGAGTAGTTACAGCAAGAAAGCTCAATGCTACGGGTAAAGATATAATAGAATCAGTGTACCCGCACCCAACTATGTCGGAAGCAATGATGGAAGCTGTTGCCGATGCTTATGGAAGAGCTATTCATCTGTAATACCCATGAATAGAAAATGAATGTGTTTATATAATATTAATATCTTTAACGGATAAGTTGCAAACAAGATAAAAATAATATACAAAATGGAAGTGATCAAAACCAGCATCCCTGACCTGCTTATCATCAAACCTGAAGTATTTGAAGACCAGCGTGGTTATTTTTTCGAATCGTATAACCGTCAGAAATTCGTTAATGCCGGCATTACTTATACATTTGTGCAGGACAATGAGTCAAAATCCCAAAAGGGAGTTTTAAGGGGATTACATTTCCAGAATCCACCTTATGCACAGGGGAAGCTGGTTCGTGTTATGAAAGGCGCCGTACTGGATGTTGCAGTGGATATCCGCAAAAGTTCTCCTGCTTACGGAAAATGGACATCTGTTGAACTATCTGAACATAATAAAACGATGGTTTGGATACCTCCGGGATTTGCCCATGGTTTCGTCACTTTGGAAGACAATACCGTATTCTTTTACAAATGCACTAACTTTTATAATAAATCATCCGAAGGAGGCATCAGGTGGAATGATCCGGACCTGAATATTGACTGGAAAATAGAAAAGCCCGTTCTTTCAGGTAAAGACCAGGAAGCACCATTATTTAAGGATTTTAAAAGTAATTTCTAAAAAAACCATAATGTAGTTTTTAATTCGTGCCTGTCTATAAAATACTTAATAAGTAGATTTCCTGTTTTTTATTTCCGTGATTTTTAATAAATCAGGTAAATTTGCCCTGTAATTTAATTAATGAAAAAAGAAGAGTATCATATAAATGAACGCATCAGCAAAGAACAACAGCTCGAAATTTTCGGAGCCAAGGAACACAATCTTAAAAACATCAACTTAAGTATCCCCGGTAACAAATTTGTTGTTATAACAGGCTTAAGCGGTTCAGGTAAATCTTCGCTGGCATTCGATACAATATATGCCGAGGGCCAACGCCGTTATATGGAAACCTTTTCCGCATATGCGCGGCAGTTCATTGGAAATCTTGAAAGACCCGATGTGGATCAGATAAAAGGACTTAGTCCGGTTATCTCAATAGAACAAAAATCCATAAATAAAAATCCCAGATCAACAGTGGGTACTGTCACTGAAATCTATGACTTTCTGCGCCTGCTTTATGCACGCATTGCCCAGGCTTATTCTTATGTTACAAATGAAAAGATGGTTCGCCACAGCGAAGAACAGATCATCAACCTGATAATTAATAAATATGAGGGCAAAAGGATAATATTACTGGCACCCGCAATAAAAGGCAGAAAAGGACATTACCGCGAACTCTTCGAATATGTAAGGAAATTGGGTTATTTAAGGGTACGTGTTGACGGAGAAATACGTGAGATCACTTTCGGTATGCAGGTTGACCGTTACAAAGTTCATGATATCGAAATAGTTATAGACCGGGTAATACCGGATAAAAAAGACAGGAACAGAATAAGCCAGTCAGTACAAACAGCTCTTAAGCACGGAAAGGGATCACTGCTTATCCTTGAAGATGGAATGGAAAAAACCCAACGCTTTTCAACCAAACTGATGTGTCCTGTTTCAGGAATTGCATATGATGAACCGGAACCAAACAACTTCTCTTTCAATTCACCATATGGTGCCTGCCCTAAATGTAATGGACTGGGAAATATTTCTGAAATTGACTTAAAAAAAATAATCCCGGATAGATTAAAAAGCATACGTAAAGGAGCTATCATACCTATAGGCACATACAAAAACAACTGGATATTTCATCAGATTGAAGCAATAGGATATAAATATGGTTTCGACTTAGACACACCAATAAAAGAACTTTCCGAAGAAGCAATAACTACAATACTTTATGGATCGAACGAATCCTTTACGGTTAAAAAAGAATTCCTGGGTATTACCTCTACTTATACCCTCAATTTTGAAGGCATAATTAATTTTATCAGCAACCAATATTCCGAAAATTCATCAAAGAGCATTAAAAGATGGGCCGCAGGTTTTATGAATACGGTAACCTGCCCTGAGTGTAAAGGAGCCAGGCTTAAAAAAGAATCGCTTTATTTTAAGATAGCTGGTAAGAATATCTCGGAGCTGGCAAATATGGACATTGTTCTTTTGGATAAATGGTTCAGCAACTTACCTCAATATCTTTCTGAAAAACAAATGATGATAGGCAGCGAAATAATAAGAGAAATACAAAACCGTATTAAATTTCTTTTAAATGTAGGAATTGATTACCTGACATTGAACCGTCCTACGCGAAGCCTTTCTGGAGGGGAATCACAACGCATACGTCTCGCAACCCAGATAGGATCGCAGCTTACAAATGTATTGTATATTCTTGATGAGCCGAGCATAGGCCTGCACCAGCGAGATAATATCAGACTCATTAATTCCCTCAAGGACCTGAGGGATATAGGCAACTCTATTATTGTTGTGGAGCATGACAAGGGAACAATTCTTTCGGCGGATCATATAGTGGATATCGGACCCGGGGCAGGAAGGAACGGCGGGAAGATCGTTGCAGAAGGTACTCCCCAACAAATGAAAAAATGCAGCACCCTTACCTGTGATTACCTCAGCGGAAAAAAAGAGATCACTGTTCCTTCAAGCCGAAGGGAAGGCTCCGGAAAACACCTCCTTCTGAAAGGAGCCAAAGGACATAATCTCAAAAATGTCGATATGATACTGCCTCTTGGCAAATTTGTTTGTGTTACAGGTGTTTCGGGGAGCGGTAAATCAACCCTGATAAATGAAACGCTATATCCTGTATTAAGCCATCATTTTTATAGATCAGTTAAAAATCCTTTGCCATATGATTCTCTCGAGAACATTAAAAACATTGACAAAGTAATAGAGATCAATCAATCGCCCATAGGCAGAACGCCAAGGTCAAACCCGGCAACATATACCAAGGTTTTCGATGAGATCAGGAAACTTTTTGCCCAATTGCCGGAAGCCAGGATCAGGGGATACAAGCCCGGAAGGTTTTCTTTCAATGTAAAGGGAGGCAGGTGCGAAACCTGCAAAGGTGAAGGAGTCAGGGCTATTGCAATGAATTTCCTGCCTGATGTTTATGTTCATTGTGAAAGCTGCAATGGTAAAAGATATAATCGTGAAACCCTTGAAATACGTTACAAAGGAAAGTCAATCAATGATGTTTTGAATATGACCATCAACCAGGCAGTTGAGTTTTTCGAAAATATACCATCCATAACTCATAAGATCAAGACATTAAAAGATGTGGGACTTGGCTATATAACACTCGAGCAGTCATCCACCACCTTATCGGGAGGCGAGGCACAGAGGGTAAAGCTTGCGGCCGAACTCTCAAAAAAAGACACGGGCAATACCCTGTACATATTGGATGAACCAACCACCGGCCTTCACTTTGATGATGTTAAGGTATTACTCGATGTATTAAATCTTCTTGTCGACAAAGGAAATACTGTGCTGGTTATAGAACATAATATGGAAGTTATCAAGGTAGCGGATCATATTATCGATCTGGGACCTGAAGGCGGGGAAAAGGGAGGAGAGATCATAGCCACAGGTACACCGGAAGAGCTGGCTGGTAATGTGCACAGTTATACAGGAAAATATCTGAGGAGGGAAGTAAAGAATGGTTGAATGATTGCACCTGCCGTAACCACCGTAAGGCGGTGAAGGCAGGTTTAGTTTCATTGTTTCATCTATTACTACAGTAATGTGATCCTGACGGGATCAATTTATATTATTAAAAGTCTGGAATAAATAATCAATTTTTATTAATTTTATCCTTAAATCAATGATAAATACCATGAATATTCGTGTAATCATTTTCCTTTTAATATTATTTACAGCAGGTTGTAAGCCATCTTCACAATATCAGGAAACAATTTATCATATCGATGCTACCATCAGTCCGGATGAACATTTCCTAAGCGTTAATCTCAAACTAAACTATAATGTTGATGAAGCCTCGGACAGCCTCATCTTTTATCTGCACAAAAACCTTAAAATCAACAATCTGAAATGTGACTACCTTAAAGACTATAAATTCATTATTAAAGATACCTGCACTGAAGCCATTTATCCTGAGGCAGGCACATTGGTTATTTATTTCAATAAACCACTGCTGAGAAATGAGCGAATATCCCTTGAGATGGATTATGCCGGCAATATAAATATTACAAAGCCGGATGGAATAAACCGCATTACCGAAGAATGGACAGAACTGAACAGGTACGCTCCCTGGTTTCCGGAGCAGGTGCCGGGGCAATCATTTTATTTTGCAATCAATGCAAAGATCAGTTCCGATTATCAAATTGCCAGTAACGGAAATATTCATAAGATCAATAACCTCCGACAGATATTTACTGATATTGCAAGAAAGGATATAGTTATAATGGCTTCAAAAAAGCTGAAGCAAAAAAGCAATACAAAAGAAGATCTTACTTCTGTTGTCAGTTACATTAATATTAATGATTCAACAGCAGCAGATATTAATAACCAAAGTTTATGGATACTCGATCAATATAATAACTGGTTTGGAAAAGTAAAAGATAACGATATTAAAATAGTCATCCCCCCGCGTGATAAAGGTCAGAATTATACAAGCCGGGGATTTATTGTAATGAGAGATATAAAGGATACTTCGTATTATAATCATAAAAGAAAATATATTAAATACCTGGCCCGGGAAATTGCCCGCCTCTGGTGGTCCGATGCTCCCGAAGATTCATGGGAGGATTGGTTGAATGAGTCATTAGCTGAATACACATCAATGATGGCTATCAGAAAAAAGTTCGGTGAAAAATACTATGATAAGCTGATCAAAGAAAAACAAAAAAACAGCCTTAAGCTACCTCCTGTCAAAAGCACTGACTTAACCAGCGAAGAAGCACATAAGGTTTTTAATAATAAAGGATGTATTTATTTATATGAACTCGAAAATGAAACAGGTAAGGAGCAGTTCATGAAATTATTAAAATCCGTTTCCCGTGATAAAATAAATTCCACACGGGGATTTCTGGATAAGTTAGGTTCACTTACAAATGATCAGATAAAGCAGAAATATGCGGAGAAACTATCAGAATAAATTTGTTTAAAAACAAGTCCTGCGAGGATTGAGAACTTTGTACCGAGACCAAACTTACCAACAATACCAAAACTCGATTTTACCACTTACCCAGCCATAAGTTTTATGTGCTGTTCAAGATTGAAAATGCTCAGCCCGAGAACCCGCAATCTTTAGCCCAACTTGAGAATAAAAAGTTCGAAGATGCACAATGACAGGCAGATACGTTTAT
>CAZJYD010000077.1:0-11824 GCA_964550205.1 uncultured Bacteroidales bacterium
AGTAGCGCAGCGAGATATCTATCAACATAAATCTCTATATTACTTTATAGACAGGTATTAACTAAACCTAATGGCCCTCACCGGAGTAATCCTTGTAATAATATAGGAAGGAATAATTAACATCAATATACTAATTGCAATAGTACCAATATTCAGCAATATGATATGCCATGCATTCAGGTATACAGGAACAACATTTACATAATATGATTCCTGAGGTAAACCGATTAAACCCGTATATTTCTGAAGAAGGCACAGCCCAATGCCAAGAACATTACCCCACAATAAACCAATGCTGATAATATATGCTGAATTATACAGGAATATTTTCCTGATACTAAAATCCCTGGCTCCCAGTGCTTTTAATATACCGATCATGTTTGTCCGTTCCAGTATCATTATTAATAATGTTGATATCATGGTTATTACAGCTACTAATATCATCAACACCAGAATTATAATCACATTCATGTCCTGCAAATTGAGCCAGTCGAAGATCTGGGGGTGTAATTCCTTAATGGAACGGGCATCAAGGTTATATCCTATAGTGTTAAAAATATACACAGTTAATTCATCAATTCTGTCGAAATCATCAAGTAATATTTCAAAGCCACCAATCTGATCATCACTCCAGTAATTTAATTCTCGAACATGTCCAATATCTCCGATTACAAAAAGTTTATCAAACTCCTCCAATCCCGTTTCATAAATACCGGAAATATTAAATCTTCTTCCTCTTGTTTTTGACTGGTCGCCTGATACAAAATACATTCTCAATGCATCGGCGGTATCCAATTTTAAGGTTTTTGCAAGTGTTTTGGAAACAATTACATCATTTGTATTTACCGAATCATTAACCACAAAATTATCCCCCTTAATGATCTTATCTTCAAAAAATGACCAGTCATAATCACTTCCCACTCCTTTAAATACAACACCCTGTATCTGTTCCCTGGTTTTAATTATACCTGCCTTATTTGCAAAAACCTGAATATGCTTAATGCCCTCAATGGTATCAAGGCAGGGGTAAAAATCCTGGTTCATGCTAATTGGTATTCCTTCAAACGAACTGTTCCTGTCGTAATTGCTTATTTGAATATGCGAACCGAAACCGATCACCTTATTTCTTATTTCCTGCTGAAATCCCGTAACAATAGCCACCGATGTGATCATCACGGCAAGACCAAGTGCGATACTGATAATGGCAATCCGTATAATTGGTCTTGAGAAATTTTCCTCAGAACGGGAAATTATATGCCTGGCTATAAATAATTCGTAATTCAATAGTTCGTTTTGTACAAAAGTAGAAAAAGAATAAAAATATTTAGTATCATTTGGAATTTTGATCCGTATGCTTATAGACTGTCCTTATTTGTACTTTTGTATTTGATAATAAAAAATATAGTTGATTATAAATAAGTATGACCTCAGCGAGGTCAAATTATTGTAGAAAATAATCCTACAGAAAACACGACTTCAGAGAAGTCGCATAAAAAACATCTGGACATGAAAAACACAATAATCAAATTTATCTCATCCATAATATTAATTTCATCCTGTTATGCCCAAAATAATGAATTTACAATTATACATCCTGAAGATATAAAAACCGGAGCTGAAAGAACGGAAATGTATTTTCCATTGTTGAATAACAAAAACATTGCTATCGTTGCCAACCACACTTCATTAATCGGTGATACACACCTGGCTGACACACTACTGTCTTCCGGATTTAATCTGATCAAGGTATTCAGCCCAGAACACGGATTCAGGGAAATTGCTGATGCAGGTAAAACTATCGAAAACAACATTGACATTAAAACAGGATTGCCTGTAATATCCCTCTACGGATCGAAAAAAAAGCCTTCCAACGAAGATTTAAAAAACATTGATATTGTTTTATTTGATATTCAGGATGTTGGTGTGAGAGTATATACATATATCTCAACCATGACATATGTAATGGAAGCATGTGCCGAAAATAATATTTCACTTATTATCCCCGACCGTCCTAATCCTAACGGGCACTACGTTGACGGGCCGGTTCTGGATACATCATACAGGTCATTTGTAGGATTACATCCAATACCATTGGTTCATGGCATGACCATAGGTGAATATGCAAAAATGATAAATGGTGAAGGTTGGCTAAAAAATGAGCTGCACTGCGACCTGACCATTATTCCGGTCGCAAATTATGATCATAATAAACTATATCAATTACCCGTAAAACCCTCCCCTAACCTTCCAACAATAAATTCAGTTTACCTTTACCCATCACTGGTCTTGTTTGAAGGTACAATAATAAGCGTTGGCCGGGGTACTGATTATCCCTTCGAGGTCATCGGTCATCCTGAATTCATGACAGGAAGCTATGTTTTTACACCTGAAAGTAAAGCTGGTGCAATTCATCCAAAATATGAAAACAAACATTGTTATGGTATCAGTTTAATCAATCATACAAAGAATACAGGTCCACCCAATTCACTTGATCTTCATTACTTACTTAATATGCATGATTATTTTAAGGATAATAATAATTTCTTCAATCACTATTTCGATAAACTGGCAGGATCTGATAAGCTACGTTATCAAATTATTAATGGAAAGTCAATAAAAGAAATTACTAATTCGTGGCAGGAAGACCTGAATAGCTTTAAAGAGGTTAGAATAAAATACTTACTTTATCCCGATTTTACTAATCCCAAATAATATTTCTGTTAATATACCAAAAAATATAAACCATTTATTGGTTAACGGTCAGGTCTTCGGGATAACTGATAATAAATCATATCCTTTACAATCATTAGAAAATCTTGACAGTCAGGAATTATCACAATTAATGAACAGTAAAAATAAGATTCGTTTTATTGATCTTTGCTCATATAGTTCAAAATACTTTATAGCAGTATATAGTGACATTATTCAAGGTTATAAAGGAAAAAGCATTATTGGTAAATTCACAGGATCAGAAATTGTACATTTTCCGGAATTAACATTCAACAATAATACAACACATTTTCCAGAGGTTACAGCTCTGGATAACTCCAGGATAACCGTTGTTTATAAAGATATAACTAATACTAACTCATCGGGAACCGCGATACCCGGAATAATAATAAACCATTCAATTAGCTGGGGTAGCGAGCATGTATTCACTAATGAATCACCAAGATATTATACGTTATCAACACTAAATAATTCAAATTTTGTCATAAGTTATAATGATGATGCGGGAAACATGACCGGATACAGTCGGATAGCTACTTATACACCTCCTGTTGCTGATTCGGATGGTGATGGAATTGCAGATGCAGATGACGATTACCCTAATGATCCTAACAGGGCATTCGATAACTACTTTCCTGCAGCAGGTTTTGGTAGCCTTGCTTTTGATACAACTACTATAACCATGATCCCAAACGGTGCATTTTCACAGGAACAAATATCGCTTAATACATGGAATCCTTTTATTATAGTTGATCAGACAAGAGGATATGAAGTACACCTTGCTGATTATCCCCCAACAGACCTTGTTGATAACAACTACTTTGGAACTTTTGAGGATAATAGCGATCCGCTAAACAACCGCTATTATAAAACCGCAAACAATTTACCATGGGGTATTGATATACCCGCAGAATTCGACTGGCCAATTGAAAAGAAGGATATCATCTCTGCATATCTTTACTTTGCTACATGGGCCGAAAGCGAAGGCCAGCAGTATAACGATTGGTACGAAGACAATAGCGGGTACAGGGATGACTCAAAAATTTATGATGTGCCTTAATTTTTCAGTGAAAAATAATATTCAATTCTGTAATTAATATTTCTCAAAGTAAGATCTTTCACCTTTTAAAATAACCCTGTAAAAGTTGATCAGATCCCTTTTAAGAAAGAATTCTTGCTTTATCAATAATTTCCACCATGAAATCCTGCGAAGCCTCCTTGATTCTTTCCGGGCTTTTATTACTTTATTCCAGTCCCTGAAAAGTATGATAAATAAAGCATGGAACTGAAATCTGATAATTTTTATTCTGAAACAAAGCAGGCTTACCAAACTAAGAATTATCAACCTGATAAACCATGGGATTATCTGGATTGTAATTACCTGCCAGTGGAGTATTTTAAGGGCAGTATATAAAATATTACATTGTGTTTTTAAGGCAAAATCATAGTTAAATACTTTCTTTATTGAACTGCTCATTTTATGATAGACAATAGCTCTGGGTTCATAAATGCAATTATATCCCGCAATAAAAGCCCTTAAACCTAGTTCTGCGTCTTCATATCCTGTTTCAAAATATTCATCAAATAACCCAATATCCTCAAGCATTTTGGTTGAATACAATCCGGCTCCTGCACAGGCTCCAATATTCCGGAAAGGCTTATCATACTTCTCAATATTTTTTCCATGTCCAATGGGAATGATCTCCCATGATGAAAACATTTTATGACCTGCACTATCCATTTTATCCTTATCCCAATAATCGACCATTCTACAGGAAAGCACATCTACTTTGTGATTTTCTATTCTATTTTCTAAAACGCTGAATAATTTTTCATCCACAACAGAATCATTGTTAAGCAGCATAACATAATCTTTATCCTTAAGCATATTTTTCAGAATTTGATTATGTGCTTTTGTAAAACCAAGATTTTGTTTGTTGAGAATAAGCTTTTCCGAGTTAACATCCGAAGCAAGTGATTTTAGCTTTTTTTGTTCTTCATTCGCTGAGCCATTATCTACCAATATTATTTTCGCATCCTGATCGGATCTAAATACAGAATCAATACATGCTTTGGTATCGGAATAATTATTCCAGTTTAATATTATTATCGAAAATTTGTTTTGCAATTTATTAATGGTTTAATATTGCTTTTAATTCACAAAATTATTTTTTAACAATAAGCTACTTTTAAATTGATTTTCGCGTTAAATCAAATATAACATTATTCTTTTATTTTCTTGATATTTTCCTCCGAATCAAGATAAAGGTTAAGGTTATTCTTTTTTAAATAGTTGAGTGTTTTTATTATCTTTTCGCTATTGGGATATACCGTAAAATTACTAATTGAATCGGCAATGTTAACATCTTCGTATTTAAGGTATGCTTCTTTCCATTGAGTCTTATTATCATGCCAGTGTTTCATAAGCATGACATTATATTTTGAAGAGTAGAGTGAAACAAGCATTAACAACATAAACAAAGAAATTAATATAGTTCGTTTCCTTATATCGAGAGTATTCAAATAATAGTAAACACCAATTAGAGAAGGAACAAGATATGTCATATAACGTGAAGATTGTGAAATATACAAGCCAAATTCAATTCTTCCAATCGAGAGGTTTACTACATATAATAATGAGTATGTGGTAAGAACAAAAATAATTTTATTAATAGTATTATTTTTTGATAAGTTATCAGATTTTATCATCTTGATAAAACTTATAATAAATACAAAACAAACCAAGGCAAAAACACCCAATCCAAAAATAATATGAAGGGTTCCGGCGCTAACTGGCATTAAAACGACCATTCCAAAAATGAATTGAAAATTTGGAGCATACTTAAAATCAAAAAAACCTGAATAACTTAGCCCAATAAAATAAAAGTATTCCCAGAATTTATTAAAAAGTAAAGTTGTGTGCTCACTAATATAACCGGATTTATAATCAATAAAGAAAGCAAATATTGTCAGGATTGCACCTAAAATAGTTATATT
This sequence comes from uncultured Bacteroidales bacterium, assembly GCA_964550205.1. Taxonomy (GTDB): domain Bacteria; phylum Bacteroidota; class Bacteroidia; order Bacteroidales; family JAIOZK01; genus JAIOZK01. The sequence continues at coordinate 5,728 of CAZJYD010000077.1, forward strand.
ATTTATAATGAATCTTTTCCAGTCCTTACTACGAAAAAAGAAAAATGATTCTATGATCAAAATTAAAGGTGTAATAATACCCATAAAGAAACCAAAACTTGAAAAGACCAAATTAAGGTTGATTATAAGCAGCAGTATATTTCTTATCATCAAATTCCTTACCAGCAATGTCAAACAAAAAAGCGCAGTGAACAGAGCCGGTATAGCACTGTGCGACATAAACGGATTAATTGCAAATATACCGAATTGGCTCAGTGAAAGTGTAATTAGAATTATTATTGAATCAAATGGATTTATTTTACCGAATAATTTCTTTTTTATTAAAAGGTAAACCAGAGATGAAATAAATATGAATATACCAATACAAAATGATATCCATCTTGTGTTCCAGTCACTCATATTATTCAATATTCCTGTAATCACAAGGCCCAGTCCCTGCCTCTGTGGCCCATGCTGATAAATAAATTGTTTAAAGAGAGAAAGATCATAAATAAAAACCTTATGAAAACCCCATTGGTCAGAAAATAGGAGATTTACACTGTATTTGTCTATATAATAAAACCATCTTGCAATAACAAAAACAGATATCGCCAGAGCAGCTATACCAAACCACCTGTTCTTTATAGGACGCTTAAAGGATGAATTAATTGATAAAGGATATACTTTAGATGGTTTCATTATTTCATAGATAAGATCAGATCATAGACTGTTTTTAATGCAAAACTGAAGCTCACAAATGTAATTTATAAAAACAAAAATAAAACTTCCATAGTAAATTATCTTTAAGTACCAGATCATTCTATAAAAAACTTTCGTGAAAATCTAAAAATTGATAACGGCTTCGATATATTTAAAAATAGATTTTCACTACCTTTGCCATACATAAATTATACGATTTATTGATTTTTCAACACTGCTCTGTCAGGTCAAATCAGTAAAGTTAATTGCTTTGGAATAAAACACTAATAAAAGTATTCATGACTTCAATAAGGTATTTATTCTTATTAATTTTTTTTAATCTTTCAGTATTTATTTGTTTTGGGCAACAAAAATCAAAAACAGAATTTAATGTCGGGTTTCATAATTTCGCCAATGTTAATGTTAAATTAGGCTATGATGGGTTTGCTACTTTTACAGGAACAGATTTGCATTATGTAAGTCTCCCCGGTGACCCTGATATACCTTACAAACATTTCCAGGTTCTTTTACCTGCCAATTGCGATATGAAAAGCCTGAGGCTGGACATCAGCAATATTCAGTGGAGAAATCTCCCTGAAAAATATAATGTTAAACCGGCACCACCGTCAGCAACACGTATAGATGATACGGTTATTATTGTATATCCTGAACAGCAAAACATCGTTGACGGAAAAAATATTGACGTTTATAAAAAGGATTCCTTCTTTCCTGAACCCATATATCTTAAAATACAAACCGGACAAAAAGGAGCTTATAAGATTGCATCTTTCAACATACCATGTTACAGGTTTAATCCGGTTAGAAAAATATTACAAAAAATAGACAAGGGAAACTTTTACCTTGAATACAAAATCCTGAAAAAAACAAAAGAGAAATCATTGGATTTTTACCCTGATTTACCTGAAGACATCTTAATGACCAGGAAAGCATTTGAAAGTTATTCCGCAGATTCAAGGAGTAATTCCAGAGCAGATGCCGGGTATGTTATTCTAACAACAAACAGTATTGACTCTGCTTCTGAAAAGCTCGATGAGTTTATCAATGCAAAAGAAAATATGGGATATGCAGTTACTGTTGTCACAGAAAGTGAATGGGGTGGCGGATCAGGAGATGAGGCAGCAGAAAATATCCATTCGTGGTTGGAAGACAATTACGATTCTTTAAATATTGAATACCTGCTTCTTATAGGTGATCCCGATCCTGATGACGGAGATGTTCCAATGAAGATGCTTTGGCCTCGTCATAATTACAGTAGTTACAAAGAAGCACCTTCAGATTACTATTATTCCGACATGACCGGCGACTGGGATCTGGATGGCGACGGTTACTACGGAGAGTGGTCGGATGATACAGGAGATGGTGGCTGCGATAAATACTATGAATTTATTGTGGGGCGAATTCCTTATTATGGAGATATAAATGATCTGGACGCCATTCTCACAAAGCTGATCTGTTTTACCTACGAGCCAGCCAGTCAGTGCAGTTGGCGAGAGAATGTTATTCTACCCATGGAACCAAGCGATGAAGATACACCCGGATATCATTTAGGTGAAGCAATTAATGATGATTTTGTCATACCAAAATCCGGCTGGAATTCACACAGGGTATATGAAGAGGACTATGGTCTTGATCCTCCTCCTGAAACCTACCCTTGTACTTATTCAAATGTTTATGATGCCTGGATAGATGATCATCCCTCTGTTGCACTTTGGTGGACACACGGTAATTATAATATAGCTGCCGATGTAATGAATATCAGTAATGCAGCTCTACTTAATGACAGCCTACCGGCTTTTACTTTCCAATGTTCCTGTCTCAATGCATACCCTGAAAGTTCCGGAAACCTGGCTTACGCCCTTTTAAAGAACGGATCACCTGGAGCAAATGCCGCAACACGGGTGTCATGGTATTATGTCGGGCAAACCAATTTTAACAATACTGCTTCAAATTCGGGTATGACATATGAATATGCTGAACGGCTTATCGGTGATGAAAAGAATACCGGTTATTCATTATTCGATCTTAAACAGGACCTGTATTATGGTTCATCCGCTATATGGATGAACTATTGTGTTTTTAATCTATACGGCGATCCTTCCCTTAGTTTGTTTACCCCTTGTCCTGATACTATGTTTTTATATGATGCCGAGGTTGAAGATGATTCATGGAGGTTTTATTCATCTTCATCAAATATTGTATTTGCATATGACACTAACACCTACATTGTAAAAGGAACAGGCAGTTCAGGGGCAAGGGTAACGGCAACATCAGACAGTAGCATAATTTTCAAGCCCGGATTCCATGCCGAAACAGGAAGTGATCTTCATGCATGGATTGGTGATGGTTGTACCGCTTCGATGGTTCAAACCACACCTTACAATTTTTTGGAAAATATTGAAATAACAACTGATCAGCATGTGTGGGATATTCCTGATGATACTTATGAAATAACAGTTTATCCGAATCCCACAAAGGATGCATTCACAGTTGATTTTATCAAGAAAACTTTATCAGGACAAATAGCTATATTTAATTTTCAGGGAAATGAATTGCTAAAAATTCAATTTAAAAATAAAAGTAACCTGCAAATCAATATCAGTCATTTACCGGATGGCATTTATTTCCTGAATATAATAACACCCGAATTGGTTCTTACAAAAAGGATTATTAAGCTCAGCTATTAGTTCTTAATGATCTTCCTGGTAACAATTTTACTGTCTGATTTGATCACTAATATATACATACCCCTTGGCAGTGTGCTTATATTCATTTCCACTATATTCTGTTCGAGTGTTCTGCTTTCGAGTATCGGTTTTCCATGATAATTCAAAAGCATCAGGTCGGCAACATAAGGTTCTCCCATAAAATCGATATTAAATGCACCTGTATTTGGATTAGGGTATACCCTTATAATGTCATCATTTTCATCAAATGATGCAAACAGATCCTCTGCAATGTCAGTTTCGATATCTTCATCAGCAGCAACTAATGTTGGAGCCATGCTGCCGCAATAAGTATCTGAAATGTAGGCATGAACATAACTACCTGAGTCGGCATGAAAGCCGGGTTTAAACACTACATTACTATCTGCAATAAAATCAACACTTGCTCCTAAATCTATATCCACTGTAGTTCCGCTGCCTGGTACTGTTATAGTTTTCTCGGCATTGAAACATTCTGTGGCACTTATTGTTTCATCATCTACTAAAAGGTTTATACTAACGTAGTCATAATCGCTTATAGCAAAAGTTCCAACCGTAGTAAATACATTTCCGCTCTGTGTATAAGGATCAGATCCTGATGCTGCCTGATAATCTTTCCAGCAGTATGTTGTGCCATTATCATTTGTATAACCCACTGCACTATTGCTTCTGGTAAAGCTTGCTAGTTCTTCGGTTGAATTCCATTGTGGTGTTACCGTCAGTTCTGAGCCCGAAGCAACTTTTTCTTCAACTACCCATGAGCGGTCAACCATATGACCGGAACTGGAATTTGACGGTTCATTATCCACAACCCTTACGCAGAAAGTATCTGCTGTAGCTGTGGCAGCATTCTGAAGGGTTAAAGGATTATAGTTAGTATTACCAACTGCAAAAAGCACATTGGTTGAACCGTCGTCCGGCACTTTGCGACTTACTGTTCCTGTATCATTTGTCTGAATGTATGAAGTAGCACTCATACCGGTAGGATCTTCCGCACCTATTGTAAGGTCAAAACCGTTAAGAATGAGCAATCCGCTGGTAAAAGTAAGAGTATCATAAATGGTTTGGTTGGCGCCGGTTGAAGTATTGGTTATGGAAACATTGTTTGAATTATTTATCACCAGGTTTCCATAAAATCCAACATCATGATCACCTGTTATCTCCTGTGCCGAGCTGCCGTTGAATTCGAAGGTACCTGTTGAGCTGCTGGTAAACAAAGTGTCACTATCATTTACCAGATCACCTTTATTTTCAATAGTTCCGTAATTGTCAATGACACCGTTATCAGCAGTAATACCATTTGAGGCTACTACCGTAGCGCCTGAGGAGACTACGAGGTTTGTTCCGCTTTTTATGTTAAGCTGGGCGTTTACAACACCTCCTAAAAACAAGAACGAAACCAAGAGAATAATAATTTTTTTCATGACATAATAAATGTTTTATAATTACTTGTGTAATTTAATGCATTCTGGAAGTAAGGTAATAAACAAAACAATTCTTCTAATTGAGTGCGTAAATATATAAAATTTTATAAAAATATCAAATATTTTTGCAAATATTTTCAACTTTTATTTTTCAATAAGTTATTTTTCTCATTATCAAATCATAAAAATTTGGTTTGAAAATAAAAAAATCTTGACTTTTATAAAATAAAAATATACATTTGTATTAGTTTATATAATATTATGAAATCTTTTCTTCATATAAGCTTAACTTGTTGTTTATTAGTTCTTTTTTCAAGTTTTCAACTTTCTGCAAGTAATAAATCAGAAATTTCAAAGGTTAATCATGCAGATATAAAAACACAGAAATCAGAAAAGCCCTCACTCAATGAACATAAATGTACACAAACGGAAAACCGTTTGGAAATTTCAGGGATTGTTAAGTCCATAACTTATAAAGCGGATAATAAAGTTATTATTAAATCGAGTCATAGTATTGTTTTTAAACCCGGAACCAGGATTTCCGCCGGAACTGAACTGCATGCATCTATTATTAGTGGTTCATCAGAAATAAAACCTGATGAAAATTCTGTAAAAAAAATAATGGATATAGTTAAACAACATAAGAAAAATAAAAACAATAACTTAAAAAGTAAAAAAAGCAGTAAAAAGAAATCCACAGAGAAAGAAAGCAAAATAAATAAGCGCCTGCTGTTCCTGGTGACAACATACGAATTTATGTGCGAAACAACCGATAAAACCTACGGTATTTTAGATAACAAAAGTAAAAGTAAAAATACTTATATTACTGCAAACCATTTTCAGGGTATTGCCAGCGAACAAAAGAACAGACTAGTATTTACAAACAATGAATCCTTAAAATCATTACCCAATAATAATAATGCTCTAAAAACAAATTACTATATTGTTACTTCCGTATTTAAACCGGAAGTTAACATGGTGCTCCGCCTCTGAAAATTAATACCGGGCTATAATTTATGCTGCAACCCCTCTTCCCGGGAGTAAAAAACAGGATCGCATTTGTCCTTTGGGAAGCAGAAAAGGTATTAAACAAAAAAACAAAACTTCTAATTGTTAATAATGGGCTTAAAGGGTTTATTTATTTCAATAAATTTTTTATGCTTAAAATAAAATTAAATTATTAACGAATTAAAATTTAACAATAATGAAATCATTAATAAAAATTATAGCAACCTTTTTATTTCTATTTTTTGTAGGAAGTGTTAGTGCGCA
>CAZJYD010000078.1:0-11687 GCA_964550205.1 uncultured Bacteroidales bacterium
GAGGAGACTTTTTATTAGTAGTACAATCCTAAGTTTTATTAAAATCTATTTCTTTTTAAATTTGCAACAGCAAGGAACAACCGACGGCGATTTTTATACCGATGGTTGAGGAAATGTCTCGGCGCCGTGCATTTCTGTTTTTTTCTCATCCTCAAACCCATCGAGGGTTTTCGGCTGAGAGCAAGGAACTGCCCTCAAGCTCATATTGCCCGATAGTTTGTGATAAGGAATTTTTAGAAAATGTTTCATTGTCATTGCGTATTTCAATTTGAATGTTCCGTTTTAAACAATCATACGGCTGCAAATAATTATTGATTACTTTCTCCCAGGTTTGTTTAACAAGCCCCTGTTTTATTTGATAAGCCACCTCCCAAGCGAGTACAACCCGGGTAAAAGTGTCGATAACCGTAAGAACAAAAGCATATCTGTTATATTGGTTTACCCACACGTATTTTATGTCCATCTCAATCACCTGCAATGGCCCCGTGGGCAATACCTTACGGTATTTAACAAAATCCGTCTTTGCCTTTTTGGCCAATTCTTTAAGCAGCAAGTTTTCATTCATTAAACGGTACACTTTTTTATGGTTTATGATATATCCCATTATCATCAAAGCAACTGTCATTTTACGGTAACCATAATTGGTGTCAGGGTCTTCTTGTATTTCTTTTATAGACCCGACCACTGTGTTATTGGGTACCTTTTCAATATTGTCCCCATCGGTTTTAAAGGTAACATCGCTGGCTTTTCGTCCCCTTGTTTTACCTTTTGGCCGATAGTAATATTGATGTTTGGTAATGCCCGCGATAGAAAGTGCTGTATCACGTTTCATGCCTTGAAAAATATACCTGGGTACAATTTCCTTTTTTTCTCCAAGGCATATTTTTTTTTAACAAGTCGCCTTTAAGCTTGTTTTCAAGTTCTTTTTCGGCAAGAAGTTGTTTGAGCAAGTTGTTCTCTTTTTCCAGTTCCCTGATAAGTTTTTGTTGGGCCGGGGTCATGCCATGGGTAAAGCCTTCTTCGCCCATTTGCTCGAACTTCTTTTTCCAGTCGTAATACGATGCACGGTAAACACCGTATTTTTCAAGGGTTTCGTTAACCCCATTTTCGGAAGCTTCTTTTATTATCTTAAGCTTCTCTTCTTTTGTAAAACTACGTTTTTTCATCGTCATAAAAGTACAGATTTTAATCTATATCTTTGTCCGATGATTTAAGGGGCTAATTCACTAAACCATAATCTTCAGAGAAAACTATCTGAAATACTTGCTTAACTTTTTGAAATGGTTTTTACTTACAATCCTGTAATGAGGATTGTATTTATTGATATAATGTTCGCTGTGATGGATCATATATTTTCCATCCGACAACATACTATCTATATATTCTTTGTCTTGATGATAATTTTTAATGTCAAGATCCATCTTATTAATTGACTCAAGAATGAAATCCCATTCATCTTTCCATTCTTCAACAGGAGGTGGGCAAATACTATTGGCACTTTCTACAAATGCAGTAAAAAATTCATTGAACGGGATCTTTTTCTCTTTAATTAACAACAAATTGATGCGGTAGAAATTATTTTGATAACCAAGCGGTTGCCAAAGTGTAGTATCAAATTTAAAGGCATTATCCGATTCGTACCTCAAATAATTCAATGCTCCTGAAGTATCGGGTATCAAGTGGCCAGGACCATAGGCATCCTGAAAAAAGTTTTTATATATATCTACCAAACTGGCTTCAGGATAATGAGATAATTCGAACATCACCGCCTCTTGAATCTTCTCTGTTTTCTCATCTTTTTTGCACTTATTAAAAATAATAAATATCAACACTACTAATATTAATAAAACAGGTACTAAAACAATTATTTTTTTTAATGATTTCCTTGCATCAGTTAAACATCCCATTTCCAATAAAAAATTGTTAATTAATTAATGTGTATTATTAAAATAACAACAAAAGTACAAGAATTTAAATTATTAAATAATCTGCACACTAAACATTCTGTTTAATGAGCTAACAACCAGTTTTGTCCGGTATTGACATCAACTACCACTGGCACCTTCATATTAATGGCGTTTTTCATTTTATCTTCGATCATCGGCTTTATTTCTTCCACTTCCTTTTTATATGCATCAAAAACAAGCTCATCATGCACCTGTAGTGTCATTTTTGTTTTTAGATTTCTTTTGTTCAATTCATTAAATATTCTGATCATAGCAATTTTGATCATATCTGCCGAACTTCCCTGAATAGGGGCATTAATGGCATTTCTTTCCGCAAATCCCCTAACAACGGAATTTGATGAATTAATATCCGGCAGGTATCTTCTTCTGCCCATCATTGTCTGCACATAGCCATGTTCACGTGCAAAGGCAATTGATTCTTCCATATATTTTTTAACTCCGGGATATTTCCCAAAGTAAGCATCAATAATTTCTTTAGCTTCTTTTCTGGGTATATTCAATCTTTCACTTAATCCGAAAGCAGAAACACCGTATACTATTCCAAAGTTCACTGTTTTTGCATTTCGGCGCATTTCCTTACTTACCCGATCAAGAGGAACATCGTAAACCTTCGAAGCTGTAGCTGCATGAATATCCAGGCCATCCCTGAAAGCATCCAACATTCCTTTATCTTCACTTAATTCAGCAATAATGCGCAATTCTATTTGTGAATAATCAGCCGCCAGTAAAATATATTGATCATTTCTCGGAACAAAAGCTTTACGGATTTCTCTTCCTTTCTCTGTCCGAATGGGAATATTCTGAAGATTGGGATTTTGAGAGCTTAGCCTGCCCGTTGCTGCAACTGTTTGCATATATGATGTATGTATCCTTTTATCCCTTTCATTGACCAATGCTGGCAATGCGTCAACATAAGTAGACTTAAGTTTTGTAAGCGACCTGTAATCAAGTATCTTTTCTACTATCGGATGTTTATTAACCAGCTTTTGAAGAACATCTTCACTTGTTGAAAATTGTTTTGTCTTGGTAAGCTTTGGCTTATCAACGATCTTAAGCTTTTTAAAAAGAACCTCCCCTAATTGTTTAGGTGAACCAATATTAAATGGTACCCCGGCCATCGAATGTATCTCTTTCTCAACTTCCTTTATCTCAACCTCTAATTCGCCGGAGAATCTTTTTAAAGTATTAATATCAATATTAACACCCTCAGCTTCCATAGAAGCCAGAACATTCATAAGTGGAATTTCAATATCGTTGAATAGTTTTTCAGCATTTGATTCCTTTAGTTTAGGCTCTAAATAATCTTTTAATTGCAGAGTAATATCAGCATCCTCACAAGCATAATCCTTTAGTTTTTCAATTTCAACTGTTCTTATGCTTAGTTGTTTTTTGCCTTTTTTACCTATTAGAGATTCTATCGAAACGGGTTTATAATTCAGGTATACCTCAGCAAGATAATTCATACTATGTCTAAGATCGGGTTCAAGAAGATAATGCGCAATCATAGTATCGAACAGTTTTCCTTTAACCTCTATATCATACCATTTCATCACAGATATATCGAATTTAAGGTTTTGTCCTATCTTTTCAATTTTTTCATCTTCAAATACGGGTTTAAACACCTTAATTATTTCTTCAGCTTCATTATGATCTTCAGGTAATAAAAGGAAATATGCTTCCTTTGGTAAAATTGAGAAAGAAATGCCAACTAAGTCCGACTGATTGGGATCAAGACTGGTTGTTTCAGTGTCAAAGCAAAATGCTTTTGATTGTTTCAGTTCAGACAATAATTGTTCTCTTTTATTTTTATCATCTACCAGGTCATATGAAACCTCAACATCTTCCAAAGTCTTTTTACCAATACCGGTTTCTTTCTTTAATTCTTCACGGGCATCATAAAACAGATCTCCCTGAACAGCTTGTGCTTTGCCTTTTTCCTTTACTGAAATATCCGTAAAAACTCTTTTCGCGAATGCACGGAACTCCAGCTCATCGAATATTCTTTTAAGGGCCTTTTTATCAGGATCATGTATCTTTAAAAGGTCCTCATCCAATTCAACAGGCACATTAGTGATAATGGTAGCCAGATCACGGGAGAGTTTTGCCTGCTCAGCATTTTCTTCAATTCTCTCTCTGAGCTTGCCTTTTAGCTTATTTGTATTATTTAACAGGTTTTCAATACTTCCGAATTCCTGAATAAGCTTTATCGCTGTTTTTTCTCCAACACCGGGTACTCCCGGAATATTATCCGATTTATCTCCCCACAAACCTAAAATTTCAACAAGCTGCTCCGGTTTTTTTATTCCGTATTTTTCACATATATCATTAACTCTTAGCTTCTGGGCTTTATTTCCGGCTCTTGCGGGCTTGTACATAATTGTCTTGTCCGAAACAAGCTGTCCGAAATCTTTGTCAGGAGTAACCATATAAGTTATGAAATCTTTCTCTCTGGCTTTTTTAGATAACGTTCCAATAATATCATCTGCTTCGTAACCATCAACATACAACAGCGGTATATTAAAAGCCTCTATCAGTTCTTTTATATGTGGTATGGAGGCAGATATGTCTTCAGGCATATCTTCCCTTGTAGCTTTATAATCTTCATATTCCTCATGCCTCACTGTTGGTGCAATGGTATCGAAAGCGACTCCAATATGGGTAGGTTTTTCGTTTTTTAATATATCATACAAAGAATTAGCAAATCCAAATACAGCAGATGTATTCATTCCCTTTGAATTTATTCTTGGATTTTTACTCAACGCAAAATAAGCCCTGTATATAAGCGCCATTGCATCCAGCAAGTAAAGTCTTTTCTCTTCAGCCATATTATCGATATTTTAATTTATAAAATTAATCAATATAATAATACTAATATGAAGACCCTATATTGTTAATAACTTATGTAAATAAGATTTTTCAAATGGTGGAATAAGCCAGGTATTTTATAGTTATTTTTAAAGTTTAAAAATATTTCTTGCTATGCCTAAAAAGCAAAACAAAATATTCGTATTGGATACTTCTGTAATACTATACAACCATAATGCGATCAACAGTTTCGAAGACAATGATGTTGCAATACCAATAACCGTATTAGAAGAATTGGATGCTTTTAAAAAGGGTAATGATATAAAGAATTTCGAAGCACGAGAATTCATACGCATAATGGATAAATTATCCGGAAAATTCACATTACAGAACTGGATCCCTATTAATGGAGAAGGTAAAGGAAAGTTCAAGGTTATAATGAATGAAAACAGTGAGAAAGATGCCAGGAAATTGTTCGGCGACGATAAACCAGATCACCGTATACTCAATGCTGCCATTGCTCTCAAAGAACAAAATAAAAACAAGAAAGTAATTCTGGTCACCAAGGATATTAATTTGCGGTTAAAGGCCAAATCTCTTAACATACCCGCTGAGGATTTTGAAACAGGCAAAATTAAAGATGTAGAATCTTTGTATTCCGGTAAATCAGTATTTTCTGATGTTAACACCGACGTTATCAATAAACTTTATAAGAGAGGGTTTTGTGAATTCGAAGAAATAAATGAAGGCAAACCTATACCCAACCATTACTATATTATTAAAAGCCCCAAGGCCTCTGCTCTGGCATTTTATAATCCAATTAACGGATTGATTGAAAGGCTTGAGAAAAGATCTGCTTTCAGGATCACACCCCGTAATGCCGAGCAAGTTTTTGCCCTTCATGCTATAACTAATCCCAAAGTAAAACTGGTCACAATGCAAGGCATAGCAGGAACAGGTAAAACATTACTTGCCCTGGCAGGAGCCCTGGAGCTGCGCAGAAGCTTTAAACAGATATACCTTGCACGGCCTATTGTTCCCCTCAGCAATAAAGATATAGGTTATCTGCCCGGAGATATAAAAACAAAACTAAATCCTTACATGGAACCTTTATGGGATAATTTAAAGTTTATCCAAAATCAATATGGTGAAAAGGAAAAAGAATACAAGCAAATAAATGAGGCATTAGAGAATGAGAAATTACTCATTACCCCCCTTGCATATATCAGGGGCAGAAGCATTTCTAAGGTGATCTTTATTGTTGATGAAGCTCAAAACCTTACACCTCATGAAGTCAAAACCATAATCACCAGAGCAGGAGAAGATACAAAGATCATTTTTACAGGAGATATTTATCAGATAGACACACCTTATCTTGATTCTCAAAGTAACGGACTTTCTTATCTTATTGATAAAATCAAACACCGTGATATATATGCTCATATAAGGCTCGAAAAAGGAGAAAGATCCGAGCTCGCTAATTTGGCAACCCAGTTGTTATAAAATTTATTTAAGTTTCCTGTTCCCGGTAAATGACAGTAAGTACAAGCTGCCCGACAACTTTCAATGTAGCAGGATCTATTTTCTCGAGAGTATCATCGGTAGTATGCCAATATTTAAAAAAGCCCTTAGAGGTTGAAGGGTTCTGATGAATTATATCAACAGTCGGAATATTTATGAGCTCATTAATATAATAATGATCATCCAGGACTGCACTGGATTCCTTATTTATAAAATAATTGTCATATCTTATTTCATGGGCTATACTCCATATCTTATCGACTATATATTTTGCATAATAGTAAGAAATTCCTTCTTTATAAAAAGTAGCATTGGAAGCGCCAACCATATCCAGTAATATGCCAAATCTGGCATCGTAACCAAATTCATGCGGTGTTTTAGACCAGTATTGTGATCCAAGAGCCCAGTAGTCTTCTTCTTTTGTCTGAGATCCTTCCGGCGGCCCGTAATCTTCAAGATCGAAAAGTATTATATCAACACCGATCCCGTGTGGGTTAATATGCAATTGCCTGGCTACTTCAAGCAATACACCAGTGCCGCTGGCTCCATCATTGGCTCCGTCAATAGGCTGATCTCTTTTTTCAGGATCAGGATCGTGATCTGCAATAGGACGGGAATCCCAATGAGCACAAAGTAAAATACGATTATTATGCCCAGGGTTGAATGACGCGATAATGTTCTTTCCATTATATACTTCCTTATTAAAAACCCTCGCTTTGAATTTCTGAACAGTTACAAGCGCAGAAAAACGTTTGAGTGTTTTTTCCAAATATGCTGCGCATTTTTTATGTGCCTGTGAACCTGGTGTTCTGGGTCCGAACTCCACTTGTTTCTTCACAAAATAATAAGCAGAATCCTGATTGAAATCAGGAATATTGATTTGCGGTTTATCAGCTTTGGCTTTTACCTCCTTCTCTTTATCCTCTTCTTTTTCTCCAATATTGCAGGAATAAGTGATAAATATTAAAGCTGCAAGAATAGAAAAGAAAACATTTTTTATTTTAAGTGATGTCATTATAATTAATATTTTAGCTTTTACAATATATAATGATAAAACCTGAGATTATATTATTGTCAGGCAAAAATCAAAATTAACAAAATTTAATATCTTGTTTTTATACAATTATGAAAAATGCTGTACTATACGAAATTCGTGATCGTTGCAGGGCAAATCTCAATATTTACACAATAGATGCTTTTGAATATCTTCCTGACATGAATAATCCCTGTATACTTGATTTAGGATGTGGTACCGGAGTTCCTGCACTTTTAATTGCACAACTTATCGACTGCAATATTACCTGCGTTGACACCGACAAAGAATCGATTGATTATTTCAAAGAAAAAATACATGAGCATAAACTTCAGGAAAGTATAGAAGTAATAAATAAATCCATCCTTGAAACAACATTCCCGGAAGCTTATTTTGATATAATTCTTGCAGAGGGGATATTCAATATAACCGGTTTTAAAAAAGCCTTCGGGCATACTATTCCTTTTTTAAGATCAGGTGGTTATTTTTTAATTCATGATGAGTTTTCAAACAGGGAAAATAAGATTAAACTCTTCAAGAAACATAAGTGTGAATTATTAAAAGAGATCATTATCAGTCAGTATGACTGGGAAGGTAAATATATCAATTGTCTTAAAGAATCCATTATTCAATTAAAAAATAGTAACCCATCTGTTCATGGGAAAAGCAAAGTATTATCTGCCTTGCAGGATGAGGTAGCATACTTTGATAAAAATCCTTCTGAGTTCAAATCAAGATACTACATTATTCAAAAGAAACAACATTGACTTTTCGGAGTAATGATTTATACTAAATAGTGTCTGTCTATAGATTACCTGGTAAGGAGATTTCTCCTTCAACACTTTATCGATAGAACTAAATAATGGTAACGGTTTATTTGTAATTTTGATTTTTAATATATAATAAAGAGCTATCATGTATAAATTTCTTTTTGGACCAGTGCCCTCCCGAAGATTGGGTATATCGCTTGGTGTAGACCTTGTACCTCACAAAGTATGTTCACTGAATTGTGTTTATTGCGAATGTGGTAAAACCACAAAGCTCACCAATGAGAGAATGGAATATGTGCCTGTTGATAAGGTGCTCAAAGAGCTGGATCACTTTTTTAAAAACAACCCTGATCCCGATTATATAACATTTTCGGGTGCAGGTGAGCCTACACTTAATTCCGGTCTGGGCGAAGTCCTGGATTTTATCAAAAGCGGAAAGCCTGATATTCCCGTGGCTGTTTTAACCAATGGTACTTTGTTAAATGATGCAGGTGTCAGAAAAGAACTAATGAAAGCCGATGTTATACTACCATCACTGGATTCAGCGCTGGATGATACTTTTCAAAAAATAAACAGACCTTACCATGAATTAAAAACGGATAAAATCATAAACGGGCTTGTGGATTTCAGGAAAGAATTCAAAGGGAAAATATGGCTTGAGGTTTTTATTCTGCCCGGTTATAATGATGATACCAGAAACCTGGATGCACTTAAACAGGCAATACTCAGAATAAAACCGGACCTTGTACAGTTAAATACCCTGGATAGACCCGGTACTGTTGAAGACCTAAAACCAATGACTAAATCCGGATTACAGAAAATCATTGAATACTGGCAACTCGACAATGTTGAAATAATAGCCTCCGCTCCCGAACGCAAAGATATCATATCATACCGTAAAGACACCGAAACAGCTATCCTTGAAACAATATCCAGGCGCCCCTGTACAATAGAAGATATGGCAAAGACACTTGGGATGCATGTTAATGAAATCAACAAATACCTTGGCGTACTGGAAAACGAAAATAAAATCGAATCAAAAAAGCTTGAAAGAGGAGTATTTTATATGATTAATAAAAACTAAAAATTCTCCCAGACAATGATATCATCCAGATCTTTCTTTTCAGGTGTTTCCGGCCATTCTTCGGGCACTCCTATCGGGGTGAAACAAATTAATTGATAATTATCAGGGATATCAAAAAATTCTTTCATCATATCTTCCGGGAAAAAGGATATAAAATAACCGGTTCCATAACCAAGTGATCTGGCAGCTATCATCAAATATCCGGCGGCAAGCGCTCCGTCATGAACAATATAGTCACTGTATTTAGCATTCCTATCAACCAATACCGCAACATAAACCGGCGCCGACAAAGCATTTGATATTGATGTGCTTATATAGGATCTGATCTCATTAAGCTTTTTTGGATCTACTTTGTTGTTTTTCTGATATTGATCGATAAACCAACCGCTTGCTTCTTTTTCAAGCAGGTCAAGTTTTTCTCTGTCCCTTACAACCAAAAACTTCCATGGTTGCTGGTTGCCCGCTGTCGGACACATACGCGCTGCATCCAGTATCTTTACTATATGCTCTTTGGGCACAGGAGTGTTTTTGTATTTCCTGACAGTCCTACGGTTATTCATAATATCAAATAAATAATCCTGCTTAGCCGAATAACTTACATCCGTTGTATCCGATGAATAGTATCTGTTTATTGGTGTGCATACATCACCAATTACTTTCCATATTCCGTCCTCCTTATGGAAAATCAGGGTAAAATATGAATCGAGATTATATGTACGTCTGTCTTCAAGATTGGCTTTAAAATGATAAATGGCATTGGTATAGCCATATTCCTTGCCTTCGTTCATTGAAACCAGCTCCACAGGCATTTTCCAGCTATCTTCCTCAAACCAGTCTTTGTGGAATTTATAATAACCATCCCGGCTGTCGATCAGCTTTCCATGTGATGTAAGAAAAAAGAAATACTTATCTTTGGCGTTAGTAACACATTAAGAAATTATGATAATTTCATTTGGATCAAAAGAAACTCAAAACATTTGGAATGGTAAACGAGTTAAAAAAATTCCAATTGAAATTCAGAAAATTGGAAGAAGGAAATTAATGATGTTAACCTGCATTATTCATAAAATAGCTTAATGTACTCAAATAATGCAGGTTAACCCCGACTTAGAAAAGCTTGCAATTTGAAAAAGAAGTGAATCAAATTGTTAGCTTTTCTTTGTCGTCAGGATAATTCAGAGTTTCACCTTTTAGGTTTATGAATTATTCGGGTTAAATAACTCACAGAATTTGTTAGATTTAAAAATCCCTCTTTCAAACAGACTTTAGAAGTTGACTGGAAAACTCAATGAATATTATAGTATCAGAATAAATGAGCAGTGGAAAATAATATTTATTTGGAAAAACAATAATTCACATCGAGTAACTATATCGGATTATAATAAATAAATATGAAATGGAAAGATTAGAAAACATACATCCTGGAGAAATACTTTTGGAAGAGTTTTTAAAACCAATGCAAATATCTGATTATAAACTTTCAAAGGATATTGATATCCCCCAAACGAGAATATCGCAGATCATAAAAGGGAACAGAAGAATTACTGCAGACACTGCATTAAGACTCAGTTCATATTTTGGGAATTCTCCTAAGTTTTGGCTTGGACTTCAGGATGATTTTGATATTGAGGAAGAACGATTAAGTAAAATTGAAATCTTCAATAAAATAAGAAATTTAAGGAAAAACGCAAACCAATATCGTGTATAGTGCATTTGTCAAATCATGCAAAGGTTTTCGCTTGAATATATTCACGAAGTTTTTTAGTAAATTAAAGTTAAATGCCGTGAAGCGCCAAACGTTACAATACACGGGGACCGATAAGCTGCATAAACAAATATGATTGATCAATTAGAAAGTTTATATCAAAAAATTTATGGGGATGAATCAACAAAGAATCCCAAAGTTTTTATTCAGGAATGTGAAAAGCATCAAACCTTATTAAATGACTTCAAAACAGATGATCCTGTTGAATATTTCAGGTTTACCAGACTGATTTCTGATTATGGATTAATGCTTTTTCAGGTTAACAGATTCTCAAAGTCTTTGAAATACCTTAACAAAGCAATTTCATTATTCGAAAACAATAATGAATATAAAGGGAAAGATTTATTTCAGGAAAATATGTATGTGGAATTAATTGTTTCCCGCGCAATAAATAGATACAGGAAAGATAAACTGAATTTAGCTGAAAACGATTTCAAATATCTGTTAAACAAATTCCCATCAAATAAAAATTATATTAATTGGTTAAAAAAAGTACGAAGAAGAAAAAAACGCATTTTATCCGGACGGATCTTTCTTATTCTTATTATTATAGGGGTAATTCTTAGTCTATTAAACAGACAGAATAATTCCATTCTGGAGCTAATATGGATTATCGTGATAATTTGTGGACTGATAGGATCATTTATTGTCGATTTGGTTTTTAGAATAAAATATAAATAATATTAATACTATCTGTCATCCTTACGATCATTCTTCACGATAGTGAAAAATGTGAGGAGGG
>CAZJYD010000079.1:0-10586 GCA_964550205.1 uncultured Bacteroidales bacterium
TAGCTACTACATTTTTTTGGTTCGTTTTTTTATCGACTGAAAAAAATGAACATTATCACAGGCATTCGCTACAAACGAGTACCAGCTCACTGTTAATAAATTCACCGGATTAAAGGATAACTATTTGTTAATAACTTATTAATTCTTTGTTACTTTACATTTTATTAATAATTTTTTTATGGCACGATTTGCAATCGGAGACATACACGGGTGCTTTTATACAATGAAGAAGCTTATAGAGGAAGAACTGAAAATTTCAAAATCCGATAAGGTATATTTCCTCGGCGATTATATCGACCGCGGACCCGAATCAAAAAAAGTGCTGGATTATTTAATGGCTTTAAAAGAAAAAAACTATAAGATCGTTACATTATTAGGAAACCATGAGGTAATGCTGCTTGATTCGGGAATAGATTACGATCAATATTCAAACTGGATGTATAATGGCGGAAACACTACCCTGGTCAATTTTGGTATAGATGATTATTATAAGCTGGGCCCATTCAGTTATAACAAAATTCCGGCTAAATACATCAAATTTCTTAAATCCTGCAAATTCTACCATGATTCGGAACGCAAATTTATTTTTGTGCATGCCGGTTTTAATTTTAATATCAAGGATCCTTTTACGGATAAATATATGATGGTATGGACAAGAGATGAAAACTATGATGGTTCAAAAGTAAATAATAAAATAATTGTTCACGGGCATTCAGCCGTTACGCTGGAAGAAATAAGATCACGTATTCAAAATAAAAAAGCAAAAACAATAAACCTGGATGCAGGTTGCGTTTACAAACAATATCCCGGACTGGCAAACCTTGCAGCATTAAACCTCGACACATGGCAATTATACAGTGTTTCGAACATTGACAGTTAAAACACTTTAAATGATTGCATTATAAGTATCTTTGCATTTGAAAAACAACAAATGACAAGTCACCCTTTAAAATATCATATTATTACTCTGGGATGTCAGATGAACATTTCCGACAGTGAGAGGGTATTAACCATAATGAACGAAGCCGGTTATCAACAAACCGGTAATGAAAAGAATGCCGATCTGTTGGGCATTCTGGCATGTTCTGTCAGGCAGAAAGCTATTGATAAAGTTTTCTCAAAAATCCAAAAATGGAACAGATGGAAAAACAATAAAAGTATCATTACTTTCCTCACCGGATGTGTTTTGCCGGCCGACAGAGAAAAATTCCTCAGGCTTTTCGACATCATTTTTCCAATGAGTGAACTTAATCGGTTCCCCGAAATGATTAAACAATACGGGATTGTCACACCTGCTTCTGCCACCAATACTCAGGATCTGGAAGAGATGAACAGGCATATAAAAAAATTCTGGAACATACCACCATCATATGAATCATCATTCGAAGCATATATACCCATACAAAACGGATGCGACAAATTCTGCACTTTCTGTGCCGTACCATATACCCGTGGCAGGGAATTTTCCAGGCCATCAGGTGAAATAATGAAGGAATTCAGATCGCTGGTCAATAAAGGCTACAAATCAATAACCCTGCTTGGGCAGAATGTTAATTCCTACGGTTATGATAAGAAAGGCAGGGAAATATATTTCCCGCAACTATTACAAAAAATGGGGGAATATGGTAATGCATCAGGCAGGGAATTTTGGATATATTTTACTTCTCCTCATCCCCATGATATGACCGATGAAGTGATAGATACCATAGCCGAATTTGATTGCATAGGTAAACAGATACATTTGCCCCTGCAATCAGGTGATGACGAGTTGCTTGCCAGGATGAACAGAAAATACTCTTTAGATGATTACCGCAGTATCATGAACAAAATTAGGAATACAATTCCGGATGCAACAGTTTTTACAGACATCATTGTCGGTTTCCCCGGTGAAACGGAGAAACAATTTGATAGTACAATTAAAGCAATGAAAGAGTTTAAATTCAATATGGCATACATTGCACAATATTCTCCTCGCCCGGGGGCAAAAAGCTCTAAGTGGAAAGACGGTATTCCTTATAGGGTAAAAAAACAAAGATACCACAGGCTCACAGAAGAGCTCCAAAAGCACGCACTTGCCCAAAACGAAAAGTTATTGGGTAAAAAGCTCAGGGTACTGGTAACAGGAAAAGACAGAAAGAAAGGTTACCTCAGTGGATATACCGAAGGCAGGATAGTTATACGCTTCGCTTCTGATAATGAATCCCTGATAGGAAATTTTAAGGATGTCATTATCACTTCGGCTACTCCCTACTCAATTGAAGGAAAACTTTTTACAATAAAAGAACACTCCGTTTCATAATGAAAAATAAAAAAATTGCATTCCGGACTCTGGGCTGCCGATTAAATCAATATGAAACCGATGCCATTGCTTCACAATTCAACAGGAATAATTATGAAGTAGTCTATTTTAATGAGCCGGCAGATATATATGTGATCAACACCTGCACAGTTACCAATCAGGCAGACCAAAAATCAAAACAGGAAATTCATAAAGCCCTGAAAAAGGGGGAAAATCCATTGGTTGTTGTAACCGGCTGCATGGCTGATAATTATAAAGACAGTCCTGGTCAATTTCAGCAGGTTGATTATTTAATTGATAATGCCCATAAAACATCTCTATTCCATATTGTTAATTCTCATGTAAAAGAGAAGAAAGCAGAAACGAATAAACTTCTACCGGATATATTCGGATTTGAGCCTGCCGGAAAAACATACCATACCCGTAGCTGGATAAAGATACAGGATGGGTGTAACCGCTTCTGTATTTATTGCATCGTTCCAAAGGTGCGCGGAAGGGAAGCCAGCAGACCTGTAAAAAACATTATCTCAAATATAGAACAAGTCCTGGAGTTCGGATTTAAAGAAATTGTTCTGACCGGTGTTAATATCGGCAGGTATAATTACGAAGGAACTGACTTTGAGCATCTGATTGCCAAAATACTGGATATATCCGGAAATTTCAGGGTAAGGATATCATCAATAGAACCGGAAGGTTTCGGGGATATACTGTATGAACTATTTTCCCACCCTAAGCTCACAAAGCATTTACACCTGTGTGTTCAGAGTGGGTCGGACAGGATACTCAGACAAATGCGTCGCTTTTACAGTATTAATGATTATCTTAAAATCATTGAAAAATTAAAAAACAAATATCCTTTATTCAACTTTACTACGGATATTATTGTAGGATTCCCCGATGAAACGGAAAAAGATTTTCAACAATCAGCTAATATTGCCAGGGAAGTTGGTTTCAGTCATATACACACGTTCAAATATTCTATCCGCGATGGTACTAAAGCAGCAGCGATGAAAAACCAAATACCTGAAAAAGTTAAAAACGAAAGAAGTAATTATATCAGAAATATTTCAAACCATAATAAAATAAAATACAGAAGATCGCTTCTTGGCAAGGAACAAATTGTGCTTGTGGAAAGGATCAACACACAGGAATTTGCCAGGGGCTACGGAGAATTATATGTACCGGTTGAATTTAAATCCCCTGATAACAGAATAAATGAGTTTTATGCAGTAAAACTCAGGGAATTAAAATCTAAGGATAATCCGGTAATTCTTGCTGACACAGTAGCGTTAAGACAAAAGTAAATTTGTAATCATAGTTATTTTACCCCTCTTTTTCTGAGGCTGTCTTGAAAGTATGGAAAACAAAATTATAATTGTCTAAAAGCCAATTCAGTATCTAAATAATACATTCGCATTTCCCCGATACCTTTAACATTAATGATTCCGCGGTCTATGTATGGGAATTCCTGCTTTGTAAGATCATATGTTGACCCGGAAACATTTATACACATAGGCTCGGAATAATTTTCCATTCTCGATGCTATATTGATGGTATCACCGAAAACATCATAAATGTATTTCTTCACCCCGACGACTCCTGCGATAACACTACCGCTATGCAATCCTGATCTTATCTTCCATTTGATTTCAGCATTCCGGTTTCTGTTGTTAATGAATTCCATGATCTCTACAGAAGACCTGGCAATATTTACCGCATGGTCGGGATTTTCCTTTGGCAACCCACATACGGCAAGGTAAGCATCTCCGATGGTTTTAATACGTTCGCACTGGTTTTTTTCAATGATATTATCAAAAGCAGTAAAAAGTTCGTTCAGCTCTTTGATCAGGATCTTTGGCTCCAGCTTTTTCGCCATTTTTGTAAATCCTACAAAATCAGAAAAATACACCGTAACATTATCAAAATGTTCCGGGACGGTTCTGCCCTTCTCCTTAAGTTCAGATGCCACTTTTTCGGGAAGTATATTAAGTAAAAGCTTATCCGATTTCGATTTTTCTTTTTCAATGATCCTGTTATCCTTTACTTTTTGTCTCAGACTGAAAAAGATAACTATTGCCAGAATAAGAACCAGCGAAAATCCGATTACAAAAGAATTTCTCATTATTCTTTGTTTCTTCAGGGCGAGATTCTGAATGATCTCATTCTGTTTCAGTAATTTGATCTCTTTATCTTTTTTCTCCGTTTCATATTTAATTTCAAAATCGGCAATCTGGTTATGCATCTCTTCGGTAAACATTGAATCCTCAAGAATTTTATATTTCTCATAATACTGAAGTGCCTGAAGGTAATCGCCTGTTTTTCTATATATTTCAGAGAAATTCAAATAATTTGTTTTTGATTGTTCCCGGAGATTCAACTCTTCTGTTATAGCCGTACTTTCTGACAAATATTTCAGGGCTACGGTATTATTGCCAAGCTCTTTATGAACTTTTGCCTTATTGGAAAGCACCGTAGCTTCATCAGCTTTTAAATTCAATTGCCTGTATATTTCCAGAGCAAGGTCGAGATAATGATCGGCTTCAACAAATTTTCTTTTCTTTAAGTAAACCAATGCTATATTATTATAATGTGTTGCTACCTGGTCTTTTTTTCCAAGACTTTTATCTATCTTAAGAGCACGCTGGTAATAATTTATAGCTGTATCGTACTTTTCAAGCTCATAATATGTAAGACCCAGGTTGTTAAGCAAGGTTGCCCTTTCACCTGTATCATTAAGTTCTTTGATGATAACCAGTGCTTCCTCAAAGTTTTTTATTGCCTGCTCATATTTTCCCCATGAATTATAGACCATACCGATATTATTCAGGCTTATGGCCACACCTTTTTTATTAGCCAGTTTTTCCTTTATCCTTAAAGATCTGATATAGTATTCTATAGCTTTATCAAACTTACCCCACTGATCATAAATAATACCGATGTTATTAAGCTGTATTGCGATATTTGTATCATTTTTCTGTTCCTCGTCCAGCTTCAATGCTTCCAGATAATAATCAATGGCTTTATCGTAATATCCAAGCTTTTTATAAACCAGTCCTATATTATTCAGACGTGTTGCAATATTTTCTTTGTTATTCATTTTCCGGTCTACTTCAAGGGCATCCTCATAACTATTGATGGCTTGTATGTATTTACGGTTCAGGTAATAACAAACACCTATATTATTAAGACATTCGGAGATCCTTTTAAGATTGGGGTCTGGTAGTTTCTTTTCAGCATCAACACAAATAAGATACATTTCTGCTGCTCTACTGAAATTTCCTGCATTTACGAGTGAATCCGCAAGATGGTAATATTTATCTGATGAATCCTGCGTTTGTGAGATGGCTTTATTATCCGGCACAAGACAAATAATAATGAATCCTGCAGTAATAATATTTCTTATCAGGATATGCATTTGGTTTATTTTTAAATCCAATTTAGGATATCTGATCACATAATTGGCAGATTGTCAGGGTCAGGATATTCTCTTTCTATAAGATTGCCGCCGGCATCCTGTTCATAAATATACAGTGTTCTGATACCGCTACCTCCGCCGGGTTGAATGCCAGGTGCACGTGCCAGTCCTGCTTTGGAATCTTCCAATCTTATTCCCGAACCCGGAGCCTGATCAGGTAGTGCAACTACCTGCTCCAGAAATGAATTATTTGTGAACAGATTGCTGATGTCATTATTGCTTTCATTACTAAGATCGTAATTATTGAAAAAATGAAATCTTACCGGGCTGACTCCATCTGAAGCAAGTTGATTAAATATATGAAGCGCTGAAAATACAGCACTGCCTTCATTCCAGCCGATATAGGGAACACCATTCAAAATAGCCTGCCTGATTATCTGGTAATAAGGACTTATGGAATCGTCCAATTGTATTATATTTCCACCACCAACCGCAATAGCACGTGCATTTGCTATATCCTGTTCAGGATCTGCAGAAAGTGTTTTTATCTCTTTTTCAAACAGATCCCTCACGTTACTTAGATAATCTTCCGGACTGGCGCCGTTGTATGCTTCATTAATAAACAAAACCTCATCAATAGGATTTGCTGCCTGTGAAGTTTCATAACGGTTGAAGATACGACTGATCTCTCTTTTAAGAAGTTCTTCTGATTGCGTAAAATCATCATTAACGGTGAGGTTGGCCAGAAATACATTCATTACTACATTCATGGAAATAAATATTAATTAATAATAAGTTGATTAGTCTGGTTTTTTAATTGATTAACTTTATTAACTAATCAAATATAAGAAAAAACAACAGCTTATTGCAAGCGAATGTATAAATAAAGAGCAGTTTATTTTTTTGGTTATGTTATTAAAAAATTAAATCTTTTTTAAACCTGAATAATAAAATTTTTAATAGTTTTGATAGGAGGTATTTGAGTACAATTATATGAAAAATAATAAGGATATTATCTTTAGATATTTTTAATTAAAACTAGTTAAAATTTTAATTTTCAAATAAATGAAAAAATACAGAAGTTATTTATTATTAATGATTCCGTTACTTATGCTTTTGTTACCAGATTGTAAGAAAATCACATTAGAAAGAGAACCAAAAGCTGTTATTCAAAGCATCGATGATATCGGGACAAACAATGCAACTGCTAAAGGTGAAGTAATAGATCTTGGCAACGGTGATATTTCATCTTATGGTTTCTGCTACGGCACCAACGCAGAACCAACTATCAATGATCAGGTTGTTGACAATACAACTTCTCCTTCTTTAGGAGTATTTAGTAAGAATATAACCGGATTATCCCCTTCTACTATTTATTACATACGTGCATTTGTTAAGGAAGATAATAATTATTATTACAGCGAAACGGAAGACTTTGAAACCCAAGAATCAGGAGGTCAATCCTTTTGGTTACATTACGATGACGGAACAAATCATGATGGTGTTGGCGTTACAGGAGGAGGATCATTTGATGTCGCTATTTATTTTCCGGTTTCACTGCTTTCAGAATACAGCGGCTACAAGATAACTAAATACAAGTTTTTCCCACGTAATGGCGATCCTGTTCAGTATGATATCACTTTATGGGAAGGTACAGAAAATGACCTTGTTTTCGATATAAACGTAGGAGGTATCATTACAGGCGAATGGAATACAGTTAGTCTTAGCGAACCATATTATATCAGTGGAAATACTGAGCTAAAAGCCGGTATCTGGATATATGACCAGCCTGAAGGAGTCTATCCCATGGGTGTTGATGCTGGTCCTGCCGAGGCAGGATTTGGCGACCTGCTCTCGTTCGATGATGGAGAAACCTGGTTCTCCATGTCGGAAGAATACCCATCACTCGACTATAACTGGAATCTGCAAGTGTATTTAACAAATGAAAGCGAAAAAGAAGTAGTGCTTTCTTCTGATTCAAAAGTATATAAAAGAAAAATAAATGATTCCAAACCAAGGAAAGGAAAAAGCCTGTCATCATACATATTAAGTAATCAATAAATAAAAATAACCCATGAAAACAATAATAACAGTAATTTTCTTTATATTATTCGGATTTACAGCTATCACATCCAATGCTCAAACTACTGCTGAAATAGGTAATGTTGACTTTTACCTTCAGGACAAAAACATCATCATAAATTATGATATTCTTAAGTCAAAACCAAGTGATCTTTTTACGGTATGGATAAGTGTTAGAACTTCGGAAGGACCAGTTAACGCTACTGCCGTATCGGGTGATATAGGTAAAAATGTTTCCGGTGGAACAGGTAAAAAAATTGTATGGGATATTATGCAGGATAATTTTTACGGAGACGAAGAATTGCAGATAGAAGTTTATGCCAGACCTGAAAAACAGGCCAGATCAGATATCAGTGTTGGTAAAGCTATTTTGTATTCTGCGCTACTGCCTGGTCTGGGAAACAGTTATATTAAAAAAGGCGGACCATACTGGTTAATGGGCGTGGTAAGCTACGGTTCATTGGCCGGATCAATTATAATTAACCAGGTGGCTGCCGGCAATATGGATGATTACCGCGAAGCTGCTACAAAAGATGACAGGGATAAATTTTTCAGCAAGGCCGAGAGTAACGATCAGATATCTAAAATTCTTTTTATAACCGGTGCTGCTATTTGGGTCGGAGATATTATCTGGACAAGCATACAAGGTATTTCAGCAAAGAAAGCAAGCAGTAAAAAGCTTAGTATGTCTTTTAATATAATAGGAAATCAAAATATACAAACACCTGCTT
Organism: uncultured Bacteroidales bacterium; assembly: GCA_964550205.1. Taxonomy (GTDB): domain Bacteria; phylum Bacteroidota; class Bacteroidia; order Bacteroidales; family JAIOZK01; genus JAIOZK01. Next base: position 8,528 of record CAZJYD010000079.1, read on the forward strand.
TAACACTAAGATATAAGTTTTAATAATCTATAATTAACAATTATGAAAACACAAATATTTGTTCTGTTTCTCATTGTACTATATCTGCCTTCATTGGGTCAGAATGTTATTTCGGGCAAAAGTGAAAAGAAAAAAATTGTACTGGATAAAGAAGTACGAAAACCTATAGGGACAAAATTACCTGATTTGATCATTACCGGAGAAAGTTTTCAGGATGAGAACGGCAATAAGTTTATCGAAGCAGGTGAGAATTGTTCTATCATGGTATTTGTTGAAAACATAGGTAACGGTGTTGCAGAAAATGTAAGTGTAAAAGTATCTACAACAAACTCACCTGTAAAAGGACTGGAGTTTAAACCCAAAGTTGAACTGGGAGATATCAAACCAAATACCAAGAGAGAAGTTCAAATACCTATAAAAGGCACTATGGCATTGCAAAGCGGAATGGCTGAATTCAATATTGAAGTTATTGAAGAAAGAGGATTTGATGCTTTTCCTCTCGGATTTAAACTGGAGACAAGAGAATTTGAACCTCCCAAGGTGATCGTTGCAGATGCCGAATTCAGCACTGAGGATGGTGGAAAGATAAAACTAAATTATCCCATACAATTAAAAGTCATAGTTCAAAACATAGGTAAAGGTTCAGCCCGGGATGTAAAAACCAGTTTTCAGCTTTCAAACCCGAATTGTATCTTTTTAGGAGAGGAGAACCTTTACAATCTGGGTAATCTGGGCAGGGGCGAAACAAAAGAGCTGGAGTTCCTCTTTACAGCAACACGCCGTTATACAGATAATGAAATACCTGTTTCTGTTTATTTAAGCGAAGCTATAGGAAGATATGCACATGATACTATACTTAATGTAGGTTTGGAGCAAAAACTAAGTGCCCGCAACCAGGTAGTCATCAGTGGACTTGAAACAGAAGAAGCTGAAATAACCATCGCATCCCTGTCTTCGGAAGTAGATAAAAATATTCCCAGAATCAACCGTAAATATCGCAATCGCTACGCCTTGATCATTGGAAATGAAGATTATACAAAATATCAACGTGGCCTCAGTGCGGAAACAAATGTTGAATTTGCCAGAAACGACGCAAAAATATTCGGTAAATATGCAAGGAATGTTTTAGGTGTGCCGGAGGAAAACCTGTATTTACTTGAGGATGCCACTGCCGGTGAGATGCAGCAAAAGATAGAGCTTATCAGTAAGCTTGCCTCAAAATCAGGTCCTGATTCCGAGATCATTTTCTTTTATGCCGGTCATGGATTGCCTCATGAAGTGACCCATGAACCCTATCTTATTCCTGTTGATGTTTCGGGAAATAATCTTATATCAGCGATTAAGCTTAACGACATATACAAAAAGTTCAGTAATACCTCTGCAAAACGCGTTACAGTGCTTCTTGATGCATGCTTCAGTGGTGGCGGCCGCGACGCCAGCCTTATTGCTGCCCGTGGTGTTAAAGTTACACCAAAAGAAGAAAGTATCTCAGGAAATATGTTTGTATTGTCAGCCAGCAGCGGCCAGCAATCGGCATTGCCATTCAGGGACGAACAACATGGAATGTTTACTTTTTATCTGCTCAAGAAACTAAAGGATAGTAAAGGAAACTTAACATATGGAGAACTTGCCGATTATGTTACCCAAAAGGTATCTATTAAATCCCTTAAGGTCAACCTAAAGGAACAGGATCCAAAGGTTGCGGTCAGCAGCAATATTGCGGACGAATGGAAGGAATGGAGATTCTATTAAGAAATTTGATCCCTTAATATAGTTCAAGCGAGGCAATATAATATTATTTCGAGGCTGTCTTAAAAGTTAAAATCTGGTGATTTAAAGGCAGAAATTACTTTGTGATACTTTGTGGTTCAATATATTAGGATTAACCACAAAGAAAAATTGAAATGAAATCCTCACCTATTCACCGGTCAGTGTAGTCAGTATTATCTGCCAGTAACCCGGTTCATATATGATAAATTCCATATCCCCCTCTCCTTTTGTTGATTGATATGACAACCGTCCCCAGAAAGGAAATTCAACCTTCTGTGATCCGACTATG
>CAZJYD010000080.1:0-10272 GCA_964550205.1 uncultured Bacteroidales bacterium
GGTTATAGAATTATTTTAACAGACTATGCTATTCTTAAAATATTGCGTTTGAATAAATATGATGAGATAATTGTTAATACCAGGCCGATTCCAAATAATACAAGGGCATTTATTACAACCTTTCCAAAAGATAGCTCCCTCCAGAAAATATCATAAAATCCATTAATTGACCAGTAATTAACAGATATCATAGCAAGTTTTTGCATAAATGAGGGCATTAAAAATAAAGGTACCATACTTCCTCCAATTGCAGACATTACTAAGATCACAATAATCGAGGTGCTTTCAACTTGTTTACGGGTTTTGCTTATGGCAGCAAGAAACAAACCAAAACCAGAACAAGCAAAGGCGGTTGTAAGAATCATAACCACTAGTGAAGGTATATCTAAAGAGATGTTTAGTCCAAAAACAAGCCATGCGAAAATAAACATCACAATAAGTTGCGAAATAGAAATAACCATTGCAGTGTTAAGTTTTTCATAAAGAATGCTGCTTCTCTTTATTGGCGTTATTAATAACCGCTTTAATGTTCCGTTCTCCTTTTCTTCAAGTACTGAGCTACCTACTGAAATAATATTGAATAGAAGCATCATTACGGCTACTCCGGCTACAGCCTGGATAAGACCCCAGCTTGCTTTTTCTTTTTTTATGATGCCGGTTTTTTTTAGATTGAATCCATACTGTTCAACAGAATTATCACTGGTGTTTTTTTGCCCCTCGAAATATGAATCGATCTGTTTACCTATTTCTCCAAGGAATTCTTCACTTAGATTGTATTTCTTTCTGGTGTTTTGTAATATCTTATGCTTAATAGATTTCTGCCCAACACTTTTAATGAGTGATGGTATCAAAGCTTGTTGCAGGAATCCTACTTCTATTTCGCGAGATTGATCATAAAATAGTTCAACAGGTGTTTTGCCTCCTTTGACAACAGAATCAGCGTATCCTTGATGAAATACAAGTGCTCCAATCCTGTTACCCGATTTTATTTTTTCTTTTGCTGTGTTATACTTATCCCTTTCAATTGTTAATCCTTCAACGCTTTCAAGGTTTTTAATTGTTTCGCTTGAGGTTTTGGTACTATCCTGATCAACTATCAGTAATCTTGTTGTTCTGGGTTTATTGTCGCTGAAAGCACCACCAAATGCAATAACAAATAATGAAATTAATATTATTGGCAGGATAAAAATGAGTAAAACAGCTTTTTTGTCAGTATAAAATTGTTTAAGATCTTTTTCTGCTATATGAAACATTTCTAATGCTTTTAGTCAATCTCTAAGTTTTCTACCGGTTAAATTCAGAAATAATGTTTCCAGGCTTTTCTTTTGAAAGTCAATACTGGAAATATGTATATCTATTTTATCAATCTTTTTTATTATCTGTGGAAGATCAAGATTTAGCTTATGAGTGCTTATAGTTATATTGTTATTACCAATAATTGTTTTTTCACCGAATAATTTTCTAAGCTTTTCTCTTTGTTGTGAATTGATCTGATCAAACTCAAAGAAAATAGATTCGGAAGTTTCATCAAGAGTTTTTAGTTCACTAAGGTTTCCCTCAACTATTATTTTACCATGATCTATTATTCCAATTCTTTCACAAAGCTTTTCGGCTTCTTCCATATAATGTGTTGTATAAATAATTGTAATGCCTTCATTTTGCAACTTGTGCAAAATTTCATATATGTTATTTCTGCTTTGGGGATCAATTCCAACGGTTGGCTCATCCATAAATACTATCCTGGGTGAATGAACTAATGCAGCAATAAGGTTAATCCTCCTTTTCATGCCCCCGGAATATGTCTCAATCTTTTGATACATTCGGTCTTTTAAACCTGCTATTTCAAAAAGTTCATTAGTTCGACTTTTTAATTTATCAAGAGGAACACCATATAATTTACCCCAGAACAAAACGTTATAGTATGCTGAAAGATTTTCATATAGTGCAATTTCCTGAGGTACAACCCCGAGTGATTTTCTTGCCTCTATAGGTTGTTTTTTAAGATCAAACCCATTTATCTTAACTTCACCATCATCGGGATTGAGTACTGTGCTTAAAATATTGATTATAGTTGTTTTACCTGCACCATTGGGCCCAAGCAAACCAAACAGTTCGCCCTTTTTTATTTCAAGGCTTACATTGTCAAGTGCTTTAAGCTTACCAAAGTATTTAGTAATTTTATTTGCTGAGATCATTATTCATGTTTGAAATAAACCACAAAAATAGAAATGCTGGCCTTCCACAACAAAATATTACGAATTATTTTTTCATTCCTTGTGAAAAATTGTATTCAACTAATTATTTGAAATAATTTTATTAACCAGCAGACTCTTAATCTTGTAGTTCTAATTGTTATTATTATTTGCTGAAAGCTTGTAATAAACAGCCTTTTCTGTAAACACAATATCGATAATATCAAGAAGTATGAAATTTACCAATATTGTTTCTGCCCTATACCTTGATATTTTTGCTATTTTGCTGTATTTGGACAAGGTAATATACATGTGTTTATATAAATAATCCAGTAGCAATTTTTCGGTTTCTGTGTATTTAATTCTAACACCGGTTTTTTTATTTTTTCTTTTCCAAACTCTGAGCAGTGTTCTGTTTGCCAACAAGTTTTTATCATCAACCCGGATATAAACCCGCCACTTACCTTCTTTATTTTTGGAATAATAAGGTTCACTGGTTTTTCTTTTGGGTATGGTAACCTCCAATATGTTTTTCCCTTCTATTTGCCATTCACGGGTTTCAAATTTAACTTCAGGTTTACAAAACATATGAGCTGCAGTTTCTACCATATGCATTTCTTCATCGGAGCGAATACCGGCTATTGTACCATTATCTTTTACCCCGATAAGAAGTTTGCCGCCGTCAGTATTTGAAAAGGCAACCAGGGAGCGGGCTATCTTGCGTGAATCAGTAATTTCAAATTTAAAATCGAGTTTTTGATGTTCTCCCTGCTCAATAAGTTTATTAATATAATGACTCAAAACTTATTCTTTGTATAAAAGAGTTCGTTAACACAAATGTTAAAAGCTGTCTCTTTTAATTTAGTTATATGGTATATAACGAAATTTACTTGAAAACTATATTATCTTTATCGGTAAATTTTTCGCAATAATGGCATTTCAGTTTTAACACCTGGTTTTTATCCTTAATAACCTTAAATTTAGTGATTACATCTTCATGATTAGTAATACAATTAGGATTGACACATTTTGCGATCTTGATTATTTGTTCAGGGATTTTAACATTTATTTTATGAATAACCTGAAAATTCTTTATTTCAATAAGTGTAGCGGTGGGTGCGACAAGGGCAATTTTATTAACTTCTTCTCTTTCAAAGTATTTGTTTTGTACTTTGATAATACCTTTTTTCCCGTATTTTTGGCTGTCAAGATTAATGCCAAAAAGCACCTGTGAATCAACATGATTAAGTCCTAATATTTTAATTACCTGAAAAACATTTTGGGCTGGTATATGATCTATTACTGTGCCGTTCTCAATGGCTGATACTACAAGTTCTTTTCTGGTTTTATTGGTTGTCATGATTATTTAACTCCTAAAATTGATGTTAACAATGCTTCTCTGACAAAAACTCCGTTGAGAGCCTGTTGAAAATAATATGCTTTTGGATTGCTATCTATGTCAACATTTATTTCGCTTATTCTTGGCAGGGGATGCAGAACTTTCAAATTATCCTTGGTATCTTCGAGCATTTTATTTTCGAGATTATAGGTGTTTTTAACCCTTTCGTATTCTATGGGATCTGAAAATCTCTCTTTTTGTATTCGGGTCATATAAAGAATATCAACGTTTGGTATTGCAGGATCAAGTTCTTTATATTCACGGTAATTGAGGTTTTTGTCTTCTATATGTTGTACTACGGAACGTGGTATCTTTAATTCTTCGGGAGAAATCAGATGAAATGCGGTATTATAATCGCATAAAGCAATAACAAGAGAATGCACTGTTCTCCCGTATTTAAGATCACCTACAAAAGCGATCTCCAAATTATCGAGTGTATTCTGAGTTCTTCTTATCGAATAAATATCGAGCAATGTTTGTGTAGGATGCTGATTGGCTCCATCACCTGCGTTGATAACCGGTATGGGCGCAATTTCGCTTGCATAACGGGCGCTGCCTTCAATATGATGACGCATTACAATAATATCGGCATAATTACTTACCGTTAGTATGGTATCTTTAAGTGTTTCACCCTTTTTAACACTTGAATCAGAAGCATCGGTAAAACCAACTACCTTTGCGCCTAATTGTGAAGCCGCGCTTTCAAAACTTAACCTTGTTCTGGTTGAAGGTTCGAAAAACAATGTGGCTACTACGAAATCTTTTAAAATGTTTTGTTTCGGTTTTTTTTCAAATTCCTCGGCAAGATCAAGTATCTTAAGACGCTCGTCTTTTGTATAATCACTTATTGAAACAAGGCTTTTGTTTTTCATAAGTTTTTGTTTACCAAAAGTAATTATTATGTTGGCTCAGTTGAAATAAAAAAACCAAAAGCTTTCAAATTTTATTAACAATCTAATTATGGCAGCATTTGCAATCGTTTTCTTTTACCAGGTTGTGTTTTACCAGAAAATCGCAAATGAATTTTTCAAGGTCAGGATATCCAATCTCATCAAGATCGTAATAAACTCTCGTATTGGGTTTTTTTATGTTGATCAACCTGTTCAGGTCGATGGGAGTGCCAATTACAACAGAATCGCAATCTGTATTATTTATAGTTTTTTCAAGGTCTTTAAGTTGCTGTTCATTATAACCCATTGCAGGTAACAGAGTGCCGATTTCAGGATATATTTTGAATGTTTCCGCAAGTTTTCCTACAGCATACGGACGAGGGTCGATCAATTCTTTTGCTCCAAAGCGTTGGGCCGCAACCACACCTGCACCTATTTTCATTTCCCCGTGAGTAAGTGTCGGCCCGTCTTCAACAACAAGTACTCTTTTGTTTTTAATAATGTCAGGATTGTCAACCCTTATTGGAGAAGCAGCATCAATTACTGCAGCATCCGGATTTACTTTGGCAATGTTTTCTCTCAGCTTTTGTATCCCTTTGGGACCAGCACTATCGATTTTATTAATTATCACTACATCGGCTAATCTCAGAGTAACCTCTCCCGGATAATATGACAGTTCATGCCCGGCGCGATGCGGATCAGTTATAGTAAAATTTAGGTCGGGTACATAAAAAGGAAAATCATTATTGCCACCATCCCAAACAATAATATCGCAACCATCAGGATCATTTTCTGCGGCTTCCAGGATAGCTTTGTAGTCAACTCCTGAATAAATAACATTTCCGCGCACAATATGAGGTTCGTATTCTTCCATTTCCTCAATAGTGCATTTATGCTTTTTAAGGTCTTTAAGTGAGGCAAAACGTTGAACCTTTTGTTCGACAAGATTTCCGTAAGGCATTGGATGGCGAATTGCCACTACCTTCAGTTTTTCCCTCAAGAGTAATTCAATAATTGCCCTTGAGGTTTGGCTTTTACCACAACCTGTCCGGACTGCACCAACAGCAATTAATGGTTTATTACTTTTGATCATGGTTTCTTTTGGTCCGAGGAGAATAAAATCTGCTCCTGCAGCATTAACTATTGCGCCAATACTCATTACATGTTGATAAGTGACATCACTATATGAGAAAACACACATATCAACATCAAGATCCTTGATTAATGCCGGTAAATCTTCTTCTGCGTAAATTGGGATACCGTCCGGGTACATATTACCTGCAAGCTCTGCAGGATATTTTCTTCCGTCGATATCGGGAATCTGGGCAGCAGTAAATGCTACCACCTCATAATTTTCATTTCCACGGAAATATGTGTTGAAATTGTGGAAATCTCTTCCCGCAGCACCAATAATGATAACTTTTTTTTTCATTATTCGTCCATTTTTTATTAATAACCGGTTTTGCGAAAATTTTTGCAAAATTAATATTTTATGTTTGATCAGGAAGTAATAAATTTGGAAATCTTGTTATTTTGAGATTAAAAAAGATATCTTTAGAAGTTATAACTATTAAATTTGCCTTTGCAAAACATGAATTTATGATTGAAAAACGCATTAAAGAAATAGTAATAAAAATAGTAAAAGAGTTATACCATAGTGTTATCAAAAAGGAAGAGATACAACTTCAAAGTACGCCTAAGGAATTTGAGGGAGATATAACAATAGTTGTTTTTCCATTGGCAAAAATAGCCAGGAAGGCACCTCAGCAAATTGGAGAAGAAGTAGGTCTTATAATTCAGGAGCGTCTGGTTGAAGTTTCAGATTATAGGGTGGTTAAAGGTTTTTTAAATCTCGTTATTGATCAAAATTATTGGAATGGATTTATTTGTAGTAATGTAAATAATAATATGTTTGGAAGAATTCCTAAAAAGAAGGGATCACCGGTTGTTATAGAGTTTTCTTCTCCCAATACCAATAAACCAATGCACCTGGGTCATATAAGGAATAATCTTCTTGGAAATGCTATTGCAAAAATTTTGGACACAAGTGGAAAAAAAGTTGTTAGAGTTAATCTCATAAATGACAGGGGTATACATATTTGTAAATCCATGATTGCATGGAAAAAATGGGGTGATGGAGTAACACCCTCTATCGCAAAAAAGAAGGGTGATAAGCTGGCAGGTGATTATTATGTGCAGTTCGAGAAACAAAACAAGCTTGAGATAAAACAAAAAATGCTTGAAGGCTATTCAGAAGAAGAAGCTGTTAAAATATCATCGTTATCCGGGGAGGCTCGTGAGATGCTGAAAAAATGGGAAGCCGGTGATGAAGATATCAGGAGTTTATGGGAAAAGATGAATAGCTGGGTATATAAAGGATTCGATAAGACCTATAAGCGAATGGGCATAGACTTTGATAAAGTATACTATGAATCGGAAACATATTTACTGGGCAGAGATATTGTTAAAGAAGGACTGATAAAAGGAATATTTAATAAAAGAAAGGATGGATCTGTATGGGCAGATCTAACTGATGAGGGATTGGACGAAAAACTTTTACTACGTTCTGACGGAACCTCGGTATATATTACTCAGGAATTGGGTACTGCCCAGCTGAGGTATGACGATTTCAGCCCTGGTGAATTATTATATGTGGTTGGCAATGAGCAAAACTATCATTTTGATGTACTTAAGATTATTTTAAAGAAACTTGGAAAACCATGGGCAGAAGACATAACGCATATTTCATACGGAATGGTTGAATTGCCGTATGGTAAGATGAAATCACGTGAGGGTAAGGTCGTTGATGCCGATGACCTTATGGATGAAATGAAAACTACAGCCAGGGAAACAGCCCGGGAACTGGGCAAAATAGAGGAGTTCACAGAAAAGGAGGCTGAGGATCTTTTTGAACTGATAGGGATGGGAGCATTAAAGTACTTTATTATTAAGGTAGATCCAAAGAAAAATATGCTTTTTAATCCCGATGAATCTATAAAATTTGATGGAAACACGGGTCCATTCTTACAATATACATATGCCAGGATACAATCTCTTTTAAGAAAGGCCGGGGAAAAAGGAGTAAAGATAAGACAAAGAATAGATGATAACATTAATATAAGCCAACGGGAAAAACAAATTGTTAAATTATTACATAGTTATCCTAATATAATACAACAAGCTGCAATGGAATACAGTCCTGCACAGCTTGCTAATTATATTTATGAATTGGGCAAGAACTTTAACGGTTTTTATCAGGATACACCTGTTTTGCGGGAATCTGATAAGCAACTTGTAAATTTCAGACTTTTAATGAGCAAATTTACAGGACAGGTAATAAAGTCAGGTATGGGATTATTAGGTATTGAAGTACCTGACCGCATGTAGGCTGTGGCATGACAAAAGCTTTTATTAACTTTGCATAAAAATTTGGATATATGTTTGAAGGTTTATCAGAAAAACTGGAAAGATCATTTAAGATACTAAAAGGTCATGGCCATATTTCGGAGGTTAATATTGCCGAAACATTAAAGGAAGTCAGAAGAGCCTTGCTGGATGCAGATGTAAGTTTTAAGATAGCTAAAGATTTTACAAAGGACGTTAAAGAGATAGCCTTAGGGCAAAAAATATTGACATCCGTTTCACCCGGTCAGTTAATGGTTAAGATTGTCCATGACGAGCTGGCTAAACTTATGGGAAGTGAAAGGGCTGATCTTAATGAAAAAGGAAATCCTGCTATTTTTCTGCTAGCCGGGTTACAGGGTTCTGGTAAAACCACTTTCGCGGCGAAACTTGCTTACTATTTAAAGAATAAGAGAGGCAAACATCCTTTACTTGTTGCGGGAGACGTATACCGTCCGGCTGCTATTAATCAGTTACAGGTTTTAGGAGAACAAATAGGGGTTGAAGTATACACAGAGGAAGACAATAAAAATCCTGTAAAAATTGCGAAGAAATCTGTAAAATATGCCAGGGACAATGGCTTGGATTCCCTGATTGTTGATACGGCAGGCCGGCTTGCTATAGATGAGCAAATGATGGATGAGATCTCCTCAATAAAAAATGCTATAAAACCTCAGGAGACATTATTTGTTGTTGATTCGATGACAGGGCAGGATGCAGTTAATACTGCAAAGGCATTCAACGAAAAACTGGATTATGAAGGTGTTGTACTAACCAAGCTCGATGGTGATACCCGTGGCGGGGCTGCCCTGACGATTAAAGCTGTTGTGGATAAACCAATTAAGTTTGTTGGTATTGGTGAGAAGGTAGATGCTATTGATGTGTTTTATCCCTCACGTATGGCCGACAGGATATTGGGTATGGGTGATATTGTTTCTTTGGTTGAAAAGGCGCAGGAACAGTTCGATGAAGAAGAAGCTAAAAGAGTACACCGCAAAATAGCTAAAGATCAATTCAACTTTGATGATTTCCTTAAACAGATCAGGCAGATAAAAAAGATGGGAAATGTGAAGGATCTTGCAGGAATGATCCCCGGAATGGGTAAAATGTTAAAAAATGCCGATATAGAAGATGATGCTTTTAAAGGTATTGAAGCTATTATTTATTCTATGACCCCGGAAGAAAGAAACGATCCGAAAATACTGAATGGAAGCAGACGTAAACGAATTGCCAGGGGTAGCGGAACCAATATACAGGAAGTAAACCAGCTTATAAAACAATTCTCTCAAACCAGGAAAATGATGAAGATGATGAGTGGTGGAGGCATGAAAAATATGATGGGCATGATGAAGAATATGAAGGGCGCACCGGGTATGAGCAGATAGCTTTATTGACGGCTATATAAGAAAGTATTCTTTTCAACACATTCATTAATCAATATTAATAATATGAAATTAATTGATGGAAAATTAATTGCCGGCCAGATCAAAAACGAGATCAAGGCAGAGGTAGCGGAATTGATTGAAAAGAGAGGTAAATCACCACATTTGGCTGCTGTACTTGTAGGTGACGATCCGGCGAGCCAAACCTATGTTAGAAGCAAAGAGAAAGCCTGCCGTGAAGTTGGGATAATCTCATCTGTTTATAAGCATAAAGATACCATTACCGAAGCAGAATTACTGGAGACTGTGAATTTTCTGAATAAAGATAATGAAATAGACGGTTTTATAGTTCAGCTTCCTTTACCTTCGGGTATTTCGGAGGAGAAAATAATTCAGGCGATAGATCCGAAAAAAGATGTCGATGGATTTCATCCGGTAAATACCGGGCGTATGATTGCAGGATTACCTTCCTATCTTCCTGCAACACCTTTTGGGATAATTACCCTGCTTGAAAGATATGATATCGAAACAGAAGGTAAACAATGTGTTGTGCTTGGCAGAAGTAATATAGTAGGAAGACCAATAAGCATTTTAATGAGCCTAAAAAAATATCCGGGCAATGCAACGGTTACCGTATGCCATAGCAGGACAAAAAACCTTAAATCAATAGCAGGAGAAGCTGATATATTAATTGCAGCAATAGGCAAACCTGAATTTGTAACGGAAGATATGGTTAAAAAAGATGCAGTAGTTATTGATGTAGGCATACACCGGATAGAATCAATCGAAACCGACAAAGGTTATAAATTGGTAGGAGATGTTAAATTTGATGAGGTTTCAAAAAAATGCAGTTATATATCTCCAGTACCGGGTGGTGTGGGCCGCATGACTGTTGCAGCTCTTTTGATGAATACAATGAAAGCTGCTAAGGGAGAGGTTTATTCGGAGTAAATGGTTTCAAATTCCGGATTTCAGATTTCAGAACCCACATTTAATAATGCGACTTC
>CAZJYD010000081.1:0-10259 GCA_964550205.1 uncultured Bacteroidales bacterium
TATTCATGAGTATATTATGCCCTCGAAAATTGATAACCCGGAAACTCGGGCTAGAACACATCTAAGGTTCAATTTTATTGAATCTGGACTACTTATAAAATATAGTGATATTTTGGCATATTCATTTTCAATTTGTTTAATATTGATTTTATTTGAAAGAATTTTATTTTATTTTAACAAACATTTATTTATTAAAAAAGTAAATAAAAATGTATTGAGCAAAATACAAACTGATGATCCAATTTCATCAATTGAAGAAGATAGGTTAAATTATTCAGAAATTAGTAAATTTATAACAAATAATATATTAGGATATGATTTAAGTGAAAAGTCATTTACAATAGGAATAAATGGTGAATGGGGAATTGGTAAATCATCTTTGATTAACCTCATAGAAGTCAATAATAAAAAATTAGATAATAAACAATCCATATTCATTAAGTATTCACCTCTTATAGTCAGCACAACAACTAATTTAACAACAGACTTTTTGCTAAAATTAAATTCTGCAATTAAGCCTTATTGTGATAATAGCAGCAATATGTTTTACAGATATATATACTCCTTAACCAATAAATCGAGCAATATATGGAGCTATTTTGTTAATTTGGTTTATCAGGATAAAGGATATGAAAAGCAACTTAAAGAGATTGAGGATCTCATAATCAAAATTGAAAAGAAATTGATCATTTCTATTGATGATCTTGACAGATTATCAAAAGAAGAAATATTTGACGTATTCAGAATGATCAGAAATATTTGCAATTTTCCTAATACTTTTTACATCATAGCATATGATAAAAAAAACTTGTGTGATAAGATCAAGGGAAATGGGGAATTAAATGCAGAAAAATACCTAGAAAAATTCATAGATCACGAAATCGTTCTACAACCGTTAACTTATACTACCACTATTAATCAGACATTAAGCATTATTCGTGAAAGATCACCAGATCATATTTCAGAAATTGAAAAAGTATTTAATGCACAAAAATCTTTTGAAATGCTGCAAGACATATCCTTAATAGAAGTAATTCCTTATAGTTTTTTAGAAGTATGTATTAGAAACATGAGAGATATAAAAAGAATTATAAATTCAATATTGATAATTCCAAAAGAGAAGGAAAGAGAAATTGAGATTTCTGATTTATTTGTTTTAGAATTAATAAAGCTTAAGTATTTCAAAGTTTATAAGGGAATTATGAATAAAGAAATAATAGAACAAATAAAATCTGAATCCGGTGAAGATTATTATGATTTGAAAAAAGGAGATATCAAATTAATCCAAAATTTAGATATTCCAGAACCAGAAAAAGAGTTATTGGAAAATGCATTAAACTTTCTATTTAAGAAGAGAGACAATAAAATAATTCTTCGATCAATTACGAATATCGATAGGTTTGGGTTGTATTTTTCACTTATAACGAGTGAATATGTTAAATATAATGAACTTGATAAAATACGCAATGAATAAATTAATCAAATTTAAATCAACCATCGAGAATGAAATTATTTCTGGTGGTTCTAAAAAGAACCAAGCTATTAGATATTTAAGATCAATTGATACATTTAAATCTATAGATGATTTTAAAGTTGTTATTCAAACCATGATAGAAATAGATGAGTATCAAAAATATTACAATATGGAGATACTCGATCTTATCCAGAAAACATTTATTAAACAGGATTTTACTAATTCCCAAGTAATCGATTTTGTCAGGGACTTATTTCTAAACATAGAATTAGGAACTAAATATGATTTTTACTATACGCTGTATAAGTTATTTAAGAATGATCCTAGTTATGAATTTCCAATTACAGAAAAGGAATTAAAGAAAATTTGCCTTTCAAGATTACAAAAATTTGTGGATCAGAACCTTTCTGATCTCCAAAAGTGTTATAATCTGTATTATTTATGTCGGGAAAAGGTAAATGAAAAGGACGAGGTAATTTTACAGAAAGAATCACATTTAATAATGAGACGTTATATTTCAGATCACCCTTGGGAATACATTGAATCATTAATTAGGCCTTATATGACACCGATATATAGGAATTTCGAGCCAAGATTTACTATTGAACCATTTACTAAGATGACATTTGATGGTTGGAACAATTTCTGGGATTTTATTGAAGAATTAAAAGAGGATCCAAATAAACCAAGCGATTTACCATTTAAAAGTATTTATAATTTCCTGGAAAGGTTCAAAGATAAAAATTATAAACCCATTTTAGTTTTTGAAAATGAATGGAGAAATTATGGAATAAATTATTTGATTAAGAAAGGTAATTGGAATGTGGTATAGAATAAGAATATAGACATTTTACAAGAATGTCGAATAACGAATATCCAATGTCGAATGATGAAGTATTGTCAATACTCTAATCCATACATTCCTTACATGATGCCGTACTGTGATTCACGAGCTACGGGCCATGTCCTATTTGCTTAGTGAATCTTAGTATCTTAGTGGCGTTTACCTAACACAGATCTTTTTGATCCTTATCTGTTTGCACTTTAGAACATTGGCATTAAAATCTCCGAAACAAATGGCTTACAATTCCTTTTATTTGTTTATTTGCTTAAATCGGGTCTTTTTAATATTTCCCGGATTTAATCCAGATCTTTATCCACAAACCTCCTTATTTTCTAAAAAATGTACATTGTTATTTACCGATTACACCAGTGCAGGAGCTTGATCTTATTACGTAAGCGGTTAATAAAGATAAACACATCCCCGCTGCATGGATTGCCATCCAGTTCGTTGCGGATAATACCTGACAAGCCATCAAAACTCTTTCTCATATCGGTGGGCTGATTGTACAAATGATAACGCAGATTGGAAGATAGAGTAAACATATGACTATAAAACGATCAATGGTTTTAAACGTGATAGCTCAATACCTAGTGAACATACCAGGCGTATCCCATTGGGATATATCAGTTCTACTGTTCCCTGACGGTTGTCCGTATAATCTGTATTGGCAATTTTAACAGGAATGAAATTCTCTTTACTTTTGCTGTTGCCTTTTTCATTGAGGTATTTCTTACGCCAGTAGCCGAAAGTACTTCTGGCAGTTCCATGCTGACGTAAAAACTGTTCCTGGGAAAGCCCGCTGGACTCCCATTTACGGATCAGAGCGTACATCTGGTCTTTGGTGTATCTTCGTTTTTTTTACATGCGGCAAAGCTAACACCGATCATTCCGAATTTCAAGACGTGGTTAGTAGAAGGGATACAGTATAAAACGTTTTTAGAGTTAAGATTTTAGGGTTAGGTCAGGGCTCCGGGAACTTTTTTAAACCTATATTTTTTATTGGTGTATCTTCGTTTTTTTGCATGCGGCAAAGCTAATACCAATCATATCGAATTTCAAGACGGAATTAGTAGAAGGGATACGTTAACAATTTAGTGTTAATAAATTATTGATAGTAGATTGTTTATTGTAAAATTATGATTATCAGCATATAGCCAATACGTATAAGGTAAATTTTGTAAAAAATAATAAGAACTTCTTATTTTTTTGTGTTAACCTCTTGCATCATCTTAATAATTATATTATCTTTGAAAAAAATTTTTTAAAAATGAAAACTGATAAAGACATTATAAGACTCCTTAGAGAGAAAGCAGCAGAACATAGAGGATTGGCTGATGAACTTGATAAAGCTGCAAATAAATATGCTTCTGTATTGGGTGCAGATGATTTAGATAATCAAATTAATAATAAACAAGATAGTGAAACCATTAGCGAGTTGTCTGGAGCTAAAAAACAAATGAAATCTAGTACATTTAAAGAAGTAATTAAAGATATTTTAAGAGATGGAATTCCACGTACAGCAAAACAGCTATATAATATTTATAATAAACAAACTGATAAAAATGTTAAATATAATTCATTCTCAGGTCAACTTTCGCAATTAAACAAACAGGGTAATGTTATTAAAATGCTTAAAATTTTAGAAAATCCTGTTGAATCGAGATTTATTTATGGTCTTTTTAGTTGGTTCGAGAATGACAAGTTAAAGAGGGAATATATTAATAAAATAAAATTATAAAAAAGGACTGTGAATTACAGTCCTAAAATGCTAACCGTCGGTCAGTTCCGGCGATGAGGTGGAACAACTCAATAATATGAATTGGACTATCAACATAAGGTATCATTAACCTTTGGAGAAGTCCTCACCACCAGGAAAGGAGTGTCTCTGGCACTCCTTTCTTCATTATTACCGCAACAAATATAATACACAATGAAATGATTTCCAAATTTATTATATACATATTGCACAAGTTTGCTTATTATTTGATTGTATATCATTTATTTATATTTACTGTTTTCGATAGAAACATTAAATCTTTATTTTTATGAATTATTTCTTCTAATATGACGATAACTAAATTCATCACATTAGTGTGCAAGATGCTTAGAAATAAAATGATAGTATATACATTTTTTTTGAAAAAAAAATAATATATTTTTAAAAAAGTTTAACTGTTTTTTTATTTTAAAAGGTTGTTTTCAAACCAGCAAAGATTGGATAAGCCAGACTAAACTAACCCCCTGAAACCGAATTAATAAGACCCAATATTTGTTGTAGATTTAGATAACATTTCTGAAAGCCAATCCGGCAGATATTGACACCTTATATTTTCAGCAAGAAGTGAAATATGGAGCATGCTGACCCCCTCACTAGGGATAATGGAAGAAAAAAAGCCCGGAGCATTTTGACCTTCCTGTTAAGAAAAAATCAGGTTTTGGTGATGAATTTTTTCATCGGCATCACGCATGTCAAATAAATGAAAGAGCTGGGTAAAGGCTAAGGAGAAAAAGACGATGTTATTTGCTATTTCTTTGGAGTCTTCAAATGGTTTATGCGAAATAATCCAACCGCTCCGCGGTTGTGGGAGGTGGGTTCAGGTTATGTTTTTGCTACAATAATCCAATCGCTCCGCGATTATTTCAGAGAACAAATAAAAGATAACATCCTTAAAAACGTGAAATACATTTAGTTTGAAAAAAATTGAACGGATATATAGAATGTACCTTGAAGATATTATTACTGCCTTGGATCAGGAAAATGTAAGCACCAAAAATCAAGCACCAAATAACAAACCTGTCCGACAATCGGCGGATAAATTTCAAACTTCAATGATCAAAATTCAAAACTTCAGTGTTATAATTTTTGGTCATTTGATCATTGAATATTGGTGCTTATATGCCATTGGTCCGACAAGTTTTGTTTTTTTGAATTCTTATCTGTGTAATACGTGGTGAGTATTTTACCACAGATGGCCACAGATTCGCACAGATTAATTTTATTGAATTTTTTATCTGTGTTCATCTGTGTAATCTGTGGTGAGTATTTTACCACAGATGGCCACGGATTTTCACAGATTAATTATTTTGAATTTTTATCTGTGTTCATCTGTGTAATCTGTGGTGAATATTACATCACTCGTCTCATAATTCCTTTTTTCAGATCCGGAACATTAAAATTGATCAGTAATCCAAGTTTTATCTTTGAAAGCTTCAAATATGTCAGTAATTGTGCTTCGTGGATCGGTGCAATAGCTTCGACCGATTTAATTTCAATGATTACACTATCTTCAACCAGTAAATCGATTCTGTAACCGGCATCGAGTTTAATATCTTTATAAACCACAGGCAAGGCTTTCTGGCTCTCGGTTTTTAATCCCTCATTCAGAAGTTCATATTGCAGGCAGGCTTCGTATGAGGATTCCAGTAGTCCAGGCCCCAGCTCCGAATGAACCTGGTATGCACATCCGATGATTTTGTAACTAAGGTCATTGAGTGTTTTCATATAATTTTGGGTTTGATTTATTTCTTTATCAAAAGATTTTCAAAGGTCAGATTCTCATGGACTAAAATTAAAAACTTTTTATTAATCCGTGGTGAGTTTTTTACCACAGTTGGCCACAGATTTGCACAGATTAATTATCTTGAATTTTTATCTGTGTTAATCTGTGTAATCTGTGGTGAGTTTTCTTTACCACAAATGGCCACAGATTTGCACAGATTTTCAGAATTACTTCAAATCACAACACCACAGTTGGAAAAAACCAAATCACAAGCACCAAATATCAAATAAAACCCAATTACCGAATGACCAAAATTCAAAACCACTGCTATTCGCACAAAGTTTTGGTCATTCGAAATTTGAACATTGGAATTTATCCGCCTGAGGCCGGACAAGTTTGAAATTTGTCATTTGGTGCTTGTCATTTCAATCAATAACCTTTAAACTCTTCAACCCCTGAATAACACCAACACTCAATACAACAGTTACTCCGACCACCAGCCAGGGAATGAGATTCATTGGCTGGAAGCTCAGTAATGTATTCAATCCGGGGATCAGGTAAGCAGCGATCAATACTGCTGCACAGAAGGTAATTGCCATCCATACCCAGCGGTTGGTGGTTACCTGGTTAATGAAAAGTTTTTCATCGGCATCACGCATGTCGAATACGTGGAAGATCTGTATGAAGGCCAGTGAGAAAAAGGCAATGTTATTGGCTATTTCTTTGGAGACTTCTAGGTAATAAAGGCCAAAGAAATAGGCACCGATCACAAAAAGTCCAATTATGGCTCCATATATTGAGATAATCTTCCAGCTTCTGCCGGGCAGTATGGGTTCGTCGGGGTCTTTGGGAGCTTGTTCCATCACCTTGCCGCGGCCTTTGCCAATGCCAAGGGCCAGGGCGGGGAAGACGTCGGTGAGGAGGTTAAGGAAAAGCAATTGCAGCGGACGGAGGGGTAATGTGAATATGGTAAAGCTTACCGCTGCAATTACCAGTATCTCGCTTAGGTGGTAGCTGAGCTGGTAAACGATGAATTTGCGTATGTTGTTGAAGATGATACGTCCCTGCCGTATGGCAGTGATGATGGAGGGGAAGTCGTCGTTTTTTAGTACCATGTCGGCTACTTCCTTAGCCACCTGTGTGCCTCGTTTGCCCATGGCAATGCCTATGTCGGCTTTTTTCAGGGCAGGTGCATCATTCACCCCGTCGCCGGTCATGCCTACTATTTCGCCATTATTCTGGAAGAGCTTGAGGATGTCGAGCTTTTGTCCGGGATCAACACGTGCAAAGATGCGGGAAGAGGTGAATTTCTTTTTTTCTTCTTCGGTAAGCTTTTCATACCCTTCCACATCATTTCCGGTATATGCCGAAGGATTGCTCTCATCCGTTATGTATACCTGTCTGGCGATATTACGGGCGGTTTCTGGATGGTCGCCTGTAACCATGATCACGCGTATGCCGGCATGCAGACAGGTTTTAATTGCATCCTTTACATCTTCCTCGGGAGGATCCATAAAACCTATAAGTCCGAGCAGGGTGAGGTCTTCGTCATAAGCTTCCTTTTTGTCCGTTTCTTTATAAGCCAGGGCAATGGTACGCAGTCCATCTGCCGACATGGCATCGCTTTCATCATCCCAGCTTTCTTTTTTATCATCGCTTAGGTCCTGCACTCCTTCTTCCGTAAGCACTTTATTGCACCTTTCCAGAATAGCGTTGGCGGCACCTTTAACTGCGGAGAAATATTTTCCGTTTTGCTTATGCAGGGTAGACATCATCATACTGTCGGAGTCGAAGGGATCTTCCTCTATCCTTTCAAACTTCTTGCGGTATTCCTGTGTGATGCCTTCCTTCAGCTTTTCGGCATACTGCAGTATGGCAATCTCCAGCATGTCGCCCTTGCCGGAGCCGTCTTCATTAAGCCCTGCATTGTTGCAAAGCAGGGAAACTTTCAATATCTTTTCAAACAGGCTGTCTTCCTCCGGCATCTCGTCAAGTTTCTCATACTTCTTTCTATTGCTGTTAAAAAAGAACTGGCTTACGCTGAGCTTGTTTTTGGTAAGGGTTCCGGTTTTATCGGTTAAAATAACCGTTGTTTCACCCAGGGTTTCCACTGCGGCTAATTTTTTAACTATCACCTGTTTTTTTGCCAGTCGCAGCATTCCTTTAGCCAGGGCTATGGTAGACACTATTGCCAGTCCTTCGGGTATAGCTGCTATAGCCCATGCTATGGATGTCTGGGCAAGTATATGAAGGTCTTTGCCTGTAAAATATCCCAGAATGCCGTATGCGCCGGCCATGCCAAGCACTATCCAGATAAGCCGTTTACTGAGCCTGTTAAGCTTGATGTTGAGAGGTACTTGTTCTTTTTCTTCACTGCTAACCATCTCCGATATGCTACCAATTTCGGTGTTCATGCCTGTGGAGGTAACAATAGCTTTTCCCTTGCCCATGGTTATGGAGGTACCCTTGTATGCCATGTTGGTGCGGTCGCCCAGGGGGGTGTCTTCTTTTACCGTACCGTTATTCTTGTTAACAGGCACCGACTCGCCGGTGAGGGCACTTTCATTTATCTGTAGCTCGGAGGCTTCTATGATGCGGGCATCGGCAGGGATGAGATTGCCTGCTTCCAGGATAATAATATCACCGGGTACTATATCCCTGGCATCAATTTCATGTTCTTCCCCATCGCGCAGCACATGAGTAGTTAGCTTGTCCATCTTCTGCAAGGCCTTCATGGATTTGCGGGCCTGGTATTCCATGTAAAAGCCGATAGCAGTGTTGATCACGATCACCACGATGATGGCAATGGCCTCGGGGATGTCGCCGAAGAGGAAGGAAACTAACACGGCTGCGGCCAACAAATAAATAACTGCACTTTTTAGTTGGTCGAAAAGAATCAGCCAGAGACTTCTTTCTTTTTTCTCCCTGAGCTTGTTAGCACCATACTTTTTAAGCCGTTTCCTGACCTCACCGGAGGAAAGACCTTTATCCGGATCTGCATTGAAGTAACCGCAGACTTTACCGGTTTTTTGGGAGTAGAATTTTTTTTCTGCCATTTGCTATTCAGTATTTCAGATTATAGTTTCCAAAGTCTTGTTGCTATTAGCAATATTTTGATATTGATCTCAGATTTCTGTTATTTAAAAACATGCCAAATTGAGATGCTATTATTTGTAAAACGTTTTATTAAGATTGTCAGATACATGAACTGAACAAATATGAAAAGATTTTATGTAAAAGTAAAGGAAGAGTGTAAATTATTCCACATATTTTAGTTTTTTTATTGAAGGAGATTATTTTGAATTAATGAATTGATTTGGTGGCAGAAGTGTTGGTGTTGCTGGTAATACCTTAAGTTATTTAGATTGAGAATTTCAGGAATAATAATATTTGCCATGAAGAATCCAGGGCTCAGATTAAGAGCCAAAGAACATATTAATAATTAATATTAATGCTCATTTTTTTCAGTCGATAAAAAAATGAACTAAAAAAATCTTGTGAAAACAAGACCGCATCGGATTATCTTTGCTAATCATTATAGCTAGCTTATGAGTTGGAATATTTATATGTCGCCCCTACAGGGCTTTTGATTCGGTTGTACTTTCTTTTCTATAAATATCTAAGTCCTAACGGACTTGATATCCCGTCAGGGATAATATATTTATAGAAGTGGAATTGACAAAGATCTAAGTGCTGTAGGTACGACATATAAATTAATACAGGTTTGTTATTAGTTAAAGCCAAAGAACATATCAATTAATTTCTTTTTATTAAATTTGAGTTGGATTTAATTGAAAGATAATTATTATAGATTTAACATGGCTCGCCGAATCTGGACAAGAGAAGAATTTATCCTGGCCTTAAATCTCTATCTGAAGCTACCCTTTGGGAAGTTGCATTCAAATAATCCTGAAATAATACGCTTGGCAAAAATTATTGGCAGAACGCCCGGATCTGTTGCCATGCGCCTAAACAACTTCGCGAGCGTTGATCCTTATCATCAGCAAAGAGGTATAGTTGGATTGACAGATGGCAGAAAACAAGTTGAACCCATATGTTGTAACTTTTTAATGAAAGATTTTGATTTACCAACTTTTTCCTGTGTTGTATATCCTGCGAAGGTTAGATTGTTTTTCTGATCATAAAAAAAGCAATCAGGAATACCTTTTTTTGTTTTTTCTTTACCAATGACACTACCATAAGGTGTAATGGAGTTTGGATTAAATTTAAGATACAACCAATGATTGCACAATTCCTCAAACTTGGCCTGATTAATTCTCTTGAGTGACTGTTGGATCTGATTTATTCTGGACATATTACATAAAAGCTTAGTTTAGTTTGAGATATAAAGTTGCAATTTTTCTATATATTGTTATGAGTTTAATATACTAGCAGTACTTTCAACTTTCTTAAACTGTCATTTTCATGTTGTCCAGAATGC
>CAZJYD010000082.1:0-10097 GCA_964550205.1 uncultured Bacteroidales bacterium
GATTAGTAAAAAACTACAATAAATGCCTGAAAGGCAATAATATCCACTCAAAGAAACGGTTAATAAGAGGGCGGCGCAGCCATCCTTCATAATCAAACTCTTCACAATTCTGCATGCTTTCAGAAATATGGTCATTTAATTGGATAATGACCCGTGGATCACTGCCAACCAATATGATCTCATGCATATAACGGAAAGTACGGTAGTCGAAATTTGCCGAACCTATCGAAAAATAGCGGTCATCTATCAGCATAGCCTTTGAATGCAGGTTATGTGGCATGAAGTATAAAATTTTTACTCCGTTTTTATATAATGATCCAAGATATTTGTTTCTAAGTATATCTACCAAACCTACATCAGAATGCTTTGGAATAATGACTTTTACATCCACCCCCTGTTTTGCCGCATCCGATATTGCTTTGCGTAATAAAAAACCGGGCAGGAAATAAGGCGTTTCAATAAGTATCTGTTTTTTTGCTTTTTTAATAAGCTGTATATATTTTTTATTGATCCTTTTCAGCCGTATGGAAGGAACATCCCTCACTATCTCCAGATCCTCATGCTTTATCGGTTTGGAATATCTTACCTTATCATATACATATTTATTATAAATCCTGAAATCCTGTCTGAATATCTTTTTAAAAGATAAGGCTATGTAACCATGAATTCTAATGACCAGTTCACGCCAGCTTAAATTATAATCGGTTATGTTGGATGATCCCAGATAGGATATTTCATCATCAATTATTAATAATTTTCTATGATTTCTTCTGTGGCTGCGCGTAAAAAAATCGAAGTTAATTTTTATTTTTTCAAAGAACCGGACCTCACCCCCATAAGTGATCAATTCTGAAAAGAAAGACCTTGATATTGTCGTTGATCCCCATGAATCAAGAAGTATTTTTACATTTACACCCTGTTTTGCTTTTTTTGTCAAAGCATCTCTGAACCTGCCACCCATTGTGTCGTTTCCGATCCTGTATGTTTCAAGATAAATATACTTACGTGCATTCTTTATATCTTCCAGCATGGAATTGTAATAAATAAACGGATTATCAAATAACTGGTATGGTTTCTGAATTTTTTTCACTTTGGATCTGCTTGTATTTTTCTTCCTTTCCAAATTTATAAATAGTTTAGTAATTTTATACTCATTACTCCATTTTGTTGCTAAGCATATAGTTATTATTTTTGTAATCTAAATACATAAGTATGATTAAATCAATGACAGGTTTCGGGAAGGCTGTCTTGGAACTTCCCAACAAAAAAATAACTATAGAGATTAAGACGCTCAACAGCCGACAAATTGATATAAGCACACGAATTCCAAGCATTTTTAAAGATAAGGAGCTATCGATAAGATCATTAATTTCTACCCAGCTTGAAAGGGGCAAGATAGAGTTTAATATTTACCTTGAAAGCACAGGTGAAGTTGTTAACTATAAAATCAATAAATCACTTGCAAAAGCTTATTACAAAGAACTAAAGCAATTGGCTTATGATATAAACCAGCAATCATACAGTAATTATTTGCCTGTTGTCATAAAAATGCCTGACGTACTCAAGCCTGATATTGAAGAGCTTGACGAAAAAGAATGGGAAAAACTGGAACACTCCATAGTAGATGCACTGATAATGGTAGATGAATATAGGGTAAAAGAAGGAAAATCACTCGAAAAGGATTTCAGGAAACATACGGAGAACATCAAGAATTTACTTAAGAAAATTGAGCCATACGAAAAAAAGCGAATGGATAATTTACGGGGAAGAATTCATAAAGATCTCAATGAGCTGCCTGATGAAATACAAATTGATAAGAACAGATTCGAACAGGAAATAATCTACTATCTTGACAAACTGGATATTACTGAAGAAAAAGTCAGGTTAAAAAATAATTGTAAATACTTTCTTGATACACTTGACGAGCCTGTCTCCATGGGTAAAAAGCTTTCCTTCATCAGCCAGGAAATGGGCCGGGAAATAAACACTCTCGGGTCTAAAGCCAACGATTCTGATATGCAGAAGATAGTGATTAAGATGAAGGATGAACTGGAGAAAATCAAAGAACAATTGTTCAACATACTTTAAAATGAACGGTAAATTAATTATTATTTCAGCTCCCTCAGGAGCAGGTAAAACTACTATCGTTAAACATCTGCTTTCTGCAAATCTCAATCTCGAATTTTCAATATCTGCATGTAACCGTTCTAAAAGATCAAATGAAGAAGACGGTAAAGACTATTATTTTCTTTCAACCGGTGAATTCAAAAAAAAAATAAAAACCAATGAATTCGTTGAATGGGAAGAGGTATATAAAGGCCAGTTTTACGGCACCTTAAAAAGTGAAGTGGAAAGAATAATAAGATCAGGAAAAAATGTTATCTTCGAAGTAGATGTGACGGGTGGATTAAGAATAAAACAATTTTATGGTGATGAAGCACTTGCAATTTTCATTAAGCCACCATCCGAGAAAGTTCTTATTGAAAGACTGCAAAACAGAGCTACAGAAAACAAGTTAAGCCTGAAAAGAAGAATTGAAAAAGGCAGGTACGAATTGACTTTTGTGGATAGTTTTGATAAGGTAATTATTAACGATGACCTGCAAGAGGCAGTTAAAGAAACTATTAATACTATTAAGGATTTTATTAACCAAAAAGAAGAAAATCATGCAAATTCCTGAAAAAACTAAAGCCATAGTAATACCCGAATACAATAATAATATTGTCAGAGCTCTTCTCACCCTCCAGGTTAAGGACAGATCTCTGCGTAAACTCAAAGAAGATGAAACACTTATTAAGATTGAGGCTTCACCTTGTAATCCGGCAGATATAGCATTTATCCGTAACGGTTATAATATGAATAAACCAACACCAGCTGTGCCCGGATTCGAAGGTACCGGTAAAGTTATTGCTTGTGGTGAAAAACGAGAAGCTGAAAGCTTGTTGAATAAAAGAGTTAGTTGTTTTACACAGGAAAATACCGATGGCACCTGGGCTCAGTATCTTATAACTAATTATGCCAACTGTATTCCGGTAAGTGATAAAATTCCTGTTGAACAGGCTGCCTGTTTTGCCATTAATCCTTTTACTGCATATGGATTGGTAGAAAGGGTAAAATTTAATAAAAGCACTGCAATAATTATAGATGCTGCCGGGGGTCAGGTTGCAAAATTCATACGTGTGCTTACAAGAAAAAGCAATATCAACGTTATAAATATCGTAAGAAGGGAAAAAGGTATAGAAGCCCTAAAAGAAGAAGGGGAAAAGCATATTTTGTTTTCAGGTTCGGAAAACCTGAAAGAAAAACTAACCGAACTTGCAGTGACTTTAAATGCCACAACTGCTATTGATGCCGCTGCAGGAGAACTTTCAGGAACAATTATGAGTGCAATGCCCGATGAATCAGAACTATTGGTTTACGGAGGTTTATCATCACAAAGAATATCAGGAATTGATATACTTGATATTATTTTCCATAATAAAAATGTTGCCGGATTTAACCTTCCCAACTGGATAGCTGAAAAAGGACCTCAGTCTTTTAAAAAGATCCGGGATCAGTTGCAACAGATGTTTATTTCAGGTGAGATGAAAACTGATATACAGGGTAAGTATAAACTCGACGAACCTGTGGAGGCCCTAAAGCAATATCTTAATGATATGTCGAAAGGAAAGATATTATTTATTCCATAAATGATATGTCATCACAGCAGAAAAAAACCGGACTTTTTTTTGGATCATTTAATCCCATTCATACGGGCCATATGGTCATTGCCAATTATATGGTTGAGTTTACCGGCCTGTCGGAAATATGGTTTATTATTTCCCCGCATAACCCTCTAAAGAAAAAGACCACTCTTTTGGCTGACCATCATCGTTACTACATGGTTCAAATGGCTGTTGAAGATGATGCAAGGTTTGTTGCTTCAAATATAGAATTTAAACTTCCAAAACCATCATATACGATAGATACATTAACTTATTTATCGGAAAAATATCCTGAAATGAAATTTGCCTTGATTGCTGGGTCAGATAATTTTCTCAGCTTTCATAAATGGAAAAACTATAAAATTCTGCTTGATAATTATGAATTTTATGTCTATCCCCGCCCTGAAGCAGAGCTTGGAAAATACAGGGAATGTGCCAATATCAAACTTTTTGATGCGCCCTTGATTGAAATTTCTTCAAGTTTTATCAGAAAAGCTATTAAATCAGGTAAAGACATCCGGCATTTTCTGCCTCAAAATGTATATGATCATATAAAGGAAATGCATTTTTATGAAAGGACATAAATAAATTCATCTATTTATGGGATTTCAGCCCCTTAATAAATCGGGCTAAAGCCCTATTCTGTTAGTTTAAACCTTTATCCGTCACCTGAAGGTGACGGTCAAAAATCAAACCATCTATCAATGAGGCTTTAGCCCCTTTATATATAAAAAACCCAGTTATTTTTTTATTGAAATTTTACAGACAATAAAAATTTTTATAATTTCAAAAAAAATTTAACATTACATATTATTTTGTCTGATAACTAATAAAAATAAATGTCGATACTCAACCTCAGGAAATACGAGAACAGCTTTTTGATACTTGCATCGCTTTTAATAGCTATTATCAATACACTTCCTTATTTTGCAAGCATTTTCAGAGAGAATACCGGTAATTATCCTTTTCTGCAAAATAGGTATATAATAGAAAGATCAATTTATTATTGCCTTCATAGTTTGATTTGTATCTTAATATTTGCATACTTTAATTACAAGTGGAAGAATTTGCTACTTCCAAAAAAAGCAAATAAAGCTGTCAGGATTATACTGACCATTGTATATAATATTATACTTGTACTTATCGTATTGATAGCAACAGTTTATTTTGCAGAATATACCGTAGGGAATCCATTTGGCAGAAGACCGGCATATTATTACAATACCTTAAGATTCGTTGGAATATACCCACCCAGTGTACTACTTGCCTATGTACTTAGCTTTATCACAAAAACCAAGATCATGGAAATCGAAAACATGAAACTTAAAGAAGAAAATCTGTCATCGCAATTAAAATCACTTAAAGACCAGGTTAATCCGCATTTTTTCTTTAATACAATGAACACCTTAAGTAAAGTAATCCGGCTGGATAATAAGAATGATGCATTGCAATTTGTTGATGATCTCTCGAAAGTTTACAGATACATACTGGAAAGTGATAAAAATAACTTAATGAAAGTTAAATCCGAGCTGGAGTTTCTCGACTCATACATATATACACTCAGGAAACGTTTTGGGGATAAATTACAAATAAATACAAACATACCTGATAGAATACTTGAAAGCCACATTCCTCCCAGGGCTTTACAGGTACTGGTGGAGAATGCCATCAAACACAACCGTATTTCCAATACTTCTCCATTAAAAATTAATATCTTATCGGATAATAATTCACTGATCGTCAAGAATAACCTGCAACAAAGAAAAGATAATCAAGATAGTTTCGGACTGGGATTGCCAAACCTGAATAAGCGTTATGAATTGCTTACTGGTAAACAAATAATTATTAATCAAACCAATGATGAATTTATTGTAAAATTGCCTATAATCAGAAAACCATGAATGTAGTAATCATAGAAGATGAATATGCTGCTGCTAATAACCTTAAAGCAATACTTAATGAAATAGATCCCGAAATAGAGATAACAGGAGTTTTTGAAAGTGTTACGGAAACAATTAACTGGTTTACAAATAATCCGGAACCCGATCTTGCATTTTTCGATATCAAACTTACTGATGGTACTGCTTTTGAAATATTTGAGAAAATTAGCATAAACTGCGCTGTTATATTTATCACTGCGTACAATCAGTATGCTGTTAAAGCTTTTAAGCTAAATAGTATTGATTACATCCTTAAGCCCGTGAGCAAAAAAGCAGTATATTTTGCAATTAATAAATACTTAAAAATTAAAAACTATTTAACAAGCAATAATGAAGATAAAATACTAAGTATTCTTAAACAGATAAAAGAAAAAGAGGAGAAAATTTACCGGAAATCGTTTCTTGTAAATTACAAAGACCGCCTGATACCCGTTGAAGTTTCCGAATTTTGCTATTTCTATATTGATCATGGGAATGTTTATGGTGTTACAAAAATGAAAAAAAGATATATGCTCAATCATAAACTTGAGCAGATCGGAAATCAACTTGACCCTGATATGTTTATAAGGGCCAACAGGCAATTTATTATTTCGAGGGGTGCCATCAGGGAAGTTCATTTGTCATTCAATGGTAAGCTGAGTTTAACGGTACGTCCACCTTTTCCGGATAAAATCATAATCAGTAAAGCCAAAGCATCCGAATTTAGAAATTGGCTTGATCATTAGAGGAGATTTTTTAACGTTATTCGGGCAATATTTAATTAATTATAATATCTATATTCATCATTATTTCAACCTTAAAAAATCCATTTAACCTTTAATTATTCCCGCTTCAGTAAGATTTCTATTGACTGGGATTTCCTACTAAATAACTTAGTCCCCAAATAAATATCTCAGTCCCCAAAAAACAAACAATGATCTTATTGTATGAATACATTTAATATCAGCATGAACAAGGATTTTGAAACCTTTCCCGCATTACTTATGCATTATGCTGAAATTTATGCAGATAAGAATACAGTAATAGTGATTGATGAAGGTGGAAACGAATCAGCAAAGATTACTTATAGATCCTTAATAGAAAAAACTTTATTTTACTCCAATAAATTAAAACAAAACTTATCAAGAGGAGAACGTTGTTTAATAATGACCTCCCCTGGTATAGAATTCGTAATTGCATATCTGGCATGCCTTTTCTCAGGAATTATTGCAGTGCCTGTTAACCTGCCCAAAAGAAACAAAGCCAATATTCGTTTTTGGTCTGTTTTTAAAGACTCGGATCCTTCCTGTATCATAACCGATCATACAGCAATTGAATTATTGGTAAAGTATTTCAATGACAACACAGAAATAACAAAAACAAAACATATAGTTGTTGACCTGAATCCAAAAGAACCGGTTTCACTGGATTTCAAATCCGATATTCATCCTCATGAAATTGCTCATCTGCAATATACTTCTGGTTCCACAGGAAAGCCCAAAGGTGTTATGGTCAGTCATGGCAATCTTATGAAAAACTCCGAAGAGGTCAGGAAATCATTTAATCACAATCCCGGACTTGTAGTACCAACATGGCTGCCACATTTCCATGATATGGGTCTTGTTGGTAATATGCTGCAACCTATTTATTTAGGTGGAACATGTATAATAATAAATCCGAAAGACTTTCTGAAAAACCCGGTGATCTGGCTCAAGGCAATAAGCAGATATAAAGCCCCATCAACAGGATGCCCTAACTTTGCACTTGATTATTGTATTGAAAAAATTAATGAAGAGCAAAAAAAGGAAATTGATCTTTCTTCACTAAAAGTATTATATTGCGGTTCTGAGCCAATAAGAAAGAAAACGCTTGATAATTTCCTGAAATCATTTCGTGATTGCGGCATAACCGAAAAAGTATTTCTTCCGTGCTATGGCCTTGCTGAATCAACTCTTTTTGTAACAGGTATAAATGCAAAAGAAAACCCCAGATATTTACGAATTGATAAGAATGAACTTGAAAAATCAGGTATTGCAAATATTACCGGTAACGGAAATGAATCAATAGATTTGGTTAGTTGCGGACATACCTGGGGAAATAATAAGATTGTAATTGTTGATCCGGATACAAAACTCAGAGTACCCGATGATGTTGTGGGTGAGATCATGATTAAAGGTTCATCGGTTTGTCATGGTTACTGGAAAGATGCAAAAGAAACAGATGAAATATTTTTTGTTTATATAAATAGAAACAAAGAAGGTCCGTATTTAAGGAGCGGAGACCTTGGCTTCATTCATAGGGGTAACTTGTATATTACCGGCAGGATAAGAGACCTTATTATCATCAGGGGAGCAAATCATTATCCTCAGCATATAGAAGAAACAGTTTTTAAAAGTCATGATGCATTGCAGCAGAATGCATGTGCGGCATTTTCAACAGATATTGATAATGAGGAAAAACTTGTAATTGTGCAGGAGATCAAGAGACCTTATATTAAAGATTTGAATGAGGATGAAATTTTTGAGGCTATTAGAAAAGCTATTTCCGAAGAGCATGAAATCTCTGCTTATGCAATAGAAATTATCAGTCCGGCAAGCATACCCAGAACAACAAGCGGTAAGATAAAACGCTATGAATGCAAGACTGCATGGCTCAATGGTGAGCTAAAGACTATAACATCCTGGGTGCAAGAAAACAACAATAATACTAATGAAAAGTTTAATAAAGATAAGATGAGCTTTGAGTACATGAAGAAATGGCTCATTACATGGCTAAGCAACAAACTAAACATAAGCATCCAGGATGTTGATCCTGCTAAACCCATAATGTCGTCCGGACTCGATTCAATAGGGGCTGTAGAACTTGAAAGAGAGGTGAACCAGCATTTTGGAATGGAGATATCTCTGAGTGATTTTCTGGAGAATAACACAATCAACAATATTGCCAGGATAGGCTATGAGTCCTATTTAGATCAGAGGCAGAAATCAGAATCTGATTAGCAGTAATAAATTAGCCTTACCACTCAATTATATGAAGTTAAATTTGGATTGCCGTTCGCCTGAGCGAACGTTAAATATCAATCCATCTATTTGTGGGGGCTTTAGCCCCTTTATACCTAATTCACACTCTCCAAAATCACTTTCAAAATATCCGGGCATTTTTTAAACTTGGCAATGTTTTTTACTTATTTCTTTCCTTAGTACTTGTCAGTTTCTTAATTTCCCTGTCGAAATCGCTTTCATAATATCTATCCTGAATTACTCTGAATTTATCGTATTCGCTTTCTGCTTTTAGCTTTGCTTCGAGCATAGACACTTTACCTTTATGCGTAAGTATAGGATAGTCAGCTAATTCTAAAAACTGCGCCAAAAACTTATCCCAGTCTTTCATGTTCATCACTATTCTGTTTTTTGCCCGTGTTTCTGCCAGGTCTAAGTATGCAATAACAATTTGTTCTAATGCTTTTATATGCTCTTCATTCAAATAATTTTTAGCAACATTAATGTCACTTTTCAGGATTTTACCATCAGGAGCATGTTTCCAGGTTTTTAACCCCATGTAGATTTTTGAAGCATCCGCCTCCTTATAAATTATTTCAGCAGCAGTTTTGCCGGTAATGGCCCAATGCAATTTGTTTTGAACAGTGATAAAAAATTGCCTGGTTATATCTGCCTGGCTGTCGTAGTCTGCAGAGAGAGCATAAATATCAGTTATTTTTTGGTAAAGCCTGCGTTCACTTAAACGTATTTCTCGAATACGCTCCAGCAATTCATCGAAATAATCTATGCCAAAGTGCTTTATCTGTTTAAGCCTTTCATCATCTAATGTAAAGCCCTTAATGATGTATTCGTGCAGGATTTGGGCAGCCCACTTGCGAAACTCAATGGCGCGATGAGAATTTACCCGATAGCCTACGGCAATAATAGCTTTCAAATTATAATACTTTACATCTTTTTGCTGCGTTTTGCCTTCAACGGCACCGTGCATGGTGGTGTGTCGGAAATTCCGACATACCACTTTTTCGTCTAATTCACCGTCGGCAAAAATCTGTCTCAAATGTTCGGTGATGGTAGATCGGCCTTTTTCAAATAATTTGGCAATAAGTTTCTGTGTAAGCCACAAGGTTTCGTCCTGAAAATACACATCAATATTTACCTTGCCATCCTGAGTTTGAAAAATCACAAAATTTTTCATTAACTGAATACTCTCAGCCTTATTCTCTTTTTTTCTTTTCATATCCCTAAGCCTCCATAATCACTTTCAAAATATCCGGGCTTTTTTCTTTGAATTGTGCCATGCGTTTTACCACTTCATTTTCCGGGTCTGTCCATTTTTGGTGAAGTTGCGTTATGACCTTTTCTTTTTCTGCATCGCTTAAGCTCTCAAATTCCCTGCCCTGCAATACTTTATTTATATCCCGTTCCACAAATTCCAAAACATCTATTTTGCGTTCTTTCATGTGGTCGGGGAAATA
>CAZJYD010000083.1:0-10086 GCA_964550205.1 uncultured Bacteroidales bacterium
TATACATCAATTGATTATATTTATAGGGAAATTATAACCCGGAAACTCGGGCTAGCATTTGGAAAGCACCTGAATGAAAAATAATAAATTAATATTGTTAAGATAATCAAAATATAACTATCAGAAAATTTATATCCCCTTCTTAATTTAATTATAGATCTAACAATAAGTATAATACTAAAAACACAAAAGATAATATCAGCAAATAAAGTTTGTGTGTTAAAGGAAAACCAAATATCCCCTAATATGCTTTTGAAAAACAAATTATAGATCCCTTTTTCAAAAACCAATATTATTGCGATAATTATTAAAATAATTATAATTGAATTTCGAGACCTTCGATAAAAATCAATTATAAATGATTTAAAATCTTTTAAGCATTTTAACAGTTTTCCTTTCATAAAATCATATTATTTGAGATCATTAACTATCTATAAATAAATTATTATGCATAGTTATTAAAACACCATTATATAACTAGATTCTATGTTATATACCCCACCACCTTCATACTCTCCTCTCCAAACTGACTGATAACCCTCACTGCAATCCTCTGGTTCTCTTTAACCTCAATTGGATGAGAGCGGAAACCGTACACGCGGTCGAAGGCTTCTTCGTCTATTTCTATTTTTAATGTTTTTTCTGCATTGCGCTTGCTGCTTTGTTTGGCCAGGTCGGAGAGGCCTTTTTTCCATTTTTTGAATTCGTCGTTATTGCCGCCGCAGAAGAAGACCTGTTTTACCACAAAATTGCTTCCATCATAATCATCGTCCACCATCCAGTAGGCGATGTCGTTTACGTTGCGGGCCTTTACCTGGTCGGTGATTGGGTCGTAAATGTCAAGTCCCTGGATTTCCACAGAAACTTTATCTTCATTTTTTATAA
The DNA here is from genome assembly GCA_964550205.1 of uncultured Bacteroidales bacterium. Taxonomy (GTDB): domain Bacteria; phylum Bacteroidota; class Bacteroidia; order Bacteroidales; family JAIOZK01; genus JAIOZK01. The sequence continues at coordinate 886 of CAZJYD010000083.1, forward strand.
GTTTTAAATCCGGTTCTCCGATTGTGATAAATGAGCCTGCTTTCTTATCCTTCTTCATAAGACCATCTTGCATGAGGTCGTCGTGCATGCGGACTTTGGTGACCTCGAAGCTGCCCATGCTGGTGGTTTGCTTGAGGTTTTCGATGTCGCTTTCGAAGCTGAAGCCCAGTATGATCAGCCAGTCGGCATCCCCGCGCTGACGGCATTCTTTTACGGCATTGTTGACAGCGGTTTTGGAAACGGTTCCGAATTTGGGACCGATGTGGATGTAAGCTTTGTTTTCTCCTCTTTCGGTTTCGTAAAATCCTTCCGCATGAAGATATGGAGAGGTAAGCCTCTCCAGGCGTATGAATACTGCCTGCTCATTGCGTATTCCGTTTTTCACCCCTGCCGATTTCAAATGATCGAATATTCTCTGCTCGAAGTTCTGGTTTTCTTCATCGTCGCGGTTCAGTTCTTCCAGATCTGCCGGATTTACCGGTTCGAAGTTTTGCAGTGTTTCCAGGGTAAACGGCCCGGAAACCCTGAGCTTTCTTTTGTTTATAAAAGGTTTGTCATAAAGTGTTTCCGTTGCCGGAGGTTCGTTGTTGGCCAGGGATTTAAGGGTAATGTGCGGTACTTCCTCGTACACAAAGCCCTGGCGGATGTCGTGTTGCTGCTCTGCTTCTGCCTTGGGTGCGATCTTCTTTTTGATCTTGCCTTCTTTGGTATGTTCTCTTTGTACCTCCACATCGCTGTATAGATGATAATATGGAAAAGTGGCCGTCATCAGGCGGGTTTTGGCAATGTTGAGGGCAATGCGGCTGGTATCTATGGTGATCCAGCGGCGGCCCCATTGCTCGGCGACATAAGCAGTGGTGCCGCTACCGCAGGTGGGATCGAGGACGAGGTCACTGGGATCAGTAGTCATCAACAAACATCGCTTCACTATTTCGTCATTTGTTTGAACAACATAAAGCTTATTTCCCGCAGCACCAATGGATTCCCAATAATTGCCCTGTTCCTTAACAGGATAATCTTCATAAAAATATTTGTATCTAATTTTGTTACCTTCTTTAATTATCCTTTTAAGTGAGGACAGCCTATTTAATCCTTTATAGCTTGATTTCCATTGAGTTCCTTTTGGAGGATAAAATTTTTCACCTTCAAATTCAAATGCTTCACGTTTTTCAATTCCCTGTGCATTTAAACCTAATGTGGAAAAAAGCTTTATACCATTATTTTTTATTAAATATTCTTCAATGTTTTTCCTTTTATCCGGATCAGCCTTAATACATTCACCATTTTCTTTTTGTAACCAAAGATGTGACCCTGCACTTTGTGCGAATTCTTGCTTGTTTTGATCTTCAAATAATTGTCGATACTTTAGTTCCTCAATGTTCTTACAATACCAAATAGTATAGAAAACATTTGATTTTAGGTATTTTTTTGTGAACATAACAGAGGCACGTTTCATTGTTATCTGGCTAACAAAATTTTCACTCCCAAACACTTCATCCATCAGGCATCTAACAAGGTGTACATTTTCATCGGAGATCTGCACAAAGCAGGAACCGCTTTCGTTGAGCAGTTCTTTGGCTATGAGCAAGCGGTCGCGTAGGTAAGAAAGGTAGGAATGTATGCCCAGTTCCCAGGTATCGCGGTAGGCTTTTATCATCTCGGGTTCGCCGCTGAGATGCTCGTCTTTGCCGTCGGTCACGTTGCGGTCGTTGAGCTTCATCTGCCAGTTGCTGGGGTATTTGATTCCATAAGGAGGGTCAATGTAAATGGTTTGCACCTGTCCGGCCATGCCTTCGCGTTCGAGCAGGCTGCTCATCACCAGCAGGCTGTCGCCCTGTATGAGGCGGTTGCTCCAGCCGTCGGAATGTTTGTAGTATTCGGAAACCTTGTCCAGCTCATCATAATCAAGGGCATCGCCGAAAAGTTCGTTTGCAGAGAACATATCCAACTGGCTTTCGTCCTTTTTCTTTTCCACCATTTTATACAATCCTTCAATAAGCGTTTCAGGGGCAATATGCTCATATCTGTATAATGAGCGTATATCCACATCTAACCGGTCTTGAAGATCATCTTCGCCGTATTTATGCATCCAAAACAGCTCAGGATCCTGGCCTCTGTGAACTACTGGGTTTTTGGGAAGATCAAGTTTTTCCTTTCCTTCTTTCACCTTGCTGCTGGCATCTTCATAGCCAGCTTCTTCCTTTGAAGGAATGTGTGCGCGTTTGGATTTGTGATGATATGAGTTGGTATTAGCCATAAGCTTATTTAAAGATTTTTTCGTACATATTATCCAGCAAATCTTTTATTTCCTGATCTATCTCTTCCGGTTTCATGAAAGGAATCAATTCATAATAACGGCCTTTGGGTAGTATATTTCTTATCTCCAGTTTCTTGAAGAAGCATTCGATTATCTGTGGAATATACTCATCCGATACTTTCAATTCACTCCATCTTTCATCATCAGGATTTTTTAGCATTGCCGGTATTGTATTGTCATTAATACAATCTGTCATGCTTGCTTCATAGTTGACAAATAAGTTGTTTTCACCGAAGTTAACCGCCCACCTTACCAATACATCAGGCAATTTCAGATAATTTTCAATTTCCCGCTTTGTGAATACTTTAATGGGTAGAATTTGGTCATCAATTTTTTTATCAATCCTATCAAATAAAGCAAATCCTTTTAATTCTCCTTTCAGACTATCTCTGAGGCCATGAAATATTTTCCGTGCACTGGCGGGGACATTGTCTGATGTATACTCAACATTTGCTTTTTCCAAATGCGGAAGTATTTTATGGTTAACAATCTTTGCAAATTCGATCAATATTTTAAGATCAGTTGATCCTTCAAAAAACAATATATGTCCATATTCTTTTGCTAACAAATATTTTTCCCATCCGATTTCTGTGAGGAGTTTTTTGAATTGACTTTGCGTTGAGCTATCATTTATCGCATAGCAATTATTGTCGTAAATGGCAATTATGCTATCCTGGTTAGCAGCCTCATTCATGACAACCTCCGAATGGCTGGCAATAATTATCTGGGAGTTTAGTTCTCGTGCGATGTCGTTTATAAGATTGTATGTTTCACGTTGCCTGATTGTTTCGAGATGCGCATCTGGTTCATCAAGTAGTAGGGTTCTGCCTGGATAAGTATATAAATAAGATAGTAGAAGAAGTGTTTGTTGAAAGCCACGTCCTGAACAGGATAAATCATAAGTGTGTCCATCTTCTTGATAATACATCTCAATCTTGCCTGTTTCAGGAACGAAAATTGGTTTTTGAAGAGAAACTCCGAACTTTCTTTGCATGACTTCAGTAAGGTGCTGCCAGGATACTTCACCTTCTATTGAATTATCCTCAGGATACAATAGCTGATAACAAATGTTTCTGATTACATCTGCAGTTTTACCTTCACCAATCCTAACGTCAATGGACCCCTGGGTTAACTTATCTTCATTGGTTGAAATTCCGGACATAGGTTGCAAAAAAGCAATCTTCAAATCAAAAGCGCTTAAATCTATTTCTTTTCTTTTTTTTCCATCGTTTGTTATTCTCAGCGGCCTTACATAGAATGATTCGGAATTTGCATAATCAAACTCGAGTGATGCAGTCCAGATTTCACCATCTGCATTAAATCCTTCAGCTTCAATTTCAATCAATATATTTTTAGTCTCTTGTTTTTCCTTAGATCGATCAATAGACCTGACGAATTGGTGGTACCATATCAACTTTGAGGAAGAAACGGGAATCGCCAGTAAGTCCTGCCTGTTGATGGGAATACCTGTTCGTTGAATGGGAGCCCCCTTACCTTTCTTTTTTTTGGAGGTTTTCCTGTATTGTTCACTAATTTTTCTGAGACCAACATCAAGCAGTGTTAATGCTTGAAGCACAGTAGATTTTCCTGAATTATTTGGCCCTACTAGAACAACATTCTTAGTAAGTTCGAATGCAATATGTTCGAGTTTTTTAAAATTCTTAACCCTTATCTTCGTAATCATTTGTTCTTTTATTGATCATTATTATGTCAAAATTAACAAATCATATGTTACTTTTGCACAAGCAGCAGCACCGGTGATAGCATCTCCGGTTTGACAGTCCGGAAACGGGCTGTTTCTTTTTTTATGTCTTTTGGTTTTCATTTCTTTTATATCCGATTTGCTTTCTGTCTTTATATTTCGGTTCAATAAGTTCTTTAATGATTTCGTAAATTGTCGCGATCTGTACGTTTTGTTCTATGTTTTCGGCTTCCAGTTGTTCTATCTGCTGAAGAATTTCCTTGTGGTTGCTGATGAGGGATCGCATTTTTACAAACACCCGCATGATCTTGATATTGATCTCTATGGCTGTTTTGCTTCTAAGTATGCTGGATAGCATAGCAACACCCTGTTCCGTGAATGCATAAGGTGCGTATCTGGTACCCCCTCTTTTTGAGGTCACAATTTGTGACCTCAAACCATCAAACTCATCCTCATTAAATTCAAACATGAAATCCTCAGGAAATCTGTCAATATTTCTTTTGACCTGTTGTTTTAATACTCTGGTTTCCACATCAAAAAGTTCTGCCAGATCTAAATCCAGCATCACCTGCATTCCACGAATGTGGTATATTTTATTTACGATCAATGATTCGGTTGGTGATAATTCTTTCATTTGCCAAACTTTTGTTTAAGGTCACAATTTGTAGCCTCAAAATTTGTGGTCGCAATTTGCGACTTCAAGTTTTATCCTTCGCGTTCCTTTGTGAAAATCCTTTGTGTCCCTTTGTGGTTTATATTTTTTACCACTAAGTCGCACAAAGTGTATCACCAAGGCGCACGAAGTTTTTTAAAATTTTTCCTTTGTGTTCCTTTGTGAAAATCCTTTGTGTCCCTTTGTGGTTTATATTTTTTACCACTAAGTCGCACAAAGTGTATCACCAAGTCGCACGAAGTATGTCACGAAGGCGCACAAAGGTTTATAAAATAACACGTTTAATTCCATCTTTTAAATGTCTTACATTAAAATTTATCAATAATCCTATCTTACATTCAGCAAGTTTCATATATGTTAAAATTTGTGCTAAATGAATATCTGCTAAAGCGTCAACAGATTTAACTTCAACAATTATTTTATTCTCTACCAATAAATCAACCCTGTAACCAATGTCAAGTTTTATTTCCTTGTAAATAAGAGGCAATGGCTTTTGTTTGCTGACAATTAAATCAGATTGTTTAATTTCATAAAAGAGGCATTCCTCATATGAACTTTCCAACAAACCAGGTCCAAGTTCCGTATGCACTACGAAACAACAATCCAAAACCGTTTTAAAAATCTCTTCCTGATTCATCCTATTTTAATTTTTTACCACTAAGTCGCACGAAGATTTTTTCAAATTTCACCTTTGTGTTCCTTTGTGAAAATCCTTTGTGATACTTTGTGGTTTATATTTTTTACCACTAAGGCGCACAAAGTACATCACCAAGGCGCACGAAGTTTTTTAAAATTTTTCCTTTGTGTTCCTTTGTGAAATCCCTTTGTGTACTTTGTGGTTTATATTCATTTCAAATTTTTTATTTTTTCAATTAACTGATTTCTTATATTTCTTATATCATTAGCTATTTCAATAAATTCCCATCTGTCGTATTTATATTTTTCCCTTACCGAATTTACCGCTGGCAGCCAGCGGTTTTCGACATACCATTTCTTTTCGGCCTTGTCTTTATTCATACCGGTAATTTCAATTATCAGGTTCACCGTTTCGCCACTTAGTGTTTTTACCTTAGCAATAAAATCAGTATAATATTGCCTGTCCTCCCCTTCCTTCACATACGGTATTGTAAAGCCCAGGAACTGGTTTTTAACATATGCATTTACCTGTTCGATGCCTTCCAGTGTTTTGGCACAAATGCCTTCCCATTGCGAATCCATCACCACATAGTTTACATGACTTTTCGCTGTTGAATAAACATCTTTGGAAGTTTGTCCGTGTACGTATTTTGTGCTGCTGAAACGGTTGTAATGATTGAAAACCGGACGGATAAATTCCTCTTTATTGTATTTTGTATTAATAGATTTGAAAATATGATCAGTTATGGTTTTAGGATTGTCATAATATAACAACCTTTTATAAACCGGATCAGTAATATTAAGCAGCTTGACTTTTTCCTGGTACCAGTTTTCAACAATAGTTTTCAATTGGTTAAAAAGCTGGTATTTCGGTCTGTTCTCATCATCGGAAAATTTATACCGGATCAGGTCCTTTGTAAGCATGTAAATTATCTCCTGATCGCGTTTCTCAAGAACTATTTCTACTTTCAGCACTTCCCGTTGGTCTGTAAATGCATTTCCCATAGTGGTTTCCAGAGGATATTTTGTACCATCGAACTCAAACAACTCTATGGCATCCAGATCATATTCAAGTGTGTCTCCGGGTATTTCCACACGGTATCCTATGACATTTGGAAATTCTATTTCAAAATCTTTTTCTCTTTCCGGCAGTGCAAAAATTCGCGTCATATCTACAGGAGTTGGAAGCTGGGTTTCACCACCTTTAAACATCTTAAACGGCACCCCGATGATGTGGGCATATTCTGGAGGGAATTTATATTTAATGATCTTTCTATGATCGGTAGTGGGGTTATCTTCTTTGTCATATCCCTGCAAATAATAACTCCTTCGTCGCAAGGCTCTTCCGGCTACCTGTTCACATAACAACTGACTGCCGAAAGCCCGCAGGCCCATAATGTGGGTAACGGTATTGGCGTCCCAACCTTCTGTAAGCATAGAAACCGAAACGACGCAACGTATATGCCCGCCCAGTTTGCCCGTTTCACCTACAGTATTCACAACTTCCCTTAGAATATCCGCGTCTGTCAGTCTATCGGCAGCACCCTGTCCGTACTGCCTTGCATAGTCCTTTTTGAATTCCTCAATCTCCGAAGAAAATACATTCTTAAAGTCCTTATTTATCTGATTGGATTCTTCAAGAGCTTCGGAATCTATAAGCAATGTTGGGGGTTTAGCTTTTCTCAAACCTGTTTTTTCATAATTCGAAAAAAGATCAAAAGCACCCTCTTTAAAATAGCTTTTTTCATTTTCATCCTTGTATTCATAGCCGGCTATGAATTTGTAAACCTCTTTTGAAACTGATGTATTATTACAAACTGAAATAAATACCGGGGGCTTGGTGAAAAGATCGGCTCTTTCTTCTCCTTGTTCCCTAATGTTTTCATCATAATCTTTATAATGATTGTAAAACTGATCAAGAGCACCTTTAATAAGTTTTGGAAGATTTGGTGGTTCTTCACTTAATTTCTTGCCTTCCTTTCTTGCCTCTGACTTTCTTCTTTTTTGTCCTTTTTTCGGCAATTTATCTTTTACCTTTTCATAAAGATTTTTTAGCACAGGGGCTTTTAATTCTTGTGTATCATCCTTTACAGGCAAATATGGTATTTTAACCAGACCTGCTTCAATAGATTCGATCAGGCCAAAATCCGAAACAACCCACCCAAAAAGACTGTAAGCCTCATATCCTGATCCTTTTAAATAATAAGGCGTTGCCGAAAGATCATAAACATTCCTTACCTTAAATCTTTTATTGATTTCTACCAATCCGTTAAACCAGACGGCAGCTTTTTCATTTTCATCACTTTCCTCATTATCTTTTGTTTTTCCTTTTGATCTGGGTTTGTAACAATGATGGGCTTCATCGTTCAGAAACAGCAAACGGCTTCCTGTTTTAAAATTACCCATTACCCTTTTTATTACCTGATTATAATCTTCCAGGGCTTCCTGTTTAATTGCATTGCCTTCTTCATCATGTACAATCTTACCGTCGTAAACGCTTCTTTTATTGCCCTGCAGTGTGCGCTGCATAAGACTATGGTAATTTGTAATAACCAGGCGTGAATTTAATCCGTCGAGATATTTTTCATAAACCAATGGAACAAGGTCCCGTTCATTTTTTGAATAATAATCAGTCCTTTCAAACTTGTTCTTTTTGTCTACTTTTAAAACATTCAACCTGTCTTTTATAGTAATGCCAGGTGCAACAACAAGAAAATAATCAGCAAAGCGAGTGTCATTCCTGTATATCTGACGGTTGAAATAATTGTAAAGTATCAGGGCTCCCATCACAACGGTTTTACCTGTTCCTGTGGCCATCTTAAAAGCAATGCGAGGCAGTTGTTCATAAGTATCACTGCTTATTGCTTTTTGTGCATCATGAATTTTGTTGAGGATATTTTGTCCGGCATTTGATTTTTCTGCCACTTCGTTAAGCCATACGGCAGTTTCTATAGCTTCCTGTTGGGCAAAGAAAAGTTTTTTAGTTTCGTGCCTGTCGGGATTCAGGAACCAGTACCTTAATAAATCTGAGGTTACCTTTGTGACCAAAGGATGTTTTTCATTTCTCCATGCTGTTATTTCTTTTCTGATGAGGTTGATCAGATGCATACCGTATTCTTCTTCAAAATCATTTACATCAAAAGCATTTTGTTGGCCTTCGACTCGTTCAGGTACAACAGCTATTTCAGGGCAAAAGATTCTTCTTCCTTCTCGGATATCCTGGTAGTTTAACGATCCATCAGCAGAAGTAGCATAATGAAATATAGGTTCTTCGTAAGGACTGTTTAAGATGGGATTGCTATTATCTGTGTCCGGCATTATTTATAATATTTATTTAGATAATATATAAGAAAATCAAATATAATAATTTTTAATTATAATTTTCAAATATGGATAAGTTTTTTATTAAGAACATTGTATTTTGATTTATATTTGCATAAACAACAGCGCCGGAGATAGCATCTCCGGTTTGACAGCCCGGGTAACGGGCTGTTTCTGTTTTAATTTGTTCTTTGGCTCTTAAGCAATACAATAGGAGGTCATTTAAGAGGTTGGATAATTTAACCTCGCAATCATAGCAAAAATGGAATCTGTAATCCGGAATCTGGAATTTTCCATTGCAACCATGGTTTTATAATTATTGATAATTATTTCAAATATCAGTCAGCTATTAAGGCGCGTGGCGTGAAAACGGGTTGGCCCCAAAGATTCTTTAAAAATGTAACGGTTCAAAAATAGGTATGATGATTAGCGAAGGTAAGTCGATGCGGTTTCGTTTTCACAAGATTTTTTTGGTTCGTTTTTTTATCGATTGAAATAAATGAACATTATTTAATTTGTTCTTTGGCTTGACCCAAAGAACCAAAGGTCAAG
>CAZJYD010000084.1:0-8984 GCA_964550205.1 uncultured Bacteroidales bacterium
CGACTGCGACTGCGGTTGAAATAGGGACATGAACGAACACGGCTAAAATGAGTGTGGTTTTCAGTGAATCCGGTCAATAAGTCAGCATCGAAAGTATTACAAAGTTGCAGTCTCTCAAATTCAATCATAGCAGCATTCATTTTTCGCAGATTTTGTGCGGCGTAACTTATACATAATCAATAGATAAGACTTTAGACAGAGCAATTCGTATTTCATCCATAACTATTGATGAAATAGTTCCAATTTTTTTTACAAATCTTTGTTGTGAAACGGATCGTATTTGAAAACAATCAGCTGATGAAATCTTGGTTAGGCCATTTTTTTTGTCTGGCTCAATTTTAATCATCCAAGGTGCAATCTCATATCTGTCTTTCCAGTCTGTTAATGGTATAATTATTTTCAATGGAAGTTTTCCAAGTGAATTGTCATTTACAATTATTGCTGGTCTTGTTTTTTTATTTCAGCGCCAATTGTTGGATCTAAATTTATTAGCCAAACTTCATTTTGTTTCATAGAAATCTTCAAAATCAAGATTTGTAAAGATTGACAATTCGTTATCAGTCTCATAGTCAGAATACAGCATTTCTGCAGTTTTCTCAATTTGATGTTTTTCTTCCTGTTTTCTGATCGAATGAATTGTTTTTTCTATCAAATAAATTCGTTTTGAAATCGGCAACCTTTTTATTTCTTTCAAAATCTCAGTTGTTCTCATTTTTTTCTTTTATTACAAAGATAACAATTTAACAGCCATATTTAAAATTCTTTTGGTGAAACTCTTTTAGATTGCCTAACAAAAAGTTATATGCCGGCTTTTTTAATTCTAATTCAATTACGATCCGGTAAATGAGATTAATTGTTTCATTGGCTTGTTCTAACCGATATAAGATTAAGTTTTTCTTGTCAATCTTAATACAACGTATAGGCTAATACCTGTAATGTTCCGGTTTGTATGGCCCTTTAACAGGCACACCTATATATTTTGCCTGCTCCGGGGTCATCTTTGTCAGCTTAACGCCAATGTGTTCGAGATGCAATCGGGCTACTTCTTCATCCAGATATTTGGGAAGCCGGTATACATCAATTTCATAATCTTTATTCCATAGGTCGATCTGCGCCAGCACCTGATTTGAGAATGAGTTACTCATAACAAAAGAAGGATGACCCATGGCACAACCAAGATTAACAAGTCTTCCTTCGGCAAGCATATATATGGAATGACCATCAGGAAAAATATATTTATCAACCTGTGGCTTAATATTTACTTTTTTAATACCAGGCCATTCTTCCAGTTTCTCAACCTGTATTTCATGATCAAAATGGCCTATGTTACAAACCACTGATTCGTTTTTCATTTTCGACATATGTTCGGCAGTAATAACATCTTTGTTACCTGTGGCAGTGACAAAGATATTTGCTTCTTCAATTGCATCTTCTAATGTTTTTACTTCAAATCCTTCCATTGCAGCCTGAAGGGCGCAAATAGGATCTATTTCGGTTACAATAACTCTTGCACCGAAAGCCCTGAGTGACTGTGCCGATCCTTTACCAACATCACCATAACCACATACCACTGCCACTTTACCTGCTATCATCAGGTCGGTTGCTCTTTTTATTCCGTCGGCCAGTGATTCGCGGCATCCGTAAAGATTATCGAATTTTGATTTTGTTACCGAATCGTTAACATTAATAGCCGGAACAAGCAATTCATTACTTTCTTTCATCTGATATAACCTGTGCACACCCGTTGTTGTTTCTTCCGATGCACCTTTCCATTCTTCAGCGGCGCGGTGCCATTTAGTTTTATCTTCAACATAAATCCTTTTCAGCATTTCAATTAATGCTTTTTCATCTGAGCTTTCCGGTTGAATTTCAAACAATTTAGGGTCTTCTTCAACTGCATAACCCCTGTGCATCATTAATGTGGCGTCGCCACCGTCATCAACAACAAGATTAGGCCCTTTGCCATCAGGATAAGACAAAGCCTGGTAGGCAGCCCACCAGTATTCCTCTAATGTTTCTCCTTTCCAGGCAAAAACAGGAATACCTGCTTTTGCCATCGCTGCTGCTGCATGATCCTGTGTGGAAAAAATATTACAGCTCGACCATCTTACACTTGCACCTAAGGCTACAAGTGTTTCAATAAGTACTGCCGTTTGAACGGTCATATGCAATGAACCCGTTATCCTGGCATCTTTAAGTGGCTTCTGCGAAGCATATTTCCTCCTGACCGACATAAGACCAGGCATTTCTTTTTCGGCTATCTCAATTTCTCTTCGTCCATACTCAGCAAGATTAATGTCGGCAACTTTATATTTTAATGATTTGTCAATTAAAAGATTTTCCATTTTAAAATTATTTATTAATAAATATTAATTTTTTTAATCTGCTGCAAAGGTAATTAATAATTAATAAAGGCTATTAACAAAGTATTACAAATGATATACAGCTAAAAAAATTAATGATAATTTTGAAAATCAAAGCAAAAGATAAATTATGCCTTTAGTTTTAAAAAGAAAAATAGAAAATAATACTATTATAGGAGTTTGGGAGATTTCAGAAAGTTCAGACATGCTTAGAAAGCATGTATGTCTTGATGAGAAAGAAGAAAAAACGTATTCGGATTTTTTAACGGAAAACAGAAAGAAACATTGGTTGTCATGCAGGTCATTATTATCAGAAATGATTGGGGAGGAAAAAGCAAAAATTGAATATGATAAAAATGGCAAACCTCATTTGTACGATATGGGCTGTAATATTTCTCTGACTCATGCCGGAGATTATGCAGCAGCAATTATTAGCAGCAGGTATTTGGTTGGAATAGATATTGAAAAAGTTTCTCCCAGAATTGATAAAATAAAACAAAGATTTTTAGGTGAAAAGGAAATAACACATCTGGAAAAGGATTATAAACTTGAAGAATTATATATTTACTGGGGGGCTAAAGAAGCAATATATAAATTGTACGGTAAAAAAAATCTCGATTTTAAAAATGAAATAATGATAGAAAAAGTTAAACCACAAGCAAAAGGTGTGTTTAAGGGAGTAATAAATAAAGGTGATATGAAAGAACAGTTTATGCTGAGTTATGAAACAATTGGCAACTATATACTGGTATATTTAACGGGAGAGTTAAAAAATTTCTAATTTTACTCCGAAAAAATTCCTTCATTAATTATTAAAAATATCCATAGATGAGTATTTATTCCTCAATGATTGAAAATAAAAAAAGGGCAAAGAAACAGTTTGTTGTATTGGTTGATCCTGACAAGGTTGATGACCGTGGAATTAAGAAAGTTGCTGATTATTCCCAAAAGGCAAAAGTCGATTACTTCTTTGTCGGGAGTAGTCTGCTTACTAATAATAATCTGGATCATTGTATTAAGTCATTAAAAGAGAATTCTGATATACCTGTAATACTTTTTCCAGGAAACACACTTCAGATGTCGAACCTTGCTGATGGCTTTCTTTATTTATCGCTTATTTCTGGTAGGAATGCAGAAATGCTTATAGGACGGCATGTAATCGCAGCACCTTATTTAAAGTTAAGCGGATTGGAAATTATAAGCACGGGTTATATGCTTATCGATAGTGGAAAACCAACTACTGTTTCCTATATGAGTAATTCATCCCCGATTCCGGCCGAAAAAACGGATGTTGCTGTTTGCACTGCCATGGCAGGAGAGATGCTTGGGCTAAAATTGATTTATATGGATGCAGGAAGCGGGGCAGAAAATCCGGTTTCGAAAGACATGATAAACGAAGTAAGTAAAAGCATCAATGTTCCTCTGATAATTGGAGGTGGTATTTGCACAGCGGAAAAGGCTGTGGAAAGCGCAAGATCAGGAGCAGATGTAGTTGTGGTGGGGAACAGTATAGAAAGCAATCCGGACTTAATTGGCGAAATTGCTGCAGCTATCCACTCCCTTTAATTCCAGTTTAATTTAATAATATAGATAATAACTTTTAATTTGTAGAAATAATTAAACAGGTCAGAATTATGAAAATATCAACAGTTTGTATAACGGCATTATTAATAGTATTTCTGACATTAAATATTTATGCGCAGGATAAACAGCTCACCTTAAAAGATATTATTTATTATAACCCCTCGATATTGCCTGAGTCTCTGCCGCAATTGAAATGGAGAGGCAAAACGGATGAGTTTGCATATGTAAAAAACAATTCAATTGTTACAGGAACCTCAAATAGCAAACGGCGTGACACTTTGTTAACTATAAATGAAATAAATACTGAGCTTAACAGGAAAAAGACAGATTCAATAAAAAGAATTCCTGAAATTGACTGGATTGAAAAAAATGTTATCATGTTCAGACATAATAATGCTTTGTTTTTGTTTGATGTTATTAATAAAGATATAAGAAAGCTTAATGAATATGATGAAGAAGCTAAGAATACCGATATTGACAAAAACACCTATCGTATCGCATATACAATAGATAATAATTTATTTCTGGCGATTGATGGAAAGCAGGTACAGATTACTGATGATACTAATAAAGCTATTGTTAATGGTCAGGAAGTTCACAGAAGAGAGTTTGGTATCAATAAAGGAACTTTCTGGTCGCCAAAGGGGAATTATCTTGCTTTTTACAGAAAAGATGAAACTATGGTAAGTAATTATCCACTGGTGGATATTACACAACGCATTGCAGAAGCAGACCCTATCAAATATCCTATGGCAGGCATGAGCAGTCATGAAGTTAAACTGGGTATTTATAATGTGGAAACACAGGAGAAAATATTTTTACAAACAGGCAAGCCTGCTGATCAATATCTTACAAGTATTACCTGGGGACCTGATGAGAAATATATTTATGTGGCACTGTTAAACCGTGATCAGGATCATCTTAAGCTTAACACATATAATGCAAGAACGGGTGATCTTGAAAAAACACTGTTTGAGGAAAAGAGTGATAAGTATGTTGAACCACAAAATCCTTTGTATTTCATGAATTCACAAAGCGATAAATTTGCCTGGTTAAGCAAAAAAGACGGATATAATCATCTTTATTTATATGATACAAGCGGAGCCCTTATCAGACAAATTACGAAAGGGGAGTGGGTTGTGTCCAAATTTTATGGATTTGATGAGGATGATAATTATGCCTTTTTCAGGGGAACACTGGATAGTCCCATTCAGAAAATGATCTATTCGGTAAATGTTGAAAACGGGAATATCAGGAGGCTTACGAATGATCATGGAACCCATAATGCTTTATTCAGCCATGATAAAGAATATTTTATCGACAGATACAGCAGTACTGATGTGGCAAGAGAATACAAAGTGATTAATAAAGATGGAAAAGTTAAACAGATATTATTAACTGACAGGGATCCTTTGAAAGAATATGATCTTGGTAAATACTCAATATTTACTATTGAAAATAATAAAGGAGCTGATCTGTACTGCCGCTTGATCAAGCCTGTTGATTTTGATTCGACAAAAAAATATCCTGCTATTATTTATGTTTACGGAGGTCCGCATTCACAGCTTGTCAGTGATTCATGGCTGGGAGGGGCGAGGTTGTTTCTTTATTATCTTGCCCAGAATGGATATGTTGTATTTACATTGGATAACAGGGGCACGGCTTACCGGGGATTTGATTTTGAAAGTGCCATTTTTGGTCAACCCGGAACTATTGAGGTTGAAGACCAGATGAAAGGTGTTGAATACCTTAAATATCTTCCTTATGTTGATAATGATAGAATTGGGGTGGATGGCTGGAGCTATGGAGGATTTATGACCTTATCCATGATTTTAAAACATCCCGGCGAATTTAAAGCTGCCGTTGCCGGAGGACCGGTCATAGACTGGAAGTATTATGAGGTAATGTATGGCGAAAGGTATATGAACACTCCTGAAGATAATCCTGAAGGTTATGAGAATTCCTGTTTATTAGACCTGGCAAAGAACCTGAACTGCAAGTTATTGATTATTCATGGAACAAACGATCCGATAGTAATGTGGCAAAATAGTTTATTATTCCTGAAGGAATGTATTGAAGAAAACATACAACTGGATTATTTTGTATACCCCGGGCATAAACATAATATAAGAGGAAAAGACAGAATGCACATGTATGAAAAGATCACAAAATTTTTCAATGACAATCTGAAATAAGGGTTTGTGGCTTTCAAACCAATTTGGTTTTAATTTACTGAGATTATTTTCCACATTGCAACTAATTATATGCCCACATTACAGGGCTTTAAAATTCAAAGAAGTGCCATTTTACAGAAAAAAATTTGTGTTACCCCAACCACCAAAATTATAGACGTATCTGCCTGTCATTGAGAATATTTGATCTTTTCATTCATAAGTTGGGTTAAATGTCATCTTCCGAAACGATTATAAACTCACTGATGCATCATGATGAAAATAGAAATCATATATTATCAGAACATCAACAATTTACAAAAACAACAGAAACCCGAAACTCTGTAAGAATAATGTTGTATATTTGATGCGAAAATTTAGTTTGTTATTAAGAAATCAAAAATGTTCAATAAAAAAACCAGAGAAATGTACTCAATCAAAATCAAATGCCTTTGCCTGCTGTGTGCAATCCTATTGATTGGAGTTTCATCAAAAACAGATGCTCAGATTACCATCACAGCGGATGATTTTCCAACAGCCATTGGTACCGAATATATTAATTACGAAGGCTGGGATGAAATACGATTTGATGTTCATCAAACAGGAGAGGACTATGTTTGGGATTATTCGGATGCAGACACATTAATGGGAATGCTGTTAACAGAAGTCATCGTCAATCCTGAAGGATCCATATTCCCCAATACCAATATATTTATGATGAAATCCTATGAGTTCATGGGAACAACAAGTTATATCGAAACTCACAGTCATATTACGGATTCTAATCTTTCTTTTCTGGGATATCGCATGTACGATGATCTGTTCCAGGATACAACTACGATCGAAGCAGATCCGGGCATAGGTTTTTTTATGTTCCCCATGACCTATCAATCCCAATGGGAAGGTACTTACCTTCAGAAAATAATAACCAACGGAGTAACAACTGACACCGTAACCACGCATTATACATGTGATGTTAACGGATGGGGCAGCATTATTACTCCTTATGGTACATTCGACTGCCTGAAATTAACCACAGTATGGTCGCACTGGAATGATACCATCAACAATTGGTACGATTATGATACAACTTTCACCTGGTTGTCAAATGACATTCCTATGGTATTTCAGGTAGATATTTATGATACCACTGCGGCCGGTGTAACAGCCGGAAATTTCAGAATATACGAATCGGGTAACCTGGGTATTTCACATCAGGAACGAAGCAATTCGATTACCAATCATCCCAATCCATTCAGCAGTAACACAATGATTCAATATACCCTTTCAGAACCCAGCAGGGTGGAGATTTCTATCTATGGTAGTGATGGCAGAAAAGTTCAAACACTTATAGACGAGATACAGAGCCGGGGAGTTCACAAGTATGCCTGGACACCGGAAAATCTGGCAAAGGGCATATATTTTTGTAAATTTATATCGGATCAGGAAAACAGGATCCTGAAAATGATATATCGATAGAAGCAACTTTCAGGGTAGTGAAAACCGATCTCAATATGAGACAGGTCTACCACTAAAAAGATAAATACTCCGAGGCTCATATATTCCTGGCAATTATTGCCTATATGATAGTAGCCACCATAAAATATCAACTCAAAACTAAAGGTATCAATTATGACTGGCAAAATATTGTTAGGATAATGAACACTCAAAAATTAGTTACTACTACAGCATTAGATAAAAAAGAGGAAAAATATATTTGAGAACCTGTTCAAGGCCATCACCCAAAGCACAGGAAATATACAGAGCTTTGAAATTCAAAGAAGTGCCATTTTACAGAAAAAAATTTGTGTTACCCCAACCACCAAAACCATAGACGTATCTGCCTGTCATTGAGTAACCTCGATCTTTTTATTCTCAAGTTGGGTTAATTCAGGTTGTGTAATATATAATCTCCAAAGTGTCTGTTTCCTTTTTGATTGATCCATTTCAAACATGAATTATCTTTAGGAAAACTTCCAATAATGGGAAAATGGTACAATATATGGAATCGATATTTTTATACTTGTTTCGTAATAAACTAACAAACAGTAGAATAAGTTTTTGGCAGGTGTATTGGAATAAATTAACCGGAAACGAAAAAATTAGACTCATGGAAACATTAACAGAAAAAAAGAAGCTTGAGAAAAACAAGAGAAAGAATGTTGACTGGACAAACAAAGTGATATTAATAGCTGATGATGTAAAGATCAACTATTTATTGCTTAAGGCAATTTTAGGCAAAACCCGCGCTCATATAATATGGGCAGAAGACGGAGAACAAGCTATTGAATATTGCCGTAACAACACAAGGGTAGATGTTGTATTGATGGATTACAATATGCCAAAGATTGATGGTTTCCAGGCAACACGGGAGATCAAAAAGTTCAGGAATGATTTACCTATTATTTCACAGACAACCTGTTCGATGGGCACCCATGAGTTCAGCGCATTGAGTTCTACCTGTGATGATTATATTTTAAAGCCTATCAGCAAAACCCAGCTTATTTCCAAAATAGGTAAGTATATAGATAAATAACCAGAGCCTTCTACCGGATTCGAACCGATGACCTGTTCATTACGAGTGAACCGCTCTACCAACTGAGCTAAGAAGGCTTAAATATTTTTAGTAAAAAATATTTATTTGAAGTTTTACCTTTTTAATAAACAGAATTACCCTTAAAACAGAGGAATAAATAATATTTGTCGGGGTGAGAGGATTTGAACCTCCGACCTCCACGTCCCGAACGTGGCGTCTCGCCTGAGGCGAGACTACACCCCTATCAAAAAATAATTCTATAAAAGAACATTAAAAACTTGTCGGGGTGAGAGGATTTGAACCTCCGACCTCCACGTCCCGAACGTGGCG
>CAZJYD010000085.1:0-8718 GCA_964550205.1 uncultured Bacteroidales bacterium
CTCCTGCTTCGTCAGGAACCTCCATTTTCCTCTGGGCAGGTCTTTTTTTGTCAGACCGGCATACAGCACACGGTCGAGTTTTATGATGTCATAACCCAGATGTTCGAAAATTCTGCGGATTATGCGGTTTTTGCCCGAATGTAATTCTATGCCTATTTGTTTTTTATCATCCCCGGGGTGGGCATAGGCTATCTTGTCAACCCCGGCTATGCCATCATCAAGTTTAACACCATTGATGATCTTTATCATATCATTTTTTGTCAGGGCTTTGTTCAACACCACATGATAAACTTTTTTGATACGGTGTTTGGGATGCATTAGTTTTTTTGCCAGCTTACCGTCGTTGGTGAAGAGAAGTAATCCGGTAGTGTTGCGGTCGAGGCGGCCTACAGGGTAAATTCTTTCTTTGCAGGCATTGCGCAACAGATTCATTACTGTCTTTCTTTCAAATGGATCATCTGTTGTGGTTATATAATCTTTTGGTTTGTTAAGTAACAGATAAACTGGTTTTTCAGCCGATAGTGTCTGATCGCCAAATTGTACTTTGTCATCATGTGTAACTTTAGTTCCAAGTGTTGTAACTATTTTGTCGTTTACCCTGATAGCACCTGCTTTTATGAGCTTGTCAGCTTCACGCCTGGAGCAAACACCAGCATTGGCGATATACTTGTTTAGTCTGATAAGATCATCATCTGCGGACGATCTCTTAATTGATTTGCAGGATTTAGTTTTCCTTTTTCGTGGTTTGTCCTGGTTTTCGCCTTTTTGTTTTTTATTCATAATGATTTATAATGGATGCAAAGATAATAGTTTATAATTGCGTAAATTAAGTATGATTTAAATAAGAAAAATTTTATTTATATTCGTGTAAAATTCATTTAAAAATATTAAACCATGAGAGTATGTTTTATTTCTACCTATCCTCCGACAGAATGCGGTATAGCTACATATACAAAATATCTTTCGGATGAATTCAAAAATTGTGAAAAAGAAGTTTTAATTGTAACACAGGAAGGAGGTGAGGGAGAAAATGTTTTTGCTACATATTCGCCGCTTGACAGTGATATATCCTCAAAGCTCTTTCATGTTGCTTCAAAGTTAACTCCCGATATTATTAATATTCAACATGAATACGGACTTTTTGGAGCGGATATGGGAGTTCAGATAGTTGATTTTCTTATCCGGTGCAAGCTTGCCGGTATTCCTACAGTTACTACAATACATACAGTATATAAGGAGCTTGAAAACCACTTTCTTATTATGCTTGAAAACATAATAGGAAACAGTTCCGGTGTGATCGTTCATGAACCTTATCAAAAACAAGTTCTGAAGAAGCATTTTCCGCAATGGGAAGACAAGATATTTGTTTTTCCTCATGGTATCAGAGAGTTGGAGCCAAGAAAAGATGCCAAGAAAATTCTGGGATTGGAAGGAAAAAAAGTATTGCTTCTTGCAGGATATTTCAGACCTTCAAAAGGCTTTGATAAAATAGTAAAGCTCTTCCCGAGAATTGCAGAGCAGGTTGATGATGTGGTCTTACTGGTTGCAGGAAAAATGCGTGGTCTTGAATTTGCCGAATATCAGACTTATTTCTTCGAACTCATAAACAATTCGCCTGCTGCGGATAAAATACAGGTTTTGCGAGGGCAGTTTCCCCAGCATACCTTTGATTTGATCATGAGTGCCGGTGACATAATGGCCATGCCTTATGAATTAGGTGCACAAAGCGGTATACTTGCGCAGTCGGCTGCCTTTTATTTGCCTGTTGTTACATCGAATATTGATAGTTTTAAAGAATGGAATGACTTAGTTAAAGGTGGTTTAACAGCATATAATGATAATGATTATGTGAAACATATAGTTAAGATACTATCGGATGATGATTACAGGGAACAACTGAGAAAAAATATAAAGGAAAATACCAAAGACCGCAAATGGCTGGAAATGGCTAAAAAACATATTCTGCTTTTTGAAAAATATATTCAGGTACCTTATGGAAGGGGAAGGTATTTTTATGTACCGGAAGGGAAATAAGATTTGTTTTAATTTATAAGTTTGAAGTTTAAGGTTCTTCAATATACCCATTAACCTGCAACTTGAAACCTTGAAACTGAAACCTGAAACCAAAAACAACTATTTAACCGCTTTCATCCTGCCAAGAATATCATTAAGCTTAAAAGTAACAATGCCTGAGCGTGTATCCGACATGGCATAGGGCATGATGATATGATCATTATGTATTAAGCTTCCGCAGGAATAAACAACATTAGGGACGTAACCGTTCCTTTCCCCTTCTTCAGGTATAAGTATGGGTTCGTCTATTTCTCCGATAACTTTTGAGGGATCTTCCAGATCAAGCAAAATTGCCCCGACAGTATACATTCTTACCGGGCCTACACCGTGAGTAAACAGTAACCAGCCCTTGTCTGTTTTTAGCGGCGAACCGCTGTTGCCTATCTGAATACATTCCCAGTAAAATTTTGGTTCACGGAGTAATTTTGGATTCTCCCAGTAATGTACTTTATCGGAATACATAAGGTAAAGGTTTTCATTATCGTTTCTTGAGATCATAACATATTTGCCTTTGATCTTTTCGGGAAACAGAGCCATACCTTTATTCTGCGATCCGCTGCCTATAAGCGTAGATATCCTGAATCTGTATAAGTTCTTGGTTTCTATTAGCTGTGGTAATATGTTAAATCCATCATATGCTGTATATGTTGCGTAATAACGGTGTTGGCCTTCTTCATCAGTGAAGTGAACGAACCGGGCATCTTCTATCGCCCTGATCTCTGTCTTTGACCTGGGAAAGATAACCATTTCGTTGAGATTGATGTCATCATCAAATTCAATTTCATAGTTGGATCTTATGAGCCAGTATAACGTTTCAAAAGCCCTGTCGTGAACAGGAGCAAGGTTATTTTCTTTACGGAATTTATCTATAGCTTTTTCCAATTCCGATTGTGTGAACTCGTCAAGAAGCTCATCAAGTAGTTTTTTTATAGCTTGGTAAAATCCAAGGTCTTTCAATTTGAGGATAAAATCTTTTTTATTGTATGTGGCATCAGGAATAACCTTGGCTTTCTCTACCAAATTACTGGATGGTTTCATTTTAATGATTCCATTCTTATCAACTATACCCTCTTTAAAGATGATAGATGACATATGCCCCTCTCCCACTGCCCTGAAACTTATTATCACACGTAATTCTCCATCATTTAATCTGCCCTGGTCGGGATGGGGTATAATGGATGGATTAAAGAGTGCTGCCGATTCAATAGAATATTCCATGGTGAAATACGCGCCAAGAATTAATTTTTTGTTGAGAGGAAGACTGTTATATATTGTTATGTCGAGCTGGGCATTTATTTTATCGAAATTATCCTTGAAAATACGCTTGATATCAACAATATGGCGCTGGGCAAATTGAGTAATGATCTCATCAAGAAGACTATTTATTTCTTTGTTTGATAATTTAAGAACACGTTCAATTATTTTGTGAATACGAACTTTATCGAATCCCAGCAGTTTTGTAATAACCCTTGATTCATTAGGTGTAAACTTAATATCCTGCCTGTATATCTTAACAGGATGAGATTTGTAAAACATATATCTTTAAGCTTGGATTAATATTCATTTTAATAACGAAGCAAATATAAAAAATTATAATGTCGGATAAAATGCATCTTCAATATGCTTTGTTATGGTTTTATCCGATGAAATAATTATAGAAATAATATCGAACCTGACTTCAAGATCGATGCTATACCTTTCGACAAATGCCTGTGCTGCCCGAACCAGTATTTTTTGTTTTTGTTTATTTACAGCAATCTCGGGCTCACCATAATAGGTTGATTGCCTTGTCTTAACTTCAACTACTACAAGATAATCATCCTTCTCGGCAATAATGTCGATTTCCTCTTTTCCGAACCTCCAGTTAGTTTTCAGTATTTTATAACTGTTTTTTTTAAGATGCATTAAAGCTATCTCTTCACCTTTTTTACCAAGCTCTGTATGCTCTGCCATGTTCTATGAATTATGTTATCTGAAGATAAGTTTGACTTTTTCATCAACAGTAAATTTCACTTTACGGCCCATGATCAATGCACGGTTATCAGCTATATGCCCTGCCGGGAAATCATAACATACCGGAAAATTGTATTCACTTATTATATCTTTGATTATTTCCATAGCTGATTTTCCGAATTTAACCGGATTATCATTCATGCCTGTCATTCCTCCGACTATCATGCCTGCAAGATGCTTAAGCTTGCCTGTTCTTTTCAGGTTCATCATCATACGGTCAATATGATAAAGATATTCGTCCAGATCTTCAATAAATAATAATTTATCTTTTGTATTAATGTCTGAACTACTCCCAATGATACTGTATAGCATGGAAAGATTTCCTCCGGTTAATATTCCCTCTCCCTTGCCCTTGCGGTTGAATTTATGTGACGGTATTTGATAACTGAGATCTTTTCCCAAAAGAGCATTTTTTAAAGAATCCAGGGTTGAGCTTTTTGTTTCCTCATTTGCATATTTAAGCGGCATTTCGGCATGGAGTGTTTCAATATTGAAATTCTCATTGATATGTGAATGAAACACGGTAATATCACTGTAGCCTATTATCCATTTGGGATATTTCAGAAATTTATCGAAATTCAATTTATCTATTAATCTGACCGATCCGTACCCTCCCCTGGAACAAAAAATAGCTTTGATATCAGGATTATCGAGAGCATATTGAAAATCTGATAAACGCTGAGCATCATTTCCTGAAAACTGATGGCAGGAATTGAAAAGGTTCTGACCATACTCAACTTTTAAATTCCAGCTTTCAATGATATTTTTTGCCCGATCAACAATTTCTTTGGAGATCTTTCTTGCAGGCGCTACTATTATTACCTTATCGCCTTTTTTTAAATATGGAGGGGTAAACATTTATAAACAATTGGTTAACTTTGCCGAATTTACAAGAAATATTTCAAACATGAAAGATAAACAATTTAAAAGGTATACCGTGACTACCGCCCTGCCCTATGCCAATGGCCCTCTTCATATAGGTCATCTTGCCGGTGTTTATGTTCCAGCCGATATTTATGTGCGGTATTTGCGACTGAAGGATGTTGATGTTGCTTTTATCGGTGGATCTGATGAACATGGTGTTCCCATAACAATTGAAGCCCGCCAGCAGGGGATCACTCCACAGGAAATTGTTGACAAATATCATGAGTTGATAAAAAAGTCTTTTGAGGAATTCGGTATTTCATATGATATATATGCACGCACTTCAGATAAGATACACCATGAAACGGCTTCGGAATTTTTTAAAATCCTTTATGATAAAGGAGAATTCATAGAAAAGTACTCAGAACATTTTTATGATGAAGAGGCAAAACATTTTTTGGCCGACCGTTATATTATTGGCACATGCCCCCATTGCGGATATGAAAAAGCATATGGTGATCAGTGTGAGAATTGCGGTACGTCACTTAGTCCTGCAGAGCTGATCAACCCAAAATCAAGATTAAGCGGAAATGTTCCTGTGTTAAAGAAAACCAGACATTGGTATTTACCTCTTGACAAGTACGAACCGTGGTTACGCCAGTGGATACTTGAAGAGCATAAAGATGACTGGAAAACTAATGTTTACGGTCAGTGTAAATCATGGATTGACCAGGGTTTGCGGCCAAGGGCGGTAACCCGCGACCTCGACTGGGGTGTTAAGGTGCCACTGGAAAATGCCAGGGGTAAGGTTTTATATGTTTGGTTTGATGCTCCGATAGGTTATATTTCCGCCACAAAAGAATGGGCTGAAAAAACAGGACAGGAATGGGAAAAATGGTGGAAGGATGAAGAAACACGTTTGATACATTTTATCGGAAAGGATAATATTGTATTTCATTGTATAGTTTTTCCATCCATGATGAAGCATGAGGGAACCTATATCCTTCCGGATAATGTTCCGGCTTTTGAATTCCTTAACCTCCAAGGAGATAAGATTTCCACATCAAGGAACTGGGCTGTATGGCTGCATGAATACCTTGAGGAATTTCCCGGTAAACAGGATGTGTTGAGATATGTTTTAACAGCCAATGCACCCGAAACCAAGGACAATGATTTTACATGGAAAGATTTCCAGGCAAGAAATAATAATGAATTGCTTGCTATATTGGGAAATTTTGTGAACAGGATTATGGTATTGACAAAGAAATTCTTTGACGGACAGGTTCCTGAAATTTCAGATATTGATGATACTGATCAGCAAGTAATGGATGCATTAAAAAAATTTCCTGGCAGGATAGGCGATAGTCTTAACAGATTCAGGTTCAAGGAGTCCTTGAATGAAATGATGAATCTTGCAAGGTTGGGTAATAAATATCTTACAGATACCGAACCCTGGAAAAAGATTAAGACAAATGAAAACAAGGTTAAGACCATTTTGAATATTTCTTTGCAGATATGTGCGAACCTTTCTGTTCTTGCTGAGCCATTTCTGCCATTTACTGCTGAGAAGCTTCGAAAGATGTTGAATATGGACAAACTAAAATGGGATGAAGCAGGAAGAAGTGATATACTTGAAGTTGGCCATAAACTTGGCAAACCGGAGTTATTATTTGAGAAAGTTGAAGATAAAACAGTTGAAGCTCAGATGAAAAAACTGCTGAATGCCAGGCAAGCTAACCAGCAGCTTGGAGTTGCTGCTCCAAAGGAGAATATTTCGTACAATGATTTTGCCAGGCTGGACATAAGGACTGCAACAATTCTTGAGGCTGAGAAAGTTCCCAAAACAAAGAAGCTTCTCAAGCTGAAAGTTGATACAGGCATTGACCAGCGGACTATTGTTGCTGGAATTGCAGGATTCTATAAACCTGAAGACATAAAAGGCACCAGAATATGCATGCTTGTAAACCTTGAGCCCCGCAAAATACGGGGCATCGAATCTCAGGGAATGATACTTATGGCTGAAAACCCTGAGGGTAATCTATGTTTTGTTTCTCCCACCGGGGATTTAGAGAATGGCAGTGAAGTAAAATAAATTTAAATTATTTTACTTCTTCTCCAGTGGCCCGGGATATATTTCCATCCATTTCTGACTTTTTTCCAGTGTCCGGGAATCCATGCTTTATTTTTCTTTGGTTTTACCCAGTGGCCTTTTATCCATTTATATGATTTGGTTTTTTTGCACCATTGCCAGTGCCCGTCTATCCAGACATAATTGGGTCCCGGTTTTTTCACATCCTTTTTTACCAGCACCACTTTTGGCTTTGCCGGTTTTATCTTTACAACGATTTGTGATAAGGCATCATTGGTAGTGAAAAAAATGAATGCTGCTGTAATAATAACAACTAATAGTACTTTCTTCATGATTGAATTATTTTGTGTTTGTTATGTTGGATATAAAATTAAGCAAAAGGTTTAATTTAAAGGATAAAAACGGCTAAAGCCGTTACCCAATATACTGGTGCATGACCATTACCCCACGGATAAATCCGTGGGCTGATATTAGCACCAATATCAGCCCACAGTTTCAACTGTGGGATTAAAAAATCTGAGCAACTTTTCTTGCGAGAGCAGTTTAAACCGTTTTTAGTAATTATGAGACAACCTATTGAAAGTAGTTTCATAAAAGCCCAAAAATCTATAACTTTGCAAACTTGCTTTACTAATGACAATTTACCAATCCGCCTTCGCTAATGCTTCGGCGGAAAAATGACCAGTGACCAATGACAAAAACGGCCCCGTAGTTCAACGGATAGAATAGGAGTTTCCTAAACTCTAGATACAGGTTCGATTCCTGTCGGGGCTACAGAACTAGCCTAAACAATAAAGGATAAATAATTGTCTTTGCTTATTACATTGAATTCGGATTCGGGGTAAGCTTCTGTAAAATCCCCGGGAGGTTTTCCTTTTGAGGTGCTAAATTTTATTTCATATGCATAAATTTTGCCTTCTCTTTCTTCAATAAAATCAATTTCCTTTTTATCCCATGTTCTCCAGAAATAGTTGTTAGATAGTATTTTATAATAGTTTTGCTTTTTAATTCTTTCCATTATAATGAAATTTTCCCATAATTGCCCTAAATCATTGCGCACTTCCAGCGGATTAAAATTTGCAATGATGGTATTTCTTATCCCATTGTCGTAGAAAAAATATTTTCCTTTTTTTGTTAGTTCCTTACGCAGATTTTTGCTGAATCCATTAAGGTTATATATTACATATGATTTTTCGAGTAGATCTATATAACGGGCTACTGTTTTAAAATCTATGCCTAATTGCTTTCCTAATTCGGTAAGTGATACTTCCGACCCAACCTGAAATGCCAATAACCTGATCATATTCAAAAGCGTTTTTGAGCTTTTAATCCGTTCCAGCTCAAGAATGTCTTTCAGTAAATAGGAATGTGTTATTTCCTGTAAAATTGTAACTTTTTCATTACGATTGCTTGAGGTGATAACTTCAGGATAAGAACCAAAGATCAGATATTCTTCCAGATTGTTCTTGAGCTCAAACTTATTCATTAGATGTAATAATTCAAGTTGGGATATGGCAAAGAGATTGAGTGTTTTTTTACGTCCAGTTAGTGGCTCCCCGACTTGTCCGGTCAGTGTGAATGATGAAGACCCTGTTGCTATAACCTTTAAATCCGGAATTTGATCAACTAGCCCGAGTTTCCGGGTTATCAATTTTCGAGGGCATAATATACTCATGAAT
>CAZJYD010000086.1:0-8266 GCA_964550205.1 uncultured Bacteroidales bacterium
ATTGAGTAATAGTTGTCATTAGTAGCGCAGCGAGATATCTCCTTATTATAGCTTATCGGTCAACATTACGGAAAGGTACTAATTAACTATATATTTGTTAGCTTTAATAAGTCACTAGATGACTGTATGAAAGTTTTAGTGATCATATGACTCGAGTCATCCGATCCTTGTTTAGAAAGCTACTATTTCAGGAACTCAATCTCCTGATAAAAAATACTGTCTATCTCGTCTGCAAGTTCCTTTTGTTCATTATCCCTTGCCGTCTTGCCCAAGCGTTGCAATACTGCAAGCGCTCTCTGAAGGTCATTATGATAATACTCTTTGTATTTATGTTCCAGTGAGGAATAATATTCAATTTCGTCCCTGTAATTTTGCATTATTTTCATCAGCATTTCATTACCCTTATCTTTTGCGCCGGCATCATAATAAACTTCTAAGAAAGGTAACATATAGTAATCATAGGCAAATATTTCTTCGGGGAAATAGTACATACATGTATCCAAAACGGTTATAGCGGAATCTCTTTTGTTTTCTTTTAATAATGCTCTTGCAAGGCGCATGTATCTTTGTTTGACAATGGTTGAGTTACGTGCGCTTTCACGGTCAACAGTAACATCAGGTTTATGCAGATTTCCCCATTTAGCCTTGTTAACCAGTATATCATAAGTTTTATCCGTTTCGATACCTCCAAGCTGTTCAGCATAATGCTTTGCTTTAACGGGCATGAACTTGTATACTATTCCGTTAAGATGACAATACTTATCAACATCCAAAACATGTGAAACTGCAGATGGATTAGCAAAATAAACCGGACGTTCCCAGTTATTGGTTGCAATAAAATCCAGAAGCATAAGATCGTTTTTATAGAGAGCATTTCTTTTGATTTCCCATTCTATATACGGAACAATCTTATCTGCCAATTCAGGAGGAACTATTCTATTATCAACACATGCGGCTGAATCAACAGTAATGCGTAATTTTTTCGCCGGTAAATAATTAATCTTTTCACCTCCCTGAACAGGTATTTTTGTTTGATTCTTTTCACTGGCAATAAAGTTAATTGCCTCTTTGAGCTCCACTGGTTTTTTTATCCTGTTAATTACAGGAATATACATGTTCACTCCTTTGTCGTATTGATCAGGTTTTAAAGTTAATGGAAGCCTTTCTGATTCATATATCGTTTTACCCAATTGATGGATATACCAGGCACCGGATGCAAGCATATAATTAACAACTCTTACATCGGTCCGTTTGCCTTCCACTTCCTGGGCGTACCACAGAGGGAAAGTATCATTGTCACCATTTGTGAATAATACCGCATTGGGATCACAGGATTCAAGATAATTAAAGGCAAAATCCCTTGCAGCATATTTGCCTGACCTGTCATGATCATCCCAGCCTTCTTTGGCCATTATTCCGGGTACAAGTATCAAGCATACTATTAATGTTATTAATACCAGATATTTATTGTCCTTTAAACGCTTTTTCAGAAACTCATAAATAGCCATTACTCCCATACCTATCCATATGCTGAAAGCATAGAATGAACTGGCATATGCATAATCACGTTCACGGGGCTGGTAGGGATATTGGTTGAGATAAATAATTATGGCTATGCCTGTCATAAAGAAAAGCAGAAAAACAACAAAATTATCTTTTTTATTTTTATTTAAATGGTAAAAGAAACCTATTAAGCCAAGTATCAGTGGTAACAAGTAAAATTTATTATTAGCCGGATTATCCCAGCTTTCCGGTACATTATCACGATCGCCCAGTCTCCACTCATCAATAAATTTAATGCCGCTTATCCAGTTTCCATGTTCATATTCACCCTGGCTCTCTATATCGTTTTGCCTCCCTGCAAAATTCCACATGAAATATCGCAGGTACATATGACCTATCTGGTATGTAAAGAAAAATCTCAGATTTTCACCGAAGGTAGGTTTATTAACAATTTTTGTAGAACCATCATTTTTAGTAACCCTCACAGGTTCTCCCTCAATATCTCCGTACTTTTTATACATTTGTTTATGCCCACTTTTCTGGTTACTCCACATTCGTGGAAAGATGGTCATAAAACGCGGGTCATAAACATTCTTTAGTCTATAATCAGTTATTTCGTACTTTCCTTTGTCCCTGTTTTTAACATAAATAGGCTGGTCATCTACCTGATCAATAATAGGAGCATTATAATATTGTCCGTAAACTATAGGCCACTTGCCATATTGCTCCCTGTTGAGATAAGATAATAATGAAATTGCATCTTCAGGGCTGTTCTCATCAATTGGCGTATCGGCATTTGAACGAATAATAAGCATGAAGAATGATGAATAACCTATGAGGATAAACACCAAACTTAATATAATCGCATTGGCAATAACCTTTTTTTTCTTACGGGTATAATAAATTCCCCATACTATGAGACCTATAAGAATAACAAAATAAATTATAGTACCTGAATTGAAAGGCATTCCAAGTGTATTTACAAAGAACAATTCGAAAAGACTGGAAAACTTAACTGCATATGGAATAATAAAATACATTATTACACTAAGAATAACTATTGAAATCAAAAATGTTGCAATTATACCTTTCCAGCTTGTTTTGTATTTCTTATAATAATAAACAAAAGCAATAGCGGGTATTGCAAGAAGGTTAAGCAAGTGAACTCCAATTGAAAGTCCGATAAGGTAAGCTATCAACAACAACCATCTGAATCCGTGTCGTTTATCAGCAACTCTTTCCCATCGGAGTATTGCCCAAAACACTATAGCTGTAAAGAGCGACGACATGGCATAAACTTCACCTTCAACGGCTGAGAACCAGAACGAATCGGAAAAAGTAAATGCCAGTGCTCCAACCAAACCGCTTCCTAAAATAGCCCATTGTTTTGCTGTAGTTATTTCGCCGTTATTTTTTACTAACTTTTCCGTAAGCATTGTAATTGA
This sequence comes from uncultured Bacteroidales bacterium, assembly GCA_964550205.1. Lineage (GTDB taxonomy): Bacteria > Bacteroidota > Bacteroidia > Bacteroidales > JAIOZK01 > JAIOZK01. The sequence continues at coordinate 2,949 of CAZJYD010000086.1, forward strand.
CCAGAAAAGAAACAATACAGTAAAACTGCTGGAAAGCGCCGACATGGCATTAATCATGAGGGCTACTTTTGATGTATCACCAAAAGCAAATAAAGAAAAGAATCTTCCAACTAATTGAAATAAAGGTGCACCAGGAGGATGGCCGACCTGTAGCTTATATGCAGTTGCAATATATTCCCCACAGTCCCACCAGCTGGCTGTAGGCTCTAAAGTAAGGAAATAGACAATGGTTGCAATAGCAAATACTGCCCATCCGACAATATTATTAACCTGTTTGAAATTTTTCATTGTAAATATGTATTAAGGAAATTGCTCCCGTTTATTTAGCGAAAGTAAAAATTTTGTGTTAAATTACTAATGAGTAAAAAAAACAATTTAACCTTTTTTAACAAGTTTACTTTTTACTTAACTTTATATCTTGCAACAATAATCCAATAATGCTCATTCGTCTGCTTTTATTTTTAAAAAAATTAGTAATTTTGCAACTCAAAAAAACAGATTGCCCGATGGTGTAACTGGCAACACGTCTGATTTTGGTTCAGAAGAGTCCAGGTTCGAGCCCTGGTCGGGCAACCACCTCACCCCTAAATCCCCTCTCCGAAGCGGAGAGGGGACTTTGTTTTAGTATAATCTTAAGTCTTTAGAAAATCTATTTCTTTCCCAAAAAAGCATCAAGTGTTTTTTGGTAAATCACAGAGCTTTTAAATCTACGCTATTTGTGACCAGGGCGAGAAGTTGACGAGCGCAGCGAGGAAATCCCGATGAGCAAAGCGAATCGGGAAGCCCTGGTCGGGCAACCACCTCACCCCTAAATCCCCTCTCCGAAGCGGCTACTCTTTATACACATCTATACATTCAGATATTAACAACTAAATGTTTACAAAACAAATGATTGTAGTTACAAAACGATTAATACTATCCGGATACTTGTATAAAAAAGATAATCATGGACTATATAAACATTTCAAATTTTCCAGACCTACGTCTGGAAAAAAGGGGCAAAAGTTGTTAACTTCACTTTGTCAAAAGCAAAGCTGTGTTTTAAATCGTATAAGTAAAAATCAAAAGGAAAAAATTGGTGGTTGCCGATTTGTGAACAATAAGAGCATAACCAAACAACTTTTAATGAAATCCCGACAAAAAAGATAAAAACCAAAGAGGCTATAAAAACCTGCCAATTGAAGAAAAAGAGTCATATCGCTGGCTTTATGCAGCAGAAAAAACAAAACAACTTCTGGTTTCATCAGAACATATAACATTTATATCTGACAGGGAAAGTGACATTTATCAACTATGGTCCAGAATACCTGATGATAAAACAGATTTAATAATTCGCTCCCGAAAGGATCGTAAGCTTTTCAATCAAAACATGACAGTTTTAAAAGCACTTAACAAAAAAGAAGTTATAGGAGAATATAAAATAAAACTAAGAACTGATAAGCGAAAAAAAAGAAGTAAACGGGATGTATTACTGCAAATAAAATTTGCCAAAGTACAAATAAGGAAACCACATTCAGTAAAAGGCCAATCAAAACAAGATCCCGAATATGTACAACTTTATGCTGTGGAAGCCAAAGAAGACAAAAGCTTAGTTCCTGAAGATGAGAGTTCTGTACACTGGTTATTATTTACCACTCATAAAATAGGAAACTACAACCAGGCCATTGCAATAGTAAAATGGTATAGCTTTCGTTGGCAAATAGAGCAATTTTTCAGGATTACAAAAAAACAGGGGCTTGATTTTGAAAGCAGCCAACTTGAAACAGGTGACGGTTTAAAGAAACTAGTATTATTAAGTTTTGCAGCTGCATTAAGGATATTACAATTTACTCTGGCCAGAAACTCCAAATTTAACACTTCTGCCAGTAGGTTCTATTCAAAACAAGAATTACAGATAATTAAGAACTTAAATAAACAGTTAGAAGGTGAAACAAAAAAGCAATGTAATCCAAATAAGGAGAACACATTAGCTTGGGTTGCATGGGTCATCGCCCGTTTAGGTAGCTGGAGTGGTTATGAATCTCAAGGGTTACCTGGTCCAATTACCTTTAAAAGAGGGTATGATGAATTTAGGCTTATTATAATTGGATTTAATATGGTAAAAAATGTGTATAAAGAGTAGCCGAACTGGGGGAAGGGGTCAGGGGCTAAAATAGACGAATTTTGGAGGAGCTTACAATTGAAAGTAGTTACTGCGCTGATAAGGGATTTTAATGCAAGGCAGGCGTATGCGCTTTGATAATAAAAACCCCGACTTTGAGCCAGGTCTATTATCATTTCAATTTTCAAGATGATTAACCAATAATTCAAATTGTTATTCTATTAATCTTACTAGTGTATAACAATTCCAACTACCTTTAAAAAACCCTTCTTTTTTTTGTTCTTCAACTTTTTCTACTACCCCATCATCACGAACTTTATAAATAGACGTGGTTTCTATCAAATGAAATAATTTCGCAAGTTCTTTGTCGTTATTAATCTTGAATTGATAATTTTTTTGTTCAATCATATATTCTTGAGTAATATTCATAAAAGATTCCCATACATCAATATTAACTCCAGCTAATTCCTGAAAATCAAGAATTTTACCATTCCTGTCATATGTAACTAAGAGGATCTTAACTATTCTTGCCCCAAATTTATCTACTAAATCCTGCAATAAGAGAACAATCGTAATATCTTTCTTAGTGGGTAATAAAAATAAACTTTTGAATATACTGTTGGGGTGGTCATTAAATAGCTTTTTAGGAATAAACATTGTTAAGCTATCTTTTATATCTGGTAGAGAATCACTAATATTCTTCAATTCAAAAACTCCTTTCCTATCTAACAACAATGGCAAAGTTTGTAATTTAAAAGTTGATAAATATTGTGAGAATAAATGTTCCTTATTATGCTTGTATTCTTTCGACTCACTTTGTGATTTACAACTACTAATATCTAACAGGACTAAAATTACTAAAACAATAAAATTTCGTTGTTTCATATCAAATTGTTCTTTTCTTTACGTGCATGTTATTAATAATAGATTTTACTGATTTCTTCTTATGGCAGTTGCATTATACACATTACCACTGTAAAATGTAGTTCCTGAAAGAGTACCCGTACCTACAGTTAAAGTATTACTACTATGGGTTCCACTTGATTGATGTACTGTACCAGGATCATAAAAATTTATTGAAGTTGTTGTTTGATTTACAAGATTAGTAGTTACTGATGAAACTGATATCCAATGATCACCAGTGCCATCTTTATTATAATCAACATGAACTCGTACAGAATTTCCTTGGTTCGCTTGATTACTTATATCTTCTACACCACTATTAATATTGGAAATATTATTAGCTGTGCCTCCTAAGGATGTGGCTCCACTGTTACTCACCATTTGACCTGCTTGATAAAAACAGTTCCCTTCTTCTCCTGCCTTGTTTTGAGAACCAATCATAACCCCTTCATCATTATAAACAGGCTCGCGTTGAGTTTCCCAATCATCACTTGTTAAAACCTTTTCAGTCATTTCAACAGCTTCATTTTGTTCATATTTTATGGTAGTTCCATCTTTTAAGGTATGTGTATATTCAGTACCTAAATTAGTATATCCTCCAACATCATCACTACCTTTTTGCCACATAACATTTCCATCCTTGTCTTCAAACCAATCCTTACCAGTCCAACCAATATGCTTTCCTCTTCTGGCAATAAAATCACTTATAAACGTTCCGTTAGGGTCAATAAACCGAACAGGATTGCACATCGTATAATTATAAGAACTCCAGCTATAATAATCTTCTGCCATCGGATCATTTACATGCCACCTCCCCAACTGCGCATCATAAAACCTTGCTCCATAATCATACCAGTTCTTATTATTATGTCTCTCTTTTCCATTGCATAAATACTTAATGGTAAAGCTATTCGAAGAGAAAGTCTGGTTGAGGTGCATTCCAAAGGATTATTTTAAAATTATTTACAGTTATTCTATCAATTATCTAAACGAGTTAAATATCCAATTTTAAAATTTGTAATTTTTCTTTGGTTTTCTTCTTTATAGTTTTTATAGATTTCTATGAAAAATAGTGTGTCATTTTTATAGTACATTTTTTCTAATGTTGGCCTAATATAATGTAGCATTTGAACATCTAATTCAACAGTATCACCACTAACTATAACTTTTTGTTTCTTAGGTTTGGGTATTAATAAAAATAACGTGTCATTATTTATCCAAAAATCACCATGAAAATTTTCAGCAACTTCGCAACTATTTAATATAAAAGTCGAATCCGAAAAGGAGTAAATTTCTTTACAATCACCAAAATCTTGGTATAACCATTTTGTGCTTTTTATTGATTTAGGATCTAGTTCTGTGCCTTTTTGTCCATCAGTTTTAACATAGCTATGTCCGCAAGATGATAGTAATAACAAAAAATTCATATAAATAAGTATTTTCATGATTTTAAAATTTATATTAATACATAGGAGACATTATAGATTTATCAATTTTTCTACATGGCCAAGAGTATTATTGCTACTTTTGGGTCTTGGCCTAAGATAATATTTACCTTTATTCGGCTTGGCATCCCAATTACTCATAAACTTTTTATATCTTGGATATGAACCAGCACAAGAAGGGCCTGTTTGACATCCTGATGAAATTGGAACAGGATTATTTCCAGATGTCATTAATGAAGATCTGCCTGTATTTCCAGCATGGAAATAAATACCACTCATTTTTCCTCCTTTAGTTGTTGGTAAATTAAGATTTACACTACCATCATCGTTTCTTGTGAAAATAATAAATCTTGATTCTGTTTTCCCATTATCTCTTTTATAATCATATTGCTCCATTTCATATACCCCTTCTGCTAAGGTATTCATCGTTTTAGTATCTCCCGGTACTGTATTTCCTTCAATTGTTGCAGAAGCTCCGGTTTTATCACTCTCTAAATACAAGTCAAATTGTGCTGAGTTAACTTCTTCATCTCCATCCTTATCTCTGTTATGTGTTGCAACCAAAACATTTTTTCCTAGGTAAGTTTCTCCTTGTTTTAAATCTTTGTCATTTGAGCTTGTTACATTATCATCCCATTCAATATTTCCGTTTTTTCTTTCAACCCAATCCTTACCAGTCCAACCAACACGCCTTCCTCTTCTGGCAATAAAATCACTTATAAACGTTCCGTTAGGATCAATAAACCGAACAGGATTGCACATCGTATAATTATAAGAACTCCAGCTATAATAATCTTCTGCCATCGGATCATTTACATGCCACCTCCCCAACTGCGCATCATAAAACCTTGCCCCGTAATCATACCACC
>CAZJYD010000087.1:0-7917 GCA_964550205.1 uncultured Bacteroidales bacterium
CAATGTCGCAGGGAAGGTCCGCGCCAGCAGTGAGCTTTAGCCCGGAACATAAAGGTACGGACGGGACGTCCTCGCCAGCGTTAGAATGGATCTGTTTTTTGTTGGTTCTGTTGCAGGTATCCTTTGCTGTGCTGACGGATTGCAATGGCGTAGCGAGGACGCTACGCCAAACAATGTCGCAGGGAAGGTCCGCGCCAGCAGTGAGCTTTAGCCCGGAACATAAAGGTACGGACGGGACGTCCTCGCCAGCGTTAGAATGGATCTGTTTTTTGTTGGTTCTGTTGCAGGTATCCTTTGCTGTGCTGACGGATTACAATGGCGTAGCGAGGACGCTACGCCAAACTATGTCGCGGGGGAGGTCCACGCCAGCTGGGGGTTTTGTTTGTTTTTGGTCTTGTTTTTCTGCAATAATCAAACCGCTCCGCGGCTCAGAAAATTTCATTGGGTTAATTTGGGGTTTTTAAGGTCTTTTGCAAATATTTTTATTTAATAATTTATTTTCATTATTTTATTAAATATTAAGTAATCTTTACTTATCTTAGACACAATTATTAATCAATATATCTATTCATTTATATGAACAAGAAATCTCCCCAGCTTAACCTGTTCAGGCTTGTTATGATTACGCTTGCGTTTATTATGACTATGAGGAATTTACCTATGCTGGCAGAAACAGGCTGGGAGCAGATATTTTCCCTGGTGCTTGCGGCTTTGGTTTTTTTAATTCCTGTCGGGCTTATCTCGGCAGAGCTTTCTACCGGATGGCCATCAGAAGGTGGCGTATATCAATGGATAAAACTTGCCTTCGGCGACAGGGCTGCTTTCATTGGCGCCTGGATGCTCTGGGTGCAAATGTTTTTCGGGATGGTCACCATCGGATCATTTATTGCAGGTATGATAGCCTATCTGATAAATCCGGAACTGATAAATAATAATTTATTTATTGCTATTGTCATTATAGGAATTTACTGGATAGTGACCTTACTGAACCTGAAAGGTTTAAAATCAGCAGGACTGATCAGTAGTATAGGTTTTTTAGTTGGCGTTCTGGTGCCGTTTGTTTTGATTTTAATTTTTGGCATGGTTTACTTCATGGGTAATAATCCTGTGGAGCTTCCCGCCTTTACCTGGGAAAGAGCTATTCCGGATTTGAGTAAACTTAACAGCCTCACCTTATTTGCCGGTATAATATTTACATATATCGGTATGGAGGTTTCGTCTGTACATGCCAAGCAGGTAAAGAATCCCCAACGGAATTATCCTATTGCTATTTTTATTGCAATAATTCTCATCTTATGCCTGAATATGTTTGGAACCTTTGCTATAGAAGTTGCCGAGCCCAGAAAAGATATTAACCTTGCTGCCGGCATAATGCAGACTTTCACAAAGTTTTTTCAGCAGGAACAGATAACCTGGCTTATACCTGTTATTGCTCTGATGGCGGCTATAGGAGCATTCGGTCAGCTTTCAACCTGGGTGCTTGGTCCTTCCAAAGCTATGCATCAGGTGGCATTAGATGGTTTTATGCCCGGGTGGTGGCATAAAACAAATAAAACCGGTGTGCCTATACGTTTTGTTTATGTGCAGGCCATCATGATTTCAGTTATTGCTCTTGTATATGTGATAGTTCCAAGTGTGAATGACGGATTCTTTCTGGTACTGATTTTAACAACCCTTTTATATGCTACAATGTATATTCTTATGTTTGCTTCAGGCATAAAGCTGAGGTATAAATATCCTGATGTGAAACGCGCCTACAAAATACCGGGTGGAAATACCGGTATGTGGATTACAGGCCTGGTTGGATTGATCACAATGGCATTTGTTATGGTGATAAGTTTTTTTCCGCCTGAAAGGATGGATATTGGAAATCCTGTCTTTTATATTATTTTCGAAGCAGGGGGTTTGATAATCTTCCTGCTGATTCCTATTATTATTTATTCCATGAGAAAACCGGAATGGAAATCAAAAGTTGACTAATAAGACTAACCAAAACCATAAAATATGAATAATAAATCAACACAGTTAAATTTGTTCAAACTTATAATGATCACATTAGCGTTCATTATGAGTATCAGGAACCTGCCCATGCTTGCCGAAACAGGCTGGATGCAGTTGTTTTACATCGTACTTGCTGCTATTGTCTTTTTAATTCCCAATGCATTGATATCAGCCGAACTGGCGACAGGCTGGCCCAAGGCAGGAGGGGTTTATGAATGGATAAGGCTGGCTTTTGGTGACAGGTGTGCCTTTATTGGTGCCTGGATGCTTTGGGTGCAGATGTTCTTTGGTATGGTAATGATAGGATCATTTATTGCGGCTATGATAGCTTTTATTTTTGATCCTGCACTGGCTCAGAATAATTTCTACATTGCTGCAGTAATAATCGTAGTATATTGGATAGTTACACTAGTTAACCTTCGTGGCCTCAGATCAGGAAGCCTTATTAGCTCTATTGGTTTTATTGTTGGCGTTTTAATACCCTTTATTCTGATACTTGTTTTCGGTATTGCTTATTTCATGGGAAATCATCCATCGCAGATGCCTTCTTTCTCCTGGAGCAGAGCAATTCCGGATTTCGGCGATATTGGCAATCTGACATTTTTTGTTGGTGTAATTTTCATTTTTGCCGGTGCTGAAGTATCATCAGTACATGCCAATGATGTTAAAAATGTTCGGAAAAATTACCCTCTTGCTATGTTTGTTGCAGCATTGCTTTTAATTGTATTAAATGTTTTTGGTGCTTTTGCCATTGAAATTGCGGAACCCAGGAGTGAGATAAGCCTGGCAGCCGGCATAATGCAAACATTTGAAAAGTTCTTTACAGGTGAAGATGTTAAATGGCTTCTGCCGGTTATTGCAGTCATGGCGGCCATAGGAGCCTTTGGTCAATTGAGTACGTGGGTTCTCGGTCCTTCCAAAGCCATGCATCAGGTAGCTAAAAATGGCTTCATGCCTAAATGGTGGCACAAGAAAAATAGTGCAGGTGTTCCTGTCAGGTTCCTGTTTGTACAGGCTTCGGTAATATCGTTGGTGGCATTGATATATGTTGTAGTACCATCAGTAAATGCAGGCTTCTTTATGGTATTGATACTTACAATGGTATTGTATGCAGTAATGTATATTTTAATGTTCGCTGCCGGTATTAAACTCAGGTACAAATATCCCGATGTGAAAAGAGCTTACAGAATACCCGGTGGTAATATAGGAATGTGGATTTTTGGTGGCCTGGGTGTATTGGCTATGGTATTTGTGATAGTCATAAGCATGTTCCCGCCATCAAAACTTGCTGTGGGCAGTCCGCTGTTCTACGTATTATTCCAGTTGATAGGATTGATTGTATTTTTAATCATCCCGATAATCATTTATGCAAGGAGAAAACCCAACTGGAAATCAGAAAGTAATGAAGATAATAATTAATAAAATTGAATATCATGGTTAAAAAAGAAATCAAACTGGCTATTGATGCATTATTTCTTGGCCCAAAATCAGAGAACATGAAGTTCTTCAAGGAAAGCCTTGATGAGCTCATTAATGAACACACTTACTGGAGAAAAGATTTTCATCCGGAGGATGATCCAATCATCTCATTGGATGAAGTAGAGCAGAAAGCATATCAAAACACTAAACAGAAAATAATGGAGGCACTTGACAAGCTGAGTTCCAGACTCAGAAGCACTTCCATGCCCTGGCATTCACCACGTTATCTGGGTCATATGAATGCCGACATACTCATGCCTTCAATATTGGGTTATGTTGCTGCCATGCTGTACAACCCAAATAATGTTGCATATGAAGCTTCTACTGCCACTTCTCCAATGGAACTGGAAGTAGGACTTGATTTTGCACGGCTAATGGGTTTTGACACTGAAAAGGCATGGGGTCATATTTGTACTGATGGCAGTGTGGCAAATTTCCAGGGTATCTGGTATGCAAGAAACCTCAAATCAATACCATTTGCTGTACAGAAAGTCAGGCCTGAACTTGTTAAAGGCATGTCGGACTGGGAACTTGCAAATATGAAAACATACGAGATCCTTGATCTTGCCGATAAGGTTAAAGACGTATGGGATGATATAAGGGATAACTCAGTTCGTGGTATTGGTGTTGAACCCGAGAAACTGGGAAAATGGATCGTCCCTCAATCCAAGCATTATTCCTGGGTTAAAGCAGGTGATATTGTAGGTATAGGACTTAATAATGTAGTTGAGATCAAAGTTGATGAACATTTCAGGCAGGATATGGATGTTCTGGAAGAAACTATAAATAAGCTGATAGAAAAGAAAATACCCATAATGGGTGTTGTTGGTGTTGTTGGAAGTACTGAGGAAGGTGCTGTTGATCCTATTCATAAAATCGTTGAACTAAGGAACAAACTTGAAAAAGAGAAAGGTGTATCTTTCTATATCCATACCGACGCGGCCTATGGTGGTTATGCAAGGTCAATTTTCCTGGATGAAGATTACAGATTCATACCGTATAAAAATCTGAAAGCTCTTTTGCATAAGGAGGGTATTCTGAATAAGGATGGTATAGACTGGCCTGACGAGAACGTATACAATGCTTACAAAGCCGTATCAGAAACTGATTCGGTTACAATTGATCCCCATAAAATGGGATATGTACCATATGCTGCAGGTGGTTTTGTTGTGAGGGATAAAAGAATACTGGATGTTGCATCCTTCTTTGCAGCCTATGTATTTGAAAAAGGTACAAATGTTCCTTCACTTCTTGGTAGTTATATCATAGAAGGTTCCAAAGCGGGCGCGACAGCGGCTGCAGTATGGGTTGCACATCAGGTGTTGCCATTGAATATAACCGGATACGGAAAATTGATCGGTTCAAGTATTGAAGGTGCCCAAAGGCTGTATGCAAAAATGCAAACAGTTAAAGAATTTGAGATTAATGGTACAAAAATGAGGCTTGAGGTTCTTGTACCTCCCGATTTTAATATGGTTGATTTTGCCTTTAACTTTGATGGTAATACTAACCTTAAAAAGATGAACCAGCTCAATCTTGATATTTATAACCTCAGCTCATATGTTTCCGGTCCTGTTCTGAAAAACGACTTTATTACATCCCATACCGACTTTACCTATGATGAGTATGGAGATGCCCCTGTAATTTTAGCAAAGAAGCTGGGAATACCCGAAGAAGAATGGAATAAGATGCATCAGCTAAGAGTGATGCGTGCCAGTGTTATGACCCCTTATTTTATGAGAGATGTCGTATTTGAGGATTACTGGGATGACTATATTGAAAGTATGAAAAGAAAACTGTCTGAGTTGATCAAGAAGTATTAAACATTGCATTCACGGGGTGGCTCCCAGTCACCCCATGAATAGCTATTATAATTTCTTATCTTTAAAAAAACCAAAACAAATTATCATGAAAGCTTTAACTGTTTTTCTTTCATTGTTCTTTATTTTTCTTTTGATTCTGTTAATTCACAGGATTTTTGGGAACCGGTCGAGCTCCCGCAGTCGGGAAATACAGTAGATGCTCTGGGTATCAACGATGATGGATTACTGATCTTAGGCGCAAATAACAAGGTATATTATTCTTTAAATTATGGAGATGACTGGAATGAATCGTCAAACTGGCCGGGACACTGGTGTAAATGTATCGGCTTTAATTCTGACAATGATATTTTCATCGGAACCCGATCCAATGGGATTTACAGATCAACCGACGGGGTAGTTAGTTTTACAGAGATCAATAATGGCCTGAGCTTTCTAAATGTTTGGTGTATCCTAATTCTTCCAAATGATGAAATATTGCTTGGTACTCCGGGAGAAATTTTTAAATCAACTAATAATGGCGATAATTGGGCACTGTTTGGCAGCGGCTTGCCGGATGATGACATTGAACATTTAATAAGGGCAGACAATGACGACCTGTATGCAGGCACGTATGAATCAGGAGTATATTGTTCAACAGATGATGGGGCAAACTGGAGTGAGTGTAATAACGGATTGCCTGAAAATGCTATGGTTACTGCTATGCTGGCAGGCCCCAACGATGATCTGTTTACCGCTACCTGGCCTGAAGGTGTATTTCGTTCGACCGATAATGGTAACCAGTGGGAACCATTTAATAATGGACTGCCATTTAGTAAGGTTCCCATAGAGAATCCTGGTTTTTCAGTTGTTAGTATGATAGTTCTAATTGGGATAGTTTGGTTATTGATCTATATTTTTGCTACTTACTGGTTAAATATGGGAGATTATATGGATATGGATTATAGCTGGATTGCCCTTAATGATGGTCTCCCTGAAGAGTTTTCTTCATCCTGCATGGCGGCAGGAGGGCCCGATAACAAAATTTTGCTGGGATCATACGAACATGGATTATACAGAAATGCACTTCCGGTTGATATTGAGGAAAACAAACATAAACCATCCACCTTCAATATCTGTAATTATCCAAATCCTGCTAGAAATTCAACTACATTCAAAATAACTGTCCCGGCATTGGATAAATTTGAATTAAATATCTATAACCAGTTGGGTCAGAAGGTTGAAACAGTTTTGGATGAAGAACTGGAAAAGGGTCAACATGAAATAAGCTGGTCAATCAAAAACCTGAGTGCAGGTATTTATTACTATACTTTTTCATCAGGCAACATTAAATATACGGATAAATTAATTGTGGAATAAAGCTTTCTTAGGTAATATTTCGAGATTGTCTCAAAAGTTTTCAATAAATAATTATGTTACTAAACCACAATTCCGATAATTATTGGAATACGAAATCTCGAAATATTTACTATCTTTGTTTTAAATAATACACTGATGAAATTCAATGAGCTTGTAAGGCTAATTGAGAAAAATGGTTTTATGATTGTTAAAGAAAAAGGATCAATCAGGTATTATACAAAGAAGGGACATCCTAATTTGATCAGAATAGACTATCATGGTTCAAAAGAAGTACCCACCGGCACATGTCATAGTATATTGAAAGCCGCCGGGTTGAAATGACCATTGGAGGATAAACATTATGATAAATCTTAATTATTCGTTAGTAATAGAAGCAACAAAAGATCCGGATTATTTTGGATTTTATTCACCGGAATTGGAAGGATTTACCGGAATAGGACATTCTGTCGAAGATTGTTTATACAAAGCAAAATGGGGAATAAAGGAACATATAAGCTTATTAAAAAAACAAAACCTGCATGTTCCTGATCCAAATCCTAATCCCAGAATAATTATCCAAAATGAAAAAAAGCTTAAGACTGTTTGATTTTTTCTACTTAGTGCCCGGCCTACTTCTTTATTCAATACTGGAATTATCATATCGTGTATTGATAACCAATTAAATATCAGCCCACGGATTTATCCGTGGGTTCCGGAATGAGTTTATACTACAGGGGAACGACTTTAGCCGTTTTTCTCGTTTTGAAAACGGTTAAAACCGTTTATTGTTAGGTGTTTGGCATCATCTGACCCGCAGTTGAAACTGTGGATTGATATTTTTTGATTTGTAACTGTGAGCACCCGGTTTTGGTAATTTTTTATTGGAATTTGTAATTTATCCACCGATTGTCGGACAGGTTTGTAATTTGTTAATTGTTATTTGGAATTTTACTACCACCGAATAAAAGCAACTTAAAAATGTGTCATTAGCAGCGCAGCGAAATATCTATCAGAATAAATCTCTATACTGTTTTATAGACAGGCACTATTTATATACCCTGCTTATTGTTTGTATATTTTGTTATCAGCCGTATACGCAGATCTTTGAAAAGCTGCAATATTTCTTTTTGCCGTTCTATTGTGAGTTCTGTGATGTATTCCCTTGCCTTTTTTGAACTTTTTTTATTTAGTTGAATAAATTTTTCATCAACTGTATTTTGTTCGTCAAAAAAGCGCATTTCAAGCGGGCAACGCATTTCGACCAGGTCTTTTTGGGCAT
>CAZJYD010000088.1:0-7832 GCA_964550205.1 uncultured Bacteroidales bacterium
TGGATTATTTCTCCGAATCGAAAAACCTTGTTTTTATTGATGAAGGGCATAAAGGTTCAAAATCGGAAGAACAAACCTGGAAGAACCTGCGGCAGCACTTAACCCGTGGAGAAGGTTCTTTCACTTTTGAGTATTCTGCCACATTTGGCCAGGTAATTACAGATAAAAACAAGTTTCTTTTTAATGAGTATGCTAAATCCATCATATTCGATTATTCCTATCGCCACTTTTACACCGATGGGTACGGAAAAGATTTCAGCGTTTTCAATCTTGATGCTACAAATGAATACAGTGAAGAACAAAACAGTCTTTTACTTACAGGCAGTTTATTGGGTTATTACGAGCAATTAGTTTTATTTGAGCAGTATCAAGATGAATTACGGCAATACAATGTTGAAAAACCTCTTTGGGTATTTGTTGGTAGCAGGGTAATTAGTTCAAATGGCAGTTTAACCCAAGGTGACAAACAAAATATTTCAGATGTTACAAGGATTGTTAATTTTTTCAAATTTGCTTTATCATCACCACAAAAATTGCAACAACAAATAGATAAAATCCTTTCTGAGCAGTCGGACTTAAGAGATAAAAACGGCGATGATATTTTCAAATCCCGTTTTCAGTATCTCAAAGGAAGCAAACCAATGGCAGAAGAAATTTTAAATAAAGTTTTCAATGGTATTGGTAGCCTTGAGGCTTATCAGGTAAAACAAGCATACGGCGAAATAGCACTAAAAACAAAAACAAGTGATAATTATTTTGGAGTTATCAATATTGGTGATGTTCCTAAATATGCCAAAACATTAGAAGCTGATACTGATGGAGAATTAAGTATTCAGGATGATAACTTTACAAAATCCTTATTTCAGGCAATTTCAGAAACCAATTCAACTATAAATATATTAATCGGTTCCAAAAAGTTTATTGAAGGATGGAACTCTTGGCGTGTTTCCAGTATGGGCTTAATGAACATGGGGAAAAGCGAAGGAGCACAAATTATTCAGCTTTTTGGTCGTGGAGTGCGTTTAAAAGGGGAAAACTTCTCCCTAAAACGAGAGGAGGCAAATGCTCCTTATTTTATCAGGGCATTACAAAACATTTCAATCATGGGTTTAAATGCTTCGTACATGAATCGCTTTTTAGATGAGATAGAAAGTGAAGTGCCGGAATATACGGAATATCCAATTGAAATTAAATTGAATAATGAAGAAAAATGGAATGGTCAGATTATGACTTTCCGTAAACAAGAAGATAAGAATTTTAAGGATGTAATTATTGAATTAGCGTATAACAGCCAAATTGCAAAACGAATTACCATAGATTTGCGAAATAAAGTAAGCATTGTAGCCGGAGGTTTCAATTCGCAGTTAGCTGAAAATGCTGAAACATATTTTGAAAATTTCCTGAAACAATTCATCAATTTTATTGATATAGACGCTTTGGGATTAGAAGCTAATCGGTATAAATTAATCAAAGGTTACAGTAATTTAATTATCAACGCGACTTTTATACAGCAATTAATTACTGATGGCAACTTTAATCTATACAGCCACAAAGAACAATTTGGTTTGAATGAGGCTATTTCAGGCAAAGTTCACGCCGTTGCTGTAAGTTTGGTAAAAGATTATATCAATAAATTCTATGCAGATAAAGAAAAAGAATTCTTATCGAAATATTTAACCTACGATTTACTCGACCATGAAGCTCATGCAGAAATGTTTCCGGCATCACATAAAATGATTGTGAAAATTCCGGAAAAGTATAGAGAAGAATTTGTTAGAGAATTAGAGAAAAGTGTTAAAGAAATGTATGAAAGTGATACAAAAACACTACCCTCAATACATTTTGACAAGCATTTATATTCCCCAATAGCATCTATTGCAGACGGGAAAAAATACAAGGAGATTAAAACTGTTCCAACCCGGTTAAATGATGGAGAAAGAGATTTCCTGAAGCATTTGCGTGAATTTGTTAAAGAAAAAAATAATTTATTCGAAGGGAAAGAATTATTTGTACTACGCAACCTATCAGTTAAAGGGATTGGATTTTTCATGGAAAGCTCATCCTTTTATCCTGACTTTATTTTATGGGTTGTAGATAAGAATAAGCAACATATATATTTCCTTGACCCCAAAGGTATTTTACTTGGAGAAAATCACTTTAATAATCCAAAAATATTGTGGTGTAAGGAATCGGCTCCGGAATTGGGACAAAAGATTCAACAAGAATTGACCAGAGATAAAAAAGACATTTCAGTTTCTGTTTCAGCTTTTATTCTATCTTATACAGCTTTTAACGAAGTAAGAGACAGGTGGGGTGAAGGAACAGGAACAACAAAACAAGACTTTGCAAATAACAATGTCCTGTTCATTGAAAACAACAAAGATTATTTGATTAGAATATTTAAAAATCTGGAGGAATGATAGCCCACGCTTCGCATCCATACACATTGCCAAGTCGCTCAAAAAGCCAGCGCACAAACCAAAACTTGTCAAAGAGTATGCCTGCTCACCGCTGACAAAAATGAAAAACTAAAAAGCACGAAAGCCCAATCGAGTAGGCTGCCCCGCCAGTAAGCACTGACGGGGAAAACTTCTCACACCATCCGCCAGTTGGCGGATACGGGTCTCGTATACAGCGGTTCATTGAGCTGTGGTGAAATTTGTTTGTATTGGTCCAACATGGAAACGTAACTTCGCCTTCACTGTCGCCCGTCTTTAAAGCACGTCTGATAAATTCGCATTTAAAACGCGATACTATCCGGCACTCTTTGAAAACGAGCGCCGGCAAAGGTTTTTTTGGTTTAACGGTAAATATTAAAAGAATTGGTTATTCATGTATATTTAGTTGTAATTCCATTTTCATTCAGTTGATATTGTCAACCGATCACACCGATAAATGATTACCGATCACCGATCTTTCAGCTTAATTTTATACTTCCTTCCACCAACCACCTAAAATATTTTTTCATTCTCAGGCTATTATTTTATGTACATGCGAAATAAAAATAATGGTTTATAGTAAGATTATTGTAGCAAATTAAAAATAATCTCAGAACCGGCTTAACAAATCTTGGAAATTGTTACATTATTCGTTAACTTTGTTGAATGGATAAAAAACGGCAAATTATATATTTCAAAAACTACTTCAAAGAGTTCTTTGATTCATTAAATGAGAAAATAAAAGACAAAATTGATTATGTACTTTTTTTGGTAATGGTTTCAGACCAAATCCCAAGAAAGTTTTTTGAATCAATAACCGGTTATCAAGGATTGTTTGCAATTAGGATAGAGTTTGAAAGTAATATATATCGTATATTTTGCTGTTTTGATGAGGGTAACCTGGTGATTTTATTTAATGGTTTTCAAAAAAAGACCCAAAAAACCCCAAAGAAAGAAATTGAAAAGGCACTCAGGATCATGCATGAGTATTTTGATCTAAAAAGAAAAGGAGAGATAAAATGAAAAACATAACAACATTCGAAGAACACCTTGACCAAAGATATGGCAAGATAGGATCGCCCAAAAGAACTGAATTTGAAATTAAAGCCAAAGCATTTGCAATAGGCGAAATTTTGAGGGATGCCCGGAAGGAAGCGCACATGACCCAGGAAGAATTGGCAAAAAAAACAGGGACAAGAAAAAGTTTTATTTCGAGGATTGAAAACGGACATAGTGACATACAGCTATCAACATTATATCGTATTGTGGAATTGGGATTTGGGAGAAGGGTAAATCTTACAATTAGCTGATAATTAAAACAATAAATTAACCTGCCACAACAATTAAGCTCTAATTCATACTGTTAAGTAAAGACTGATCACTGATTACTAATTACCGATCACCGATCACTGATCACTATTATCGTATCAGTTTCCTTCCACCAACCACCTAAAAAACTTTTCCATTCACAGGCTATTATTTTATTTACATGCGAAACACAAAAATATTTATTCTCCAATGTAATGGAGTATATGTTAACTTTATAAATTGAAAGCTTTTATAAAAAATTGTAACTTTGATTAAAAAACAAAATGAAACAAGAAGCAATAAAACTTGAACTTATTGAATGGTTGACAAAACTCGAAGATATAGAAACACTTAAATACTTGAAAACTGTAAAAGATTCAGGGTATGAAAATCATGACTGGTGGAATGATTTGACTGAAGAACAAATTAAGGGCATCCAAAAAGGACTAAAAGACATAGATAATGGCAGAGTAGTATCACATGAAGATGTAAAAAGAAAATATGGATTATAAAATATTCTGGACTGAAGAGGCAATTCAGAACCTGGAAGAAATAATTAACTACTTATCAATCAATTGGACACAACGAGAAGTTGACAATTTTAAATTAAAATTATCTAAACAAATTGATCATATTAAAAGGAATCCCAGATTGTTTCCAATATCACAGTTTCAACCAAGACTAAGAAAAGCTGTTTTAAGCAAACAGACCTCAATTTTTTTATGAAATAAAAAATAACGTAATTTATCTGACTTATATATTTGTAAATTATAAAGATACAAAAAGGTTGATATAAATTACAATCCAACAGCATCAAATTAATTGAATCAGAATTATTACAATTTCTTAACTGCCATCCGTCTTTATCGCGTGTCTGATAAATTCGCGTTAATAAAAACGATACCATCCGGCATTCTTTGAAAACGAACGCCAGTGAAGGGCACTAAATAAACTCCGTTTATTAAATTTTGCAAATTTTTATAGTTATCTTTGTGGAAAGTAAATAATTAATGCCAGATAAATTTGATAAGGATAAGCTAATAAAATATTGGATTGATAGTTCCGAAAAGGACTTCAAGACAATGAAAGATTTATATCGTACTAAAAACAATAATTGGGCCTTATTTATGGGCCATTTGGTAATTGAGAAAATAGCCAAAGCTTTATTTGTAAAAAAAAGAGAGGAATTTACTCCACTTATTCATGATTTGAGAAGAATTTTAGAAAAAGCGGGTATAGAGATTGATGATGAACAAAAAGTAATTCTTGATACTGTCACCAGGTTTAATATAAAAGCCAGATATGATGATTACAAACAAAACTTTTATAAATTATGCACCGATAATTTTACAAAAGAATGGGTGGATAAAATAAAAAATACGAGATTATGGATAAAATCAATGCTATAAATTTATCAATACAATACCTTAAAAGATTAAAAGATAACAATATAAAATTCTCTGATGCCTGGTTGTTTGGTTCATATGCTAAAGGACTTCAGCAGACCAATAGCGATATTGACCTTGCAATAATTCTTGAGGATAAGGAAAAAACATTTGAAACTGAGGTAAAACTTATGATAATAAGACAAGGGGAAGAAACTCTTATCGAACCTCATGCTTTTACAAAAGACGAATTCGATAAAAATCTCCCAATCGTTAACCAGATTATAAAAAACGGTGAAAGAATAATGATTTAACCATCCGGCACTCTTTGAAAACGAGCGCCAGCAAAGGTTTTTTTGGTTTAACGGTAAATATTAAAAGAATTGGTTATTCATGTATATTTAGTTGTAATTCCATTTTCATTCAGTTGATATTGTCAACCGATCACACCGATAACTGATTACCGATCACCGATCTTTCAGCTTAATTTTATACTTCCTTCCATCAACCACCTAAAAAATTTTTTCATTTTTAGGCTATTATTTATATTTTTGAGGTAGATGCAAAATAAAAACAATAGTATATATACATACGTTGGCAACAATATCAAAAAAAACTTGCATTTGATTTAAATATGGTGTATTTTTACACCAAAACATTCAACTATGGCAAGACAAAGTATATCATTCACAAAACCAAATGATGAGTGGTTAAAAAACCAGGTGGATAGTAAAGAATACTCCAGTAAAAGTGAACTCGTCAATGATCTGATCAGGCAAGCAAGAAAACAGCAAATCCAGATTGACTGGATCAGAGCCAAACTTGAAAATGCTGAAAATAGCGGATTTACCAAGGATAGCAAAGAACAAATCCTAAAACAATCAAAGTCTTTACTGAATGGCTAATTATAGGCTAAGTAATGCAGCTAAGGAAGACTTAATAAGAATTTATCATTATGGAGTCAAACAATTCGGAATGGCTCAGGCTGACAAGTATTTTAACACATTCTTTGAATATTTTGAAATAATTAGCCAACAACCATACTCATTTGAATCTGCAGATTTTATTAAGAAAGGATATAGACGTTGTGTATGTGGGTCTGATAGTATTTTCTATAAAATTAATAATGACGTTGTTGAAATAATGGCAATCGTGGGACGGCAAGATTTGAAAAATATTTTTTAATGTATCAAAAAACACTGTTGCCAATACACGGTAAATGCCATTTGGCGGGGAATACAAGCCATTTCTTGGTTTCGTTTAAGCAAGTTTTTTGCAGGTGGAAAAGGATGTACTCCATAAAATGCCAAACGGCACTTACCGCGGGAACGTTGAACAACTATATCACCTTCATAAACAACTCTCCAAAAAAAATAACCACTCCGTATTCGCATAAGCTGCGACGGATAAATGACCACCCGCCTTCGCTAAAGCTACGGCAGGCATGTGACTAATAACTATTAAGCACTTATGCATGCTTCCCCAAACTGCTTACCTTTGTCAACAGAATTATCCGGGATGTAAAAATGGAAACCAAAGAACCTCTTTTCGGCAAAACTCTGAGTGAGCTTGTGCAGTTAGTTAACGTAGAAGGATTACCCAAATATACTGCCCGCCAGATATGCGACTGGCTTTATAAAAAAGATATACCATCAATAGACGAAATGACAAACCTGTCGAAAGCAAACAGGGAACAGCTTAAAGAAAAATATGAAGCCGGTTTAGTTTCGCCGGTAAGATCATGGCAATCGAAAGACGGAACAAAAAAGTATTTATTTCCTGCCGGCAATGGTAAATTCATTGAGTCCGCATATATACCTGAAAAGAACAGGGCTACATTATGTGTTTCATCACAGATAGGCTGCAGGATGGGATGTGAATTTTGTATGACAGGCAAACAGGGCTTTCACGGGCAGTTAGCCGCAGGCGAAATACTTAATCAGATAAGTAGTCTGCCGGAAAAGGACAAGCTCACCAACATAGTTTATATGGGCATGGGAGAGCCAATGGATAATCCTGAGAATGTCCTTAAATCGCTTAAGATACTCACAGAACCATGGGGCTTTGAGATGGCGCCGGGAAGGATCACCGTTTCAACCATAGGTATTGTTCCCGGTATAATGGAATTTCTGGAAAAAACCAAAGCCCACCTTGCCGTGAGTATACATACCCCTTTTGCTGAGGAAAGAAAAAAGCTTATGCCTGTAGAAAACAAATATCCCTTAGGTAAAATTATTGAAACAATAAAAAACACACCCTGGGGAAGGCAAAGAAGGGTTTCGTTTGAGTATATCATGTTTAAGGGATTTAATGATACTTCACGGCATATCAATAAGCTGGTGAAGATGCTGCACGGCATTAAGTGCCGTATTAATCTTATCAGGTTTCATCCTTTTACGGGAACCGGTCTTGAAAGCTCCGACACCAAAACCATAGAATGGTTCAGGGATACGTTGAAAAGCAAAGGCATCATGACGACTATAAGAACCTCACGTGGGCAGGATATAGATGCTGCATGTGGGTTGTTGTCGACTAAAGAGCTGATGTTAAATGATGATAAAGATTCATAATATTAATTTGTTCTTTGGCTTGACCCAAAGAACCAAAGGTCAAGGCTGCATATTGCATTGCAAGAAAAACTACGTGTGAAATTATCCCCGCAATTCGAGCCGTTCGCTGCCAAATAATTATTCACTTAGCT
>CAZJYD010000089.1:0-7823 GCA_964550205.1 uncultured Bacteroidales bacterium
GACATTGGCCTTTATGATATTGGAGGGGGCTGGATGGCGCTCCGCGCCATCCAGCCCCCTCCCACTCTAAAAAAAAAGCGCCTGTCATTCCGTAAACCTATCGCCATTTAACCGATTGCGAAAAAACACTAAAGTCAGCAGCGAGAGGTTGAGGAATCTCCCGGCTCATAATATTCTCTCCTTTATAACTGATATTAAAAAAATACAACTGCTTCGTTGCTTACAGCAGGTGCATTGGGACTGGGATGTTTGATTACCTTTGAGAGATATATGATCCGATGACTCAAGTCATCGGATCACTATTTATTTCGCTAAAGCTTCGGTGGATAAATCAGTCCCGCAGGCAACGAACCGACCTTCCGTAATCCCTACTGCTGTAAGTACGGTAAACTCCATTACTATCGTAACTGAGCCTCCGTAACCATGCATAATCTGCATTGTACTCCGACGAGGACCAGAAGTAGGCGGTGTTGCCCACATAGCCGAAATAACCATTGCTGAAGCGGGAGCCACCCGGAAGGGCAGTAAAGTTATACTTGTCTTCACCATTACCTCCTAAATTCCAGCCGGTTTCAGATTTAAGGTTGTACCCGGCATCATAACCACGATATCCTGTTTCATCCCATTCGCTGCTGCCAACGCCATACTGGCTGTCAACATTGCCTTCAAGTATTTTCCATTCTTCATCAGTAGGTATATGCCAGCCATCCGGACAAATTCCCTGTGTTCCTTCCTGTGTTGTATATTGCATCATTTCATCCCACTGGTAAAGGCCTCCATATTCATTGCAATTGCTTTCATTATCATCATAACAATATTTTTCTATTGTTGAATTGTTTTGCATTTCCTGGCTGCCGTTTATTCTTGTGCCAATGTTCAGGTTTTCTTTTAACCAGCATTGATCGCCAATTAAAACAGTATTATAAGTTTGCCCCCCGTATTCTACAGTTAAAATTCCACAAGGTTTTAGGGGTGTAAAAGATTTAATTTGTTCTCCATATGATGTACCCTTTTCATTTGTTGCATAAGCTGTAACATAATAGGTTTTTTGATAATCTAGTTGTGTTAAATTACTGGTAAAAGTTCCTGTTCCGCTACCATCTTCGGTATATCCAACACAGTTTCCCAGCGTGGGATTACCGCTTGTATTCCAGCAAACACCGCGGGCAGATACAGTACCATTTCCATCATTTGTAACATTACCTCCGCATTGTGCGGAAGTTGATGTGATATTTGTAACAGAAGATGTTTCAACTGTTGGTAAAGTTAATTCAAGGGTGGTAAAATTTTTTATTTGTCCGTAGCTTGTTCCTTTCTCATTTGTAGCATAAGCACAAACATAGTATTCTGTTTTTTCCTGCAGGTTTGTTAGATTACTTTTAAATAACCCTGTTCCGCTTCCATTATCAGTAAAATCATCACAGTTTTCAAGTGTGGGATTACCAGTGCTATTCCAACAAACTCCACGAACAGAAACATTACCATTACCATTATCTGTAATGTTTCCTCCACAGGTTGCTGAATTATAAGTTATGTAAGATACATTATGAGTTTCAACTGTGGGTAAATTAAGTGGTATTGTGCTAAATTGTCTTTCTTCGCCGTAACCTGTTCCGTTTTTATTTATAGCATACGCTCTGAGAAAATAATTAGTTCCTTCATCAAGTTCCTTAACTTCGCTGTTAAATTCACCCAGTCCTTCTCCGTCATTGGTTTTTCCATCGCAATTATCAATTATCGGATTAGTTTCAGTATCCCAGCAAACACCTCTTGCAGTTACTGCATAACCGCTGTCATTTACTACTGTTCCGCCACAGGTTGCAGAATAAAGTGTAAGGTCTGAAATATTATCTGTGGTTACATGAGGTGTACCTGTTTTAATTGTTTTTATATTTATTTCATCATTGTATACTGTTCCATTACCATAAGTAAAATATGCACGTATGTAATAAGTTGTATTATCAGTTAAACCGGAAATATCACTTTCAAAATCTTTCGGCTCTGATATTTTACCAAGACTTGTTTTGTTAGCTTCAATAGTCGGTTCAGGACTATTACTCCAGCAATGCCCATGCTGTGTAATTTCATTACCTCCTGTGCTGGTTAAAGAAGTTTTTACAATTATGTTCCTGTACCCAACAGAATCAGCAGTTGTATTTCCAAATTGTATTTTGTTGGTTGCTGTGGGGACTTCTTTTTCTTTTTTGCAGGAAAAAAGAATTAAAAGTAAACTAAATGAAAAACATATTACCTTTTTCATATTTATGGATCATTATAAAAGGCAATCATAAAAATACAAAAAATATCTGACAGTTTTAATTATGTAACTTAAGATTTATATACATTACTATTATTATTGATGAGGTTGAATTTCTTTCTGTGTTTTTAAACGGTTAAAACCGTTCGGTTGAGCAGTAGTTTCATCCAAAACCCACAGCTAAAGCTGTGGGCTTATATTCAAAAAATACAACTGCTTCGTTGCTTACAGCAGGTGCATTGGGACTGTGATGTTTGATTACCTTTGAGAGATAAGTGATCCGATGACTCCAAGTCATCGGATCACTATTTATTTTGCTAAAGCTTCGGCGGGTAAATCAGTCCCGCAGGCAACGAACCGACCTCCCGTGATCCTTACTGCTGTCATAACGGCTAATCTCATCGGTATTATAATGGAGTGCCCGTCGCCATGCACTGCTTGCACTGCACTCCGACGTGGACCAGAAGGTGGCGTAGCCGTCCATATTGCCGAAATAACCATCGTCGCTGCGGTAGCCACCCGGAAGGGCAGTAAAGTCAAATTCATCTGAGCCGTTACCTCCCGAATTCCAGCCGGTTTCAGATTTCAGCTTGTACCCGGCATCATCACCACGCCATCCTTCCTTATCCCATTCACTACTGCCAACTCCATACTGGCTGTCAACATTGCCTTCAAGTATTTTCCATTCTTCATCTGTGGGTATATGCCAGCCATCCGGACAAATTCCCTGTGTTCCTTCCTGGGTTATATATTGCATCATTTCATCCCACTGGTAAAGTCCTCCGTATTCATTACAATTACTTTCATTATCATCATAACAGTATTTTTCTATTGTTGAATTGTTTTGCATTTCCTGATTACCATCTATCCTTTGTCCTACATTTATATTTTCTGCCATCCAGCACTGATCACCTATGATAATTATTTCATAAGTTTGGCCTTCATATGTTATTGTTGTTTCTCCATCGCAAGGGTCATCTAATGTTTGGAATGATCTTTCATTACCATATCCGGTTCCTTTTTCATTTGTTGCATAAGCTGTAACATAATAATTCATATTATCTGAAAGCCCTGTTATTATGCTTAAAAATTCTCCCATGCCACTTCCATTAGTTGTAAAGTCATCACAGTTATCAAGAGTTGGATTACCTGATGTATTCCAGCAAACCCCACGGGATATTATTGCATATCCATAATTCTCAGTAATATTGCCACCGCATACTGCAGTATTATAACCTATATCACTTACTTCTAAAGTTTCAACAATTGGCAGTGCTTCATGGGTTTTAAATGATTTAGCGTTTCCATATCCTGTTCCTTTTTTATTTGTAGCATAAGCTATTATATAATACATAGTATTGTCCATTAAACCATTTATTTCACTCGTATAGTTACCTAATCCAGTACCATCTTCAGTATATCCCTCGCAATTATCAAGTGTAGGGTTTCCGGTTTTATTCCAACAAACTCCTCGAACAGAAACATTACCATTACCATTATCTGTAACATTTCCTCCACATTTAGCTGAATTATAAGTTATGTCCATTACATCTGCTGTTTCAACTTTAGGAAAAAACAACTCAAGTGTATTAAAGCTTTTAATTTCTCCATATCCAACTCCCTTTTCATTTATTGCAAAAGCGACAACATAATACTGAGTATTGTCGTTAAGATTTGTTATGTTACTGTTAAAAATACCGGTTCCGCTACCATTATTAGTACTATCAATACAGTTTTCTAATGTAAGGCTAGCTTCCAAACCCCAGCAAATTCCTTTTTGGTATACATTTCCATTTCCTTCATTAATTACGTTTCCTCCACAATTTGCCGAATTTATTGTAATATCTGTTACTTCTGCAGTTTCTACAGTTGGCAAATTAATTGGTATTGTACTAAATTGTCTTTCTTCGCCGTAACCTGTTCCGTTTTTATTTGTAGCATACGCTCTGAGAAAATACTCAGTACCTTCATCAAGTTCCTTAATTTCACTGTTAAATTCACCAAGGCCTTCTCCATCATTGGTTTTTCCATCGCAATTATCAATTATCGGATTAGTTTCAGTATCCCAGCAAACACCTCTTGCAGTTACTGCATAACCGCTGTCATTTACTACTGTTCCGCCACAGGTTGCAGAATAAAGTGTAAGGTCTGAAATATTATCTGTGGTTACATGAGGTGTACCTGTTTTAATTGTTTTTATATTTATTTCATCATTGTATACTGTTCCATTACCATAAGTAAAATATGCACGTATGTAATAAGTTGTATTATCAGTTAAACCGGAAATATCACTTTCAAAATCTTTCGGCTCTGATATTTTACCAAGACTTGTTTTGTTAGCTTCAATAGTCGGTTCAGGACTATTACTCCAGCAATGCCCATGCTGTGTAATTTCATTACCTCCTGTGCTGGTTAAAGAAGTTTTTACAATTATGTTCCTGTACCCAACAGAATCAGCAGTTGTATTTCCAAATTGTATTTTGTTGGTTGCTGTGGGGACTTCTTTTTCTTTTTTGCAGGAAAAAAGAATTAAAAGTAAACTAAATGAAAAACATATTACCTTTTTCATATTTATGGATCATTATAAAAGGCAATCATAAAAATACAAAAAATATCTTATGTTTTTAATTATGTAGCTTAAAATATTTATACATTACCATTAACGATATGGAATTTCAATTAACTAGCACATTTATTAGTTATGCTCAGGAATTGTATTTAATTATGTGACATTAACTATTTTAATTACTAAATGCTACCATAAAACCCGCAATTGTTGCACCAGTTGCTACGATTACATTCGTTAACCACATCCAAAATTCTTTTTCCATTATAAGCCAATTGTTGAACCATTTTGAAAGCATCATTCTCTGTTTAAATCTTAATCTGCTATATACCTTTAAGGTGCTATGAGATGGTGGTTCTCCAGGATACTTTGAAAAATAAAAAACAGTATTAAATTCTTTTTTAAAAGGAGAAACATTTTTTTCAAATATATACCTGTATTCATTAATACTTTTCATTTCCTCTCTTATATTTCTAATTAGGAACCTTTTCTTAAGTTCAATTGACTCGGATTCAGGAGTTATCTGATCAACATCCAAATGATAAATATTAATTACCATAATATAAATTTTAATATTGAATATAAAAATATAAAATATAAACAATGACCTAAAATTTAAAAATAGGAAAGTTAATTTACTTTAGTAAATAATTTTCATAATTTCAAATTAGTTTGTTGACTATTTCCGAAGTAAATAATTAATTATCATTTTATTACGCAACTTACTGAAAAACCATTAATCTTTTCTCTAACTTTGGGATCTACCCAATTATTGTAATACGAAAAATTTCTAAACCAATCATGGTCACGAAAACATTTTTTAGATTACCAAAAATTTACGCACTCCTCAACAAGATCGAAATCACCATTTAAATGGCGGTCAACATACTGAAAAGCAGCGAAACTAAATTTATCTGTTCCGTTTCTAGGATAATCATTTCGGCCATTTTATTACTTTAAGTTTTTCTATACATCAGATCAACTATATCCTGTTTTATCCCATTCACTATCCCTACTCCATATTGGCTGTAAAAAGTTCCTTCAAGAATCTTCGCTCTCCATCTGTTGGGATATGCCATCCCTCAGGACAAATTCCCTGTATTCCTTCCTGCGTTGTATATTGCATCATTTCATCCCATTGGTACAATCCGCCATATTCATTACAATTAATTTCATTATCACTATAACAATATTTTTCTATTGTTGAATTGTTTTTCATTTCCTGATTACCATCTATCCTTTGTCCTACATTTATATTTTCTGCCATCCAGCACTGATTACCTATACCAATTATTTCATAAGTCTGACCTTTATATGTTATTGTTGTTTCTCCATCACAAGGATCATCTAATGTTTGGAATGATCTTTCATTACCATATCCAGTTCCTTTCTCATTAGTTGCATAAGCATAAACATAATAAGTAGTATTTTCAGTAAATCCTGTCATGGTAATAGAAAACTTTCCCGTTACACTGCCATCTTCGGTATACCCGTCACAATTATCAAGTGTTGGATTTCCTATTGTATTCCAGCAAACGCCACTTGTAGTTATAATACAGTTTTCATCATCAGTCACATTACCACCGCAATTTGCAGAATTATATGTGATATTTGTTACTTCTGAGGTCTCAACAACCTATGGTTATTTTTTGTTTTAACATTGGATAGTTCTGGTGTTTCTTTGCATTAAAATAAACTAGAAAGAAAAGACTTATATAAATGCGCTTTATTTTTATAGCTTTAATTATTAGCTTACTTCAAATTTAATAATAATTAATTTTCAACATCATATATAAAGTAAAAGAACAAAAGGGTAAATTTTAGTCCTGGACGAATCGAAAACCGCTGCCGCTGCTCGCGTTGACGGGATTGACGCTGACGCGGTCGGCAACGCGGCAGCTGTAGACATCGTTGCCCCAGGAGCCGCCCCGCAAAAGCTTATAAGAACCACTTGAGGGCCCTTGCGGATTGTTTTCAGGGCTTATGCTGTAATAATCCGAATCGTACCAGTCATTGCACCATTCCAATACGTTCCCGCTCATATCGTGTATGCCCAGCTCGTTTGCATTTTTTGTTCCCACTTCATGTGTACGTCCTCCACTGTTTGAATAATACCATGCTACCTCATCCAGATTATTGCTACCACTGTATGTGTAGCCATTGCTGTTGTTTCCGCCTCTTGCAGCAAATTCCCATTCGGCTTCGGTGGGCAACCTGCCGCTTGCCCATTCGCAGCAAGCTTTTGCGCCATACCATGTAACTTCTATTGCCGGATAATCATCTTTACCGCTTTCCGGTACAAATTGCCCTCCGGTATAATCTACCTGGCAATCGCCGTCATCCATATCAATATATTCTGTTCCGTGATAACTGCCGTTAGGATCACAGCCAATATCGTTTAAAAACTCACAAAATTGGCTGTTGGTAATTTCGTATTTACTAATGCTGAATGTGTTTAATGTAACTGTATGTATGGGCTTTTCATCACTGCCTCCTTCATTGCTTCCCATCTGGAAAGTACCGCCATTTACTGTTATCATTTCAACAAAGGGTTCTTCTGTGTAAAACGATTTGCTGGAGCCGTAACTTGTGCCTTTCTCGTTGGTGGCATAAGCAGCAACATAATAAGTTGTGTGTTCGGTAAGTCCTGTAATATTGCTGGTAAACTCCCCTGTACCACTTCCGTTCCCAGTGTAACCATCACAATTTCCCAGCGTGGGATTACCGCTTGTATTCCAGCATACACCCCGAGCTATTACATTACAATTGCCATCATAAGTCACATTACCACCACAATTTGCAGAATTATATGTGATATTTGTTACTTCTGAGGTTTCAACAACCGGTGGTTCTTTTTTATTTGTTGCATCTGGTAGTTCCGGTGTTTTTTTGCAGGAAATTAAAACCGCTATTGAAAAGAAAAAAATCAGATATGTTGCTTTTATTCTCATAATCTTAATTTTATATTATTGTTTACCACGTGAAACGCGACGAAGGAGC
>CAZJYD010000090.1:0-7390 GCA_964550205.1 uncultured Bacteroidales bacterium
AACCGGAATGAAAGCCCTGTAAGGGCGACATATAGCTACTACATTTTTTTGGTTCATTTTTTTATCGATTGAAAAAATGAACATTAATATTATTTGTTAATTTGTTCTTTGGCTTGACCCAAAGAACCAAAGGTCAAGGCTGCATATTGCATTGCAAGAAAAACTACGCATGAAATTATCCCCGCAATTCGAGCCGTTCGCTGCCAAATAATTATTCACTTAGCTTTAGATGCTGCTGCTCACTCGCGAATTGCTCAGCAGATATCCCCCGCTATAATTTCCTGCTTGTTTTCAATGCAATACAATATAAGGCCATTAATAAAAAGAGAATAGAATAATGTCAGCTATTAAGGCGCGTGGCGTGAAAACGGGTTGGCCCCGAAGATTCTATGAAAATACAACGGTTCAAAAATAGGTATGATGATTAGCGAAGGTAAGTCGATGCGGTTTCGTTTTCACAAGATTTTTTTGGTTCGTTTTTTTATCGACTGAAAAAAATGAACTGCCCAACTTCGTTCCGGTTAATACCGGATCTTCGTCAGGCGGTGTGTACTTCCCTCCACACTCCTCCCCAATATTCAACAAATATTATTTTCTTTTAGTTGTAATTAGCTGATTACGGCATATTAGCTTCATGGCATTGCTTTTGAAACTTTCCATATATAATCAAAAAAAATTATTTATGAAAAAAGTTGCAATAAACGGATTAGGAAGAATCGGAAGAGCAGTATTCAAGCTTATACACCAAACCGATGACCTGGAACTGGTTGCCATCAACGACCTGGTGGATGCGGAAAATTTATCCTACCTCATCAATTATGATACGGTGTATGGCCGTTATGAGAAAAAGGTGGAGTACAGCGATGACAAAATCATGCTGGACGGAAATGACTATAAAGTGTATGCGGAGAAAGATCCCGCTAAACTGCCCTGGAAAGACCTGAAAGTGGACATCGTGTTCGATTGCACCGGGGTGTTCAACACCCGCGAGGACCTGGGCAAGCACCTGGAGGCAGGCGCCAAACAGGTGATCCTCTCCGCTCCGGCCAAGGACGACAGCATTGAAACCGTGGTCTTTGGCGTGAACAAACCCTCGGGCGAGAACGACATCGTGTCCTGCGCCAGTTGCACCACCAATTGCATCGCACCGGTGGCGGAGATCATGGACCGGCACCTGGGTATCAAAAAAGCAACCCTGACCACAGTTCATGCCTATACTTCCACACAGGGTATCGTGGATTCACCCAATAAGAAAATACGACGCGGACGCGCCGCGGCAGCCAATTTTGTACCTACAACCACAGGTGCCACCAAAGCTACGGCCAAAGTACTCCCGCAACTCGACGGCATCTTCGAAGGCTCTGCCATCCGCGGCCCTATTCCCGTTGGCTCCATTTCGGATTTGAATTTCATGACAAAGAAGAAGGCCGGCAAGGAAGAGATCAATAAGATTTTCAAGGACGAGGCCCATAGCGACCGGTATAAAGAAGTGCTATCGGTCAGCACTGAACCGCTGGTTTCATCGGACATCGTAAAGGATCCCAGCGCCTCCATCGTGGACCTCGACATGACCATGTCCATCGACGGCGACCTGATAAAGGTGATGAGCTGGTATGATAATGAATGGGGCTATGCCTGTCAGATGATAAGAACAGCAGAATATTTGAAATAATCCTTGTATTGATGATCAATTTGTATTATTAATTTTTATAATAATACATTAAGTTGTTGGTTAATTCTTATATAATCTGAAGATTTTAATTAGGAACTCGTAATCATTTTTAAAAGGTGAAAACAATATGGGCAGAAAAGTACTTCTGATGATACTTGATGGCTGGGGCATTGCTCCCGATAAGGATGTATCCGCACCTGATAATGCGGATACACCCTTTATTGATAGTTGTAATAAAAACTGTTTCAAATGCCGTATTAAAGCCAACGGAGTTGCTGTAGGCCTGCCCGAAGGACAAATGGGCAACAGTGAAGTGGGTCATATTCACATTGGCGCAGGAAGAGTGGTATACCAGGAGCTGGTGAAAATTAATATGGCAATAAAAAATAAAACGCTGCATAATCATGAGCTCTTGCTTGAGAGTTTGAAAAGAGCAAAGAATAATAATAAACAGGTTCATTTTCTTGGATTAGTTTCCGACGGCGGTATACATTCCCACATAGATCATATTAAAGCACTTTGCGATATAGCTGCGGATAGTGGTATTGAAAAACTGTTCATCCATGCTTTCACTGATGGCAGGGATACCGACCCCAAAAGTGGTACGGGATTTATTAAAGAGCTGCAACAGCACCTGAATAAAACCACAGGAAAAATAGCCACGGTAACAGGAAGGTATTATGCCATGGACCGTGATAATCAGTGGGATCGTATTAAGTTAGCCTATGATGCCCTGGTTTATGGAAAAGGTACTAAAACATCTGACATCATCAGAACGATGAAAGAAAAATACGAAAAGGATGAAACCGATGAGTTCATCAAGCCTATTATCAAAACCGGAGAAAATTCAGACGAGCCCCTGACCACAATTCAGGAAGATGATATGGTATTGTTTTTCAATTTCCGCACCGACCGGGGCAGGCAACTTACCGAAGCGCTTACGCAAAGAGATATGGAAAAAAAAGGCATGAAAACACTTAGTCTGGATTACCTTACCATGACAAATTATGATGATTCATTCAAGGGTATTAAAGTGATCTTTAAGAAAAAAAATCTGAAAAATACACTGGGAGAGGTAATCTCCAAAGCAGGGAAGAAACAAATAAGAATTGCAGAAACACAGAAATACCCGCATGTGACCTATTTCCTCTCCGGTGGCAGGGAGAAGGAATTTGAAGGGGAGGAACGCATCATGGTGAAATCCTCTGATGTGGCCACCTATGATCAAAAACCGGAAATGTCGGCTTATGAAGTGAAGGACAAGATCATTCCCAAATTGAAGGAACAGCAAACCGATTTCATCTGCCTGAACTTTGCCAACCTCGACATGGTAGGGCATACCGGAGTTTTTGAAGCGGCCAAAAAAGCCTGCGAAGCGGTGGATGAGTGTGCCAAAGAAGTTTCCGAAACCGCGGTTGAGAATGGATATACCGTCATCATCACCGCCGACCATGGCAATTCGGAATATATGATAAATAAAGACGGATCGCCGAATACGGCTCACACTTCCAATCCGGTTCCCCTGTTCATGATAAATGGTCCCGAAAATATCAGCCTCAAAGATGGCAAGCTGACTGATCTGGCACCAACCATTTTGAAATTAATGGATATTGAAAAGCCTGAGGAAATGACGGGGGAAGTTTTGTTCGAAGAAAAATAATTCCGGACATAATAATAGTCAGAAACACCGCCTTCACGAAAAGCATAAAAATCATAGCAATCACGATCATGGGGAACACCATAAACATATGGCAGAAGATTTCCGCCGCAGGTTTTATATCTCATTGATACTGACCATCCCCCTGTTATATCTTTCTCCTACTATTCAGGAATGGTTTGGTTATGAATTCGATTTCCGGGGTAAAGGATATATGATCTTTGCCATAGCCACAGCTCTTTTCTTCTATGGTGGCTGGCCTTTTCTTAAAGGTTTGTTTGAAGAACTAAAAGGGAAACAACCCGGGATGATGACCCTAATCGGTCTTGCCATACTTAATGATATCCCTATTATGACAATAGCAACCGATAGAGTGAGAACCGCAATAAATCCCGTGAGGTGGAACATGAAGAGAGTCCTTACCATTGCTTCGGTATTATCGGTTACCGGTGTGATCTCTTCATTTCTTCTCTATTGGTTTCTGAGAACACATACTGATTTCACCACAAAAGAAATACAAACCATGATATTTCTGAAACTATTGGTAGCAGGGCATATGACAATCTTTCTTACCAGGAATACAGGTGCATTATGGCAAAAGCCATATCCCAGCCTGTGGTTGTTTATTACCCTGGAAGGAACCCAGGTAATTGGTACTCTTTTTGCAGTATATGGTATACTTATACCAGATATAAGTTGGGCACAGGCATTAATAGTTTGGGGTTATGCATTTGTGTGGATATTTATGTTAAGTGGTGTTAAAATATTGACCTATAAAATTTTAAATAAATATACGCAGGTACCGGTCACAGAGAGATAACAAAGGAGGAACATAAAAATGAGCAAGAAAAAAACCATAAATTATGACAAGGGTAAACTAAGGGAATATAAAGATAAGCGTGATTTTACAAAAACTACCGAACCCAAAGGAGGAAAAAAGAAAGGATCGGGGCAACCCAGGTTTGTAATTCAAAAACATGATGCAAGGAATCTGCATTATGATTTCCGTCTGGAAATTGATGGTGTGCTTAAATCGTGGGCAGTACCCAAAGGACCTTCAACCGACCCTTCGGAAAAAAGAATGGCCATTAATACCGAAGATCACCCACTCGAATATGCCGATTTTGAAGGTGTTATTCCTGAAGATGAATACGGCGCCGGAACCGTAATAGTATGGGATGGTGGTACCTACCGGAATACCCGTGAAGAAAAAGAAAAAGGAATGAATATGCAAAAATCTTTCGATGATGGTAAAATTGAGGTATGGCTGGAAGGTAAAAAGCTTAAAGGTGGTTATGTGTTTATCAAAACAGGAAAAAAACAAGATAATAAATGGTTGCTCAAGAAAATGAAAGATGACAAAGCTGATTCAAGGAGAAATCCTGTAAAAACAGAACCAAAATCAATCTTGTCGGATAAAACAATAGAGGAAATTGAAAAAGAAATGAAAAAAGAAAAATAACAAATTCCAGGTTTATACAACCACTGGCTCAATCTGGAATATGAAATCTGAAATTCTGAATCAATTAAAATTGTTATGAATAATATTTTCAACATACTACCGGCCGAATCCGGAGACAAGCTGAAAAAGAAAGATCAGCCTGACTGGATTCAGCCTATGCAGGCTACATTGACTAAAAAACGTTTCTCCAAAGAAGATTGGATATACGAACGAAAACTTGACGGGGAGAGGTGCCTGGTCTTTAAGAAAGGAAAAGATATCCACTTGATGTCGAGAAATAAGAAGAAAAAAAACAATCAATATCCCGAGATAGTTGATGCCTTTAAAAAACAAAAGCATGATTTTATTGCAGATGGTGAGAAATACCTCAGCGAAGCCTGCAGAAAAGACTGGGAAGGATTAATAGCCAAAGATTCCAATAGTAAATACAAACATAAACGGTCCAGAAGCTGGCTCAAGTTTAAATGCGAAAACCAGCAGGAACTGGTTATTTGCGGTTACACTCCTCCACATGGTTCAAGGAAGCATTTCGGAGCACTCATAACCGGCTTCTATGAAAATGGAAAACTTAAACATTCCGGTAAGGTAGGTACCGGTTATGACGAAGAAACACTCAAAAGGGTGCATGAAGAAATGAAACCCCTCGAACAGGAAAATCCGCCTTATGACGAAGAACATCCTGATTATAAAAATGCCACATGGTTGAAACCTGAGCTGGTTGGCGAATTCAGGTTTACGGAATGGACAGGCGATAATAAGCTCAGGCATCCGTCATTTCTTAGCTTACGTGACGACAAAAAAGCAAAAGATGTAAGAAAGGAGGTTCCTAAATCATGAGCGCTATAACAGCAAACGGACACAAATTTGAATTATCCAATCCGGATAAAGTCATATTTCCGGATGTAAATATCACTAAAAAGGATCTGGTAGAATATTACCAAAAAATATCAAAATATATATTACCCTATCTTAAGGACAGGCCATTGATGCTGCACCGATATCCTAACGGTATAAATGACAAAAATTTTTATCAGAAGGAAGTGCCGGAATATTTCCCCAAATGGATAGATACTATAAATGT
The DNA here is from genome assembly GCA_964550205.1 of uncultured Bacteroidales bacterium. Taxonomy (GTDB): domain Bacteria; phylum Bacteroidota; class Bacteroidia; order Bacteroidales; family JAIOZK01; genus JAIOZK01. Next base: position 5,873 of record CAZJYD010000090.1, read on the forward strand.
TAAGGTAAAAAAAGAAGATCAGGGAAGTCAGGATTTTGTTAACTGCAACTCGGTAGCCACTTTGCTTTATATTGCTAATCAAGCTTCTATAACACCGCATGTATGGCTCAGTAAAAAAGATAAGCTTACCCATCCGGATAAAATGATATATGATCTTGATCCACCGGAAGGAGAGTTTGAAGTGGTTAAAGAATGTGCAAAGGATTTTAAAAAATTGTTTGAGGATCTGGAGCTGAATGCTTTTTTAATGACTACCGGCTCCAAAGGATTGCATGTGGTATTACCCATCAACAGAAAAGAAAATTTTGAAGAGACCAGGCAATTTGCGAAAGACATTGCTAATCTGCTGGTAAAAAGCGAACCGGATAAATATACCGTTGAAACGCTTATGAAGAAACGCAGAGGAAGGCTTTTTCTGGATTACATGAGAAATTCCTACGGGCAAACCAGTGTTGCACCTTATTCACTGAGGGCACGCAAAGGAGCACCCATAGCAACCCCAATAGAATGGGATGAATTAAATAATAAAGACATAAATTCACAATACTATAATTATAACAACATCTTCCGCAGGCTAAGCAGTAAAAAAGATCCCTGGAAAGATTTCAATAAAAAGAAAAACAGCCTGAAAGCAGCCCGGAAGAAATTGGATGAATTGTTAAAAGAATGAAAAAATAAATTATTATTCCAGATTTCAGATTCCAGAATATAAGTTATATTAAAAAGTAAATAATTAAATTATGAAAAATTATGTGGGTTGCTCAGGATTCAACTATGATGACTGGAAAGGACTATTCTATCCAGAAGATATACCTAAGAAAAAATGGCTTGAATACTATGCTGAGCAATGATTTCCGCAATGTTATAGAATTCCGTCACAACTCATGGTTTGATGAAGAGGTTTATGATATAATGAAAAAGCATAATGTTAGCTTTTGCATGATCTCTGCGCCGGGAAACCTGAAAGAAGATGCAGTCAAAAGCAATGAATTGGTATATATTCGCTTTCACGGAAAAAAGCAATGGTATAAATATTATTATACTGAAGAGGAACTTCAAAATTGGGCAGATAAACTAAAAAACCTCAAAGCACAACAGATTTACGCATATTTTAATAATGATTATGATGCCAATGCCCCTGAAAATGCCAGTCAGCTAGCCGGGCTACTAAAATAATTTTTATCCTGACAGATAATCGATAATTGCTTTGTTGAAAGCAGGAATATCCGCTGGCCTGCGACTTGTTATAAGATTATTATCCCTGACAACTTCTTCATCCACCCAGTCAGCGCCTGCATTCATTAAATCTGTTTTAATTGCATAGTAAGATGTTAATTTTCTTTCAGCTAAAAGATCGGTTTCAATCAGTGTTTGTGCGCCATGACAAATAGCAGCTACAAGTTTACCACTATTGAAAAGCTGCCTGGTAAAATTTACCGCTTCTTTATTACGGCGAAGCTTATCCCACATTGCGTAAAAACACCACTAAAATAATTTTTTTCTGTTGATAACCCCACT
>CAZJYD010000091.1:0-7384 GCA_964550205.1 uncultured Bacteroidales bacterium
GTTATTATTCATGAGTATATTATGCCCTCGAAAATTGATAACCCGGAAACTCGGGTTAGGTTAGTACTAAATGATTCCAACCGGAAAATTATAAAGCACTTTTCAAAAAGCAATTTTAAAAGAGTTGTTTTACCAACTTGCCGTGCTCCTTGTATAATAATTACGTCCGGTTAAGGGTTCGCCTAATTTATTGGTCAAATCAAATGCCGAGGAACCAGTAGCAATGACCATTAAATCTGGGATTGTATCTACAATCAGCTTTAACTTCAAACCTATATCACTGATTTTTTGAGCTTCATCTATCGCAATAAGTTTTTTGTTTCCGATGACTGCCTTGTAGTTTTCTGAAGTTCTTTCTTCCAGAAGTGATTCCGTTGTAGTTAATTGATTTTGTTTTTTTACAAATATAGAAAATATGGCCATTATATTAGACGTATTTTATAATATTCCGCTAATTCAATAGCGGAATTAACGACAATATTATCAAAATCAATTCTACCATGAGAATCTCAAGTCTAAATTGTAAATTTCATATTAGCAAATGTTCAAAATAAAATATAATCGCAAATTAACTCTTAACTTAACAGTAGTCAGTATTTTGATTAGTAAGTCGAAATGCATACTTTAGTGGCTGTAATAAATATTATGAGCATTCACGTAATAATGCCGCAGGTGCTTAATTACGAATAGTTTATCAGAAACCCAAGAAGAAATAAATGAAGGAACTTTATTTTACCTTTGAAAATCTGGATAAGAAATCAAGCGAATTGCTCGATAATTTATCGTCATTCAGAAAAAGACACAATATTGATTTCCTCCCTGAAAGATCTGCTCTGTTAGTCCTTGACATGCAAAAATATTTTCTTGATGAAAAATCTCATGCCTTTATTCCCAGTGCCTCAGCAATAATACCTGGAATTAAAACCCTGATGGATGCTTTTCTCAGAAATAACCTCCTTGTCATCCTTACAAGACACATAAGTACAAAAAATGACCAAGGCACAATGAATTTATGGTGGAATGATTTAATAAGGGAAAAAGATAATTTAAGTGAAATAATACCTGAACTAAATAATTCCGATGCAACTATTATTAATAAGCATCAGTATGATGCTTTTTACCAGACATCCCTTGAAGGATTGCTGAAAGAAAGAAAGGTCAAACATCTTGTAATAACCGGAGTGATGACCCATCTTTGCTGTGAAACAACCGCACGATCAGCATTTATAAGGGACTTTATAGTTTTCTTTCCGGTTGACGGAACCGCAACTTATAATGAAAGTTTTCACAAATCAAGCCTTATAAATCTGTCGCATGGTTTTTCGATTCCTGTTTTATGTAAAGAGTTGATCGAAACTTTGGAGGGATCAGAATGAAAAGTAAAGATGTAGTCATAATAGGTGCCGGACCTGCCGGAATATCAGCTGCAGTCCAATTAAAACGTTATGATATTGAAGCGGTATTATTGGAAAAGGATGAAGCCGGCGGACTGTTAAGAGAAGCAAACATAGTAGAGAACTACCCGGGATTTCCTGAAGGAATATCAGGAATGCATCTGGCAGATCTTTTTACACAGCAACTCGACAAATCAGGAATTGAAATAAATTTTGAAAAAGTTCTTAAGCTCGACTATAAGAAAGAATTATTTCTCATAAAAACAGATAATAGAATTTATTCCTCCAGGATAGTGATTATTGCATCAGGTACGATGCCACGTGCAGCCTGCATTGAAATACCAGCAGGGCTTAATAATCATGTTTTTTTTGGAATTCGTCAATTATATCAAGTTAAAAACAAAAAAATTGCTATTATAGGAGCGGGTGATATAGCTTTTGATTATGCCCTGAATCTTTCAAAAAATAATGAGGTTTTTATTCTCAACAGAGGAAATTTAATAAAATGTCTGCCTTTATTATACAGAAGAGTAAAAGAGACTGAGAACATATCGTACCTGGAAAATGTTACAGTTAAAAATATCAAATCCCATAGCGATGGTTTGATTTTAAATCTAAATAACTCTAAGATAAAAAATGAATATGATATATTTGCTTCCTGTATTCTTTATGCTATAGGAAGAGTACCTTGTGATAATTTTATAAGTGAAAATGTTAACAATAATATTGATAAACTGGAGGATATGAAAATACTTCACATGATCGGGGATTTTAAAAAAGGGTATTACAGGCAAACTGCAATTGCTGCCGGTGATGGAATTAAGTGTGCCATGAAAATCTCCGAAAAACTAAGGAGGAGAACTCAATGAGGATTAAAGCCAAAACAGGCAGGGAAGATATTGCCACAGTTTATCTGGCAGAAACAGAAAATGGCAAATTGATCGAATTTGTTGAATCGGTTCAGCCGCCAATTCCAAGAGATGAAAAATGGGTTTTGATCGTTTCTACTTTATACGGATGTCCTGTTTCCTGCCGTTTCTGTGATGCAGGAGTTTCATATAAGGGAAAGATATCCAAAAATGATATGATCTCACAAATTGATTATCTGGTAACTAAAAGATACCCTGATAAAAAAGTACCTGTTAATAAGTTTAAGATACAATTCGCAAGAATGGGCGAACCATCATTTAATAACTCTGTTATTGAGGTATTGGATGCGTTACCTGAACTTTATGATGCTCCCGGCTTAATCCCCTGCATTTCTACAATAGCTCCGGCAGGAACAAGCATTTTCTTTGAGAAGTTGTTAGAAATTAAAAAGAGAACATATACTAAAAATTTCCAATTACAATTTTCTGTTCACACAACAGATACTAAGCTAAGAGACTGGATCATTCCTGTAACAAAGTGGAACTTCTCAGAAATAGCTGCTTACGGAGAAAGATTCTATGATGAGAATGGCAGGAAGATAACCCTTAATTTTGCTTTGGCAAAAGATACTCCGATAGATACCGGTGTTCTGATTAAATATTTTAACCCTGAAATATTCCTGTTGAAAATTACACCTGTCAATCCCACTTATTCGGTTATTAAAAATCAGATATCAATTAAGAATGCCATAAATAAAAGTGATCAAATATTCAGTTCCCTGCGCCGTAAAGGCTATTATGTAATTATAAGTATCGGTGAGTTGGAAGAAAACAAAATAGGTAGTAATTGCGGTCAATATGTTCTAAGACACAAACTTGAAAAGGATAAAATTGAAGATACATATTCATATGATCTCCTGCCTATGGATTAATCCGTGGGCTGATATGTGCCTGGTTATCAATCAACATTAAATATCAGCCCACAGGCCAGTGACAATGTGCCTCCCATTACCAAAACGGGTTTAAGCGTTTTTTAATTGATCATATTTTTTGTATTATTTCACACATATTACGCAAAATTATAATAAATTTGCGTAATACAATTTATTAATTGCAAATTATGCTCCAAGATATCGTCATAAAACAAAAGCAAGAATATGAACGCCGGCTAAGGGAGCCTTATATTAGAAGGCAAACTCGCCTTAAGGGAATAAATACCGATATGATAAATGTGGTTATAGGTCCCCGTCGTGCCGGAAAATCTTTTTTTTGTATCCGTACGCTCAGCGACCTTCAAAATGTTACTTATTTGAATTTCGATGATGAGTCGCTGATAGAAGTTAGAGATTTTAATGATATCATGATAGCCATAAAGTCAGTTTACGGACAATCTAGAACACTGTTACTGGATGAAGTTCAAAATGTTACAAATTGGGAATTAATAGTAAACCGTCTGCAACGCGAGGATTATCATTTAATTCTTACAGGAAGCAATTCGAAATTACTAAGTAGTGAATTAAGTACACACCTGACCGGCCGGCATCTTCAGACATGCCTTTTACCATTCTCTTTCAGTGAAGTGGTTAAACTATCCATGAACGAAAAGTCATCAATGGATAGGCAATCCTTATTGATGCAATACATAAATCAGGGAGGTTTTCCTGAACCATGGGTAAAGCAATTTGATTTCAGGGATTATCTTGGTTCTCTTTTTGATTCCATTCTGTATAAAGATATAGTCAAACGTCATAAAATACGGTTTCCTCTTCTGCTTGAAAACATCTCAAAATACCTGATATCTTCAATTACAGGTGAATATACGGCACGGTCGCTTACCAAAGCTGTTGGAGCGAAAAGCGACCATACTGTTATGAAGTATTTCTATCATCTGGAAGAAGCATTTGTTTTTTTTCAAATCCCAAGGTTTTCGTTTAAAGTAAAACAACAAATAAAAACAGCCAGCAAGGTTTATTGCTATGATACGGGATTTCACATGGCCAGGGCATTCAGTTTCAGTCCTGATACCGGAAAACTTTTTGAGAATGTTGTAGCTATAGAACTTCGAAGGAAGGAGTTAGAAGGGAATATACATCTTTCCTTCTGGAAGAACGACTTGAAAGAAGAAGTTGATTTTGTTGTTCAACAAGGGATAAAAGTTACTCAACTTATCCAGGTTTGTGCTGATATTGGTAGTGCAGAGGTTAACAAGCGTGAAGCCAGGGCTTTGCTTAAAGCAAGTAAGGAATTAAAGTGTGATCGGTTAACAATTATTACAATAGATATAGAAAAAACAGAAAAACACAGTTGGTTTGGCTTGAAAGCAAATATAGAATATATACCTTTTGAGAAATGGATCTCAATTGGAATTCATAATACATGATCTATAAAGTATATGGCATTTATTAAAACATCAATACTAAATACAAAACGGTTTTAAGCGTTTAAACAGAATTAGTTTTGCATCGAATATGAAATCTCCGGAAAAACAGAATCTAAAAGATCTTAAGGGTTTCCTTGAATTCAAATACAGGCAATACAACACGCCTGAATTCATTGAAAATGACCCTGTTTCCATACCTCATTTATTCACTAAAAAAGAAGATATTGAGATATCCGGATTTTTATCTGCCACAATAGCCTGGGGGCTCAGAAAAACCATTATCAATAATGCTCTTAAACTTTTGGAGCTGATGGGGAATGAACCATACTACTTCATTATTAATGCATCGGAACGGGAATTTTCAACATTCACAAAATTCGTACACCGTACGTTCAATGGCACCGATTGTTTGTATTTCCTTACATCATTACAAAATATTTATAAAAATCACGGCGGAATGGAAAAATGCTTTACAGCGAATAACATAAAAGACGGAATTATTAGATTCAGAAATATTTTCTTCGAACTCCCCCATCCTGCCCGCACGGAGAAACATGTCGCCAATCCTGCCGCAGGAGCTTGCGCTAAAAGAATAAATATGTTTTTAAGGTGGATGATACGAAAAGATGATTCAGGTATTGATTTTGGTATATGGAAAATATTTAAACCCTCCCAGCTATTTTGTCCTTTGGATGTGCATACTGCAAAAGTATCCAGAAGACTCGGATTGCTTAAAAGAAAACAAAACGACTGGAAAGCCGTTGAGGAGCTGACCAATAATCTGCGTAAATTAGATCCCACAGATCCGGTGAAATATGATATTGCCTTGTTCGGACTGGGGATTTGCGAAAAATATCAATAAACAATATTTCCTTCCCTGTCTATAAAAAACCAGTTATCACTTTCCCATCTTTTGTATTCGCCGTCTTTGACAGATTCACATTTGTTTGCAACCTTTGCTTTACCATCTCTGAAAGGATAAGCACATTTGTATATCGGCTCAATAACAACCTCTCCCTTCAGGTTGGCATAACCAATTTTGTTATCCTTTATTATTCTGAATAATCCTTCCTGCGGGTAATCGGGTCCGTTATCAAACCAAAAGACCCGGAATAGTTTATTGCCCTTTTTATCAATTGCTATAAGATTTCTTTCATCGACTAAAACAATTGCAAAATATTTTAAAGTATCTGTATAACATACTTTATATTTACCAAAAGGAACTATGGTGTCACCATCCATTGACATATATCCGCATTTGTCACCAAGCTCATAATTATCCCCCGGATGTATTCTGATCAGGTAATTGTCATTTTCCTGGGCAAAAAGACGAATTGAACAAAATATTAATATAATTATGAATATAACTTTCTGCATAATAATAAATATTTGGTCTTTTATTTTAAAACATTAACTGACTTTCAAATATAATCAGTTTCAGACAATAAATGAAATAATTAGTATATTAACGTCAAAAAATCAGATTAAAAAATCCCATTATGAAGAATTGGAAAAATAAGTTAAATATCATCATTTTTGGTTCCGAAACAACTGTTGGTAAGCTCTTTGACATTATTCTGCTATTCTCGATCATCTTTAGCATTATTGTTGTCTTCTTCGACAGTGTTGAAGCCATTCATCAGGAATATGGTGAAATGCTTTATATTGCCGAATGGTTTTTTACCGTACTCTTTACAATTGAATATATTTTACGAATTGTTTCAAGCAGGAAAAAATGGAAGTATATTTTTAGCTTCTATGGGATTATTGATTTTCTTTCAATTATCCCCACATATCTGAGCTTATTACTGGCCGGCACACAATTTTTAATGGTGATAAGGGTATTGCGGCTATTACGGGTTTTCAGGATATTGAAGCTTGACAGATTCGTGGGAGCTTCAAGTTATCTGTTAATATCACTGAAATCTTCAAGGCATAAAATATTTGTGTTTCTATCTGTTATACTTAGCATCGTTATTATAATGGGCGCATTAATGTACCTTATAGAAGGACATGAAAACGGTTTTAACAGCATCCCAAAAAGTATCTACTGGTCTATTGTTACCCTTACTACGGTAGGCTATGGTGATATTGCCCCACAAACTTTCTGGGGACAGGCTGTTGCTTCGCTGATCATGATCCTCGGTTACTCAATTATTGCAGTGCCTACAGGTATTATTACTGCCGAAATGACCCGCCGGACAAGAAAAACGAAAAAAGAATTTATATGTAGTAATTGCGATGCTACCGGTCATAACGATGATGCAATTTATTGCAGAAAATGCGGACAAATGCTAAATTAATCACCAGGTATTTTTGTGGTTAATTTTCCCTGATTTTAATGGAATTGTTTTTGTACCATATTTTTAACAATGAATAGCAAATTAATAAGAAGAATACTCGGAACTTTTTTTATTTTACTGGGACTGATAGTTATCACCAGAGTTATTTTTGTTGGCATATTTGATTTTTATCCCACTCAGACCTATATTCAGGAAACCCCCTTGCAGGAATTAATAAATATCACTTCAACATTGCTCCTGGCAATTGTTCCCCTTTTTATTGGTATATTTATTTTGTTGAGAAATAAAAAACGATAATAATACTTCAATATATATTATGAAATATTCTCTAAATATCGGCAGGCCCTTTGGAATAAGGATTTCAATTCACTGGTCTTTCTTACTGATCACCGAAAATCACGGAAACTAATATACGTAGATTATCATGCTCCCCACACC
>CAZJYD010000092.1:0-7380 GCA_964550205.1 uncultured Bacteroidales bacterium
TTTCATTTTCTTTAAATTTAGGATTGTTATCAACAATGTAAAGATAAAAATAATTAATTTTTACCTTTTATATGAAATTCCTTTTTGTTGTTAAAGTAAGCAAAAATTCCTGTTATTAAGATAATGATAAGGCTATAATATGCAAATGTCGGTAAGGATAATGGATCTCCTTTGGCATATGAATGTAACCCCGACAGGTAATAATTCACGCCGAAATATGTCATCAGTACTGAACTGAATGAAAGCAAGGCTGCTAAATTAAATGCAAAGACACCTTTTAATCCCGGCATAATTCTCATATGCAAAACAAAAGAGTAAACCAATATAGTTATTAATGACCATGTTTCTTTTGGATCCCAGCCCCAGTAACGTCCCCATGATTCATTAGCCCACACAGCACCAAGGAAAGTGCCGGTACTAAGTAGCACTAAACCTATGATTAAAGTCATTTCTATAATATAGGTTAGTTCTTTTATTCTTATGTTGATCTTTTTGGAATTTTTTTCCGTCTTCAAGCTCATTATAATTAAATTGAAAAATCCCATAAGGGCACCTAATCCTAAGAAACCGTAACTTGCAGTTATCACAGCTACATGAATTATCAACCAAAAGGACTTTAAAACAGGCACCAGGTTGGTTATTTGAGGATCCATCCAGCTTAATTGGGCTACCATTAATATTAATGAAGAGAAAACAGCGGTAGCAGCCAATGCCATTTTTGATTTTTTAATAAAAATCAAGCCTGCCATTATAGTTGCCCAGGATAAATAGATCATCGACTCATAACCGTTGCTCCATGGTGCATGACCCGAAATGTACCATCTTATTACCAATCCGAAAGTGTGAAAAAGAAATCCTGAAAATATAAATCCTGTTAAGATAGAAATAGGAATCCTGAAGGTTTTATTTAATGATAATAGCCTGATGAATACAAAAATCAACAAAACAAAACCTGTTAATCCATAGAACGGAGATAATCGTTTGAAAATATTTAATTTGTTATAAAGTACTTCCATTTTTATCTTGTCTTCTGAAGGGATAAGCTCTCTGCCGTATTTTTCCTGGTAGGATTTAATATAAGCTAGTGTGCGATCGGCTTTGTGCCACTCCCCTGTATTTATTCCGTATCTGACTGAATCATAGTACATAGGTAATATATTATTAACAAATAGGGCAGCTTCACCATCAAGGTATTCTACAGCTTTATTATCTGTTAACCATTGTTTCTTTTCATCACCGGGGATTGGAAAAACTTTTAAAAACGAACCGCTGTAGGCCATGTAACAAATATTGAATTTCTCATCAACCTTGATAAATTCCTTGTCGAGCTTATTTCTTTCGGCAGGTTTTTTTCTGAAAGCATTACCAACATATTTGCTCAATATATAATTACTCTTGCTGCTGAGATTGAAAAAATCAAGAAAAGAAGCATGTTCCGAATCAATTCCCAATAACTCCCGTATGCCACGATTCTTTATTTTGATCATTGGAACAGATTGCCATTTTGCAGGATTAACAAGCATACCCAATAATACCTGATCGGGATTGTATCCCTGTATGTTTTGTTTTCCGGATATTTTTCTAAGTAATTCTGAGGAAAGAGTATTTATAGGTTTTATTCTTCCATTCATATCTTGTACAAGGAGTTTACCGAATAAGGCAGCATGTTCCTTTGATATTTGTTTGTTTGTTAATATAGTTTCAGATGATGAGCTGGCAAATGAAACAGAAGAGGTACAAATGATAATTGCAATTATGATCATTTGTGCAGACTTTACATTTTTCTCTTTCAATTGTCTTGAAGCTCTTGATAATACCCTGAAACGACTGTTCTTGTTGAAAAAGGTAATGATCATCCCTAATGCTAATAAGGCATACCCAGCATATGTTACTGAAGTGCCTGCGTAGTCATGATTTACAGAGAGTATAGTACCCTTTTCATCGTTATCGTAAGACGATTGAAAAAAACGATACCCCCGATAATCAAGAACATTATTCATATATATACGGAAAGGTTTTTTGAGTTTTCTTTTCTTATCTATAACCTTAACTTTAGAAATATATGAAGAAGGGCTTTCGGAACCCGGATATCTTTCCAGAATAAAACTTTCCAGCTTTATAGTAAAAGGAAGGTTAATTATTATTGGGCCATAGTTAAGCATAAATTCAGTACTGTCAATTAAAAAACTCCTTGGATAATGATACATGCCTGCAGACCTGTGTAATACAATTTTTTTTTCTTTTCCTGAATATTTAATATTGAAGACATACACATTTTGTACGGATGAGTTCTTTTTACCAGTTTGTATGGGGTTAGGAACAAATTCATCAAGTTTAAGTTCAACCTTATCACCATTTAAGCTATATTCCTTTTTAAACCGGTTTTTTGAGAAAACCGAAAAATTCTTTTTTTCCTTAAAATAATATTCTTTATCTTTTTTTGTGATTTTCAGCCAAACATAAGGAGTCGTGGTATATATTATATTTGAGGTCTTACCTTCTCTTATATGCATAGTACCCTCATAACCAAAGTATCTTGTAATACCTGCACCTGCTAATATTACAATTATTGCTATGTGAAGAATGAATCCTCCGTATTTTTTTCTTTGTAAGAGTTTATTCATGAATATTGCACCAATTATATTTACAGAAAGGAGTACAAGCAGAATTTCAAACCAGATTGAATTATAAACCAAAATTTGTGCAGCACGGCTACCAAAGTCATTTTCGATGAATGTGGCAATACCCATTGAGAGGATCATCACCAACATAATAATACCGGCTAACTGCAAGGAAAATAAAAAATTAATTATCCTTTTCATAGATATTTCAGGTATTTATTTTTCCAAAAATAAAAAAGCTTTGATACTTTATGTCTTAATTTTATATATTATGTAGTCAGTATTGATTATTTATATTTATTTTTGAAATATAAATTATGTTTAATTTATAAAATTATCAATCATGAAGAAACTGGTATATATTATTATTGCATTTACTGTATTATCAATGTCGTGCAGGAAAATAACCGAAGATATAATTAATTGTACTGTAGAATCTTTATTTCTGGGCGTTAAATATAGTGCTGATACTAGTAATTCAAAGTTAATACATTTTAAAGTAACTTATTCCGGTGATTATTCTTTAGATAACAAGGTTGAATGGGATTTTGGTGATGGGCATAAAGGGACTCGTGGTCTAAAAGCAGATCACGAATATGATACAACTGGCAGTTATAATGTAAAAGCCGCAATAACCATTAAGCATGGTAACTCAAGTTGCACTCCAATTAAAGAAAAGACGGTAGATGTTGACTAACTGATAGATCAATTTTACCAGCTGCCGCCGGCGCCGCCACCACCGAAGCTTCCGCCTCCGAAGCCACCAAAGCCACCTCCAAAGCTACCACTACCTGAGGAGAAATTATTCCATCCTCCGCCATGACTGCGGCCTGCAAGGCTGCCGCCTAACCATAAGGCGGTCCAGAATGGAAGACTGCTTCTGTGCCTTTTACCCGTAGAATAATATCTGCGACGGTTTCCCTGTATTAGAAAGTATATTATTATAATTACCAAAAATGGTACAAAGGTAGCCAAAGGCGAACCCCTAGTTTGTTTTTTATAATCTCCTGCCGTGTATTCACCCGAAGCGAGTGAAATTAATATGGATGTTGCTTTATCCAATCCCGTGTAATAATCATTATTCTTAAAATAAGGGATCATTTCGTTTTCTACAATTCTTTTTGCAATAGCATCAGGTATTGCACCTTCAAGTCCGTAGCCGGTAGCAATAAATGCCCTGCCTTTTTCTCTGGTAGTTTTGGGCTTTACGAGAACTACTATTCCGTTATTGAACTTTTTTTGGCCGACATTCCACTTTTCACCAATCTCATAGGCAAATTGTGATGGTGCATAACCGTGTAATGAATTTACCATAACAATTGCTATTTGTGTTGAGGTAGAATCATTAAAAGCTACAAGTTTACGCTCCAGATCATTAATTTGACTTTCTGTTAAAGTACCTGTAAAGTCGTTGACCAAACGTGGGGGAGATGTTGGTTCGGGAATATCCTGAGCATTGACAGTATAAATAAGTAATGTAAATGCTGTTATTAATATGGATAGTGTTTTGAAAGTTTTCATGTTATTTTTCTCCAAATGAGATTTCGTTCGACAATTCATTTATATCATCAGATTGATAAGGGAAATGTTTCTTTAGTTGATTACCAGCCATTATTATAGCTTCGGAAAGGCCTTCTGTAAATTTTCCTTCTTTGAATTTTTCAGTAAGGAAGGCTTTGATCTCATCCCAGAAATCATCAGGTACTACGGTATTAATACCCTTATCGCCTAAAATAGCAAATTTCTTGTCTTTAATAGCCAGATAAAACAGTACTCCGTTGCGGAGTTTGGTTTTATGCATTTTAAGCTTTTCAAACAAAACGGCAGCTCTGTCCATTACATCGCCTTTACAGCGATTCTCCATATGTACTCGGATCTCGCCTGAAGTGTTCAACTCTGCAGTAGAGATTGCCTCCCTGATCTTTGCTTTTTCCTTCTTTGAGAAAAAATTTCTCGCTGTCATTACCATTACTATAGTATTTGGTTCCTAATTAAAAGTTCTAGAACTCCACTTTAGGAGCTTCTTCCGATCCTTCCTGTGCTTCGAAATATGGTTTTTTATCAAACCCGAACAGGTTAGCATACATGTTCTTCGGAAACCTTCGTATATATGTGTTGAAATCCCTTGTTGCCTCATTAAACTTTTTTCTTTCTACTGCTATCCTGTTTTCCGTACCCTCCAACTGAGCCTGTAATTCAAGAAAATTCTGATTGGCTTTCAGTTCCGGGTACCTTTCAACAACAACCATTAATTTTGAAAGAGCCTGTGTAAGCCCTGTCTGTGCTTCCTGGAACTTTTGAATGTTTGCTGCATTCAGGTTTTCAGGGTTTATATTAACTGATGTGGCTTTCGATCTTGCCTCTATAACATCCGTAAGAGTTTGCTTTTCGTGTTCTGCATAGCCTTTTACTGTATTTACAAGATTTGGAATAAGGTCTGCTCTGCGCTGATAAACATTTTCAACCTGAGACCACTTTTCATTTATGCCTTCCTCAAGAGTAACCATTTTGTTGTATGACCCTTTTATTGAGCTGTATATTAATACAGCCAATATAATTACAATAATTATGTAAATCCATTTTTTCTTCATATGAATTTTGATTAAATGATATTAATTATGCTAAATTAAAAAATATATCTGACAAATGTGAAGAAGAACATATTTATACCATATTTTACAACAGATATGTCTTTAACCAATTGATTTAACAGCATAAAACTATTTGATTATATCTACACTTCTTTTTATAAAATTATTAAGAGCTTTTCCTTTTAAAAGATTATTTTGAAGCAGAGCCAGGTCATAGACCTGCTTAACGATCTGGTCTTGTTTTTTATCTTCTTTTTCATCAAGGATTTTGGTTATCAATGCATTGTTTGAATTGATAACCAGATTATATTGTTCTGGCATATCACCCATAAATGCTGTTCCTCCACCGATATTAGACATATCTTTCATTCTCCTCATAAATTCGTTTTGAGTAATTACTACCGGACTATCTTTCTCGCTAAGGTTTTCAAATGCTACAGTAAATTTATCTTTGTCAATATTACGTTCTATAATTGGTTTTAGCTTTTCTTTTTGTTTATCATCAAGTTTTGAAGGTGCAGCCTCATCTTTTTCAATCAGCTTGTCTATTGTGTCTGCATCAACCCTCTTAAATGTTGTGTTGGATAACTTCTGTTCCATCATATTAATGAAATGATTGTCAAGAATACCATCGAGATGCAGAACATCATAGCTTCTTTCTTTAGCAGCTTCAATATAGCTGTATTGATCATCTTTATTATTTGCATAAAGATAAACCAGTGTTTTATTCTTGTCTTTCTGGTTGTCTTTTACATGCTTTTTATATTCATCCAGTGTGAAATACTTTCCTTCAATATTTTTAAAGAGAACAAATTTTTCAGCTTTTTCATAGAACTTGGGTTCGCTGATCATACCATATTCAATAAAGACTTTGATATCATCCCATTTTTCCTCGAATTTTTTACGGTCCTTTTTAAAATGTTCTTCTAGCTTATCCGCAACCTTACGCATAATATAATTTGATATTTTTTTAACGGCAGCATCGCTTTGCAGATATGAACGGCTTACATTTAGCGGTATATCAGGTGAATCTATCACACCATGCAATAACATTAAAAACTCAGGAACTATTCCCTCAACAGAGTCTGTTATAAAAACTTGGTTTGAGTATAGCTGTATTTTGTCTTTTTGCACTTCAATATCTTTCTTGATCTTGGGGAAGTAAAGTATGCCTGTCAGATTAAAAGGATAATCAACATTTAGGTGAATATGGAATAAAGGTTCCTGGAAAGACATAGGATAAAGTTCTTTATAAAATTCCTTGTATTCCTTTTCAGTGCAATCTGCCGGCGCTTTCTTCCAAAGAGGAGCAGTATTATTAATAATTCTTGGCTTTTCTACTTCCCTGGTTTTGGGTTTTCCATCTTTATCCTTTTCTCCTTTGATTTCTTCCTGTACTTTTTCGGTTCCAAACTGAATAGGAATAGGAAGGAATTTACTGTATTTTTTCAAGAGTTCGAGCACACGGTATTCTTCAGCAAATTCTTTTGATTCTTTATCCAGGTGAACAATAACTTCTGTTCCACGGTCTTTTTTATCAGCAGGTTCCAAATGATAATTCGGGCTGCCGTCGCATTCCCATCTAATAGCTTTGGTTTTACCACCTTTTTTGTATGTTTTTGAAATGATCTCGACTTTATCAGCTACCATAAAGGATGAGTAAAATCCAAGTCCAAAATATCCTATTAGTGCGTTTCTCTCAGCTTCGCTTTTTGTTTTGAACTTGCTGATAAATTCCTCTGCACTGGAAAAAGCAACTTCATTGATGTATTTTTTTATTTCATCTTCCGTCATCCCGATGCCACGGTCTGTAATTTTTATTGTCCTTGCTTTTTTATCTGATTCAACATGAATTGTAAGATCACCTAATTCGCCTGTATATTTTCCAACAGAAGCCAGTGTTTTTAGTTTTTGCGTGGCGTCAACAGCATTTGAGATCAATTCCCTCAGGAATATTTCATGATCAGAGTATAAGAATTTCTTTATGATCGGAAATATGTTTTCTGTTTGAACATTGATTTTTCCCTTTTCCATTTTCTTATAATTTTATTTATAAATAAAAATTCTGTACCCAAAAATCAAAGCCTGTGCCATAGGAAATAAACTGACAAAATGACTTTTAATTGTCAGAGGTTTATTTAATGCCTGTCTATAAAGTAGTATAGAGA
>CAZJYD010000093.1:0-7061 GCA_964550205.1 uncultured Bacteroidales bacterium
CAACGTTGTGACAACCCTGTCTATATTTTTTTTGTCTGATATATAGATATATTTAACTATATGTAAAATAATGCTATGAAAAATAAATTATTATTCATATAAAATAATCTTTTTATATCTTTGCAGTACATAATGAATGAAAATAAATAAACTAAAAATTAATATGAAAACAAAAAATTATTTCTTACTGTTAGTATTTCTAATAGGTTTTGGACTTTCTGTTCAGGCTAAAAGAGTTGTACAAAAGGATGCTGAAAAAGCTGCTATTAATTATTATTACGAAAGATTAAATCAGTTTGTTAAAACAGTCAATTATGATAACATAGTGATCAAGGACATATTTGTTAAAACTCATAATGGCGAAGCAGCATTCTATGCTTTTGACTTTGTTGGAGGAGGATTTGTAATTGTTGCCGCTGAAGATGTGGTTTATCCTATAATCGGATATTCATATCAGGGTAATTTTCCTGTTAATGCAAAAACAGAAAGTAATTACGGAAGTTTTATTCAAACATACATAGATGAAATTGTATATGCCCGTCAGAATAATGTTGAAGCCGACAGTTATGTCGAAAATACATGGAAGCATTTACTTTTAAGCGATATTGCCAACTTACAAACAGATAGGTCTGATCGCGATGTAGAGCCATTGCTTTCCTCATTATGGAATCAGGACAATCCGTATAATCTCGATTGCCCTGAAGATGAAAATGGGCCCGGAGGACATGTTTATGCTGGTTGCGTTGCTACAGCAATGGCCATGGTAATGCATTACTGGCGATATCCATTACAGGGTGAAGGAGAACATTCATACTATGCTGAAGGATACGGAACACAATACGCAAATTTTGGCGAAACCGATTATGAATGGACCGGTATGAAAAATCAAATTGATAATATATATCCATGGGCAATAACTTTACTCCAATACCATTGCGGTGTTTCTGTTGATATGCAATACAGCCCTTATGGCTCGGGAGCTTACTCATATGATGCTGATGACGCTTTAAGGAATTATTTCAATTATGATGATGCTGTTTATCGTCAAAAATCAAGTTACGGACTAACCGAATGGAAAAATATGCTAAAAGAAAATCTGGATGATGGTAAACCAATGCATTATTCAGGGAGGAATACTTCCAATGAAGGACATGCATTTGTTTGTGATGGTTACCAGGAAGATAATTTCCACTTTAACTTTGGATGGAGTGGATCAGGAAATGGTTTCTACTCACTCTATGATGTTAATGGCTTTTACAGATCCCAATCAGCTATAATGAATTTCTATCCTACAGACCCTGATTATCCATACTATGCAAGCGGACAGACAACCGTTACAACACTATCCGGATCAATAACCGATGGCAGTGGCCCTGTTGATGATTACAAAAATAATCAAAGTGCAAGCTGGCTTATAGATCCCCAAACAGAAGAAGATTCTGTTGTAAAAATTTCCGTTGCATTTTCAGAATTCGAACTTGAAGATAATGATGAGATATATTTATATGACGGGGAATCAACTGAAGATTCTGTTTTAGGTCATTTCTCAGGAAGCAATCCACCGGAAATGGGAAACAAAATATATAGTACAGGTAACAAAATGCTTATCACTTTCGATGCAAATGATATGGTAACAGATAAAGGATTTTATCTGGAATACACTTCAGTACTTCCGGAGTATTGTGATGGATTAGTTATTTTACTTGAACCAACCGGTGATTTTTCCGATGGAAGCGGTTCTTTCTACTATATTAATAGCTCAACCTGCATGTGGAGCATTGAACCGGAATGGGCAAGTAACATTACATTGTATTTCGATAGTTTTGATACCGAACAGGGTGAAGATTATGTTAAAGTATATGATGGTACTACTAATCTGATCGGAACCTTTTCAGGAGACGAAATCCCCGATCCACTTACAGCTTCCAGCGGACAAATGCTGGTGGTATTTAGTTCCGATTCATGGATAAATCATCCGGGATGGGAAGCTTATTATGAAATCGATAATGTTTCTGTTGAAGAAAATGATGGATTTACAGCTTTATCAGTATATCCAAATCCTGCAAATGATCTGATCAATATAAAATTAGTTAATGAAGATAACGAAGCATGTAAAATAACATTAGCCAGCATCACAGGTAAAACAGTATTTGAACAAGAATATGAAAATCGCTCAGATCAATTTGAAACAGCAATTAATGTTAATAACCTTAACCAGGGAGTTTATATACTAACTATACAGACTGATACAAAGTCAACTAACAAGAAAATAGTGATTGATTAATAAGTAATAAAATAATTCAGATTGAAATGCTGCCTCTTATAGGGGCAGCATTTTTTTTATAACTTTACATTCAAATAAATCAGATAAGTTATGAACCGGATCAAGAAATATTTAATTACTTTAACTATTACAGGTCTTATAAGCATTTATTCTTTTGCACAAACAATTAATGAGCACAATGCTAAAAGAGTGGCGAAGAATTTCTTCTATGAAAGAATTAATCAATTGCGTAAAACACCTTATGAAACAATTGAGATAAAAGACATTCGGTATATTACAAAAAATGATAATATAACTCTTTATATCTTCAACTTTGAAAACGGCGGTTTTGTATTTGTTTCAGCTTCCGATCGTGTAGTACCTGTAATCGGTTATTCATTCAATGGTTATTTTACTGATAATGACCAACCACCACAATTAGCAGAGTATATAGATAAAATTTCCAATCAGATAAATTATGTTTTTAATAACTATCAATTAACAGAAAATATTTATGAAAAACAATGGAAGCATTTATTAAGCTATGATCCAACCAATCTGAAAATATTCAACGGGGATAATGTTGAGCCATTATTGACAACAACATGGAATCAGGGTAAATATTATAATGAAATGTGTCCTGCTGATCCTGCTGGTCCGGGAGGTCATTGTTATGCAGGTTGTGTTGCCACAGCAATGGGACAGGTAATGAATTATTTCAGGTTTCCGTTACAGGGTACTGGATCCTATTCATACGAATGTCCACCCTATGGCACTCTATCAGCAGATTTTGGAAATACAAATTACAGATGGAACCAGATGCCACTATACCTCTCCCGAAGTAATTTATCAGTTGCAGAATTACTTTATCACCTCGGTGTTTCAGTGGATATGGTTTACGGACCCGATGGTTCAGGCATGTATAATCATAAAGCTGCATATTCATTGAGAACTTATTTTAATTACTCATCCGAAACTGAGTATTTATACCGCGACAGTACTTCTATGGATTGGGATAGTGTGCTGGTAGAACATCTCGACAGGGAAATACCTATGTACTATGCCGGATGGTCAGTGCCTAATGTTAACGGACATGCTTTTGTTTGCGATGGTTATCAGAGTTCCGATTATTTCCACTTCAACTGGGGCTGGGGCGGTTCATTCGACGGATATTTCTATACTGATAATCTTACACCGGGGGGTTCAAACTTTAACCTGGCTCAGGAAGTTATAATAAATTGTTATCCTGATACAGTCAGCTATGACTACCCATACTACTGCACAGGCAAAGACACTCTCACAACCACTGCAGGTGTAGTAAATGACGGAAGCGGTCACTTATATGATTATCCTGATAGCACATACTGCCGATGGTTAATAGCACCGGAAGATTCGGTAAATAATATTACCTGTGAGTTCCTTAACCTGAAAACAGACACAAATGACATTCTCACAATCTATGATGGTGACACCACAACCAATCCTGTCCTGGGGAAATATTCAGGTTCCGAGACACCCTCTGAAACCATCACCTCAACAGGTGATAAAATGCTGATAGTTTTCGAATCCGATAATCAGATCACAGATGAGGGCTGGTTGATCAGCTATGATGCGGAGATACCAATATATTGCGAAGGCCTTACCAAGCTGGTAAATCAGGCAGATACATTCAGCGACGGAAGCGGCCCGCGTAATTATCACAACGGTACAGCTTGCCTTTGGAATATTGAACCTGAAGGAGCTTCAGAGATCACGCTTACTTTCCTGGAATTTGAAACAGAAGCAGATAATGATATCGTACAGGTTTATGACGGCATTGAATTAATGGCAGAGCTATCAGGAGATGAGTTACCCGACCCTCTCACAGCAACAAGTGGCACTATGTTTGTCAGCTTTTCATCAAATTCATCTGTAACTGCTCCCGGCTGGAAAGCATGCTACGAAACAGACCTTGTCAGCATTAAACAAATAAAAGAATCTATTGATTTCTATGTATATCCTAATCCGGCCTCAGAAAAAATATTTTTAGAAACTGATGCTACGATTCGCGGTGATTTCTATGTCTGCATCCTATCAATGGAAGGAAAAGAATTGATTAAGCAAACACCAATAGAAAATAATCAACATAAATACACGATTGACATTTCTACTTTACCACAGGGAGTTTATATTTTATCTGTCAAGTCCGATCAATTCCAACTGCATAAAAAGATCGTGATTAAATAGTTATATGTAAAGAAAAAGATAATGGTTATTTGAAAAGTATAAAAGTATTTTTACTATATCTGATCATTCCTTCAGTTTTGCCACAAAGAAATCGCGCTCTCCCTCAACAAAAACGGAAAACGATTCTCCAAACTTTGCATTCTTTTTAAAATAGCCCGCAATATAGAGTGCGCCTTCATCATCCATTGTAATGTCTTCAGCCACATCATAACTGTCACCTCCGGCGCTAACTGACCAAATCCAGTTACCCTGAGGATCAGCTTTTGCTATATACACATCTTCTTCTCCTGCACTTTTGATGGTTTGGGATCCAAAATCAACATCAAGAGCAAATGAACCGGTTACATAAATATTTTTCTCATTATCAATTACAATTCCATTGCCCGTATCATCACCTATTCCTCCGGCATTTTTTGCCCAGAGCCATTTTCCATTTTTATCTGCCTTTGCAATAAACATATCAGTATATATTGAATTTCCTTTAACAGTATGACGCTCCGAACCAAACTGAGCAGTTGTTCTGATAAATCCGGTTATATAAATATTTCCATCCCTGTCAATAACTATGGACTGCCCTCCGTCATTATCACTTCCGCCGGCACTAGTCACCCATGCCCAGTTGCCATTATTATCAAGTTTGGCAATAAAAATATCACTACCACCTTTGCTTGTTACGGAATAAGGACCAAAATATGCCGTTTTCTTGAAGTATCCTGTAATATAACAATTTCCTTGTTTATCAACAATCAATCCATTGGCCACATCCCTCTCACTGCCACCTGCACTGTTCGTCCAGATCTCTTCCGTACTACCTGCCCTACTTTTTATAACAATAAAATCATACTCCCCTTTTGTTTTGTAGATTTTTGAGCCAACCTCAACATCGGCTTCAAAGTCTTGTATGCCGAAGAAAAATTCGCCGGATTCGCCAGGTTCAATAATATCCAAATTACTTTTTACCTTACCATGACTTGTAATATCTTTCCAGTTTCCATTTTTGTCTAAAAAAGCAAAAAACAGGGACCAGGTTCCTTCACCATCAAGGATAACATCACCAATGGTGGTTGTTTTGTAAAACTGGCCTTTTACGTAAATATACCCCTGCCGGTAATGCAACCATTGAGCTTCATCTGATTTATCACCTCCGCCCTGTACTACCCATTCCCAATGGGGTGTTTGAGAAAAAGCCTGAATGGAAACTATGAAGAAAAAAATTATAAAAACAAATTTTGATCTGAGCATTACTATCGGTTTTTTGGTTTTGATCAAAGGTAAAAAAAATCTATATCGTAAGGTAATTTGAAGGATTTTACAGTAATATTTTAAGCATATAAACTAACAGAAATAAATAATAAAAGGCTAAATAAAATCCGCTATTATCCTTACATTTCGTGTTATCCCAGCCCGTTTGGCCAGGCAGGCGTGTGCCATATATTAATAGAACACTGATGACGCGGATGTGGCGGATTTTCTCGGATTGTTTTTATAGAAGGAGTTTCGCTTTATATTTGTATTAATTTGTAATAGTAAAACACCATTTTTAGAAAAAAGGCTGCATGGAGGCAAATGAATAGATTCTTCAGTCACCTCCTCCGTCGGCTCCATGGGAATGACCTGCCAATCAAATGATCAGAGAATAAGGCTGCGATGACACAATTGAAAATGAATAAGGAGTCATCGAGGCCTTATTCTCCCCTAACCCACTAATAACAGGTCATTCCGAATGAAACACGTAGCGAAGCGGAGTGTTGAAATGAGGAATCTGGAATATAAATAATATCTTTACAATCAAATGAATTTAATAAACATCATCGAAATAATATTGATAATAGCCTTGCTGGTATTGCTTGTTATTTTATATATTAATCCCAAAGACACTCCGCCTCAATGGAAGCTTGCGGTCAGGAACAATCAGGTTTCTTCTGAACTCAAAAGATTGCATCGCTTTTACCCCGATAAACAACGTTTTTATAATTTCTGGTTTCAGATTGAGCGTATTAAAGAAGAAAACATAACCGGCGATTTTGCCGAGCTGGGTGTATATAAAGGTCATTCGGCTAAGATCATTCATCATATGGCGCAGGAAAGAAAACTTCATCTGTTCGATACTTTTAAAGGCTTTACCGAAAAAGATATTAAAAACGAATCCGGTAAAGCAGCTACATACACTACCCGTAACTTTGCTGATTGCTCTTCGAAAGGTGTGATGGAATATATAAAAGGAAATGAAAACATTATTTTTCATGAAGGTTATTTTCCTGATACTACCAAAGGATTGGAAAAAACAATTTTTGCATTTGTTAATATGGATGCCGATATGTATAATCCCACCAAAGCGGGGCTGGAGTTCTTTTACTCACATCTTTCTCCTGGTGGTGTAATCATTGTGCATGATTATAATCATCAATGGCCTGGACTGATGAAAGCTGTTGACGATTTTTCAAAAACCATCCCGGAAGTACCCGTTCAGATTCCTGATAAAAACTCCAGCGTGATGATCATCAGGCAATAATCAAATTAATTTCCGGGTAGAGCGGTTCGTTACCTCCCCGCTCCCCCACAGACCCGGACG
>CAZJYD010000094.1:0-6624 GCA_964550205.1 uncultured Bacteroidales bacterium
ATCCATTCCGGCAGGCTGCATTTCCCAGGGCACAGGCAAGATAGGTTTTACCCGCACCGGTTGGTCCGGTGATTATAGTATTGAGTTTTTCCTGGATCCATTCCCCTTCTGCCAGGCACAGAACTTGACTGCGATCAAGCCCGCGCTTTTTTGAGATCTCGAGATCTTCCATAACGGCAGGTTCTCTGAACCGGGCAACCCGAACCCGGCGGTTCAGCTTTCTGGTCTGCCGAAGATTCCATTCTCTGTCAAGGAGAAGCCCGATCCGTTCTTCAAAGGAAAGTTTATTGTATTGGGTGCTTTCCATCTGTTCTCTCAGACCTTCAAGCATGCCAGTAAGTTTCATAGCGGCCATTTTATCCATTATAGGCTGTTTAAGCATAATACTTTGTCCCCCGGATATTAGCGTGTGTTTTGCTCTCTGTGATCACAGGTTCATCTAATGCTACTTTATCCAGGCCTGCCTCCAGGATGTTTCTCACTCCTTTGTAGGAATGAAGGCCAAAGACAAGCGCCCTTTTACAGGCGGCTTCAAGTCGCTCTTTTCCGTATCGAGTCTGCAATCGCATAAGTCCCAGCGAGGCACGATAACCCTGTTCTCGATGGCGCCGGGAAGAAAGGATTGTTTTTACCATTTGGGCTGTTTCTGAGCCGCTTTTTTCTGCCCAGCGGATAAATCGCTCAGGGTTCCTATCTGCATACTGACGATGAGACTCTGGCATGTGTTCAGTGTGAGTTGAGTATCTGCCCGGAGTATCGTCCCTTTTGTGTGAGGAGACTCTCTTAGATTTATAAAACACCTCTACAATATTATCTGTGGCTCGGATATCCACATTCTTTTGAATGAGTGTGTAGGGGACAGAGTAATAATGCTTATTAAATACCACATGATAATCAATCCCAACTTTACCTCTCTTCCATTCTGCCAGTTCAAAAGCTCTCTCCGGCAATGGCACAAGCGCAGGCTTGTCCAACTCTTCGAACAGCTCGTTGCGGCTTTTCCCCAGATGAAGCATTTTGCGGGCATTGAGCTCTTCGAGTTTAACTTTTACAGCTTGATTGATCTCTGAAAGGGAAAAAAACTGCCTGTTCCTCAATGGAGCGATAACCCAGTACTCAACGACCTGAACCCCGGATTCTACCTTGGCTTTGTCTTTGGGACGGCGGACTCTTGTAGGGATAACCGCTGTACTGTAATGCTTTGACATTTCCTGAAAGGTTGGATTGAGGTCCGGTTCATAAAAGCAGGGCGATGTCACCCCAGTTTTTAAATTATCCGGTACTAAAATCTCTGTTACCCCGCCAAAGTATTCAAAAGCCCTCACATGAGCCCCGATCCATGAATTTAAAGTTTGTGAACCCTGGGCTTCCGCATAAGTGCGGCTGCTGGCCCCAAGCGCTGCAACAAAAACATAGGCTCTCTTCTCCTCTCCTGTGGATGGGTTTGTGTAAGCCATGGTTAGACCTGCATAGTCAACAAAGAGCTTCTCTCCTGCTTTATGATCAAGCCGCATCATAGGAGTCAGTTTCCCAGACCAGCGTTTATAAAGATCGCAAAACTGGGAATAGCTGTAAAAATCAGAATCCTCTTCCTTATGCTCAAACCACAGAAGTTTCCGAGTAACTCCTTTTTTCCTCAAGTCCTTATGAATCAAAACCCAGTTGGGGCAGCTTCTTCTTTTGCCAATCTTATCTACAGAAGGAAAAAGCATGCTCTCCAATGCATCATTCGTGAGCTCCTCAGGCAAAGGCCAACTCAGCCCCGCTTCCGAAGCTCTAAGCAAATACTCTCTTACTGTCTCTCTCCCCATCGAACATGCTTTAGCTATAGCCCGGTTGGAAAGACCCGCATGATTCAATCGGAATACTTCTTTTATTTTTCGCATGGATAACCTCTTTCTTGCCATCTTGTCCTCCTTTTTTCAAAGGACTAGGATGGCTTATTACCTTAAAATTATCCAGCGTCACTTCGTCAAAATCAGATTCCGGAATCCCAAAAAATGCGGCCGGATAACTCCGGAATCGGTGGCCGCTTTCAACCAGAATCAGTGGCCGGATTGAATCGGAATCACCGGCCGCTTTGGGCCGGATTATGCAAATGCTTTTAACACTTTCAGTCAAAGCGGCATAGATGTGTTGGTTTTACAAAATTATATGATAAGAAAATAGATAATTATTTTAATAGAGGAGAATTGAAATGGGAGCGGCTAAAAATTTTCTATCAAAACTTGGGATATTTGGTGAACTTATTGCATTCCTTTGGCAGAGGAAACTATGGTGGATGATACCTATGATAACTTTTCTAGTTATTTTTGGACTTTTGCTTATTTTTACTCAAAGTTCGGCTGTAGGTTCATTTATTTATACTTTGTTTTAATTGATAAAAATGAAATTAAAAATAAGAAAAAAAATTTTTTTCGGTATAGTTTCTGTTTTTTTGGGTTTAATTTTAGCTTTAATCATTTCAGAAGTTTTTATACGTTTATTTATTACAGTGCGTAATGTAGGACCCTCTTTCACTGTATACGATTCGGTATATGGGAAAAGACTTAAAAAAGATTTTTCCACAACACGAATTACTCCTGAATTTAAAATGAAGTTCACAACAAATTCATTAGGATTCAGGGGACCAGAAATAAACTTCCCTGTTAATTCTTCAATAATTTTTTTAGGTGATTCATTTTCCATGGGATATGGAGTAAATGACGGATAAGAATTTCCAGCAATAATAAGGGAAAAAATCAATTCAAATTCACAAGAGGAAAAAGGAGTCTCTATTATAAATGCAGGGATGGGTGATAATGGTAACGGGCGTTGGATAAAATTTCTAAGAAATGAAGCAGAAAAATATAAACCTTGTTTAATAATTCTCCAACTCCACCATACTGCTTTTTCTGACAATGTTAAAGAGAATCTTTATTTGTTGAATGAATATAATGAACTTAAAGAAGAGCCGATTCCTCCCCCAAGCAAAGGAAGGCACCTTCAAAAAATTGTAGAATCAATCCCAGGGCTTGATTATTCATATCTCGTTGGACTTTTTAGACAAATTCAATGGATAAAAGAAAGTAATAAAAATGTTATTGAGTCAAGATTACGGAAAGATATTGAGAGAGAAAAATATTCAGAGAAACTTACATTTCGAATATTGGAGGAAGTGCTGAAAATATGTAATGAGAATGATTGGCCTATCATTGGTGTGTTTATTGATATTAAAGAATCACGTTTGGATGTATCGAAAGCATACTTTAAAGAGAATGACAGTGTCTTTATTGAAATGGCAGGGAAAGAAATATTTCCTAGGTATTATTTTACCATAGATGGACATTTAAATTCTTCAGGACATTTATTTTTGGCAAAGAAGATTTACAAAGAGATACAATATTTTTTTATTCTAAAAAAATATTTATATATACTGGCGATATAATTAATACTGATGGTGCAAAAAATATTGAGAAATGAGATATAATTTTTCATCTAGCTGATTTAATTGAAGTAATATTAAGTTGCCATTCACATATTAAACAATTTTATATAGATCCTAATATATAGATACTTTTAATATTTTTTTCACTACTAGTAAATTGCTAGTAAGTTGGAAAATAACGCGCTTTAATGGACTCCAATAACAAATTAGAAAAAAATGTATGTCTGTTAGGATTTAATTAAAGGATTTTAATACTATTAGAAACCAGAGGTTTAAGGGTGGTAGTTAAGATGAGGATTATAAAGAATATCATAAAGAAGATTTTGCCATGGTTAGATATAATTATTCTTCTCTTACTATATCCAGCGGCTTGGTTAATGAAAAGAATTAGGAGTAATATTACTTTATTACCTTTATGCAAAAATGCGCTTATGAAGATCGGAGTGTTCCCCATAATAGATCATTACTATGAACCACTATTTCATCCCCGGCACATAGAACAACCTTTAACAGAAGATCGCAATTTGCCAGGTATCGATTATAATATTGAGTACCAATTAAATATACTTGAACAATTCCATTTCAGTAGTGAATTAGCAAAGTTGCCAAAATTAAAAAATGACAATATCAGTTATTATCCTATAATAAATGGCGAATTCGCATCTGGCGATGCAGAATACTGGTACAATATTATAAGATTGAAAAAACCCCGGCGGATATATGAAGTAGGTAGCGGATACTCAACACTTATGGCAATTAAAGCAATAAAAAAAAATAAAGAAGAGGACCCGGACTACAATTGCAAGCATATATGTATTGAACCTTACCAGAAACGTTGGCTAGAAGAAACTGACATAATACTTATGAGAAAGAAGGTAGAGGAGGTTCACTTAAGCCTTTTCCAGGATTTAACTATAAACGGTATTTTCTTCATAGACTCATCTCATATCATAAGACCCCAAGGTGATGTTGTTATTATATATTTACAAATACTTCCCTCTTTGAAAAAAGGTGTAATTGTACACTCTCACGACATCTTTTCACCCAAGGATTATTTAGAGAAATGGATTTTAGAGGACATAAGATTTTGGAACGAACAATACTTACTTGAGGCATTTTTAACGTCCAACACTAAATGGAAGATCATTGGTGCTTTGAATTTTCTTCATCATCATTATTATGAAAAATTGAAGGCCAAATGTCCTTATCTAACAAAAAACCGTGAACCAGGGTCATTCTACATTCAAAAAACTTTTTGACGCTAAACAAAAAAATTAAAGAGAAAGAAAAAGATTTAAATATTATACGAATATTCATGAGATTAAAAGGCTTGATTCAAAAGATTATGCTTATAGCGAATGTTGAAATTAAGAAATATTGTCATAAACCTTTTGCTAAATACTTCAATCCTTTTATAACTGAGGAATCTCCGGTTATAATTCACTGTTGTTACCATAAGGTTGGAACTGTATGGTTTGGTCGCATACTGAGGGATGTCGCTGCTGAATTTGGATTGTCTTTCGAAATTGGATCGACCTATAAATCTATTCGCAATTTTGAATTAAATCAAGATGTTGATATATTTTTGGATTTTGGAAGTCATGTTGATTTAGAAAGTTTAGATGAATATGTAGGATCTCATATGATCCGTGATCCACGAGATATGATTGTTTCTGGTTATTTTTATCATCGCCGAACTAATGAATTATGGGCAAATATTCCTAGGCCTGAGTATAGAGGAATGTCTTACAAAGAGTATCTAAATAGTATAGGTCAAAGTGAAGGTTTGCTTGCTGAAATAAAACATGCTAATTTTTGGGTAAAACATATGCAAGAATGGAATTTTAACAATAAACGGATTTTTGAGATCCGTTATGAAGATATTTTAGATAATGAGGCTATGATATTTCGTAATATGTTTCGGCATTATAGATTTAGTAAAGAGGCTATTAATAAAAGTTGTCAAATATATGAAAAGTATTCTTTTAATCGCCGCCAAAGAGAATTTTTACTTGACGTCAATCAGTGAGTGGAAGGAATATTTTGCAAAAAGTCATATTTATCTTTTTAAAAGACTATATCCGGGTGTCTTAGAAAAATTAGGCTACGAAAAAAACAAAAATTGGTAAAATATATTTTATTAAATTTTGGATCATTAGCGAGTTCAGAAATATTAAATTAGAAAAATCGGAAATATGGAATTTTATAACTAATTTATTATAAAAGTTATATGTAGTTTTTTTATTATGAAAAGAATAAGGAGAGGATGAAAAAAGCCCTTATAACAGGAATAACAGGCCAGGACGGGTCCTACTTAGCTGAATTTCTTCTTCATAAAGACTATGAAGTACATGGTATTTTGCGTCGTTCAAGTTGTTTTAATAGGAATCGTATCGATCATCTCTATCAAGACCCCCGAAGTTCTGAAACACGCTTTTATCTGCATTATGGGGATTTAGCTGATTCGGAACGTCTTACAGATATTATTTATAATATTAAGCCTGATGAGATATACCACCTAGCAGCACAAAGTCATGTCAGGGTAAGCTTTGATCTTCCTGAATATACAGGAAATATTACAGCTCTTGGAACAACACGGATTCTTGAATCGATAAGACGAAGTGGCATAAAAACAAAATTTTATCAAGCTTCCAGCAGTGAAATGTTTGGAGCGGTACCCGCACCGCAGAATGAGCATACTCCTTTTATGCCTAGAAGTCCTTATGCTGCAGCAAAGGTGTATTCCTATTGGATGGTAAAAAATTACCATGATGGCCATAACTTATTTGCCACGAATGGTATTTTATTTAATCACGAATCTCCACGGAGAGGAGAGAATTTTGTGACCCGAAAAATTACTTTAGGACTTTCTAAAATTAAGGCAGGATTACAAGATAAACTCTATTTAGGTAATTTAGAGGCTAAACGAGATTGGGGATTTGCACCAGAATATGTTAAAGCAATGTGGGTTATGCTCCAGAATGAAAAACCGGATGATTTTGTCATAGGAACAGGTGAAACTCATTCTATAAAAGAGTTTTTAAAAGAGGCTTTTGGATATCTCGATATGGATTGGAAAGATTATGTAGAAATCGATCCTAGATATTTTCGTCCCACAGAAGTAGAATACCTAAAAGCTGATCCCTCAAAAGCCAGAAAAAAGCTCAACTGGTCTCCCCGGATCACTTTCTGTGATT
>CAZJYD010000095.1:0-6615 GCA_964550205.1 uncultured Bacteroidales bacterium
CTAGAATCTGAATCAAGTCCAGCATTGTACTCAGTTGTGCTAATACCTAAAAACTCAAACCATCTTGAATATATTTCTGTATTTACTCTGGTCCCTGTATAAATGATGCCATTCCCTTCTAATACTGGCAGATTCTCTGCTAACCATAAAAGTTTTTCATCTTCTGAAGTTACTTTTATTAAATATAATTGAAAATCCTCTTTAATATTTTTTAATCAAGCATATAGCAACTTATTTAACTTATTATTCAACATTTTATAAATACCCGAATGGTTACTTTTAAACCTGAAAAATATTAAATGGTAAGATATTTGCTTTAAAATGTTTATTAATATTTTTTAAGATGTTATACAAAATCAAACCCCTGCTATTGTTTCTTATTATCATAAGCTTCTTATCATCCTGTATCGACTTTGAGACGTATGAACCTTATGATTATGAATATGATGATACCCATAATGAAGCTGATCCCAATGCCAATGATTTAATAATCAATGAATACACTTATGGTCATCCCGATAAGGAAACATCATTTTTTGAAATGGTTCAATCCTCTGATGGTGGTTTCTTCTTCATCGGATTATTTGATTATGAATATTCCGCAGGTAAACTATCTGCTGACGGAAACCTGCTCTGGCTTAATAATATCGATTATATCCCTAAAGATGTTTTAAATTATAAAGGTTCTGCACTGGTCTGCGGCTCCTTTGACAAAGACCAGGATGGTTCAACTGATGCCGGTTATCTGGAACTGTTCGACGGAGAAAACGGCGGGCTGCTTAAACATTCAACATGGGTGGGTTTCGATAATATACGTTTTAACGGCTTAAGCGATAAATATATAGTCGGCAGATGCAGGGAAGAAAACAGCATACACCCTTTTATCGCCGAATATTATCTCGATGAAAATGATTCTATTATTCATGGCGAAGTAAGAAGCTATCCTCAACTCAACTCCCAGTATTTTCATAAAATTGATAAAAACTTCATCTGTGGTGGGAGGCTCACCGGACAGTTCGACGATATCTATCCGTATGAAATCATGGTTTATAAATTCAATGAAAACAAACTCGATATTGAATGGTCGGAAAGTATAATTGCCGAAGATGGCTTTGAGACTGTTGACAGCGACATACTTGTACTGGACAAAAATGTTTTTGTTACAGGCAGTTCAGAAGTATACGAAGAGCTTCCTCCCTATGACCTTGATTACTGGCTGGATGGTCTTCTTGCATCGGTTACCATGGACGGGCACATAAACTATGTCAGAACATATAATGCTTCCAGGCATTCTGATAAATATTACCATCTGTATTCGGACGGGCAGTTTATTTATGCATGCGGCATGCAATCATATTACTGGCTCTTATTAAATAATAATTGTTTTTCCTATGGACTTATTTCAAAAATTGATCCTTTAACAGGCGATCTTTTCAATCATTATTCTTTTGGAAAAAGCACAATCGGTTCAGGTATCTCTGCTTTTTTCCCATTACAAAACGGATATGTATTTGCCGGGTGGACCAACCAGCCCTTTTTCACATTTGAATATGAAACGGCTTATCAGGGATGGCTTGCGGAAATCCATGATCTTGAATCACTGAAAAACATTGATCTGAATAATCAAACACAAACCCCTGCTGTCATACCCGAAAACCATAACACAATACCAAAGAGCGCTTATGAAAAAATCAATATTTAATGATGTAAAATAAGCCCTCCTATTAACAAAATTATTATAACTGATGAATTATCCATAAAATGAATTTAATGCTCTGAAATCGCTTGATTTTCATTCGGGATATAAAAAAAAGCCATATTGATGACCTCGTTTTTTATTATTTTTTAATTTGATCCTATCCAAAAAATCAGTTTTTTCTATTAGTTCATAAATTTCATAAGAAATGTGAGATTTGTACATTAGTATTTTTATTTTTACAATTCAAATCAAAACAAATCCTAATGAGTTGTAAAAATAAACTTCCTTTTAAAGTAAAGGAATTTGAAAAAATGATTGATGATATATAAAAAAACAAAGGGATTACTAAACTCAGTTCATTGTCCGTCATATATTTATTATTCTTAATTAATATTTAAATAAATGACTAAAAAGAAAAAAAACAGTCAATCCGGTTTTTTTAAAAGTTATGGAAATCTTTTACCTTATTTGTTAATAGCTATTCTCGTTTTTTTTATCTACAGAAACACTTTTGAAAGCACTTTTCACTTTGATGATGAAGCCAGCATTATAAAAAATGAACAGGTCAAATCGCTGAGTAATTTTTCTTCCTTAAAATCATGGACTGATATTAATGCCAGGCCATTAACACATTTTACGTTTGCTGTTAATTACTCTTTGGGTGGATTGAATCCCACAGGATATCACATATTCAATGTTATAATTCATATACTGACTTCCATTCTTGTTTATATTCTGGCAAAAACAATTATAGGATTATGTTTAAAGGAACTTTCTGATAAAAATAAAATTATTCTTGCATCAGGAGTAGCATTGTTATTTGCTGTGCATACAATTCAGGTCATGGCGGTTACATACATATCTCAACGTTTATCAATACTGGCTGCACTCTTTTATGTATTATCGGTAATAATTTATATCAGATCAAGGCAATATCATATTAAAAATGGTTTAAGAACCAACACCATTCTGCTTTATTTTACAACCGTTTTAACAGCCATTCTTGCAATCATGTCAAAACAAAATGCTGCAACCCTGCCGCTTATGTGGTGGTTTATTGAACTTTTCTTCATTAGGGATACAAAACAAAAACCAGCTAAAAAATACCTTATAACTTACGGAACTATTATTTTAATTGGTTTGCTGACAGTGATACTATCTGGCATTCTTCCCAGGGAATCTGAGGAAATAACACGACTCGATTACCTTGTCACACAATTCAAGGTATATTCTTTATATTTTCTTTTACTGTTTTATATAAAAGGATTTAATATCGATCATGGTATTAATGTTTCAGACTCCCTGTTTGGCACATATGAAATAATCGGTTTGCTTATCATAGCTTTTTTCATTTTCCTGGCATTTAAATGGTTTAAAAAATATCGCATTTTATCATTTGGTATAACATGGTTCTTTTTAACCATGCTAGTGGAATCGAGCATTATTCCTATCAGGGACCTTATGTTCGAACACCGTTTATATTTACCTTTTTTTGGTTTTGCATTTTCTTTAACTTTCGGAATATATTTAATCCTTAAAGAAAAAATCCGGCAGTTCTCAATTGTTATATCTGTTATAATATTAGTGCTTGCAATCTCTACATATTTCAGAAATCTTGTCTGGAAAACCAATAAAACCATATGGGAAAGCAGTCTGGATAAAACACCAGATAACAAAAGAGCCCTGGTTTATGTAGGCAAAGAAGTATTAAAAACCAATCCCAACAGAGCATTCAAACTATTTAACCGCTCTGTTGAAATTGATCCTAATTATTATTACGGTTGGTTTAATCTGGGTCTTTTTTATTACAATCTCAAAAAATACAAAGATGCCGCTAAATGTTTTACCAATGCAATTGAACTGTCAACCAGGCATCACAAATATTTGTATTTTCTCAGGGGTGTGAGTTATTTACAGCTTAAGAAATACAAACTTTCACTTGAGAATTTTAACACATATCTTAGCAGGCACCATAAGAATGTGGACGCATATATTTACCGTGGTGAAGTAAACTATCATTTGAAAAGATACCGTGCCTCAGCAAAGGATTTTATCAAAACGCTTGAGCTTGATCCCGGCAGGGAAAAAATATATCTTAATCTTGTTGAAATATACTACCGTCTAAAGGACGTTGAAAAAGTAAAGCATTATGTAAAAATTTCAAAGCAAAAGGGCTTGAAAGTTCCCAAACCATATCTAAATTTTATTAAACAAAACACCAATGCACCAGGTTAATCTGCACTTGTTACGGAAACATTTTTCTCGTAAAGATCACTTGCCCCACCTGTTGAGCCTGCTTTATAAATATCTACATTAAGTACAACCGTATATTCACCCGGTTCATTATATTTATGTGTTTCAATAGCACTGCCGTCATAATTTGTAGCTCCGTCACCAAATTCCCATTCATAATCAATAGTTTCCCATTCTCCAAATGTCTCTGTGCCTGAGGCATCAAATGTAAATTCCGTTTCAGTGGTACCGGATTGGGGATTAATGGTAAAATATGCCTCTGCCCTGAATTCTTCTTTTTCTTCTTCCTCTTCACAAGAAGAGGTAATAAAACACATAAACAAAATAATCAGTATAAAACCAAAATATTCTGTTTTAAAATTTTTCATGATTTATTATTTGGTTACCGCTATAAATATACATAAAACATTATTCGTATATTTGAATTAACAATAAATTTTTAATCATGAAAAAATTAATTAAGATTTTTCCAGCATTGCTGCTTATAAGCTTGCTATTTATGGGTTGTATTTACGGCGGCTCCCAGGATGAAAAGAAAGATCCTGAGGATAAAAAAGAACCTGCCCCTCGGGTAGATGAACCAAAAAAACAACCCTCAACCGGATCTGAAGCACCCGATGTTACAACACCAGAAGTCACACCCAGCTTCAGTGATACTGTGCAAATTAATTAGTTATGGATTCGCATTTTTCCGTTTATCTAATTTATTATCTGCTTATAGCTGGATATGTAATAGGATTCTACCTCCTGATAAAAATTATTGATCTTATACTTAAGAAACTTAACTTTAAATCATCTCCCTTCGCTGATCTCTCAGATTCCTATTTCCTTATGCTTGGCTTTTCATATATAGGAATGACATTAGGTCTGCTGACCGGACTAAGTGTTAATCCTGTCGTTCACTCCGTTATACCGGCCCTGCTTACCTTTCTCACCGGACTTACTGCCTATATTTTTATTAAAAAGGATTTTGAACTGGCTAACAGAAAAATGGCTGTTTCGTCACTTATTTTCATAACCATATTCCTTGTATACGGTTTGGAGGTTGGCAGTAAAATAAGGATCAAAAGCGAGCTTGAGAACCGGAGGATAGAGCATATTTACAAGAAAGATATGGAAAAATACAGGTATGAACTCAAAGCATACGAGCTGGAACGTAATTTTGAATATCAAAAAAAACTACATCAGATCAAATGCGATAGTCTGCATAACAATAAATAGTTTGCAAATTTTTATAATTATAATCATATTAATAAGCACTTATTATTCGATGGCTCAGGAAAAGTGGTATAAACCGGTCGACATTGGACAGCACATTTACACCAATGAAATAAAACAAGAAGAAACCGACCATTTTGAAGAAAACTTCGAGATGGATATTGACTCAAGATATAAACTGTTGCACGGCATTAAGGAAAAATTTAATACCGAAAGAGACAATTGGCTTGATGTTAATAAAGATAAATACATAGAAAATTTCAGGGATAAGCCTAATTTCAGAATTTCACACGACTATCCATTGGAATTAATTGTAAAAGAATTCTCCAAAGACTACGTTCGCATTTTTGTTATCTTTAAATTCGGATATTCACGCTGGCATCATTATTATGTGTTGCTTAAGGATTATCTGGTTAAAAGAAATGAATAAATAGATATGATCTTTATGTTAAAGCATCTTTATGAAATTGTGGATTGGAAATATGTAAAGGATGCGCAATATTACAAGTGGATCCCTGTGGCAAATGAGAAAGAAGCTGAAGAGTTAAGTAAACTTATACCCCATGAATTATTACGTCTTCCTGGTATACGTATAGATTTTCCAACTAATGCGGATAAACCTGAAGGACCATATTTTATTTCCGGATAAACTGACATTGCATGGATTTCAAGCATATTTTATTATTTTTATAATTCAATACTTTAACATATGAATGCTTTAAACTTTCAGTCCTGGATTAATCTTTTCGCTTTAACAGTTGAATTATTTTCAGGTTTCCCTGTCAATGAGAATTTTTCGGTTAAAACATACCTTGACGATCTAAGCAAAATACATTTTAGTTCAAATAAAGAAAATAAAGGATTGTATATTGACTTTTATTGTGAAAAACCCGGAGAAAGGCTAATAAGCTACATTCTTGTCCCGTGGCAGGACCTGTATCCTGTATATAAGCAAAATGATATCCCGATCGCCATCACGGAAAATGTTAAGTTAGTCACGGTTAATCCCTTTTGCATATTATTTGAAACTAATGCTCACCCGGCCCCAAGTGAAAACCAGGTTGTTATTCTCGAAAAAATTACAAATATGTTGTCAAAAGAAGAAATAGAAAACATAGTTCGCAAGCAGATCCAATCTGATGAAAAAACCGGTATGCAGACCGGTGGCAGCGGTCATTCATCTTTTGTTACTTACAAAATCGATGATATTAAAACCAGAGCTTTAAAAAACAATAAATTAGAAATAGAATACAGATATACAATTTTTGTTGAGACAGAATTTACATATTACCCCGACAATCCGCCTCATGAATATCAACACTCAAAAAAGATCATTTATAACTAACTGATAATTAAGATCTAATATCTTCATTTTGTGTTCGGTGTTCATATATCAATACCTCGAATTAATATTTCTATAAATAATAGCCGATTTGGAGAGGGGG
>CAZJYD010000096.1:0-5966 GCA_964550205.1 uncultured Bacteroidales bacterium
GTAAATTTGTAATTATATTTTATTTTACCCCCTCTTTTTCTCCCCCTGCTCGCAGGGGGAGATGTCGAGCATAGCGAGACAGAGGGGGTAAATAACCGTAATGTTGATAGCTCATTTTCCGTATAATTATTTGCGTTCATGGCTAAAAAATTCTTTGCTTCCTTGCGATTTAAAAATAAATTGATTATATTATAACCGCAAATATGATTAAAATATAATCAAAAAGCAAGAAAAAAGTAAAAAATTTTTTAAATGATATGGGATGATAATAACAGAACCATTGTGCACCTTGACCTGGACACGTTTTTTGTATCGGTGGAAAGATTGAAAAACAGCAAGCTGGTCGGTAAGCCGGTAATTATTGGTGGCTTGTCAGACCGGGCTGTAGTAGCCAGTTGCAGTTATGAAACACGTAAATTCGGAGTGCACTCGGCTATGCCCATGAAGCTGGCCCGCCGGCTGTGCAGCGATGCTTTGGTGATAAGAGGCGATATGGAAAGCTACAGCAAATATTCACGCCTGGTGACTGATATTATTGAAGAAAAGGCTCCCTTGTACGAAAAGGCTTCTATTGATGAGCATTACCTGGATATTACAGGAATGGATCGTTTTTTCGGAAACCTGAAATGGACAAAGGAACTGCGGAAAAGTATCATTGACAATACGGGACTGCCGATCTCTTTTGGGCTTTCGGTGAATAAGACCGTATCCAAGATTGCCACCAACGAAGCCAAGCCTAACGGGGAGATGGAAGTGCAAAAACCACAGGTCTCTTTTTTCCTGGCGCCTTTGTCGATACGCAAGATACCCATGCTGGGGCAAAAAACCTATCAGTTGCTGCGTTCCATGGGTGTAACTACCATAAAGGTTCTGCGGGAAATTCCACCTGAAATGGTGGAAAGGGTACTGGGCAAAAACGGGCTCATGATATGGAAAAAAGCCAATGGCATTGACCGTACACCCGTTGAGCCCTATTCCGGGCAAAAATCCATGAGCACCGAAAGGACTTTCGAGCAGGATACCATTGATATCGTTATGCTGAAGCAAAAGCTGATAACTATGGTGGAAAAGCTGGCTTTTCAGTTGCGTGAACAGCAAAAGCTGACGGGATGTATTACGGTGAAGATCAGGTATTCGAACTTCGATACCCACACCCGGCAAAAGCATATTCCCTATACGGCATTCGATCATATATTATTGAAGGAAGCTACGGAGATGTTCGATAAGCTGTACAACCGCCGTATGCTTATCCGCCTGATCGGAGTGCGGTTCAGTAATCTGGTGCAGGGATATCAACAAATAAATATGTTCGAAGACAGCCGGGAGATGGTCAGTCTTTACCAGGCTATGGACAGGATGAGGATACGGTATGGACGAAAATGCCTGAAACGGGCCGTAGGGATAAGAACAGAAAAGGAAAAACAAGAAATAAAAGTATGAACTTAAAAATCACAAATACCAAGCACCAAATAACAAATAAGCACCAAAATCCAAATGCTAATGACCAAAATAATTCTTTCGTTGTCATCTGCTAGGCTTGTTTTGAATTTGATATTTTGGTCATTGCTATTTATTTGGAATTTGGTGCTTTAGTTATGTATCTCAACACTCACACATACTACAGCCTCCGCTACGGCACTATGCCGGTGGATGAACTGGTTGCACAGGCTAAGCAGCACGGGGCAGAAGCTTTGTGCCTGACAGATATCAATAATTCCACCGGTGTTATTGATTTTGTGAAAGCATGTAAAGAACAAGGCATCAAGCCCATGGCAGGTATTGAGTTCCGGAATAATGACGAATTGCTTTATACGGGTATTGCCGGAAATAATCAGGGATTTCAGGAACTGAACGAATTTCTTACATACCATAATGTTAATAAAGAAAAATTACCGGATAAGCCCTGGCCATTTCAAAATGCCTATGTGGTTTATCCTTTCGGAAAAAGATCATCTGAAGATCTGAAAGAAAATGAGTTTACCGGGGTGAGGCCTGGTCAGCTTAACAAGATCATTTCTTCGGAATTCAGGCATGACCAGTCCAAATTACTGATGTGGCATCCGGTTACTTTTCAGGATGAAAAGACATATTACCTTCACCGTAACCTTCGTGCCATAGGTCATAATACACTGATAAGCAAATTACGGCCGGAACAGATCGCACATAAAAACGAAAAGTTCGTACTGCAGGATAAACTGATAAAGCAATATGCTGATTACCCTCAGATCATAAGTAATACGGAAAAGATCATTGAAAACAGCAGTGTCAGTTTTGATTACAAAAGCATCAAAAACAAGAAAACTTTTACCGGCAGTCGTTATGACGATAAGATATTGCTGGAGAAACTGTCTTTGGATGGTTTTGAATACCGATATGGAAACGGCAACAAAAAAGCAAAACAACGCCTGCTTCACGAACTTGAAGTTATTGACAGGCTGGGTTTTTCTTCCTATTTCCTTATCACCTGGGATATTATCCGTTATTCCATTTCCAGGGGATTTTATCATGTAGGCCGGGGCAGCGGAGCCAACAGCATTGTGGCTTACTGTTTAAAGATCACCGATGTGGACCCGGTAGAGCTGGACCTTTATTTCGAACGTTTCATCAATCCGCACCGGACAAGCCCGCCAGATTTCGATATAGATTATTCATGGAAAGACCGCGACGCCGTGCAGGATTATATTTTTAAAAGATACGGACGGGAACATACGGCACTGCTGGGTACCATCACTACCTTCCGCGGAAAATCAATTTACAGGGAACTGGGAAAAGTTTATGGTTTGCCCAAGGCGGAAATTGATGACCTGGCAAATGAACCCCACAGGCACATAAATGATAATCATATTACCCGGACAATCTATGCTTTTGCACAGATGATGGTTGATTTTCCCAACATGCGCAGCATACATGCAGGTGGGGTGCTGGTATCCGAAAAGCCCATCAATTATTACACAGCCCTTGATCTGCCGCCAAAAGGTTTCCCCACAACACAATGGGATATGTATGTGGCAGAAGATATTGGCTTTGAAAAACTGGATATTCTGAGTCAGCGGGGGATAGGGCATATCAACGAAAGCGTTGGGATAATTAAAAGAAATAAAGGCGTTGATATTGACGTGCACCAGGTAAAACGTTTTAAACAGGATCCGCAGGTAAGAAGACAATTAAAAGATGCCGAAACCAACGGATGTTTTTATATAGAAAGTCCGGCGATGCGTGGATTATTAAGAAAGCTAAAATGTGATAACTACCTTACACTGGTTGCCGCCAGTTCCATTATCCGTCCCGGTGTTGCCAAATCGGGGATGATGCGGGAATACATCCACCGCTTTCATAACCCGGATGATTTCAGGTATATGCACCCCGTGATGGAAGAACAGTTGAAGGAAACCTATGGTGTGATGGTTTACCAGGAAGATGTGATAAAGATATGTCATCATTATGCAGGTCTCGACCTGGCTGATGCCGATGTGCTGCGCCGTGCCATGAGTGGTAAGCATCGCAATAAAAGGGAATTTCAAAAGATCGTTGAGAAGTTTTTCAGGCTAAGCAAAGAAAAAGGCAGGCCGGAAGCGATCACAAAAGAAGTATGGAGGCAGATCGAATCCTTTGCCGGTTATTCCTTTTCAAAAGCTCATTCAGCTTCCTATGCGGTTGAAAGTTTTCAAAGCCTTTACCTGAAAGCACATTTCCCCCTGGAATTCATGACAGCCGTGATCAACAACTTCGGAGGCTTTTATCACTCATGGGTGTATTTCAATGAGGCAAGAAGGCAGGGCGCACGTATCAACCTGCCTTGCGTAAACCAAAGCGAGTATAAGACAATAATAAGCGGAAAAGATATTTATATTGGTTTTGTGCATATATCCGACCTGGAAAGTAAAACAGGTCATATGATCGTTGCGGAGCGTGAAAAACACGGTGATTTTATTGACCTGGAGGATTTTGTTAAACGTGTCCCCATGGGCATTGAGCAACTCATCATTCTGGTACGCACCGGGGCACTGCGTTTTACAGGAAAATCAAAAAGTAATTTGCTATGGGAAGCTCACATGATGATCAATAAGGATGTAAAGAAACCTAAAAACCATTCCATTTTCTTCTCCCCGGCAAAGCAGTTTAAGCTGCCTCAACTGGCTTATGACAGGACAGAAGATGCTTATGATGAAATAGAATATATAGGCTTTCCGGTCAGCATGACTTATTTTGATCTGCTGGAAACAAAATTCCGTGGGGAGGCTGCAGCCGGTAATCTGATACACCATACAGGGAAAACATTACGGATGGTCGGGCAATTGGTAACCATCAAAAAAGTCATTACAGTAAAAAGAGAATGGATGGCTTTCGGTACTTTTATTGACCATCAGGGAGAGTTTTTCGACTGCACCCATTTTCCGCCATCACTTAAAAAATATAAATTTCAAGGATCCGGGGTATATCTTATAAAGGGAAAAGTAACCGAAGAATTCGGCTATGCTACAGTTGAAGTGGAGAAGATGGCCAAGTTACCTGTTAAGAAAGATCCGAGGGGGGAGTGATTTTGAATTCTATTTATACCATGAATTAGTGTTGGGTAATAGAATTATCGATAATTTTCTGGAATACAGCACCTCAGGTTTTCACACCATTTGATTTGTATTAAACATAAGGTTATATTTTTTTCAAGCACTAAGGGAATAATCCTGTAATAATACTGAATATTGTTTTGTTCCATCATATATTTTATTATATTAAATATGAGTTCCAATAAATCTAGTAAAAACCCATATTTTTCAAAATGCGAACCCTACCAATAAATATATTCGATGCTAAAGTTTAGCGGTTTATTTTAGTAATTTCCGAATTTCATTAATAAAATCCCTTGTTGAATCAATCAGTGGTAGTACTGTCTCTTTATCATAGTCAAATAGATCTCCATAATCCCCCTTTTGTCTCATATCAAATAGCTTTGTATATAATTTACCGTATTTTTTATCAATACTCCCTGTTTTAACATAATGTTTTCCAAATTCACTACGACTGCCATCATGTGTTGTA
Source organism: uncultured Bacteroidales bacterium (assembly GCA_964550205.1). Classification (GTDB taxonomy): domain Bacteria; phylum Bacteroidota; class Bacteroidia; order Bacteroidales; family JAIOZK01; genus JAIOZK01. The sequence continues at coordinate 5,038 of CAZJYD010000096.1, forward strand.
GTATTAATGTTATTTTTAATTAACAGTGAAATCACAGCATAAAAACATGAATAGTACAATCTATTAATTACTGTATTCCATTTTTCTTTTTCTGCTAAAATTATGGCATCATCGAAGGATTCTAAAGCTTTCTCAAATCGATATTTTATATACTCATCGCGATTTTTGATTGTCATAACTGAATCCCTTCTTTATTCACATTTTTGTACAATGGTGAATATATCAGCGAACTATACCAATAATCCTTAGGATAAATGAAAGTAGAAATTATTTGCTCAGATTCCAATTCAATATCATATAAGTCGTCCCGGAATTTATCTTCAATATCATTGGTTATTTTATTTGCCTCCACCAAAATAAGAATATCCCAATCAGAATCGGGTCTGTTATCACCACGTGCTCTCGACCCAAACAAATAAACTTCTGCATTAGGATCTATATCATGGATTGATTTTGTAATCCTATTTTTGATTTCAACTGCTTCCATTTTTTAATCCTTTTCACCAAAAATACAATTTTTTTGCCTTAATCAGAACCTATGGAAATTTTTGCCACTTACCATCAACTAACAGTTATCTGTAAATTAATTACTTTTATTTCAAATATATTATTTATCCTTTTTATTCCGGATCGCATGCTATCAGACACCTGTAGCCCAGGTGAAAAATAACTATGTTGGAATATTATGATTGTTTTATTTCCAAAATAATAAAAACTCAATTATATATAAGTTAGAAAAAATACCAACTTAATGCTTTATATTTGAACTATTCATTTTACCATGATTAGAAGGACTCGTCATATAAAGTGCTTTTATTTAATTGCTTTGATGATCATTATTAGTATACAGTTCAAAGCAAATGGTAATGGCATCTTAATACATTTTTTCTTTCCTCATCCCACCAGTGCAATCCGTTGCCTTCGCACAA
>CAZJYD010000097.1:0-5621 GCA_964550205.1 uncultured Bacteroidales bacterium
TTACCAGGAGCTGGTAGGCCCGATAGAACCAAAAGACCACGAAGCCTTGCTGCAATTTTTAAGTCTTGCATACAAAAACGCTCTTGGCGGAAAAAAAAGATGGAAAAAATTCAACAAATCTCCCTGGACGCTTATTATAAACTGGGTCGGTAAAGATATTGCCCGGCAATATTATAATAAAATCATTCAACAATAAATCACTTCCACAAAAGTGTATATTTATCATAAAATCGCTTTTGCATAAGTGATTTGTAATAAAACAAATAACAAATGAGCAGAAAAGTTTTTATTTCAATCTTAGGTACAGGTTACTACTATGAAACTGTTTATCATTTTCAGGATGAGCAGCCCACTGGAAAGCCGGTCAGGTTTGTGCAGGAAGCAACCATTAAAAAGACCTGTAGCGACTGGAAATCTAACGACAGCATATATATTTTCCTAACAAAAGATGCACGGGAAACCAACTGGAGCAGCCCTGCGCAGGAAAAGGACAAACATGGCAGGGAAACGTATATTGGATTGAAAGATCGCTTAAATGATTTTGAACTCAATTGCAATATACACGACATTGACATCCTTGATGGAAACAACGAACAGGAAATCTGGGAAATATTCCGAACTATTTATGAGGTATTAGAAGAAGGTGATGAGGTTTATTTCGACATCACCCATGCCTTCAGGTATTTGCCTATGCTGTTGATGGTGTTGATCAATTATACCAAGTTCTTGAAAAATATTACGGTTAAGCAGATTACATACGGAAACTACGAGGCGCGTCAGAATGGAAATTCTCCTATTCTTGATATTACATCATTCTCAAAGCTTCAGGATTGGACAAGTGCTGCACAGGAGTTTTTGGAATCAGGCAATACAAAAAAAGTATCAAATCTTCTTGATAACCAAAACTTTTCTAATAAGTTAAACCTGTTTTCTCTTGAGATTTCTTCGGCAAGAGGAATAAAAATAATGCAAGGTGAAACTCCAAGTGATTTGAAAAATCTACTCAACGATGAGTTGTTGAACTTTCCAGTGGCATTTAACCCAATTTTAAAAATTATTTCAAATCAAATTGAGCCTTATACAAAAAATGCACTCATCGAAAACTCCATAACAGCGATACAATATTGTTATGACTACAACATGGTTCAGCAAGGAATTACCCTTCTTACCGAGTTAATTATTTCCTATGTACTTATAAATGTGAAATATCCGTGGCAAGAGTTACTTTATAGAGATATAGTTAGCTCAGCACTAAGTATGAACAGAATAGAAGGCTTTGACATTGATAAATATAAAAATAAACTTGATAAACAACTTGAAAAGGATAAAATAACAAAAAAAGAATATGAGGATAAGCTTGAACATATCTTGAATTTACCAGAAAAAGTTTTTAATCTTCCCTTTAAAAAGAAGCTTACTGACAAAGTTTTTAAAAAACTATCATTGGGATTAAGACATGATATAAATCATGCAGGTATACGTGAAGAACCAAAAGAAGCTGAATATATCGAAAACAGATTTAAAAAATATTTTATTTTAACGAAAGAAATCATTGCTAAAAATCCATGCTCCTAAACCTCTCCAACCATCCCCACCGCTTTTGGCCCGAAGAACAGCTCCGGGCTGCTTCTGCCTTTGGGAATATTATGGACTTAAGCTTCCCTCCCATCGATCCCCATGCAGATGAAAACGAAATCAGCCAACTGGCAGAACAATATGCTCGAAAGTGCATAAAGCTTTTGGAACACGAAGAAGTTAAAGCCGCCCACATCATGGGCGAAATGACTTTTTGTTTTAAAGTAGTCAGTTTACTTCAAAAACAAAACATCACATGCCTGGCCTCCACAAGCATCAGAAATGTATATCTTGAAGAAAACAACGAAAAACGCTCCCGTTTTGAGTTCGTGCGCTTCAGAGCGTATCCCGGATGATAAATAAATGTTCTTTATGGATACTTCAAAATATTTCGATATCAATCTGAACGGCGAACAGCAAAAAGCCGTAGAAAAACTCATGCAATTTTTCGAACAGCCAGGGAAAAGGTTATTCATTTTAAAAGGCCATGCCGGCACCGGAAAAACCACCCTGGTGAAAGGCCTGATCAATTACCTGAAAAAACAGGAGGTGAAAAGCGTTTTGCTGGCTTCAACAGGCCGTGCGGCTAAAATACTGAGCGAAAAAGCCTCAGTTCCTGCCAGTACTGTTCACAAGCATATTTACGATTTTGCAAGCGACCAGCTGGACGACAAAATAAAAATCCGCAAACTTACATTCAAATTGATAAAAAACCTGGCCAAAGAAAACACCGTTTATTTTGTTGACGAAAGTTCCATTATTTCAGATCATAAGGTAAAAGCCACTTTTTTGAATTTCGGTACAGGCATGCTGCTGACCGACCTGCTTTATTATTGCGGAAACCGCAAGATCGTATTTGTGGGAGATCCTGCACAATTGCCCCCGGTGAATTGCAAATTTTCGGCTGCGCTCAGTGAGTCTTATTTCAACCAACAATTCAGCATCAATCCCCAAACAAGCAATCTAACCCAAATTGTACGTTTCAACAAAAGCTCCGGTATTTACCACAACACCGACCATTTCAGGCAAGCCATTCAAAAGGGTTCATTTCCCATGCTTTCGATAAAAGCCAAGGGATATGCCGACATCATCCTACACCATAACCTGCAGGATATGGTGCGGCATTACGTGGAGCGTATCCGAACCATCGGGGTGGAAAACTGTATTTTCATCAATCTATCAAACAAGCAAAACAACTATGTAAACAATCTCACTCGCAGCTACCTATACTCACAAAAGAAAGCCATACAATTCAATAAAAACGAATCTTTGATGGTGGTTCGCAACAATTACCTTCACAATCTGCTCAATGGCGATCAGATATTGGTAAAAAGCGTTTCACCCAAAGTGGAGTACAAAGCAGGCTTAGGTTTCAGGAATGCCGAACTAATGCACATCAACGAGGCCGGAGGCCAGGTGATCCAGGCAAAAGTGATTGAAAACCTCCTGGGCATGAACACTCCCGACCTCAGCCAGGAACAGGAATACAAATTATTTGTTGATTTTGTGATCAGGATGCGGAATCTGGGTTTACGGGCAAGCGATCAGAAATTTAAAGAAATGATGATGGAAGACCCTTACCTGAATGCCCTGCGGGTGAAATACGGATATGCCATAACCTGCCACAAGGCACAGGGCGGCGAATGGCAGGAAGTGTTTATACAGTTCGAAAAAAGTATGTTCTACTTTCAAAAAGCGGACTTGTACCGCTGGGCATACACGGCCATCAGCCGAAGCATGAAAAAATTACATTTGCTCGACAATCGTTGCATTTATTAAAATAAAATGACATGGATTTAATTCTCAACACCTACGGCACCTCCCTTCAAAAAGAGGGCGAAAATTTCCTTGTTATTCACAAGGACGGAAAACAAAAAATCCATCCCGAAAAAGTAAAAAGCATCAGCATCAGCAAGGGGGCAAAAATAAGCTCCGATGCAGCACTGATGGCAATTGATAACGAAATTGACGTATTGTTTGTTGACAAAAACGGCAAACCTGCAGGCAGATTGTGGAGTGTGAAATATGGCTCGGTTTCAACCATCAGAAGGAAACAACTTGATTTCACATTTAGTAAGGACGCCATTGAATGGATAAAACAAATAATTGAAAAGAAAATTGACAACCAGGTAGCTTTGCTGTTAACCATCACCTCTGATGATGAAGCTGAAAACCGGAGGCTTGATAATGTCATTAACAAGCTCAACGATTATAAAACAAAAATAAAAAGCCTGAAAGGTGAAGTCATCAGTGATATAGGAGCAAGCATCAGAGGCTGGGAAGGTGCTTCTTCCAGAATTTATTTAGAAAGAATATCGGCTATACTGCCTGATGAATATAAATTTCAGGGGCGCAGCAAACATCCCGCAACAGATATATTTAATTGCCTGTTAAACTATGGCTATGGTATTATATATGGAAAAATCGAAGGTGCGCTTATCAAGGCAGGTATTGACCCCTATGTAGGCGTATTTCACCGCGACGACTACAACCGCCCGGTGCTGGTTTTTGATATCATTGAACTTTACAGGGTTTGGGTTGATTACGTGGTGATAAACCTCTGCACACAAAAAGTTATCGATGAGGATTGTTTCAGCATTAAAGAGGACGGTTCACACTGGCTGGAAGCTATGGGCAAAAGGATATTGATACAATCATTAAATGATTATCTCAGTGAAGTAGTTAATATTGGCGGAACCGACCGCAGCCGCGCCGAACATATCAAACTCGATGCCCAAAAACTGGCAACCAAATTCATGAATTTCCCTTCTTAAAAATCCTGAACAATGATCACTTTTGGCAAAAATATAACTCAAAAAAATGACCCGTTACAAAAAATTGAAGTAGAACGTCTGCACCGGCTCATCAAAAATCCGCCGGAGGGTTTGCTTTCGCAAATAGAACAACTGCGCACAGTACTGAGCCTCGACACCGCCAAATACCGGCAGCTAAAAACAAAACTGCCCTACGTTTGCTGTGGGATATTTAATCCGCCTTACCGTCTTACGGCAAACTTCGCATCTGCCTCTCATTTTATTCTGGATATTGATCATCTGAAAGAAAAAGATATGGAAGCCGAATCGCTCAAACAAAAATTGTCTGAAGACTCCCGTATTCATCTGGTATTTGTTTCGCCGGGAAAGGATGGTTTGAAAATCCTATTTAAGCTGCATGAAAAATGTTTCGACCCTGCCAAATACAGCATCTTTTACAAAATATTTGCACATGCCTTTTCAAAACAATATAATCTGCAGCAGGTTATTGATACACGAACATCCGATGTAAGCAGGGCATGTTTTGTAAGTTTCGATCCAGAAGCTGTTTACAACCCCCTGGCCGATGCAATTAAGATAGATGCTTTTGTTGATTTCAACAATGAAACCCAGGTAAAAGAAGCACAAAGCATAATCCGTGAAGAGAATAAGGAGCAGCAATCCAAACCTGATATCAAAACAGCAATTTCGGATGATATCATGCAGGAGATCAAACAGAAGTTAAATCCAAACCTGAAAAAGAAAGCAGAAAAACAAATTTATGTTCCCGAAGAGTTAAATGCCATCATTGAAAAAGTAAGGCAAAAACTTGGGGAATATCAAATTGAGATACTCGACATCCAAAACATTCATTACGGGAAGAAATTCAGATGTAAACTGCAGGAACACCTGGCTGAGGTTAACGTGTTTTACGGAAAGAAAGGATATTCGGTGGTTAAATCCCCCAAAAGGGGAACAAATGACGAATTGAACGATATTGTGTACAACCTGTTATGTGAATTGTTTTTTAATTGATATGGCAAAAAAGAAGAAAAAGGAATTAAGCTTTGTTGAAAAAATGCGCTTGCTTAAAAGAGCAGGCATGGAAAATGCAAAGCAAATAGAAAGCGAAGAAACAACTTCCAAAGAGAGCAAGATGCTTTCACTTGAAGAACGCCTGCAGGAAGTACTTGGAATTTTTAACAATCACAAAAAACACCCCACTCGTATGCTGTATTTTATTATGTATGATATAGAAAACGACAAGATCAGAACACGCATAGCAAAGTACCT
>CAZJYD010000098.1:0-5209 GCA_964550205.1 uncultured Bacteroidales bacterium
GCTAGCTTATCAAAAGGCGTATGAGACAAAAGATTAGTCAATATCCAAAAATCAATTAAACAAATAAATATTAAAAATATTTTGTTTAAAATATGCTTATCTTTATTTAAATATAAAATCGCACCTAATAAGGTTACAACTATTAATAAAAATATAAAAATACCAATAATCATAATATAATTATATAAATCTTATATCTTATATAATAACATTTTTTATACAAAAATAATAAAAAAAGTTTATTTGTCAGGCACCTCTTTTGTTATACAGTGAATTCCCCCACCTCCCAATATAAGTTCATGGGCATTAATTTTTACTATTTTACGATCAGGGAATAATTTTTTAAAAGTATCAAACGCTAATTCATCATTAGGATCATTGAATATTGGCATTATTAATCCGCCATTAGCGCTATAATAATTAATATATGAAGAGACTAACCTTTCACCAACCTTACGAGGTAATGTTCCTTTGAACAACTTTATACCGAAAATATCTCTTGCAGTTCTATATATTGGTTTAGGCTGGTTAATTTTATGTATCTTAAATTTATTCCCAACCGCATCAGTTGATAATCTTAAAACTTCATAAGCGCTTCTTGATATATCATATTGAGGATCATTCTTGTCATCAGTCCATAGAAGTAAAATAACACCTGGTTTAACAAAACAACACAAATTATCAATATGCCCATCAACCTCATCCATATAAACACCTTTTTTCAACCATATTATTTTTTTAGTACCGGTATAATTTTTTAAATAATTTTCAATTTGTATTTTAGAAAGATGCGGATTTCTATTTTTATTAAGTAAACATTCTTCCGTTGTTAATAATGTCCCAAGACCATCCACATGAATAGAGCCGCCTTCCAAAATAATACCTGGTTCATAATAATCTATATTCTCAAACCTAATAATTTTTTTAGCGACTAATTGATCTTTTTTATAAGAAGAGTATATGCCACCCCAAGCATTAAATCCCCAATAAACTGCTCTTACTTTCCCACTATCATTCACTACAAAGGTAGGACCGCTATCTCTAACCCATGAATCATCGTTCGGTATTTTGATCACATTAATATTTGATGGTAAAGCTTTTCTTGCTTTAGTATATTGTTTCTCAGAAACTCCCATAACCACAGGTTCAAATTCAGAAATAGCTTTTGCTATTTCAACAAAAGATTTCTGTGCAGGTCTGGCATTTAATCGCCAAGTATCATTACGCTCAGGCCATAGCATCCAGCAATGAGAATGCTTTTCAAATTGTCCAGGCATTTGAAAATTATCTTTTTGGGGTGTGCTTTTTATTAATTTCATAAAATATACAAATTACATTTATACCTATATATGATACAATAAACTATCATGTCAAGATGTTGGAACAGAGTTAATAAAAAAGACGAAAGCAGTTAGCGGATTTTAAAAGATTTCACGGTGAATAAATTCACACATACTTGACATACAAGTATATGTATGATAAAATATCATATACTAAAAAGTTCATTCAATCAAGGAGGGGAAATATGGGTAAAAAATGTGTCATGAGTAAAAGAATAAATGATAGTGAATTACAAAAAACTATCTGGCAGGTGTATTTAAACGAACTGGGACCTGGAACAACCTTAGAAACCGCATTCCCTCAGCAATGCTTTGACACCTTTGAAAGATTAGTTAAAATTCTGCTGGATGAAGAATTCATTAAATTCGTTTTATACTCGGAGGATGAGAAAGTTATCGGCATAGCTATTGCGAGTAACAACCTTGAGAAAGTCAGGGAAATGGCAAACGTAAAATTCAACCCCGAGATGTATAAAGCCATGTATCCTGAACTTTACAGCAACGGCGGCCTTTTCTACTTCCCCGCTATGTGTATTCTTCGTGAATACCAAGATGTGGGATACTTCTCAATTTTAGCTGATAAAATGATCTCCATGGTAAACGAATACAAGGGAGGCGCAGCATTTGATTATTCAGAGAAAAAAAACCCCAACATGGGCGAACTATTAGTCTATCTGTGCAAAAAGCTGAAGCTTCGCCCTGAAGCAACAGCGGAAATAATAGATCAACAAACTTTTGTCATCGTACAATAGTTTGTTGATAAAAAACGAAAAAATTGAAAGGCGTTATACAATAGCGCCTTTTTTTATTCAACAAATATAATTTCTGGACCTTTAAACCCATTAAAATTTGTCACCAAAGTACTAGTATAAGCGCCTGTATGCATAACATAAACGATATCACCCGGAGCGATATCTTTTAAAAAATATAATTCCTGAGCTAAAACATCAATACTGTCACAAGTGGGACCACCCACCTTATATTTAGCTAATTGATCTTTATGATTAACACAATTTAATTCTTTATCACTAATAATACTCCATTTTACACCTTCAATTGCATCAAATAAACCATGGTAAACTCCGACATCAAGACTTACCCATTTCTCAACTCCTCGATTTGCTTTTGCAATCACAGAAGCGACCATTAAACCGGCTTCACCAACAATAGCTCTCCCAGGTTCAATCATGTATTTAATATCTTGGCCTTGAAAATATTCATTTAGTACCTTATTAATTTGAGCTTTAATTTCTTCTATTCCTGGAATGGGTTTTGTTAATTGTGAAGGAAACCCCCCTCCCAAATTAATAATTTTTATATCAAGGCCTTTTGTTTTAGCTTTCTCACAAATATCCGCCATGACCATCAAAGCATTTGCCCAACTAGTGGGATTCATACACTGAGACCCGACATGAAATGTTATTGCTTCCGGGTTTAAACCTTTATCTTTCGCATATTGCAACAATTCAATAGCATGAACAGGATCTGCTCCAAACTTACGGGACAATGGCCAATCAGCACTATTATTATCAACTACTACACGTAAAGAAACCACTGAACCAGGAGCTAAATCTGCTATTTTATCAAGTTCATAAGTAGAGTCATAAGCAAAATAATTAACACCATATTCATGAGCCTCCTTAATAAACTTGGGCGTTTTTAAAGTATTTCCAGTAATAATTTTTTCTGAGGACACGCCAATCTCCTTTAATAAATTTAATTCATTAGCAGAAGAGACTTCAAAGCCAGAACCCAAATAATGAAGATGTTTTAATATCTCCGGATGAGGATTAGTTTTTACAGCATAATACAAATTACAATTATCTATAATATTATTCAAAATATTAAATTTATCGGTAATAACTGATTTATCAATTATTAAAGCTGGTAATGGTAATTTATATATGTCCGTTTTTTTCTTTGCCTGATCTATAGTTAACATAGAAATTTATAGTAAATTATATTGTATAACATTTTACCAGTCTTGTCAATTTTTTTAGCTAAAATTATTATAAAATTATCAAGCTTTAGCTTATTTTTATTTATAAAATTATACCAATTTTTAGGGAGAAAAACAAGTTGAAAAACAAAAAAAATGACTTTTACTTTTTTTTCTAATATAATACATGTATGAAAAAATAATGAATAAAAAACATGAAAGAAACTATCAAATATATTACAAGAAAGTAATACAAATAACCTGGAGTAAAAAAATTACCTTCTGGTGTAATCTCTAAATTTCTAACATTATAATCTGTAAAAGTAAATAAACTAATTATAATAGACGGAATAAATACTAAATATAAAAAATTCTTCTTTTTTTTATACTTATTTACCCCACAACAAAAAATATAAGAAAATATTAATAAAACTGGAGGTATAAAAGCAGGGCCAATTATCCCTAACTGAGCACCCAATAAAGCTAGCTTATCAAAAGGCGTATGAGACAAAAGATTAGTCAATATCCAAAAATCAAACTTGTAATGGCTATAATTAAAGCCGATATTGGATAATACCACATAAATAAAAAGCTCAGTAATTATTACTGAGCTTATTAAGCACAGTAACTGTTTTAATTATAACATAAATTAAAGCAGTTACTAAAAAATTTTTTTAGTTAAAATAGCTATAACGTGTGTCTTTGTTGGAACATAGCGAAAATATTGATTGTCATCTTCTTGCCAGCCCTTCATCAATATTTTCCTAAATTTATTTTTACTTCTTCTTATTAGTAAAGGCCAATTAGTTACCCATCTTACTGTATAGGACCAAAGAGATGGTGAAACACTGGATGTTATAAAAACACCTCCTGGTTTAAGAATCCTTCTTATCGCTGTAGAAATTTTGATTACAGAATTATTTTTTCTATAATCAAGAAATCCGACCATCTCAATAATATCCCAAGTATTATTTGGTTGATTATCAAGAAAATTTTTTATATTTGCTATTTCAAGCTTTATATCCGAAGAAACGCCTCTCTTTTCTGCTAAATACTTCGCCATTTGAAGAGAAGTTTGATTCAAGTCAACCAATGTTAAATTTATTTTTTTACTTGGATAATCTTTTCGTAATTTTGCAAGGGCTTCGATTATGGCTTGCGCTGAACCACATGCAAGAGACAAAATATTAACCTCATCTGAAATTTCCAATTTATTTGAAACTTTTTCAATAATATGGGAGTAGATTAATTTTAATCTATTCCTCCCACCAAGACCATCTGGCTGATTAATCCAAAACCATACTAAGCACTGAGATATACTACGTCTCTCAGCAATTATTTTGGGCAAATTATAAGTAATATCTAATGCAATCGAAGTAGTAACCCCATTACGCAATAGATTTGCCACTTTATTATACTTATCGAAAAATATTGTTCCTCTTTTTGGCCCTAAAAGAAGACGTTCTTTTGTAAACTTCTTTTTGAAGAAAAATGCCATAAAAGGAACGTATATAAATCGATAAGCTAATACTTTAAACATCATATAAACAGCCAAAATCAACATAAAGGGTAAAAGAAAATAATATTTTTTTTGAATCCTTTCCATTGTTTTAACTACTTCCTCATCCTGAAGAATTGAATGATCTATAGCAAAGGATTCATAATTTTCTGGTGATTCCATTTTAACAGCTAATTTTTCGATTAATTCTAATCGCTCATCGTTAATTTTTTTTTGCGACATTATTCTCACCTCCCTTATTTAAATTTTTTAAAGATCAAAGATAGACTTTTACTAATTTTAGTAAAAAATCATACTATCTTATTCATATCATCTTAACAGAAACTTTATGTCTTGTCAAGAAAAAAAGGTACTGCTGTCAACGGGAAGTTAAAATGTCCTATTCTCAGGGAAATTAAAATGTCCTATTTT
>CAZJYD010000099.1:0-5046 GCA_964550205.1 uncultured Bacteroidales bacterium
TTTCATTCATCAACTACTTCCCAATGCCCTCCTTTGGCGGGGCCGATGCGTTTAAGGATACCAATTTCTTTTAATTTCGATATATTTTTCTCAATAGCTGTTTGACTTATACCAATAATCTTACTTAATTTTGACAAACTAATAGTTGGTTTATTATTTATTGTTTCAAGAATTAAGAGTTGATTATCACCCAACCTATCACCCAACCTATCACCCAACTTTTTACCCAACTTAGAAAATGGGCCTGAATAAACAGTAACCATAAAACCATCAGAAATATTCTGAAATTCAGGCATTGGCAAATTATCATCATCAAAATAATTTAATATCCTTTGTATCCCGGAACCGTATTTCTCTATTAGTCCCAAATCCTTAAAGAAATCTGCCATCAGCTTGTTTCTCGGTGTGGAACGGTAGGTATTATTTAAAAGGTCCTGAACGGTAATGGAATCAGGCAAACGACCAGGATTGTAAAATTCAATTTTGTTGTCAAATATTTTTACAATCGAATCGGAAGGTAAATGATAATCGCGATGAACGATCATGTTAATAACAATTTCCCTTATGGCTTCAATAGGATATTGCCATTTTTGAATATTGTGCGGTTTATCTGTAATTATGATTTCTTTATTGATGTGCTTTTTCACAAATTCAATAACCTGATCAATTTGCTTAATAACATCAGATTTTGTTCTCAGGGAATCTTTAATAGTGATCTCATTTTGAAACCGACCAAGCTCAATAGCAGTATCAACTGATTCCTTTTTCTTAAATAACAAATAAGAGGCATTGGTCAGTTTACTTTCCCTGATGAGATTGTTTTTGACAAGAAAAGATAAAGGATCCTCAATTATCGTAATACGATTTCTGATCATCATATTAATTGATTGCTGCACCTTTTCCATTGAGATATCATCTATGGAATGAACAGGGTCAGGGAAAGCATCCCAACTTGAATTCAAAGACTGAAGATGAAGATCAACAACTTCAGACACCGATAATAAATGGTTTGAACTACCTACCCGTTTAAAATATCTCCCTCTTGTACTTACCGGCTTAACCGGATATTCATTTACACTAAGCAAAACAATGGTCTTTCCTTTAACATTTAATGTTTCTATATCGGGGATTATCTGCGGAATGGTTTTAACTTTAACTTCATTAACCCATTTAGCTAAAGACTCCTTACCAATTGTTACCCCTAAAATATCAGAATTGTCGGCTATGCCAATGTATACAGTTCCTCCCTTTGTATTTGAAAAAGCAACAAGGGTTTCAATAACATTTTCATTAAATGCTGTTTTGTATTCAATGCTATCGGTTTCTTTTTTAGGTAACATTGATTAATTTATTGAATCGATTAGAAGTTTTATATTAATGGAACACAGATGCTTCGATAAGCTCAGTAAAGGTTTACACGGATTTTTATCTGTGTAAATCCGTCTAATCTGTGTCATCTGCGTTCTATTCTTCATTCCAAACAGTCCTTTTGATGTAATCAACATAACCGATTATAACTTTCACTACTTTGTCGGATACGTTTGGCATGGAGTAGTCTCCCACTAACCTGAAGTTTCGTTTAGAAGTTGAGGGGTTTAGGGTTTATTTGGTTTAGGGGTTTAGGGTTTAGAGGTTTAGGGTCGGTTCCTGTTCGTTGATATTGCAACTGCACCAAGCCCTGCAGTATTCTTTCCGGGTTTAATCCCACCATCATTACGGATGCTTCTTCCATGGCTTCGGGGCGTTCGTGGGCTTCGCGGATGTTGAGGGCGCGGAAGTTCATAATGGAGGATTCTTCGCTAATGGTACCGCTGTCGGATAATACGGCGTATGCGTTTAGCTGGAGGGCGTTGTAGTCGGAGAAGCCGAGGGGTTTCATCCATTGGATGAGAGGGTTTTTATAAGTTTCACTGTGTTCCACAGTGTTTGACACAGTGTTACTCTGTGTAACTTTTTCTTCGAGTTTTTTGCGGGTGCGGGGATGGGTGGAGACGATGATGGGGTAGTTGTATTTTTCGGCGATGAGATCTAAGGATTCTAATAAACCATTAAAGTTTTTTTCGCTGTTGATGTTTTCTTCCCTGTGAGCTGAAACAACAAAGTATTTTTCTTTTTGTAAGTTAAGCCTTTCCAGCACATTAGAAGACCGGATTTTGGACATGTAATAGTTCAACACCTCAAACATGGGGCTGCCTGTTTTTATAATACGGTCAGCAGGGATGCCCTCTCTTAGGAGATATTCTCTTGCAATGGAAGAATAGGGAAGATTAATATCAGAAATATGGTCCACTATTTTTCTGTTGGTTTCCTCGGGCACGCGCTGGTCGAAACAACGGTTGCCGGCTTCCATGTGGAAGATGGGGATATGCCGTTTCTTTGCAGGTATGGCACACAGGCAACTGTTGGTGTCGCCCAGCACCAGAAATGCATCCGGCTGCTCCTTTTCCAGAATGGGGTCTATTTTTATGATGACCTGTCCGATGGTTTCTGTGGCACTGTTTCCAGCAGCTTCCAGAAAATAGTCGGGCTTGCGGATCTCCATGTCTTCGTAGAAGATCTGGTTGAGCTCGTAGTCGTAATTCTGACCTGTATGCACTGTGATGTGCTCAATGGCTTCGGATTCGTCGAGTTTGGCCATTACCCTGCTTAATCTGATGATTTCGGGGCGGGTGCCGACTACGGTGAGTACTTTGAGTTTCTTCATGTTTTGTTGAATGGTTGAAGGGTTGAATGGTTGAATAGTTGAATGGTTGAAAAGTTGAATGGTTGAAGGGTTTAAGCGTTTAATGATTATGACTTAGTGCAGCTTTTCGTAGAGCATTGAGCTGCTTACTTATCTCTTCCAGCGGATTTCTAAGCTCAATGTATTGTTTTTCAGTGATGAACTCTAAGTCCCATGATAAAATTACCTGACTCAATACCTCCATTAGGCTGCTGTAGGCCATCGTATAAAAGTTCGCCTGATCTTTTTTTGTGTTTCTTGAAGAGCCTTCAGCAAGATTTGAACTTACTGAAATTATGGCTCTTCTCATCTGAGATACCAGCCCAAATTTTTCATCTTCAGGAAATAATCTGGTGATTTTATAAATATCTTTTACCAGTTTCCTGGTATTCTGCCAAACAGTTAGGTTTTCAAAAGCGAAAGTGTACATTTTTTTAGTATTTGTGATTATTGATATGGGTTGAAGGGTTGAAATTAAACTTCTCAACTTTTCAACCTCCTAAACTTTTCAACTTCTCAACCTTCTAAACTTTCTCATCCTTCTCAATCAATTACTTTCCAATAGCCTCCCTTTGCTGGACCAATACGTTTTACCAAGCCAGCCGTTTTTAATTTGGCGATATTTTCTTTGATTTTCCTTTGTGATATCCCAACCTTTTCGGCAAGATCGCGTGTTGATATATAAGGTTGTTCTACAATATGATGCATTATCAACTTCTGATTATCGGTGACCTTTTCGGTGACCTTTTCGGTGACCTTTTCGGTGACCTTTTCTACACCAGAGCTTTTTTGATTGGTATGAATTGTAATCCAAAACGAATCGGAGAAATCGAACTGAACTCTATTTCCGTTTTTATAACACTCATTGGTAACACGTTTAATACCTGTGCCGGCTTTCTCCATAAAATCAGTTCTTGCCAGTAAATCGACCAATAAACGATTTCTGGCTTCACTTTTCTTACCAAACTCACTTTCAGGAAAAAGAAGTTCTCCTTTGTTATTT
The DNA here is from genome assembly GCA_964550205.1 of uncultured Bacteroidales bacterium. GTDB lineage: Bacteria > Bacteroidota > Bacteroidia > Bacteroidales > JAIOZK01 > JAIOZK01. The sequence continues at coordinate 3,726 of CAZJYD010000099.1, forward strand.
ATGATGATTTTACTTTGCAATTTTTCGATAGCAATAGTATCACCAAGAAAATAATCAAAATGAATAATGGCATTAACAATCGCCTCCCGATATGCTTCGATGGGATATTCCGGAAATTCATTGCGCTTAAGGTCTTTGATCTCATAGCGAACCGGAACACGCTCTTTCAGGTAAGCAACCGCAAACTCGATATTGCCGATAATCCCACGGTCAACCTCCTTCTTATCAAGAATATCCACCCGATCATCATCATTAAAATGAATACACCTGATTTTGGAGCTGATCATATATTTGTAAGGCTCTTTAGCAAAGTATAATACCCCTGCATTTGTAAAACCCTCATCTGTCAGCACACGGAGGTTTCGCAAAATTTCCTCTTTAGTCAGCGTGTAAGAAATTCCAGTCAGCTTAAGGTAATACGTAAATTTTTCATCATCAAAGTCTTTCCAGTCAAAATTAGCACAGATTTGTTCGTCAAACCTAACTTTTCCTGATTTAATAGCAAGCGACAATATTTCATTCCTTTTCATTTTTTGGGAATTAGCTCCCATACGCATATAAAAACCTGTTGAACAGGAATAAGGCTTGTTTTTACCTTCAGGAATTTCAATTGCCAATAAAGAATCCATTTCTGTAAGATCAATTAAAATTGAAGGATCACAATTATGAGCAATGTCCTGAATTTGAGATTTAAGCTTGTTATTAATTACAATGCCCTTTAAAATGCCAGTATCCGAAATTCCTAAATATATTGTGCCACCAGAAGCATTTGCAAATGCCACAATCTCCTTTTGTATGCTTTTATCGAATGATTCTTTAAATTCGATATATTGTCCTTCGCCTAATTCAAGAAGCTTGTTAATACTTTGTGTGGAGTTGGTTGGCATTCTGAATTTTTGATATTCAGTTGATTTTATAAATGTTTAGAGTTTGGGTTTAGGGGGCGCTATTTGACATTTATACTTACACGGAGGATGCACAGCGTTTCACAGAGGAATTTTTTTCTTTTTGACAGTTCATCAGATATGGTTGGTTTAGCTTATAATTACTTTTTGCAAGTACTTCCCATAACTGCTCTTACCCAGTTCATTGATTTACTGTTCTCCTTTCTCCCCTCTCCTTTCTTTTTCATCCACAAATGAACACAACTGTTTGTAGTTTCGGCAGTCGTAAACACTGAACACTGGACACCAACAGCACAGCTTCGCCCTCTCACTCCCACAATTGCTCAGGGCTCAGGGCAAAGAGCAGATGGTGAATAGTAAATATTTTTTAATAAAAATTGAGTTACAAATTTAGTCATCGAATTTGTTTTGTGTTT
>CAZJYD010000100.1:0-4926 GCA_964550205.1 uncultured Bacteroidales bacterium
TCCGTCGTTTTTTTGAGAGTGACCTTAATCCTGATAACCTTTGCAGGAATTTGTCTGCATATTATAATATTCCGATACAGGATGGGAAAACTTTGCTTTTTTTTGACGAAATTCAGGCTTGTTTACCTGCGCTTTCCTCACTAAGATTCTTTTATGAAAAACGCACTAGACTACATTTGATCGCAGCAGGTTCACTACTGGAATTTGCATTCAGGGAACTGCCTTCTTATGGTGTGGGCAGAATAGAGAACCTTTTTATGTATCCGTTATCATTTGATGAATATCTGATTGCAACAGGTCAGGAGCATTTGCATGAATTGAAAAAAGAAAATAGAAAAGGTGTTCCGGTTAATCCCACAATTCACAAAAGATTGATCAACTATCTGAAACAGTTTTTAATACTGGGTGGGCTTCCGGAAGTTATACAAACATTTATTAATACCAATGATTTTGCTAAATCCCAATTAATACTCGATCAATTAATCACCGGTTTTGAGGATGATTTCGCGAAATATAAAGAGAGGGTTCCGGTTTCAAGGATAATGGAGGTTTTTCGATCGGTTGTGTTACAAGCAGGAAATAAATTTATAGTTTCAAAAGCTTCAGATTCATCTAATAATAAACAAATTAATGAAGCACTTGGCTTACTGGAAATGGCCGGATTGGTTTATAGAGCTAAGCATACTGCAGCCAATGGATTACCCTTGGGTGCAGAAGTAAATCAAAAGAAGTTTAAAACTGTTTTATTCGATCATGGAATCTTTCAAAGAATTCTGGGACTGGATTTTTCAAAACATCTTGTGTCTGACGAGTTTGAAGGTATCAATAAGGGAAATATTGCAGAACAATATGTTGGAATAGAGATTATTAAGAATAAATATAAAACAATTAAACCTCAATTATATTACTGGCATCGTGAAAAAAGGGGTAGTAATGCCGAGGTTGACTACCTGATACAGAAAGGTTATAATATTTTACCTATTGAAGTTAAGTCAGGGAGCCAGGGAAAGATGCAAAGCCTCAGGATTTTTCTGAAGGAGAAAAAAATCAGTAAAGGGATACGCATATCACTTGAAAATTTTACCCGGTATGAAAACATAGAGGTTTTTCCGCTTTATGCTGTGCAAAACATTTTTAATTAGTGGTATTGCATTTGGTTTTATTTTGAATCTCTGGTTTTCGGGCAGAGCTTTTTTTGATTGATTAGTAGTTCGTTTAAGTTTAATCTGTAGAAAACTATAACTTTACACCATGCAACAAACAATTAAAATTTCAACCGACAAACACAACGGCTTATATGACATTACGCGGCAGGTAGAACAAGTTATAATCAATAGCGGTATTCAGTCGGGTATGGTAAATGTTTATGCCCAGGGAGCAACTGCGGCTATTATGATACAGGAAGGCTGGGATGATTCTGTTCAGAATGATGTGGTGAACCTGTTTAAAAAAATAATTCCGGCAGGTATATGGGAACATGACAAACAAGACAATAACGCGGATTCCCATTTGAAGGCAGGTGTGGTAGGTCCCGGCGAAACAATACCCATTGTTAACGGTAAAATCGGTTTGAGTACATGGCAAAATATTTTCTTTTGTGAATTTGACGGACCGAGAAAGGCGAGGAGGATTGTGGTTACAGTGATCGAAGGTTAGGCAAGAAAATGTAAGCACCAAATTCCAAATCACAAAAAACAAATAAATAACAATGACCAAATTTTAAAACAATATTGATCAAAGCTGTTTTGGTCATTAAAAATTGAAATTTGTGATTTATCACCCATAAGTCGAACAAGTTTTGTAATTTGGTTCTTGTTTATTGGAAATTACAGACTCATGTCTGAACAGGAAAAACAAGTAATTAAAGTTTTAAAAGATCTGAATATTGAATTTAAGTTATTTCATCATCCTCCTATTCCAAATATCAAGGAAGGATTAAAACATTGGAAGAACATAGATGCCACTCATTGTAAAAATTTATTCTTTAGGAATCATAAAGGCAACCGTCATTACCTGGTTATACTCGATCACAGGGAAACAATGGCTATACATGATATGGAAAAAAGACTGAAGCAGGGGAAATTGTCCTTTGCATCTGAACGACGGCTTACAAAATATCTGGGTTTAACACCGGGGTCAGTTACACCTTTCGGATTGATCAACGATCATGATAATCATGTTCATGTATTTTTGGATGATAACCTTAAACGGTCTGAAAGAATTTCATTTCACCCCAATATAAATACCGCCACAATAGAGATATCTTATGATGATTTTATTAAATATATGAACTGGACTGGTAATTCTTATGAATATGTTAAGTTGTATGATTAATTTTAAATTTGTATAAAAACAAGGAGGTATAAATGTCATTTTATGATTTGGCAAGAAAAAGATTTTCATCAAGGAAATATAAGGATAAATCTTTGGATAAAGAACTGATTAATAAAATACTCGACGCGGGCAGGATAGCTCCGTCAGCAGTTAATTTCCAGCCCTGGCATTTTATTGTGGTCGATGAAGAGGAGCTAAAGCAAAAGATCTTTGATACATATAATCGCGACTGGATAAGAACAGCACCAGTAGTTATTATTATATGTGCTGATCACTCTGCTTCCTGGAAGAGGCGTGATGGAAAAGACCATGCTGATATTGATGCTGCTATTGCAACAGATCACATAACCCTTGCCGCAGCCGATGAAGGACTGGCAACATGCTGGGTTTGTAATTTTGATAAGGAAAAATGTATTCAGATTCTGGATTTACCGGATAATATTGAACCTGTTGTTTACCTTCCGCTGGGTTATCCTGAAGATAAACCATCTAAAAAACATGATGACAGAAAATCGATGGAAGAAATTATTCACTGGAATACATTTAGAAAATAAAACTATGAACTTAAAAAAAACTATTCAACAAAGTATCAAGGTAAAAGAGAAAATCCTTGATAATGATGAATTATTAAAAGAGATTCAGGATGTATCACAGGCTTGTATAGGCACACTTAGAAACGGAGGGAAGGTTCTGTTTTGCGGTAATGGCGGTAGTGCAGCGGATGCGCAGCATCTTGCGGCAGAATTATCAGGAAGGTTTTATTATGACCGTGATCCGCTATATGCAGAAGCATTGCATGTAAATACCTCATATCTTACAGCCGTTGCAAATGATTATAGTTATGATGAAATATTTGCACGTGCAGTAAGGGCAATGGGTAAAAAATGGGATGTGCTAGTAGGTATTTCCACATCGGGCAATTCCGGTAATGTTATCAGGGCTTTTGAAGTTGCCCGTGAGAAAGGAATTATTACAGTTGCAATGACAGGAGAAACCGGAGGAAAGATGCGGGAGCTTTCGGATTTTATTCTCAATGTTCCTTCAAAAGATACACCGCGCATTCAGGAAGCACATATTATGATAGGACATATTTTGTGTGAGCTAATCGAAAGTGAAATTTTTCCTAAAGAATGATAAATGAAGCGGTAATATTAGCCGGTGGTTTGGGAACGAGACTGAGGCCTGCTGTAAGGCATTTGCCTAAATCAATGGCAGAAATTAACGGAAGACCTTTTCTGGATTATCAACTTGGTTATCTGGAAGAATGGGGCATTGAACATATTGTTATTTCGGTTGGCTATAAATCAGAAATTATCAAGAAACATTTCGGACCATCTTTTAAATCAAAGGAAATTGACTATGCGGTTGAAAATGAACCACTGGGAACAGGCGGAGGAACTAAAAAATCATTTGAAAGTATTAAAGGAGATGCAGCATTTATTCTGAACGGTGATACTTTTTTTAAGGTTGATCTTCAGCAATTATTTGAATTTAAGAAGAATAAAGAAATCCATGTATGCATGTCACTACTTAAGGTGGATGATGTTAGCAGGTATGGCTCTGTTGAAACGGACAAAGATTTCAGAATAACCGGCTTTGCCGAAAAGGGCATTAAGAAAGGAAAAGGATATATTAATGGCGGTGTTTATATAATTGATAAAAATTATTTTCTTGATTTTGATTTCCCTGATAAGTTTTCAATTGAAAAAGATTTTTTTGAAAAATATTATCAAAAAGAACAATTTTACGGAATGGTTAGTAATTCTTATTTTATTGATATAGGTATTCCTGAAGATTATGAAAGGGCAAAAAAAGAATTTAAAAAATTACAATATTGATGAGGGTTGGACATTGTTCCTCGACAGGGATGGTGTTATTAATAAGAGAAAGATCGACGATTATGTGAAATCGTGGGATGAATTTGAGTTTATTCCAGGAGTTCCGGAAGCAATTTCCAGATTAACTAAGCATTTTGAAAAAATAATCATTGTTAGTAACCAGCAGGGCATAGGCAAGAAGCTGATGAGTGAAAAGGATCTTGAGTTGATTCACAATAGAATGAATAATGAGATCAAAAAGAAAGGTGGTACTATCACCAAAATATATTTTTGCCCTTCTCTTGAAGCTGAAAATTCTATAAACCGCAAGCCTGAACCCGGCATGGGATATATGGCAAAAAAAGATTTTCCCGACATTGATTTTAAAAAGTCGGTTATGATTGGTGACTCATTAACCGACATGCAATTCGGAAGGAATCTGGGCATGGTGAATGTTTTTATTACCACAGAGAAAATAAAACCGGAAGATAAGGACCTTATAGATTTTGTTTTTCACGACCTTCTTTCTTTTGCTGAATTAATTTAATTGAGTGCCGGCGCGGATGCTATCTTCCGGAAATTAAAATTATTATCCAACCGCTCCGCGGTTGTTGTGTTTTGGTTTAGTTTTAATGTGCTACAATAATCAAAGGCCTCCGGCCTTTACTACTCATTGGCTAAAACTAATGCAAGTCTTATATGTTCAAAAAAAGGTCAACCTTATTTAATGCCTGTCTATAAAGTAGTATAGAGATTTATGTTGATAGATATCTCC
>CAZJYD010000101.1:0-4873 GCA_964550205.1 uncultured Bacteroidales bacterium
CGTCCGGGTCTGTGGGGGAGCGGGGAGGTAACGAACCGCTCTACCCGGAAATTAAAGCAATTTAAAAGAATTATAAAATGCCTTACTATCTTTTTCTGGAATTTCAGAATTTTGATAAAGTATTAATATCTGGTATAAACGGTATTTTACGAATATTGTCTTATTGATAACATGCATGCTATTTTCATCTGATTTTATATTTGCTTCATATACTATCCCGGGATTTCCGTCAACAGTTATTTCTTTCTCATAATCAGGTTCTGTGATCCCGAAGCTACTCATGCTTCCTTCTATTGCTGCTTCCAGCAAATCCTTCGAGTCACTTGCAACTATAATATCCTCAGGATAATCAGTATATGCCAGCATGTAAACTTCATCTATGCTTTTTTCATACAATACAAGGTACATATCCAAATTACCAATATCAGATGGTACAACCTGTTTGCTTGTATCGGGTTTACCGGGAAACTCTATTGAAAAAGCCTTATCCTTGTCAACATATTTATACGCCTGTGCCAGTGTTTGATTGATGAATTGATTGCTTAATATAAATAAAGCAATTAAAATTCCCGACTTTAATAATTTGATTGATTTCATGATTATTGTTTTTGTTAAGTTTTAACAATTATAAGTATTTTTTTTGTTTTATTATTTACAGATTAATAAAAGTTTACCTGAAAAGTAACCCGATTTAATATTTTAAAAGAGGAATCTATTAGAATGTCAATGAAAATGGATTTTATCTAATAATAACATTGTTTATATTTGATCAAAAAACCTGTCCTGAAAATTAATAAGAAAAACTTTATCAGTAGCTCTTGTAAGGGCTGTATATAACCATCTAACATATTCCTTATTTATCATCTCTTCTTTCAGATATCCCTGGTCTATAAATACGGTATTCCATTGCCCACCCTGGGTTTTATGGCAGGTAAGTGAATATGCGAATTTAACCTGCAAAGAATTGTAATACGGATTATTCTTTACTTTTTCCAGCCTTTTTCTCCTGCTTGGTATCTCAGAATAGTCTTTCATAATTTCTTCGTAAAGCTTAGAATGTTCATTATGCGGCAGTGAGGCTGATTCTGCCATTATAGTGTCAAGTATCAACCTGGATTCTATCTCTTTTTCATCGGGATAATCTACCAGTCGCAATGTAACATCTGCAAAACGAAAACCATATAGATCACGTATCTTATTTATACGCATAATTTCTATCAAATCGCCATTGGCAATGAATCCAGCCTGTGAATCCTGTGGAAGCCAGTAATAATTATTTTTAACAACCATCATAATATCGCCAGTTGAGATTTCATCTTCCATAAAAAGAATTCTTTTCCTGATCTCCTGGTTAAACAGATTTGCACGCTTATTAGACCTGGTGATAATTACTGTATTTTCATGGTCTTTATTGCAATAAGCTGTGTTTAGTTCCTCTTCAAGTTCAGAACCCGTGATTGATATCATATCCGGAAAGTTTTCAATATTGAAATAAGGAAAATCATAATTATCATCACTGATTTTTTTTCTAAGGTTAGTAGCATTGGCCAGAATACCTGAGTCGAGAGATTGCCTGACTACCTCATCCAATTCATACGACAAAACATTAAAGCTGTATGAATGTTTAAGGTATTCGCTGTCAAGGGCAGGGCTTATGTCAAGACCTACCGGTGGAAGCTGGGCACTATCACCTATAAGAAGCAATCTGCAATTTTTTCCGTTGTTAACATATTGTATAAGATCGTCGAGCAGATTGTGTGAAGAAAACATGCTGAAATTCCCGGGAGGTGGGTTTGCAGGTATCATAGAAGCTTCATCAACTATAAATAGTTTGTTTTTATGCGGATTGCTCTGTAAGGTGATCTTTACAGTACCGTCAGATACAGTTGTAAGCCGGTATATTTTTTTATGTATGGTATAAGCCTTTTTGCCGGAATAGGCAGCTAGCACCTTTGCAGCCCTTCCTGTCGGAGCCAGTAAAACATAACCCGTATTGAAATCAGGAAGGCTGTTTACGAGAGCGCTGACAATAGTTGTCTTACCCGTACCTGCGTATCCTTTAAGCAAAAAAGTAGATTGCCTGTCATGCCTGATCAAAAAATCAGATAACATATCAATAAGGATATTCTGTCCATGTGTAGGCCTGTATCCGAACTGCTTTTTTATGTTATTGGTAATATTTGCTTTACTGTAGTTCATATTATCAATTAGAAAGGATATCCTATTCCAAAATTCCACATAATATTTCCAAGGGTTATTTTATTAAATGTCCACCGGTTGTGGGTTCTCAAAGCCGGATTACGAATTGGTATTGCGCCATCTATTCTGAAGACAAAAAAACCAAAGTCGAAGCGGAATCCCAGGCCGGCATCAACAGCTATTTCCCCCGCAAAATCAGAAAACTCGAATTTACCGCCCGGAAAAGTTTTGTCTTCTTTAAGGAGCCAGATATTTCCTGCATCAACAAAAAATGCGCTTTTGAAAAATTTATAAATAGGGAAGCGGTACTCGGCATTCAATTCAATTTTTATATCACCCATACGGTCAAAATTAGTGCCTGTGCCATTGTAAGAACCAGGTCCTAACATTCTGAATCTCCATCCCCTCATGCCATTGGAGCCACCTCCGTAAAAACCTTTTTCGAAAGGCATATCGTCCGAATTACCATAAGGAATTCCTATACCAAATAATCCTCTGAATGCAACACGCGTGTCTTCGGTAAATATCCAATAATATCTGAAATCAAGATCTGTCTTAACAAATTGAGCATATTGTATATTAAACAATGTATATTTACCATTTTCATTCCTTGGAGCTTTAACAAACTGGCCTATGGCATTAAGCAGGTTACCTGCTATTTCAAGATTACCCCTGAAATAGATAAAATTTTGTAGTTTATTGATATTTTGATTATTGAAAATAAGGCTGTATTTCAATCCGGGTATAAGATGATCAGTATATTGGTTTTTTAGCCGTTCATCGGTCAGGTTATTAAGAATAGAATCAAACTCGGGAGTTGGGTATACTTTCACCGAATTAAAATCTAAAGGTGTTAAAATGTGGTGTGTAAATTTTGATTCACTCCAGTCGTAACCGAATGATATATTTGCAAGGTATCTCTTGTACTTTGGTCTTCTCTGGTAACTGATACTGGTATTGAGAGTTGTTTTTGGCTTGAAATACTTGGGGAAAAAAGTCTGGCTGACAGGAACCAGAAACCTTGGAAAATACAAACCGGCTTCAACGCCGGTTTCGGCCGTATTAAAGAACAAAAATCCCCGGTCATCACCTTCATCTTCGGCTTTGCTAAGCCGTTGGACTTCCATAGCGCCTTTAAAACGTACCGATAATATTTCTCCTCCACGGAAAATATTTTTATTACGGTAGGTCAGATTACCTCCAATGCCAAGATCACCACCGGTATTGGTTCCTTCAACTTCTATTGTAAATGATTGTAATCTGGCACGTGAAAGTTTAATACGGCAATCAAGCATATTATGCAACAAGGTATCTCCGGTTGTTTTTATAACATCATTAAATTGAATATCTGCATAATTAAAGTATTGTATGTCGGTGAGTCGCCTGTATGTTTGCTGAACGTCATTGAGAACGAACGGTTCTCCCGTATTAATAAAAACAGACTGTGTTATGGCATGTGGTCTGATTTTGGGTTTTCCATGATAAATAAGAAAGTAATGATTGTATTCATTAGGGTCTTTATATTTTGGCACCGTAACATTAATGATATTCAATGAATCAGGTGTTTTGACCATAGGATTATAATTGGTATTGATAAAAATATTACGGATGAAATATTTTTTGTGATTTTCATATATGAATTTACCAGGTTGATCCGGTAAGGGTTTCTTTATATTGTTTATAATGGTAGTAATATCAAGCTGAAGAGGCGCTACCGTAGTATCGGCCTCAAAATAAATATATTCTTTGTTGAAGTAATAATATCCCCTGTTTTTTAAAAGTTTGGTTATTCTTTCCCGCTCATCTTCCAGTTTGTATGCATTATAAATATCACCGTTATGAATTAGCGAGTATTCACTGTTTTTCAGCATATAAAATTTCAGTTGGGGATCAGGTATTTTATAACTGATATTTTTTATTAGATAAGGATTGGCAAGTTCAATATCATAGGTTAGCTTGATCGTTTTCTTTTTTTTGTCTTTAAAGGTTTTAAAATCAACTTCAGAATTGAAGTAACCTATGTTGTTAAGATAACTCTTAATAAGGTTTGCCGAGTTGGTTGTTTCTTTAGGGTCATATATAGCAGGTGGCTCACCGGCTTTTTCTTTCAGCCAACGGTTGAATTTATTGTCCTTGCCTTTTATGGCTTTGTAATAAAGCCACATCTTCAACCTGAACAAACCCAGGAATTTTTTATTAGGCTGCTGACCGATCAGCCTTTTAATTTCGTCCTTTTCAATATTTTTTTTCTTGCCTTCTATATTAAGCTTGGTACGTGTAAGAAGATACTGATCCTCCTTCAGATTTTTTGTCGGGCTGCAGGAAGAAAATATAAATGCAGTTATGATAACTGAAAATAGTAGATATAGTATCTTTTTATTCAAAATGATAATAACTTATTAAATACAAAAATAACGATAATGAGTGAAGTTATTGTTAAGGGATTGTACATTCATTTATGAACAATGCATGATGCTGTTTTTATGTATTGTTTTTTTAATTCAAATGATAGGGTATTTGTTTCCTGGTTAGTTTCTTCTACAATAATGTGACTTCTCTGAAGTCACCCAGTTTTGAAGTAGCATGCTATATTAACAGACACTAATTAGTGCCTGCCCATAATGTTGACCGATAAGCTATAATAAGGAGATATCTCGCTACGCTCGATATGACA
>CAZJYD010000102.1:0-4856 GCA_964550205.1 uncultured Bacteroidales bacterium
TTCATCAAAGACCTTTGAGAACACAGAAATATCTTATCGGCAAATGCCAGTTCGAACCCAAGAAGACCAAATGTCCGGTTAGCGCCATCCCCTTTGAACTTTTCCGTGCCTGGCAATACATCAATTCCATAGAATGTAATGGAGAAAAACTGGATCAGGAGGACAGGGAAAAGATAATGGACCTGTTATTAAGGAAAGTAAATAATTACAAAGAAAGACCGAAATTCAAGGAGCTTAGAAAGAAAACAGGCAAACTGGACTCTGCTTATAAATTCAACTACCAGGATGATGCTAAAGCACCGGGAACCCATACGGTAAGTCAATTGGCGAGCAAGAAGTTTTTCGGGGAATCGTGGTTTGAAATGACTGAAAAGGAACAGGAGGATATCTGGCACATCCTGTTTTCCTTTGACGATAAGGATAAACTCAGGGAATATGCCATAAGTCACTGGAATTTTGACGAAGATAAAGCCTATAAAATCGCTCAGCTGAAGCTAAGGGACGGTTATGCCCACCTGAGCAGAAAAGCCATCAACAATATCCTTCCCTTCCTGAAAATAGGCTTTACCTATGACACATCGGTTGCACTTGGAGGCATCAGGAACGCTTTCGGTGAAGAATGGGAAAGCCTTGATCAGGAAAACAAAGACCTTATCCTCGATCATGTACCGGAAATAGTGAGATCCCGGCCCCGCGGAGGGTATTTGCCCGTGATCGTAGAATTTTTACGTCAAAATTTCAACCTGCCGGATGAACGGTATAAAAAATTATACCATCACAGCGTCAAGATCGATTCCGAACAGTTGCTGGACCGTTTGCCGACGGGCAAGAATGCAGACAGGGAATTACAGAACATCAGGAATCCCATCGTTACCAAAGCACTGTTCGAACTGAGGAAAGTGGTGAACGCCTTACTGGAAGAATTTGGCGGATTTGACCAGATCAGGATTGAACTGGCAAGGGACCTTAAGGCCTCGAAACAAAGAAGATACGAGATCATCCGGGAACAAAGAAGAAACGAAGAATTCAATGACCGGGCGAGGAAAGTATTGGAACAATATAATCAGAGAATTACCCACGAGAATATCCTGAAGTATAAGCTCTGGGAAGAGTGCCAGCATATATGCCCTTACACCGGCAGACAAATCGGAATAGATCAATTATTTTCTGGTGAGGTGCAGATAGAACATATCATGCCCTGGAGCCGCTCCCTGAACGACAGCTACATGAATAAAACCCTTTGTTTTGCAGATGAGAACAGGGAAAAGGGAGACCGGATCCCCTATGATTACTACTCTGAAAAAGGAACATGGGAGGAAGTCAGGCTCAGGGCGCTAAAACTTTTCACCGACAGCAGTGAATTCCCGAAACGATACCAGAAATACAAACAATTCACAAGGAAAAAACTCGATGAAGAAGAATTTGTTCAACGCCAGTTAAACGATACACGCTACCTGAGCCGGACAGCGAAATCTTATCTTTCAAAGATCTGCAAGGATATCATCGCGGCGCCCGGCCAGATGACCGCAAAACTGAGACATTTCTGGGGACTTGACGGTATCCTGAATCCCGAGGCGGATGAAAAACTACGGGAAGATCACCGGCACCACGCCATAGATGCCTTGGTTATGGCCGTTTTCAAAAGGTCACACCTGCAGGAACTTTCCAGGTGGAACCGCTACAATAAAAGTTATGAGCTTGAAGAATTCCCGGACCCGTGGGAAGGTTTCATGCAGCAAGCCTACCGGAGTATCCACGGCATATTGGTTTCCCATGAAAAACCCCACAGGTTACTGACCACAAGATGGTTCACAACAAAAAAAGACGGCATGAACCACCGGAACCTGGGTATCGCTGCACGCGGACAATTGCACAAAGAAACCGTATTTGGCAGGAGAGAACACGAGGGGATCCGTTCCTTTCATGTCCGAAAATCATTGACGGAATTAACTACGGAAAAACAGATCCTCAAGATCGTCGATCCGGCAATACGTAATCTCGTGCTGAAAAGGGTGGATCAAATGGGTGGATTCGTGGGAGGTAAAATCCCTGAAGGCACCTATGTCGAAAAAGACGGGAATGACCGGCCCCGCTGGATGATCCATCTGCCAAGCCGGAACGGGGACCCCGTCCCGGTGAGAAAAGTGAGGATACGCGAGAATATCGGCAATGCCGTGCAATTAAAGGACGATGTGAACAAATGGGTCAATCCCAGGAACAACCACCATATATTGATCTACAAAGATCATGATGGAAACTTACGTGAGGACGCAGTTACTTTCTGGGAAGCAGTGGAGAGAAAGGTCAAGGGTATGGATGTGTATCAGCCGCCGGCGAATGCAAGGGAAGTGATCAACTCACTTCAGATCAACGATATGTTCCTGCTGGGACTGCAGGAGGATCAAATTGACTGGGAAACTCCCGATACATCATTAATAACCGAACATTTATACAGAGTTCAAAAGATCTCAAGCTGGTATTATACTTTTAGATTAAATACTGCATCAAAAATTTCATATGATGAACAGATGAAAAGAATTGTATCACCTTCTGGATGGATATCAGAAAATCCAATAAAAGTTAAAATATTGCCTAATGGCATTTTACAGAAAATTAATAAATGATCAAACGTACAGTATACCTGGGGAATCCCTGCAAGCTTACCATTTCGCATAAGCAACTGAAGATCGAGCAGGATGACGATAATCATTCGGTCCCTTTGGAAGACCTTGGTTTCCTGATCATCGACCACCGGCAGATCATGATGACCCAGGCGGTTGCACAGGAACTTTCGGCTGAAAACGTTGCAGTCGTGTTCTGCGACAAAAGGCACCACCCGGCTTCCATGCTCCTGAACCTGGAGGGACATCATATACAGGGGGAGATCTACCGGCAGCAGGTTGCTGCTTCCGAGCCTCTTAAGAAAAATCTTTGGAAACAAACCGTTCAGGCCAAGATAAAGAACCAGGCAACACTGCTTCAAAAAACCGGAAATGATCCCGGGTTTCTAAAAAGTCTTGTAACCAGGGTAAAGAGCGGCGATGCAGGGAACATGGAAGCGCAGGCATCGCGCGCCTACTGGAAAAATCTCTTCGGACCGTCTTTTACCAGGCACCGGGAAGGCGCACCGCCCAACAACCTGTTGAATTACGGCTATGCAATTCTGAGGGCGTCAGTGGCCAGGGCCATTGTAGGTTCCGGTATGCTGCCGGGACTGGGGATCCACCATCATAACCGGTACAATGCCTTCTGCCTGGCCGACGACATTATGGAGCCCTACCGTCCCTTCGTGGATGACGTGGTTTGGACCATCAAAAAAGAACAGTCCGATTTCCATGTTCTGGATAAAGAAACAAAAACACGGCTTTTGAATATTCTTACGATGGATACAGCATTTCCACGATTAAGGCGCCCGCTGATGAATGCACTGAGCATCACAACGGTATCCTTCGTAAAGTGTTTTTCAGGGGAAAAAAAATATGTAAAATATCCTGAATTGATCTGATATAATGGACAGGCAGGTTTTTAATGCGTACAGGATCATGTGGTTGTTTGTATTTTTTGACCTTCCGACCAATACCAAAAAGGAACGCAGGGTCGCGGCGAGGTTCCGGAAAAGCCTGATCGAATTCGGCTTTACCATGATGCAGTATTCCGTTTACATCAGGCACTGTGCCAGCAAGGAAAACGCAGATATGCACCAGAAGCGGGTCACTGCCATCATTCCTTCACGCGGACAGGTAAGCCTGATGCAGATCACAGATAAACAATACGAGGGTATATTGAATTTCTGGGGCAAGGACGATCCACCCCCAGCCGAGGCGCCGAAACAACTGGAAATGTTCTGAAAAAAAGGCAAAAAAAAACGGCCGGTATTTCTTCCGGCCATTTTTTTTATTGAAAATCCTCTGAAACCAAGGTATAATAGAAGGTACAGGGCCAACTAATATACCTTATCCAATTTTTAAATCAAACCACAACTTATACAAGTATATCTATTTAATAGGAAAAAATATACCTTATCCAATTTTTAAATCAAACCACAACATGCATACGCTCGTATACCATGTCGATCAGAATATACCTTATCCAATTTTTAAATCAAACCACAACCCCCAGGTTGCATTTCAAAAAACGGCGAACAATATACCTTATCCAATTTTTAAATCAAACCACAACTAAAGGCTGCTGCCAAACCCGCCGTCAATAAATATACCTTATCCAATTTTTAAATCAAACCACAACTTACAGGCATCACGACACGCAAAAGTCACGAATATACCTTATCCAATTTTTAAATCAAACCACAACACGTGGAAGGAGGGGGAAACCCGGAAGCGGAATATACCTTATCCAATTTTTAAATCAAACCACAACGTCCAGCTTCTTGATGTATTCGCCCCGTGCAATATACCTTATCCAATTTTTAAATCAAACCACAACTACATCCGGGTTATTGTAAATATCCTTGTCAATATACCTTATCCAATTTTTAAATCAAACCACAACGTAAGAAACCCATAGACTGTAAGTGAATCAAATATACCTTATCCAATTTTTAAATCAAACCACAACGTGACAATCTCGGTCTTCGTGCGGAATCTCAATATACCTTATCCAATTTTTAAATCAAACCACAACGTGGGTGCGGAATACTTCGAGGGCATTAACAATATACCTTATCCAATTTTTAAATCAAACCACAACTAAAATTCACTTGGATACAGGTCAGGTTCTAATATACCTTATCCAATTTTTAAATCAAACCACAACGTGGGGAAATACAGGGGACGATGATAGATAAATAGGGTTTGCTGATTTTTTCTAAAAACATGTGTATAATGTTGATAATGTGG
>CAZJYD010000103.1:0-4737 GCA_964550205.1 uncultured Bacteroidales bacterium
AGGACGCATGATTCTCAATCATGTAACAGGGGTTCAAATCCCCTTGGGGGCACAATAATCCGACTTTTTGGAAACTTTCCTAAATTTTTGCGCCCTCGCTTACTTTTTAGCGTAATTTCTTCGTAGGTGAAATTTTCACTCTATCTTTTATTTATCATATTTTAAATAAAATAAATTTTTTTTACTCGTTCTATATTATGTTATTATATAATATTCAAATTCTAAATAAGATGAGCACAATAAGATGAGCGCAACATTATGACCAATTCTGAAAAATCTACACTTGTTGCTCCCTGTCATTTCAATAAAAAGGTAGCTGATTTTATCGCCGACGAAAATGATAAAAATAACGATCTACGAATTTCAGATTTATACGGAGCAGTTTCGAATGAAATTATCCACCATGGTAGAAACCGTGACGCTGTTAAAAATGTCAATCGCAAAGAAGCAGTCAATTTTAAAAATTATTTAAAAAATAAGGGAATAGGATTTATTTATCTATTAAATGCCCCTTTTTATTTTGATAAATCAAAAGAAACACTTCTCAAGGTTGAAGAATATCTTGATTGGGTTGTAAACGTATTAAACCCAGAAGCAGTTACTATTGCTTCGCACGATCTTGCTCGTTTTGTCCGCGGGAAATATAAATTGATAAAAATTTATATTTCAACCATAGCAGATGTTTCGAACACAGAACAATATGATAACTTTATGGATGTAAGCCCAAGTAGAATTGTTTTGCAGTATGACCAAAATCGTAATTGGAAAAATTTGGAAAAAATAACTAAACATTCGGAACGCGTTGGAGCAGAAATCGAACTTATGCTTAATGAGGGTTGTTTGAGAAACTGCGCCAATCGTCAAGCCCATTATGAAGCATTGGGGGCCACAAAGACCGGAAAAGATAAAAAATTTCTAACGACGTGTAATTTACGGAAAATATTATATCCATATGAATTTTTGAAGAGTAATTATATAAGACCGGAAAACATTAAAATTTACGAAGATATCGGAATAAAAAGATTTAAAATTACAGGTAGGTCGAAGCCCGCTAGGTGGTTGCCAGAAACTGTTCACGCGTATAAAAACAGAGAATATGATGGTAATTTAATACGTATTTTAGGGATTGATCCCAATTTGAAAGCAGAAGAGTGGATTTATATCAACAATTCTGCGCTAAATGGTTTTTTAAAGAATTTTAGTAATGAGAATGAAAACGAATACTCTGAACAATGGATACAAAAATTATATAAAAACGGAGACTTTTATCTTACTGATGGTACAAAATATAAAGTTAAACGAAATGGCACATTGATGCCTATAAAGTTAGGAAAATTAGCCAAAAAAGTTTTTAAAAATGAAAATAAATAAAACCATCTTAATAATTGGTGGAATGGGCCCGACTGCCAGCCAGCACGCGCATCATTTATTGCTCGATAAATGCTCTGAAAGTGGGGCTAAAAATAATGACGATTATCCTACAATAATTCATATTTCTATAAATACAACCGACTTTATAAACGGCAATAATGATGATGCAGAAATGGGTTTTAATTATATAAAACAGAAATTATTGGTTGTGAATATGGATTTAATAGATATTGGGTTTATTGCATGCAATACAGCGCATATTTTTTTCGATAGAATTAACCACCTTTGCAAAAACAAACTTATTTCTATCGTCGATATCATTCCAACTCATATCAAAACTAAGAATACGGGCATTATTTGTAGTCCATTCTCTGCAACAAATAATATTTTTAATTATCCAAATTTAATATTCCCTGATAATTTAGAACTTAAAAATCTTAATTTAATAATTAGAAAAGTTATTGCAAATCGTATAGATAAAAATGTTCTAAAAGATTTTAGGAATATTATTCAATCTATGAAAAATCGTAGCTGTAAACAAATAATAATTGGCTGTAGTGAACTATCTATACTAGTGAGCATGATACAAACAGAATATGACCCCGAGTTTTTTATAGATCCAATTAATTTGGCGATAGAAAAAATTGTTTATGAACAATAATATTCCATGTTCTAAAAAATTTCTTGCAGGAACAATCTTTGTTGATTTTAAAAAATATTTAGGAAGTCCAGCTCCTAAATATAATTTTATTTCCATAAAATACCCTTCACGGCTCGAAGCTATGTCCCTAGATCCAAGCAAAATTGCTGAACATTTTAATGACAATATTTATCCTGCTGGACAGATCGACTTTTGTGTAAATATTTGCAAAACTATTTCTATAAAATTACGACATGATAATAAGGTAGTTATCAGCAATCCATCGTCAAGAAAATCCCTTATCTTGCATTCTGCACGATTAATGAAAAAAATATTAAACACGAAGTACGGATTTAATATAGACATTAAAAACGATTTAGAATTAAAACATTGCGGGCTTGGTTCGAGTAGTTCAGTTATTCAAGGCGTTGCGGCGGCTATCAACGAATTATTCGGCAAACCAATCAAATCATTAGATTTAATACATTTTATAATAAGCAACCATGGCGAAGAAATTGACGGAGACGATAATCATTTAATTCAAGTCCAGTCGGTAGGTGGGTCTGGAATTTGCGGACATTATAATGGCGGATTAATTATAAATACAGGAAAAGCCACGCCTATATTCCGAGCAAATCTACCATCAGATTTTAAGGTTATTATTGGAGTACCAGAACAATTTTCCTATCCAGACTCCAATGAGTTAATGAATAGAGAGATAAAGAATATGGACGGATTCAAAAAAACTGGCTATAATTTCGCTGGTAAAATTGCGTACAGACTCATCAATGAAGCAATCCCGGGAATAATACATAAAAATTATAAACCATGTAAAGATTTAATTTTTGATTATCGCTGGGATATGGGAAGTATTAAAAATTGTTCTTTTGTTTGTCCCGAAATTTTGGGAATTGCAGAAAAATTACGACCGCTTAAAAACGACCCAGAGATTATATTTATTTCTTTGTCATCTGTGGGCCCTGGATTTTTTATTATTTCTAAAAATGCAGAAAGGGCACAGAGAATATTTTCAGAACTTAATATGAAAACTTATGTAACAGATATTTATAACAATAAATACAAAATTATAAAAACAATAAAGTGAAATTAATCTTTTTTACCGGTTATCATGGTTCGGGAAAAACTTATACGGCCAATGAGCTATTAAACGGATTCGATGCTATTTTGGCAGATACTGGACCAATAATCAGAAAAAAATTTTTGAGTAGTGGTATTGATAATTTCAATGAATGGAATCGTTTAAAAGAAAAAGAACTTGGACAAGATTACTCCAACATCATCGTAATGGATGGATTGAAACGAATTATCGCAGACAAAAGGCCAAAGTATTTATTTGTTGTCGGCAATAGAGATATTAATGGCATTAAATATATTTGTAATCACTTTAGAGAAGACAAAATAAAAATTTTACTATTTGAAAAGCCATTTATTATTATGAAATCTGGATACGAAATGAGAACTAAAAAAATAATACTAGATGATGATTTCGCAAAAATTTTACAAGACGACGATAATAGAGGTTTGCTTGGCATTAAACAATATTGCGAACAGCATAATAAAAATTGTTATATAATAAAGAATGACAAATACGATCGTGATTCGATAAATTTAGCAAAACAGGCGATATTAAAATTAAAATAATAAACAATGAAAAAACTAACATACCTAACTACAAATCCACACAAGATTGAGGAGGCGCAAAAAATTTTTGGTGACAAATACGGAATAGATATTGAAATCATGAATCCAGATTTTGAACTTGTTGAAATTCAAGCGAAAACTTGCGCAGAAGTAGTTGCCTTCACAGTAAAATACGCCGCTGATAAACTTAAAAAACCAGTGCTAAAATCAGATACTGGATTGTATATTGATTCCTTGGGCGGATTACCTGGACCATACAATGCTTATTTCGATAAACAAATAGGTGTAGAAAAATTTTTGGAATTATTCAAGAATGAGAAAAATCGTAAGGCGCGAATTGAGGATTGTTTCGGTTATTGTGAGCCAGGTGGGAAGCCAAAAATTTTTATAGGGGGTGGAACTGGTACAATAGCATATAAATCTAGCGGCAAACTTGGACGTTGGCATAGTAAGTTTTATATTCCAGACGGCGAAACTGAAACATTAAGCGAATTACAGGAAAAAAATTACGAAAAAGAAACTGCGTATTGGGGAGATGCTAAAGATCAATTTGCGATATGGTACAAAAACAATAAGTTAGTATAAACAATTTTATTGTTTTTTCGCTTCATCAATTAGAACTGACATAATCCTCTTCAATATAGCAGAATCAATTTTAAATTTCGCGCCCAACACCTCCATTTTTGCTATTATCTTATTTTCTCTTTCTTTATCCTCTCTATTTAAGCCAGCTGTTTCTTTTAGAATTTTTATTTTATAAGCAATCTTAAATCTATTCGAAATTGATTTCACCAATTTACGATCTATAGTATCTATTTTATTTCTTAAATTATTTAATTTTTTATCTATATTATTCATATCAACATAATAACAATATATTATTCTATTATCTCTTTTTCAGTGAAAAAAATCAATTATATTTCTGTCCCGCCCCGCTTTGCGGAGCGGGACAACTAAAATTCTGTGTCGGAGTTTTCCACAAAAAAGGTTCTAACTTCGTCGTATAAACGCACAAGTTTTAACTCACAATTTATTTGTGGGTTTTTTGTCTTGACAAGCTATAG
>CAZJYD010000104.1:0-4453 GCA_964550205.1 uncultured Bacteroidales bacterium
TTCAATTACTCTTTTTCATGTTTATAGTTTACGCTCTTTATTCCGAAAAATACAATATTTTAATTAACAACTTACCAACAATCTCATTTCCGAAAGTTATTTGTATTAGCTTAGAAAATTAAAAGTCAAAAATAATTTACTATGGGAGGATTTTTCGGTTGCATATCAAAAACTGACTGTGTTACTGATCTTTATTATGGTACAGATTATAATTCTCATCTTGGAACCAAAAGAGGTGGAATGGTACTTTATGATGAAAAGGATTTTACACGAGCCATTCACAATATTGAAAACTCATACTTCAGAACTAAATTCGAGCCATATCTTAATGAATTTAAGGGTAACAGCGGACTAGGTGTTATAAGTGATACCGAATCCCAACCTATTATTATTCAATCACATTTGGGCAGGTATGCTATAGTTACTGTTTCTAAAATCGCAAATATTGAGGAACTGACGGCAAGAGCAATGAAAGGTGGAATTCATTTTTCAGAAACAGGCGAGGGTGAAATAAATCCCACTGAGCTGGTAGCAACATTAATCAACGAAGAGGAAACTATTGAAAAAGGAATTGAAAATGTATTTGATAAAGTCAAAGGATCATGTTCGTTGTTATTAGTAACGGAAAAGGGATTATATGCAGCCCGTGATAAACTGGGCAGAACACCCATCATTCTTGGCAAAAAAAATGGTGCATATTCCCTAAGTTCCGAATCAACTGCTTTTTCAAACCTGGGATACAATATAGAAAAATTCATTGGGCCGGGTGAGATATTATTTATTACTGCAGATGGTTATGAACAACGAAAACCACCCGGAAAAAAATTGCAGATATGTGCTTTTCTCTGGGTATATTACGGATATCCAAGCTCCTTTTACGAAGATATTAATGTTGAAGAATGCAGATACCGTTGCGGTGCACACCTGGCAAAAAATGACGAAGTTGAAGCTGACTACGTTTCCAGTATCCCTGACTCAGGTGTAGCTCATGCTGTCGGATATTCGAACGAAAGGAATATACCTTATAAACGAGCCTACATTAAATACACACCTACCTGGCCACGCAGCTTCATGCCTCAGAATCAATCTGTGCGCGATCTGGTAGCCAAGATGAAACTTATTCCAATAAAAACCCTTATTGAAGGTAAAAAAATCATTTTCTGCGATGACTCTATTGTAAGAGGCACACAGCTGAAAGACAATACTAAAATACTATTTGAGTATGGTGCCGATGAAGTCCATATCAGACCCGCCTGTCCCACTCTTATTTATCCCTGTGAATACCTGAATTTCTCCAGGTCGCGTTCCACTTTAGATCTGGCCGGAAGAAAGGCTATTCATGAGATCGACGGGGATGACACAAAACATCTTGATGAGTATGCCCAAGCTTGTACTGATAGATATCATGCAATGATTGAAAAGATAAGGCAAAGAATTGGTGTAACTACCTTGACATATCAAAAATTAAATGATCTGGTATCAGCAATAGGATTGCCTAAGGAAAAACTCTGCACCCACTGCTGGGATGGATCGGGGTATTTTTAGTTATTAGTAAGTTGTCCATCAGAGCATATGCAAAAATCCATTAAATCTTAAATCTTCATTCCCCGTCTATCAGTGGATAGAAAATCAACATTTTCATTAACTTTGCTTAAAAAGAATTATGGAATACGATCTGATTAAAGATGTTATAATTCTCTTTGGACTTTCCATTGTTGTTATTTATGTTTTCCACAGGATAAAGATCCCGGCAGTGATGGGTTTCCTTCTCATAGGAATACTTGCCGGACCTGACGGATTTAAGCTTATTACAGAAGTACATGATATTGAGGTCCTCTCCGAAATAGGAGTAATTTTATTATTATTTACAATAGGTATTGAATTCTCCCTGAAAAAGCTTCTTGAAATAAAAAACATTGTACTTATTGGAGGATCACTTCAGGTATTGCTTACCGGATTACTTGCAATGTTCATTGTATGGCAGTTCGGATTAACACTGAATGAAGCTATTTTCATAGGATTTTTGGTTTCATTGAGCAGTACTGCTATTGTATTGAAAATACTTCAGGAGAAAGGTGAAGTAATGACGCTTCACGGCAAAATTGCCCTTGGCATACTTATATTCCAGGATATCATCATTGTTCCCATGATACTTATTACTCCACTTCTGGCCGGTACAAGCGAAAGTTCAATAGGCAAAGATGTATTATACCTTATACTTAAGCTTGCCGGAGTTGTAGTGTTTATGATAGTTTTTTCAAAATGGGTAGTTCCACGGCTGCTTTTTCAAATTGCCAAAACACAAAGCAGGGAATTATTCCTTTTAACTATAATTGTTCTTGGATTCGCAGTAGCATGGCTTACATCAATATTCGGATTATCTCTGGCCCTGGGAGCTTTTATCGGGGGACTTATAATATCAGAATCACAATACAGCGAGCAAGCCTTTGGTAATATCATTCCTTTCCGGGATGTTTTTACCAGTTTCTTTTTTATCTCAGTAGGTATGTTACTCGACTTGAATTTTCTGGTTGATAATCCTTTCCTAGTATTACTGGTAACACTTGGAGTTATTTTTGCCAAAACTTTTATTGCCGGTTTCGTCGCCTTTGTCATGGGCTATCCTTTCCGTACAACAGTGATATTGGGATTAACACTTAGTCAGATAGGTGAATTTTCATTTATATTGTCAAAAATTGGTATTGACAATCAACTGTTTTCACAAAACAGCTACCAGATATTTCTTTCAGTTACTGTACTTTCAATAGCCTTTACTCCTTTCATAATAAATCTGGCACCCAATCTGGCTAATCTCATACTAAGATTTCCTATCCCCAGAAAAATGAAATGCGGCTTACAAAACATTTCTGAAGTAAAACCAAAAGAAAAGAAAGATCATCTTATTATTGTCGGTTACGGAATTAATGGAAAAAATGTAGCCAGGGCTGCAAAATATGCCAATATACCTCATGATATTATTGAGATGAATCCTGAAACAGTAAAAACGGAACAGGATAAAGGAGAAAGCATTTATTATGGTGATGCCACACAGCGCGAAATACTCGAACATGCTCATATTAAAAACGCGCTTATTCTTGTAGTCACAATACCTAGCCCGGCTGATGCAAGAAGTATCACAGCCTTAGCACGCAGGCTTAACCCCAATGTGCATATAATAATCCGTACGCGTTTTATACAGGATATTAAAAAACTTTATGAACTTGGTGCCGATGAAGTAATACCCGAAGAATTCGAAACTTCTATCGAGATATTTACAAGGGTACTCGCGAAATATCTTATTCCGAAAGACGAAATAGAAAAACTGGTTGCCCAAGTCCGCTCCGACGGATACCAGATGTTCAGGAAACTATCTATAAGAGATGATACATATACCAGCCTGAAAGTTACAGTTCCTAATGTTGAAATTCACAGCCTTCATGTTTGTGAGAACGCAGTAGCTATTGGGAAAACTATGAAAGAACTTCAAACAGAACAAAATTTCAAGGTAACCACTCTTGCATTAAGCCGCGCGGGAAAAGTATATTCCAGCATCGATCCCGATACAAAAATTATGGAAAATGATATTATTTTCATCCTGGGCAGTGAAGAAAATGTTTCTGATGTAATATACTTATTCAGAAATCCAAAAGCTAGTGATAAGTGTGAGAGTAATCAGTGATTTGTAATCGGTAATCAGTGATCGGTGTGTACTTTGTAACCGCTTTGAAAATTTCAAATGAATTACAACCGAATGACCGCTGAATGATAATTAAATTTCAATGAATAACTATTTATTTTTATGATAATGCCTTTATCATATCCGATTTCAGGGGCAAGATCAGCTACGTATCTCCCGAGCATGAAGCAATAGTTTTGCAGAATACAACAGAGGATAATATTCAGGCGGCGGATATTAATTTTATCCCTTCCAAATCAATTCTGCTTGTCCCGACATTTTTTGATAACAGGATAATGGCTTATGAGGTTATCAAATAATATTTCTGACTAACAGCACATCCGGACTGGTCTATATCGTCTCAATCGTCAGCTAATTCTTAAAGGCCTTGCTGTATGCAGAAAAAAAGAAATGCTGTCCAGATGAATAGAAACATATTTCCGCCCGTGCCAAACGGCACGTTCGGACGGGTTTCAGTCGCCTCCTGTGTCGGCTCCATCGGAATGACGATGGGTATCTCTAAAATAAAAAAAGGCTGCGCGGAAGCATAAGTAACAGATTCCTCAGTCGCTCCGCTCCTTCGGAATGACCGCGTGCATTGGTTAAAACGAGAGAAAAAAACGGCGATGACACCGTATAAATTTGTTTTAGTGTCATCGCCGCTTTTTTCTCCCCTTTGCCCATTCATAGTCGTCATTCCGAATGAAACACGTAGCGAAGCGGAGTGTTGAAATGAGGAATCTGTTACCCGAATGTATAACATAAAGAAGCAGAGCA
>CAZJYD010000105.1:0-3544 GCA_964550205.1 uncultured Bacteroidales bacterium
CCGTTCTTTGACATCCTGAAAAAACTTCGATTCCTTTGAAATATCCATAAAATCTCAAAGAAGGAAAAGGCAATGCTTTGGCATCCTTTTCCTTCTTTTAAATTGTAAGCTGTCGCTCCTACGGAGCTTATGTTGGTTGTGTATCATCTATTTTTCTACCATACTTTCGTTCCTAACGGAACTTGTAAGCAAAAGGCTACACAGAATTTAAATAACAAGAAAAGCCTCGTAGAGTAATGTCAAGTATAATGTGACGGTTATTTACCCCCTCTGTCTCGCTACACTCGACATCTCCCCCTGCGAGCAGGGGGAGAAAAAGAGGGGGGTAAAATAAACGATAATTGCAAATTTACTATTAACTTAACAGTAGAGGCGAAAGTATGGTAGCTTGAAAGGATCCATCAATCTCACCCAATCTCATTCAATCTCAATTATAAAAAACTTTCGTATCATTGTCAAAACCTAATCTTACAATGGAAAAATACATCAAGCAACTAATTGAAGATTTAGAGCAGGTTGCTGCTAATCCGCCGGCCAATCCGTATATCGAACCGCCCCCGCATCTCGAAGATGACAAAAGAATCACAGAACTGGCCCTGGTTCCATTCAAAAGCATTGAAGAATGGACAGGCATTAAACAGCAAGTCTTTCCTGAATCAACCGAATTGGGCGGCGATCAATGGGAAAGGGTAAACAAAGCCATTTTTAAAGTTTATGAATCATTGAAACTGGATTTGGTTGATATGCCCCCTGATATACCCCCCGAAAGGCTTTACGAAGTCCTTACATTATGCTGGGACGAGCCCGTGCAGTATTTGCCTTCTTCAGGTATGGACCTGGAACTTTGCAGCGGCGATCCTATGACCTGCCCTTACGGTGAGTTCTGCGATTGTGGAGAAGATTATGATTTCACGGATGATGAGCCTTCAAATCCACAAACTGATGAAGATATAGAGTTGCCCTTCTGATTTTGAAATTCCAAACTTGTCAGCATCCGATGGATTTGAAAGCGTTTAAAAACATACAGCCTATGACAATAACCGGAACACATTTTAACTACTACCTGGTATGCAAAAGAAAACTCTGGCTCTTTGCCAATGGTATTCAAATGGAGCATACTTCAGATACGGTTTTTGACGGTAAGTTGTTGCATGAGACAAGCTATCCGCAAAGAGCAAAGAAATACCAGGAAATAGAAATGGATGGTATCAAAATTGATTTTTTCGATCCCAAAACAAATACCATCCACGAAATCAAGAAATCGAAAAGCATTGAAGATGCACACAGGCTGCAGTTGAAGTATTATATCTACCGGTTTAAAAAACTTGGTGTAGAGAATGTAAAGGGTATCCTTGAGTATCCTTTGTTGCGCAATACCGAAAAAGTTTCGCTTGCAAACAAAGATGAAGATAAGCTCGAAAATATCGAATCCGAAATAAAAAAGATCATTGGAAATGAAAATTGCCCGCAAAGGATCAAAAAAAGTTTCTGCCGTAAATGCGCATATTTTGACTTTTGCTGGAGCGAGGAGGAGAAACCTGTAAATAAACAGATATGAAAAAAACCTATTATTTATTCAACCCGGGCCGGCTGTCACGCCGGGAGAATACATTGAAGTTTACTCCTGTGGATGAAAACGGAAACGAACAAAAACCTCGTTACCTTCCTGTTGAAGGTGTGGAAGAATTGTACGTATTCGGTTCACTTGATGCCAATTCATCATTATATAACTTTCTTGGGAGGAACGGCATCAGTGTTCATTTCTTTGATTATTACGAAAACTATACAGGTTCTTTTTCACCAAAGGATGGATTGCTGGCAGGAAGTGTGTTACTTGCCCAGGCGGATTTTTATAAAACAAAGAAAAAGCGTATAGAAATTGCTCAGAAGATCATAGATGGTGGAAGCTTCAATATTCTTAAAAACCTAAGATATTATAACAGCCGGGGAAAAGATCTACAATCCTACATTGATGTGATTGAAGATTTCAGAAACAATATAAAGTCAACTTATTATATAGATGAGCTTATGGGAATAGAAGGAAATATACGAAATGTATACTATGAGACTTTTGACCATATAATAACGGATGATTTTAAAATGGAAGGACGAAGTAAGCAGCCTCCAAAAAACGAAGTAAATGCACTTATTTCATTTGGCAATATGATCTGTTACAGTCAATGCTTGCGTGCAATTCACCAAACTCAATTAAATCCGACCATTAGCTTTTTACATAGTCCTGGCGAAAGACGATATTCACTGGCTCTTGACCTTTCTGAAATATTCAAACCTCTTTTGGTTGACCGGACTATTTTTAAAGTCTTGAACAAACATGAAATTCAACCTAATGATTTCGATAAAAAACTTAACAATATACACCTGAAAGATGCCGGACGTAAAAAATTCATTCAATCATTTGAAGAAAGACTCAATGAAACAATACAACACCGAAAGCTTAAAAGAAAAGTAAGTTATAAGCATCTGATCAGGCTTGAGTGCTACAAGCTTGTGAAACACATAATGAAAATGGACACTTATGAGCCTTTTAAAATATGGTGGTAGCAGAGAACTGATGATGATTAATAAAAACCGATGAAGACTAAAAGAGAAAGAAAAACACCCTTTCATCTCAATCCGGCTCAATCAATCAAAAAACAAACAAAAACCAAAAAGATATGTATATAATCCTGGTATATGATGTAAACGAAAAGCGGGTAGGCAAAATGTTAAAACTCTGCCGTAGATATGTAAACTGGATACAAAATTCGGTTTTTGAAGGTGAAATAACAAAAGTAAAACTAAAAGAATTGATCAATAAGGCGAAAGGAATCATGGATGAAGAAGAAGATAGTTTGATTATATTCAAGACCAGGCAGGAAAAATGGCTTGAAAAACAGATCATTGGAATGGAAAAAAGCGGGCTTGAGCGTTTTTTATAGTCGTCGGTTTAGTCAGGTAGTAGGTTAAACAGTAAAAATCATGCTTTGGTTTTTCTTGTAAAGTTGCCTGAAACTGCTACCAAGGCTTTTTTGCTGAAGTCGTCGGAGCCCGGGTAAAATAGTATGATTACAGATCGTAAAGAAAAAGATGTATATTTGTACAAATAAGACGTCTGAAGCCCTTGAAAAGAGGGTATTTTTTCTGGAAACTCCAGCGGCTATCAATCGAACCATAATGGAATTGAAATCACTTATGTATGTGTGCATTGTTTACAGGACATTCTCTATCAATCGAACCATAATGGAATTGAAATGATGCAACTAATGAACTAAAATACAATATGATATTAGCTATCAATCGAACCATAATGGAATTGAAATTTTTGTGGCCTGTTTTTGTCAACACATAGGGGGTTCACTATCAATCGAACCATAATGGAATTGAAATAATGCAAATGAGATCCGATTTATAAAAGGTAGGATACTATCAATCGAACCATAATGGAATTGAAATTTGTTATTTATCAAGGCAATTAGTTTATAAGTATTTACTATCAATCGAACCATAATGGAATTGAAATAATGCAAATGAGATCCGATTTATA
>CAZJYD010000105.1:3644-4282 GCA_964550205.1 uncultured Bacteroidales bacterium
AAAGGTAGGATACTATCAATCGAACCATAATGGAATTGAAATAAAAATGAAAAGTTGATTAAACAAAAAGCGTATATGCTATCAATCGAACCATAATGGAATTGAAATTAATAATTTATAATTAATCTTAATTGATGTTGTATCCTATCAATCGAACCATAATGGAATTGAAATTACGGAAGAGAAAAGAAATTACAAGGAGGTGCGTGGAACTATCAATCGAACCATAATGGAATTGAAATAACAGAGTATGCACGTCTTTGTCACGGAACATTCCTCTATCAATCGAACCATAATGGAATTGAAATGGCATATATACAAAAACACATAAAATCAATACGAACTATCAATCGAACCATAATGGAATTGAAATTTGTAGGCATTCCATTCAAACCTGAATATTGAAAATCTATCAATCGAACCATAATGGAATCCCGATAAAGAGTTTCTTGGCAAAGCATTTGAAAAAATTCCAAATTATTACTAAATTCACCGCTTTGCATAGAAACTCTACATCGGGATCAATCGAACCATAATGGAATTGAAATTACTGCTTTCTGAGGTCTCCGGTGGATCAACTAATCCTATCAATCGAACCATAATGGAATTGAAACTCAAAAAAAACCAAAAAACTTCGA
>CAZJYD010000106.1:0-4263 GCA_964550205.1 uncultured Bacteroidales bacterium
ATTTCAAAAATAGTAAAGAATTATTATAAAAATAATATGGTGATGATTTAATGGTTTTTCACTAACGACCATTATTCCGGTTCTTTTATAATGCGACCTCTCCGAGGTCGTAATAATTTCTTTGTAATACTTTTTGCTACAGTAATGTGATCCTGACGGGATCAATGATCTAACATATGCTAAGGAATTATCTGGCTGAAAATTTTAAATAGAGCTTTTAATAAAAATCAAACAAGGATCCTTAGAAAGTAATTTATTAGAATATGCTTTTAATCGTAAATAAACAATGACTTCGTAGAAGTCACATTATTGTTGTGGGCATTTAGCCATATTGCAACAATGACTTCAGAGAAGTCACATTATTGTAGAAATTATTAACCAAGCAAAACCCACAACCTCGTAGAAGTCGCATTATAAAAATATTCATATGGTTTTAACCCTTGGATTTGGCATAACGTCTTCGCTACGCCAACCTGAATAGGTTGTCATTTATAGGTATAATAAGATCACGATCGATGGTTTATTATCGGTGCAGCGAGGACGCTACACCGAACGGCTGGATTTAATTTTGCATCTAACAAACGACACAAATCGCTAAATCGCTAAATCGCTACGTCGCTACATCGTTACATCGCTAAATTAAATCATACTCTTAAAAATGTTATGATTACCAAATAAAGTTTATTAATTGCATGATGTAACGATTTGGCGATTTGACGATTTCAAGATGTCCAATCATACAACCACCCTTCGTTTGGCATAGCGTCTTCGCTACGCCAACCTGAAAAGGTTGCCTTTTGTAGGTATAATAAGATCATGGTTAATGGTTTATTATCGGTGTAGCGAGGAGGCTACACCGAACGGCTGGATTTAATTTTGCATCTTACAACGACACAAATCGCTAAATCGCTACGTCGCTACGTCGTTACATCGTCAAATCAAATCATACTCCCAGATATGTTATGATTACCAAATAAAGTTTATTAATTGCACGATATAACGATTTGGCGATTGAAAGATTTGGCGATTTGTCCAATCATACAACCACCCTTCGTTTGGCATAGCGTCTTCGCTACGCCAACCTGAAAAGGTTGCCTTTTGTAGGTATAATAAGATCATGGTTAATGGTTTATTATCGGTGTAGCGAGGAGGCTACACCGAACGGCTGGATTTAATTTTGCATCTTACAACGACACAAATCGCTAAATCGCTACGTCGCTACGTCGTTACATCGTCAAATCAAATCATACTCCCAGATATGTTATGATTACCAAATAAAGTTTATTAATTGCACGATATAACGATTGATCGATTGAACGATTTGGCGATTTCAAGATGTCCAATCATCCAATCATACAGTCATCCAACCATTCAACCTGCCTTTTCCACTTACCAGCGGATTCGGCAAGCACGACAACTCAGTAAAAATTATCTTACTATCAAAAACTTACCTTTACAAATTATTTTACCTTTTCTAAATAAAGCGGCAACGTAAAGACCCGGCTTGAGTTCTGAAACGTTTAGGTTTGTCTTTCTTTCGCCTTCAGGCACTTCAATGGTCTTTACCTTTCTGCCGAATGTATCATGTATTTCTATCCTGAAAATGCCATGGTATTTATAGTTAACCCTGGTTATATGCCAGTGACTGCTTTTACTTTCTGTTATAATATATTCCGGCAAACTAAAATTTACAACATCTGTGGCAGGATTGGGATATATTTTCATTTTGCTGCCTTCTGCTGTTGTAAAAGGCTCATCTATATCTGTTACTATATCACATTTAAGATCATATGTTTCCGAGGTTATACTATCGTTACACAAACTGTCGTATACAAACTGCTTGGTGTAAATACTGTCATACTCCATGTTTTCGTTTACCTTAAAGCCATACATATCCCAGTTACCGTCATAATCTGTTCCAACACTTACATATTTACCATCAAAAGTTCTAATAGTCCAGTATATTCCATTACTCATGGGTGGTATAATATTAAGCGAATCTATCAAATTACCAAGGGTATCTACTTTTAAGAATGCATCATGTGTATTATCAAAGTTATCTTCCCAACCGGCTGTCATAAATAATGTACTGTCATTTATCCACTCTATTGTTGTACATATTCCCCATGCGTCTTCTTCAATTACAGAATTATAATACAGTTCATCACCTTCAGGGCTTGTTTTTATTAAAGCAGGCAGGTTATCAGCTTCATCTCTTATGTATACTTTACCTGCAGTATATATGTTACCAATTGAGTCAACAACAGATGCCCTGGTACTTCCAACATAATATCCGTCAACAACCCAGGGTTTTTCCCAAACTATTTCTCCCAAACTGTCTGTCATAATAAACAGAGGTCTGCGCCAGCCTACAATAGAATCACCAGGATCAGGATAATAGCACCATCCGGTTATCAGATAACGGTTATCATTTACAATAGTAAGATCCCAGCCTTCTTCATTAAAAATTCCCGGATCTGCCTGGACATATACATGCTGCCATACCATACTGCCGTTTTCATCAAATTTAGTCAGGTGTATTCTTTGGTAAGGATTTTTACCAAGATAGCGTGTTAAAAACAAATATCCTCCATCGGATAATTGTTTTACCCTCTGCCCATAATCAGATTCATAATCATAACTTCTCGAGTTAAATACTTTACACCATTCAGGTTCACCGCATACATCAAGTTTTTGAATAAATGCATCACTATATGGATCCCATTTACTTGTGCCTCCGCAAAATATATAACCCATATCATTAGTTTGTACTATATTATTAGGGATCGTTTTCGAAGAGTTATTTCCAATTCTTTTATTCCATAAAATATTACCATTAATATCGGTTTTTACTATCCATGCATATTTATAGCTGTTTTTCGGGCCAAGAAATATATAACCTTTATCATAGGTTTCAATTACATATTTGCCACCGGCACTGGACTCATCACCATAAACTCTTATCCATTCCTGGGAATTTGCAGCAGAAATAAAAACTATACAATACAGTATAAGTATTATTCTTTTCATATTATGTTTATTTTAAACTTCCCCATGCTATAATTACATGGGAAAGTTGTATTAATAAAAGTTAGTTTATTATTGTAAATTTAGCGGTTTTTTCTGATCTGCCGTTATAAATTAAATTACAAAAATAAATACCTGTATTCATATTGCCTGTGGGTATTACCAATTTATCCTTAACACTCTTAAGCTCTTTTTTCATTATTAATTTACCACCGGCATCATTTATTAAAAGAAGTATTACCTTTTTCCTATCCGTTTTGTCAACACCATAAATAGCATATTCAACATTTATATAATCATTTGCCGGATTAGGATAAACTTTAAGATATGTTTTATTTTCCGGAGACTTTCCTGGAAATTCATCAGCAATAGCCGATTTATTAGGATCGGGCAGTATATATGGCTCATTGTAATTTATCTCCTTAATAGCAATTAATGCATTACGGGCATATATACCGGGATATGTATTGTAATATGCTGCAAGGCTTAAAAGTATATTAATTTGATCTTGTGTAGCTTCATCTATGTATTTATCCTGGCTTCTTAAATCTTCTAACAAATCAAAAAAGACAAGGTAATCATCGTATGAAAGTTGCTGTTCCTCTGTAAGATCATAGTTTGTTTCAATATTTATCAGCACAGTATCCATCATAGAAAAATTACCTGCCATAAGATGTTCAAAAGCAAGGTTGTATTCTGACTGCAATGTGTTCATCTGTTGAAGCCAGTATAAAACACTGTCGTATGCAACAACAGAGGTGCCCTGCTATGAACATTTAGTATAGTTGTTTTATAATAATGACATATTTCAAAAAAGTAATATTCAGTCCTGGTAATAATTTGACGAAGAACAAAAGGAAGAAATATAAGAAATGATAAAAAGTTAAAGACGTTTATAAATATCAGTTCTGCTTTGCTGTGATGATGGGACTTAACGGGCTTATCGTCGGTAGATTTATTAAAGGGGTGTGCATGAACAATTATTTTACCATTATCCAGCCGGTGGGCATGCATGTATACGGATTTATTAATAAGAATAAAACCCATAAGCCCTACCAGAAGGATACCGACTAACTGTTTAATAATAAGTTTTTTTAAACTGATCATGGTGGGGCAAAAGTACAATAAGCTTGAAAATATGCAAGTATTATTACTAATATGTCTTATTATTTTGTTGTGTCCTTTCTTACTGCTTGCCAGATGTTATTCATAGTATTTCGGGTGTAGGTGGTATTA
>CAZJYD010000107.1:0-3960 GCA_964550205.1 uncultured Bacteroidales bacterium
TTAGTTTTTTTTGTTCTAATAACATAAATGAAAATTCTTTGCCATGAATTCTTATCTCAATATTTATTTTCATATTAATAATTTCTTTTTAATGTATTACAGTCAGTTAAGTATTTATAAATAGCACCAGTTACATTGAACTAATAAGAAGAAATAATACATTTACACTTACTTGAAGTAATTGTGGAAATTAATACACGGTCACGCGTAAATGATCTTCATCATGTTGGTGTCCGTTTTTAATGGTATAGGAATACTACCAATATGAATAAGGATTTCACCTTTTTCAACAAAACCTTTTTCCAGTAAGAATGCGGTTGTCTGATCAAAAAACTCATCGGAGGATTCCCTCATACTGAACAGAAATGCTTCAACACCCCAGACAAGGGAAAATTGTCTCAATAATTGTTCATCATTTGTAAAAGCATATATTCTGGCATGCGGACGGTAACTGGCTACATTTAATACTGTATTACCCGAGTGTGTAAACGTAATTAAAGCGCTTGCTCCGGTTTGTTCTGCCATCTTCTGTGCATTATAACAAATCGAATTAGGCAGGTAATCTTCTTTTTCTTTAAAAGGTTTATGTCCTCTGTAAAAACTATATCCTTCTTTCTCTGTCCAGGAAATAATCTTTCTCATATTTTTAACAGCCTCCACGGGATATTTTCCAATGGATGTTTCGGCACTCAGCATGAGAGCATCAGCACCGTCGAGCACTGCATTTGCCACATCATTTACCTCAGCACGGGTAGGCCTGAAACTGCTGATCATGCTTTCCATCATCTGGGTAGCAATAATAACAGGCTTTGCATTTTCAATACATCTTTTCATCAGGTCTTTTTGTATAAGTGGTATCTGATCAAAAGGCATTTCCACACCGAGGTCGCCACGCGCAACCATGATAGCATCTGAAATTTCCATTAACTCATCAATTTCACTGAGGGCTTCAGGCTTCTCGATTTTAGCAATGACTCGTGCCTTACTTTTATACTTTTTTATAACTTCCTTCAAAGAGGCAATATCTTTGGCTTTCCGCACAAAAGACAAAGCTATCCAGTCTACATTGTTATTTATAATAAAATCTGCATCCTCAAGGTCTTTTTCGGTAATGCTGGGCAGCGACAGATCGGAATCGGGCAGGTTTACACCTTTGCGTGACATAAGTTCTCCGCCATGTATAACCCGGCATTTAACATTTTTTTTATTATCAGTATCAACCACAATGAGTTTTATTTTACCGTCATCCAGTAGTATTGTTTCTCCTTTTTTTACATCTTTTGCAAATTGATCATAAGCAACATTGATCATTTCATTAGTTCCCTTTATCTCTTCCGTTGTAATGATCAATTCCTGTTCCTGTACAAGTTCAACTTTATCATTTTGCATCTCCCCCACCCTTATCTTTGGTCCTTGAAGATCGGCAAGAATAGCAGCATTTTTATTCAATTCCCGGTTCAGATCTCTTATTATGCTTATTGTTTTCTGATGTTCCTCAATACTCCCGTGAGAAAAATTCAAACGGAAAACATCCACTCCCTCATGCAACATTCGGCGAATAGTATCCTCATCGGCCGATGCAGGTCCTATAGTGACAACAACTTTTGTTCTTGGAAAAGAATTTCTCATATCTCATTTTTTTGCAAAGATAATTGTTGAAATAATTCTCTTAATGAAAGTAATTCAAAAATATTTACTGGTGCTCAGTTATTTAACTATTTTGTAATAACCTGGTAACAAATAATTAACTAAGTAATAAATTTTTGCCGCTAATAATTTTTAGTTTTTCTTCGACATTTTCATTACCGTATTGGTAACCATCCTCCTTGGAAAGAAGCGTACAGATTTCGCCATGAATTTATTCATGCCACCTGGTATGGCAATGACTTTGCCTTTCATCATAGCTTTGTAACCATATTGAGCTACCTCAGTAGCAGTGGTAAATTTCATATAGTTAAATAATTTGGATTCCTGCAGATTGGCAGCAGACTGGAAATTTGTTGTTGTCGGCCCGGGGCATAATGCAGTTACAGTCACTCCTTTATCCTTAAGTTCACTCGCAATAGCCTCCGAAAAATAAAGAACATAAGCCTTGGTAGCATAATAAACCGACATATAGGGTCCCGGTTGAAAAGCTGCTGTTGAAGCTACATTCATTATTCTGCCTTTTTTGTTTTTGATCATTTCCGGTAAAAATAAATGGGTTATAACGGTTAAGGTTCTGATGTTAAGATCGATCATTCCGGTTTGCCGTTGAAGATCAGACTCATGAAAGAGGCTGTAATCGCCAAAGCCGGCATTATTGATCAATACCTCCACATTCATATCTTTGGCAAAATCAAATACTTCCGAAGCTGATTCCGGCTTCACAAGGTCTTTTACAAGTACATGAACCTGAATTTTGCTTTTTGCTTCTGTTTCATCTTTTAGGGCTTCCAATTTATCCTCACTCCTGGCAACCAGGATGAGGTTATAATCATTTTCTTTTGCAAATATTCTGGCAAGCTCCATACCTATGCCGCCTGATGCACCGGTAATTAATGCTGCTTTTTTCATTTATTTAATTTTATTTTTAAGAGTTTTGTAATCTTTCTTACCTGAATAATTCATAAAAATATAAAAAAAAAGGGGTAGGTATTTTGTTACCTCATTGATATTCAATATCTTTGAGGTGATAAAAATAAACAATTTACCCCATGAATAAAAGTACAAAATTATCAGGGACCGACCAAACAAATTCTCCGGAATCTCATTCACTAACATTATTCAAACTATCAGAATTTAACAGAAAACAGGTTGAGGAATGATGGCATATTGAAAATATGTGCCGGTAATGAACAATCCCTTGCCAGTCAGCCAACCATGTGCCGTTTGGAAAACACACCAGGGAGAGTGGAGTTATATAAGATGGGAAAGGCATTCGTTGATAATTTTATTGCCTCATACGATAAGGCACCGGATTTTATTATTCTTGATTGTGACGATACAAACGCTTTTTTATACGGACAACAGGAGTTATCTTCATTCAATACATACTATGGTGATCATTGCTATATGCCTCTGCACATCTATAAAGGAATAACAGGGAAACTGATAACCACCATTCTGAAACCAGGCCGAAAAAATAAAAGTATAACGTGTTCTCCCTGATGAGAAAATTGGTTGACTATCTCCATGAACATTGGCCAGACACCCTGATCATCATGGGAACCAATGTCCGCTTTATTGTCAGTAGTCTGAGAAACGTCAGGGCAAGGGCGTTGTATGAACAGGGCTATTGTATCAGAGGTGCAGCCGGGTTAAGGATAAAAGATCACAAAACATACCTGCAATCAGACCGCATGTCGTGCAATAGCTTTATGGCAAATAAGTTCCGGTTGTTTTTGCATTCTGCTGCTTATGTTCTGATCCATGCTTTACAAAATGAGGTACTGAAAGGAACCGAGTTCTGCAAAGCAACCATGAAAACCATACAACTCAAACTGGTTAAAGTAGCTGCAAGGGTGAAAATCCTGAAAACAAAAGTAAAGATAGAATTACCTGTAACATTCTACAACAGATGGGTGTTTGAGAAATGTTTCGGGATGTTTGAAGTTTTGAGAATGTAGCTGGAAATACAAACGACCTCTCGTTCTTTACATCCTATCATATTCGCCCAATAACATATCAGATATCTGACAGGGATAAATATGCCCTGTTCTTATATAACGTCAATCAAAATACACCTTATATGTAGTTTTATAAAATGTGTTAACGTGACAGGATAATATTTTTGTGTAAATTTAACCGGAAGTCATGTTTATGAATTATTCAGGTTAGATTATTGTTTTTATAATTAATACTTTGAATCATGTTTAAACAAATTAGCTTATTCATATTATTATTGATGACTTTGCATTCATTTTCACAGGAACCATTCTGGGAAATAGTTGAAATACCCGAAAGTATTAAACGATTAGG
>CAZJYD010000108.1:0-3907 GCA_964550205.1 uncultured Bacteroidales bacterium
CTCCGTAGGTGTTGGATTATTAATTAATGAGCATTGCACATTTAATAATCAAAGGTCTCCGGTCTTTACTACTCATTGGCTAAAACTAATGCAAATTTTATATGTTCAAAAAAAGGTCAACCTATTTCAGGCAAGTACACACTGATTACCGATCACTGATCACTGTTAACAAATGACCATTGACTACCAATTAAATCTCATAATCCACCACCACGGTATTATTCATTATTTCTTTTAGAAAATCAAGTACTATAACGTGCTCAGGATGTTTCCTGTAATTTTCCAGGCCTTCTATGGTTTCAAATTCGGAGATCAGAACTACATCATAAGCAACCGGATTAGGATTAAAATTCAGGCCAACCTCCATTGCTTTTAGTTCGGTAATTTTGTCGACCAGATCTTCCAGCATCTTTTTGAACTTTTTGGCCTTCTCTTGTTTTTCCTCTTTTGAATCAAATTCCTTTAACTTTACCATTACGACATGTTTGACCATGATTTTGGGGTTTTCAGATTTTCAATAACAAAATTAAAATAAATTGATATAGAGAATTTGTTAAAATAAAATGTACATTGGAGTAATATAAGCCTTATATCACAACTCTGCTATTTTCTGATTAACGAGATGTAATATTTCTTCCTCCTTTGTATGGGTTTTCTTTACCAAACTCATACCATCATTTATGATATGGCTGATGAATTTCTGATTCTCCACACCTGCAGCATTTATTTTCACATTAAGATAGGCTCCCATAACAGCGGTTCTGGCACATAAAGCACCTACGCCGGTATCAGACACGCTGTTTGGATTGCCGATCTTAGCCATTGCTTCAATTATCTCCATTGATTCATATGCTTTTTGCATAACTTTAAAAGGCACCTCCATAGCATATTTTGAAGCATCTTCTATTGCTTTTGCCCTGGCTTCTTTCTCTTCACCAGTAGATTTCGGAAGTCCGAAAGCATCCATTATTTTATTAAAAGCGTTTGTATCTTCATCAACCAGGTTAACTAGCTCATCCTTTATATTCTGGCCTTTTTCAGCCCATTCCGAAAATTCTTCCCATCTGTCGTCCCAACCTCTTTTATGGGAAGAGAGGTTTGCTACCATTGTTCCCAACGAAATTCCTAACGAGCCCACATAAGCTGATATTGATCCGCCTCCCGGTGCCGGCGACTCAGATGCCGTTTCATCTGCAAAGTCATTCAAAGGCATGTCAACAAGGCGTTTCTTATCATCCTCTTCGATCATATATTCAATAATCTTTTCCTTAGGATTAAAAGGCTTAAGCTCATCCAATCCCATCGATTTGACAGCTATCTTTATCAATTCATTTTCTGAAACTCCAAGTGAGCGTTTTTGTTTCCTCAGAAAATATTTTGCTGCATCCAATATGGCTTTCAGAGGTATCAAACCAACCAGTTCGGAGCCGGTAACCCTTACACCTCGTGCATCAGCTTTTTTGCAAACCTCATCAAATGCAATATGTACAGGGGTGATACTAATATTTGTAAGATTCATAGATATCTGGGCTACGCCATATTCTTCAATAAACCAGCCTATACCTTTAACTGCTTTCAAAGAACCTGGTATCCAAACCTTGTTACCATCTTTATCCCTTACTATAGGACCTGTCAATGGATTGCCTTTTCTTTTTACACGTCCTTTCTCACGAACATCAAAAGCTATTGCATTAGCTCTTCTTGTTGAAGTTGTATTCAAATTAATATTGAAAGCAACAAGAAAATCCCTTGCACCAACAGCAGTTACACCTGCTTTGGCATTGAATTTTGCCGGGCCGTAATCGGGTTTCCATTCGGGTTTAAGCAACTTATCCGGCATACCTTCATACTCACCAGACCTTATTGTTGCAAGGTTTTTACGTTTTTCTTCTGTTGCAGCATGCTCATAAAGGTATACGGGAATTTCAAGTTCTTCCCCTACCCTCTTGCCAAGTTTCTTAGCATACCCGATAGTTTCCTCCATGGTAATATTAGACACAGGCACCAAAGGACAAACATCGGTTGCACCCATGCGTGGATGTTCACCTTTATGCTTGCTCATATCAATAACCTTTGAAGCTTTCTTTATCGCCTGAAAAGCAGCTTCAATTACCTGCTCCGGCTCACCAACAAATGTAACCACAGTTCTGTTGGTAGCCATGCCAGGATCAACATCCAGAAGCTTAACACCTTCAACATTTTCTATTTCATCGGTAATTTGCTTTATTACATTTTTGTCTTTTCCTTCACTGAAATTTGGTACGCACTCGATAATTTTTTTCATAGATTCATTCTTTTTCTTTGGATAAAATTTTCAATTTATTTATAAAATATTTTGCACTTTTACAACCGGGATGTTTTGCAGCATTTTGAATGAAGTCTATAATTTCAATAGCCTCAAAAATATTCGACTTCCCTGAAGCATTCGGCCCTGCAAAAACACTAAAGTTATTCGGCTCTTCAATTGTTATATCAACTAAAGATTTAAAATTCTTAATATTTAGAGATTTAATTTTCATCCTTTTACGATTTTACCCTTCAAAATTACGTAATCTACCTTATTACTCCCATAATAATAAGGCATAAATTCATAATTGGGTATTTGTTTGGTTATAAAAACATTGGCTTTTTTACCAACGGCAATACTACCTAACTCATCATTCAAACCCATTGCATAAGCACCATTTATGGTTGTTGCATTTATACCTTCTTCAGGTAGCAATCTGTATGCAATACTTCCTAAAGAAAGGATGAACTGCATATTACCTGAGGGTGAGGAACCAGGATTAAAATCACTTGCCATGCACAAAGGTAAACCGGCATCTATCATCTTACGTGCCGGAGCGTAAATCATATTAAGGAAAAAAGCAGCACCCGGTAATATCGTTGGCATCGTTTCTGAATTTTTCAATGCTTCAATTTCATCTTCCCCCGTATATTCCAAATGATCAACCGACAATGCATTATATTTAACACCCACTTGTATGCCTCCTGAATAGTCCAGTTCATTGGCATGGATCTTGGGCCTTAAACCATATTTATGCCCTGCTTCAAGTATGCGCTCTGTTTGCTCAATAGTAAAAAAGCCCCTGTCGCAAAAAACATCTATATAATCAGCCAAATCCTCCGATGCTACCATTGGAAGCATTTCATTAATAACAACATCTACATAACTATCAGGTTTATCTTTGTATTCGGCAGGAATTGAATGTGCACCGAGAAAAGTTGATTTAATAGTTACCGGAGAATCTTCTTTCAATTTTTTAATAACCCGCAGCATTTTCAGTTCGCTTTCCGGAGTTAATCCATAACCACTTTTTATCTCAACAGCACCGGTACCATAAGATATAACCTCGTTTAACCTCTCCATGGCTCCTTCATAAAGTTCTTCCTCTGAAATACTCTGCATCTTTCTTGCCGAATTAAGAATTCCACCACCCCGCTTTGCAATTTTCTCGTAAGAAAGTCCTTTTATCTTATCAATATATTCAATCTCCCTGCTTTCAGGATATACCAGATGTGTATGACTATCACACCAGCAAGGAAACACCATACGTCCCGATGCATCCAAATGTTTGTATTGTCCAAATTTTTCTTCATTCAAATCATCCATCTTCCCGAATCCCTCTATCCTATCCTCACTTATAACTAAATAGGAATTCTCTAAAGTATTAAGCTCCGACATCTGCTCACCGGCAACCATTTTTCTTTTACTGTCTTCAATCTGCACCAGCTTCTCTATGTTGGTAATTAATATATTCATTATCAAATTTTTACGCTATTTATATTTCATGCAAAAATAAAAAATTTTTAGCAGTCTTTACTTTTTAATATGTTTTATTCAGATTGTGACAACGTTGTGACAACCCTGTCTATATTTTTTTTGTCTGATATATAGATATATTTA
>CAZJYD010000109.1:0-3746 GCA_964550205.1 uncultured Bacteroidales bacterium
TTCATGTGTTATCATTCTGAAATAAATATTGTTAAGAATCGTTAAAAGTATTCCGTACTTAGTAAATGTGAAATATATTTGCCAATAGAAAAAACAGACAAATAATACCTGATGTCACTGCTTAAAAAAATACTGATAATTTTTCCTTTAATATGTTTATTCTCGCTTCAATCCTCATTATCTCAGGAAAAATCCGATGATGAGCTTATACAATTCTCAGGGGTAGTAGTTACTGCCGACAGCATACGTCCCGTTTCCTTTGCACATATTCTCATTTCAAATACCAACAGGGGAACAATAAGTGATTTTTACGGATACTTTTCTTTTGTTGCACAGAAGCTCGATACAATAGTGTTTTCAGCGGTTGGATTTAAAAGTGACAGGTTTATCATCCCCGACACTATAACGGGTCATCGTTATTCACTTATTCAGGTAATGACAAGGGATACTATAATGCTTGCCGAAACTGTTGTTTATCCCTGGCCAACAGTAGAACAGTTTAAGGAGGCATTTTTAACTTTAGAGATCCCCGATGATGATATTGAGATTGCAAGAAAAAACCTTGATAAGGAA
This sequence comes from uncultured Bacteroidales bacterium, assembly GCA_964550205.1. Classification (GTDB taxonomy): domain Bacteria; phylum Bacteroidota; class Bacteroidia; order Bacteroidales; family JAIOZK01; genus JAIOZK01. Next base: position 574 of record CAZJYD010000109.1, read on the forward strand.
GAGATGCGCATGCGGGCGGAAAACTTCAGGATGAGCTCAAGCATGAATTACAGACAATACATGGACAGACAAACAAGCAAACTATATTATGCCGGTCAAACCCAACCTATTTCAATACTGAATCCATTTGCCTGGGCAAAATTTATCAAAGCATGGCGCGAAGGAAAATTCAAGCGGGAGAAATAGATTCGGCTTTGTGACGTTTAAAAGTTTAATGCAAAATATTAAGTTTTATACAATAGTCATAGCTTTGTTTTTATGCCTGAACTCTTTCGGTCAGGAGAATGCATTGATCACCGGTAGGATATCCGATACTAACAAAAACAATCTCAACCTTGTAAACATTACTGTTGCGGAATATTCTATTGGAACCTCAACGGATGCAAATGGAGAGTTTATCTTATCAGTACCTTCCGGTAAAGAAATAACAATCGTAATATCATGCATCGGATTTGAAAAAAAAGAGATCGAACTAAACCTTGATGCTGGCAAAAAACACAAACTTAACATTGAACTGAATCCTTCTACCACAGAGTTACCTGATGTTGTAATCCGCGAAAAAAGAATAAAACAATCCAGTTTTATCCGTCTCGATCCCAAAGAAACAGAGGTCATACCAACAATAAGAGGAAATATTGAAGACCTTATTAAAACCATGCCGGGTGTATCCTCGAGCAATGAGCTCAGTTCTCAGTACTCGGTGAGGGGAGGTAATTTTGATGAGAACCTTGTGTATGTGAATGGCATACAGATATACAGACCTTTTTTAATACGATCAGGGCAACAAGAAGGACTGAGTTTTATCAATTCCGACCTCGTTTCCTCCATACTGTTTTCTGCCGGTGGCTTCAGTGCCAAATACGGTGATAAAATGTCATCAGTTCTCGATATACAATATAAGAAACCTGTTTCTTTCAAAGCCTCCGCATCAGGAAGCTTGCTCGGAGCCAAAGCTCATATTGAGGGTGCAACCAAAGATCAGAAATTTTCATATTTAACAGGAATACGGTATCAGTCAAATCAATATATACTTAAAGGGCTGCAAACGAAAGGCGATTACAAACCCTCTTTTACGGATGTCCAAACACTTTTAAATTACCGGTTTAACAAATACTGGGAACTATCCTTCCTCGGTAATTATTCCGTTAACTCCTATAAGCTTGTTCCTCAGGACCGTGAAACTAAATGGGGTACCATTAGCCAGGCATATAAGCTTAAAGTGTATTTTAACGGGCAGGAAATCGACCGATATGAAACTATGCTGGGAGCGCTTTCATTGCAGTACCATCCCAGCAAAGATTTAAATCTGCGATTAACGTCATCTGCCTTCAGAACCACTGAACAAGAAACCTACGACCTGGAAGGGCAGTATTGGATTGGCAGACTGGAAAGTTCTTTTGGCAATGAACAGTTTGGAGATGCCATTGCTGTGCAGGGTGTTGGAACTTATATTAATCATGCAAGAAACAATCTTTATGCAAACGTTTATAATATTGAACACAGGGGATCCTATACTTTAGATAATAAACATTTGCAATGGGGTGTAAAATACCAGCACGAAATAATTGATGACCAACTAAAAGAATGGCAAATGATAGATTCTGCCGGTTATTCCATACCAAAACCACCCGATCATGTGGGTGATTCCAACCCTCCCCATCCATCACTGCTGCTGAATTTTGTTGCAAGAAAAAACAATGAAATCAGTTCAAACAGGTATACGGGCTTTATTCAAAATACATGGGATTTTTTAGGCTATAAAAATGATATATCATTTACTGCCGGTGCACGTTTTAATTACTGGGACTTTAACAAACAATTTCTTTTCAGCCCTCGTATTTCCTTCGCAATAAAACCCAACTTATGGCAAAAAGATATTCTTTTTCGTATCTCAGCAGGGTATTATTATCAACCTCCTTTTTACCGGGAAATGCGCGACCGCGATGGAAATATAAACACCGGCATACGTGCTCAAAAGTCACTTCATTTTGTTGCCGGAATGGATTGGGATTTTATGGCATGGTCACGTCCTTTTAAATTCACTACGGAAGTATATTATAAGTACCTTGATGATCTGATCCCCTATGAAGTAGACAATGTTAGAATAAGGTATTATGCAAAAAATAATGCTCATGGTTACGCAACCGGCATTGATTTCAAAGTTAACGGAGAGTTTGTGAGAGGGATCGAATCATGGGCAAGTCTTTCCATAATGAAAACAGAAGAATATATTGAAAATTACTATGAATTCTATGATGCCGACGCTAATTTAACCACTCCCGGTAATGCTGTTGACAGTGCTCAGATAAACCTGGGATATATTCGCCGTCCCACCGACCAGCGTGTTAATTTCAGTTTGTTCTTTCAGGATTACATCCCCAAAAACCCTTCATACAAGATGCATCTCAGGCTTGTGTTTGGCAGCAGGCTCCCTGTAGGAGCCCCTAATTCAAAGCAATACCAGGATGATGTATTATTGCCTCCTTACAGACGTGTAGATATAGGCTTTTCGAAACAAATTATCGGTGAACATGCCATGCGGCCATATAAAGGATTGTTCAGCTATTTTAAATCCTTATGGATAACTGCCGAAGTGCTTAATTTACTACAAACATATAATACTGTAAGCTACTTATGGATTAAAGGCGTTGACGACCGTTACTATGCCGTACCTAATTACCTAACTCCCAGGCAGCTTAATGTAAGGTTGATTGCTAAGTTTTAGAAGTAACAAAAAAAATTGCCGTTTTTTATAAATCAGAGCATTAAAAATCAATTAATAGTGTATACATGAACCGCGGAGCGGTTCGATTATTGTAGTAAAATAAAATCCAAAAGACCATAAAAACCGCGTAGCGGTTTTATTATAAATACAAAGCAGGAATGGAGCATCCGTATAAGTGTAAAGCAGATTAAACAAGGAATAAAAAACAAGAAACCATGATTTTTTTTCTAAGCTTCATCAAAGGTTTTAGTTATTAAATTAATACAATGATTGAGTGTATCCTTATCGCTTATAATTAAACCGAACATTTACAAAACCTCAATACTAAAAATCCAATCAATCCCGAAACTAACGAGCCAATAATAATTTCAAATTTTGCAGAACTTAAATAATTACCTTAAATCCGCAAAAAGTTATTAACAATCCCTCATAAAACACTGTGCATAAG
>CAZJYD010000110.1:0-3744 GCA_964550205.1 uncultured Bacteroidales bacterium
ACTATGAAGGGTAAAAGTATGGTTTTTTATGACTTTTGCCAAATTTCTTTTGAAAATATTTTCTAAACTGGTAGCTGAATATGGCATTCCCGGTTTCTGGCCTTCTATAAGCCATATTTCAGGTTTTTTCTGACGGTAATAATTGGCAATAAGTTGTTTCAGGCTTTCAGGCAATGGTAGATCTCTGTCCTTTCGCCCTTTGGAGTTTTTTATTTCAACTACCCCTCTTTTAAAACTTATGCAATTTAGTTTTAAGTTTAGCAGTTCTCCGCGCCTCAGTCCTAAAGCATATATGGATGTAAGTGCTGTTTTATGTTTTATATTGGAAATACCGGCCAACATCTCCTGTACTTTTTCAATAGGAATAACCTTGGGTAATTTTTGTTCAGTCATTGGACGTTCCAGTGTACCAAGCTCATGATTTATTTTCTTCATTTTCAGGTAATAGGTTTTAATTGAGCTTATAAACTGGTTTTGCGTTTTTGATGAGTAACCAATCTGTAATATGAAATCAAAATTGAACTTTTCAATATCTTTAATTTTGATCTCATCGATTGATTTCTCCGGGTAGAATCGAAAAAATTTGGAAAGGCAACTGAGATAAATTTTTATGGTGTTTTCTGCATATCGCTTTTGTTTCATCCACTGGTAAAAGTCATTAAGCTCTTTTTTATGTAAGTCTGATAATATCCCAAGGCTGACTTTTGGTTGTTTTTCTGGTTTTTGTGGCACATCATTTTGCGGTTTGGTTTTTTGTAATAATGAATAATCCACCCATGCAAAACCTTTGAACCGTTCGAAAAAACTATGAAGATTGAATCCCTTTTCCGGAATATACCAGAACTTTCTGCTCTGGCTCCAACGAGCTCCTTTTATTGTTTTTACCCTGTTGATAAGTTCCCGGTTGTAACTAAAAGCTAATGAAACTACAGGATCTTCATTATACTTACTATATGCTAATGTAATTCGTGGCTTTTCCACGTTTACCGGTTTTGTATTTCAATTTCAAATATAATAATAAAACCTGATACTATAAAAGTTTTTTAGAATCTTTCTGATATAACTTTCAGACAATAAGAACAATCATTATTCCTGATAAATACAAAATAAATTCCTTTTGGAATACTTAAACCGCTTAAATCGATTTTTATATTTTTTCCATTGGCAATTTGTTTAATCATAGCTTTTCCATGTATATCACAAAGTTCTATTTCTGTATTTTCCACTTCCAGCGGAAAAGAAATATTTATCTCATCTATAAAAGGATTAGGGTATATTAATGGTTTGTTATTGCTGGTTTCTTCATTTCCCGGATTATCTATCCTTGTCTGTTGTCCGTCCCAGCCTGCAAGCCTTGCCCACAAAAACCAGCAGGCAATTCCTTTCTTTACACAATTAAGACTGACGGAATGGGCGCAATTTGCGCATAAATCAGAGATCCGGGTCAATTCATGTTCCGGATTATTATTGAGCCAGTTATAAGCCCAGTTAGATACCCCGCCACCGGGAGGATAATAATTGCATCCGTCATCAGCATAATATTCCTGGTAATTGGTATCGGCATCCGGACTGTATTTTTCTATGTCGGCAAAATCAAATAATATTTTATTGTTTTCATTACAATAATCCCTTATCTGCTGATTAGCATGAAAAAGGCTTCCCTCCGGGCCAAGTCCTTCCAGATGACCAGTCATATATACGAAATCCACGCCGGGATATTCGTTTTCAAGCTGTTCCATAGGTTGTAAGTAATGAGTCTGAAGATCAACGTCATTCACCTGTCCGCACCACGACCAGATTATAACATTGCAACCGGGAAAATCATCAAGATATTCCCTGGTCTCGTCGTCCCATCCGTTATAACCGCAATCCAGCTCCAGATATCCCGAGCCGTATCCGGATCCTTCAAAAAGATGCAATTCGCCGGGGCCACCGGTATGGCTCCAGTCATAGGTTCCGTCAGTGTAATAAGACTCAACGGCATCCATTCCCGAAGTAAGCTGACTGCCATGTGAAGTATGACCATATCCGATGAATAATTTGTTTTTAGCACTGTCGATCCATTTTTCCGGTATATCGGAAAGATCAATACATTGATGGTCAATGATGATGGCTTCCTGCGCATATAAGAATCCCGAAACCGCTAACATTAAGAAAAGTGTAATTATTTTCATAAAAGTTTGTTTTTTAAATTCATCCGTTAAAATACATATATTTTTGAAATAGTTATCAATACAAAATAAATTTCCTATGTTTGGCGTAGCGTCCTCGCCTTTGTTTGGCGTAGCGTCCTCGCTACGCCACCTTGAAAAGCTCGCTGCTTATGAATACAATATATCATCATGAATATTCACTTCGGTGTAGCGATGACGCTACACCGAACACTAAGTCTTTACTACACAACTGTTGCGTTTGGCACAGCGTTTTTACTACACTACTAATAAGTTTGGCGTAGCGTCCTCGCTACGCCACCTTGAAAAGCTTGCTGTTCATCTCCGTTTGGCGTAGCGTCTTCGCTACGCCATTTTGAAAAGCTTGCTGTTTATCCGTTAATAATTATAAATTTGCCTTATCGATTTTTTAAAATATGCTTTCAAAAAATCAAATAAAATATATAAGCTCGCTTAAGCAAAAGAAATTCAGGAAAATACATAATGAGTTTATTGCCGAAGGACCTAAGATCGTCAATGAACTGATAGAAAATAATTTTCCTGTTAAATCTATTTATGCACTCAGATCATATCTTGAAAATAATGAAAGGCTATTAAAGACTTCAGGCATTCATTTAAATGAAATAAATAACAAGGAACTGGAGCGCATTAGTACGCTGACCACACCCAATGGAGTACTTGCAGTTATTAACATACCCGAATTCCATAAATCAGATATTGATTTCAGTAAAGATATCTGCCTGGTATTGGAAAATATACAGGATCCCGGAAATATGGGTGCAATCATCCGTACCGCAGACTGGTTTGGAGTAAATACAATAATCTGTTCAGAGGATACCGTTGATGTATATAACCCCAAAGTGATACAGGCAACCATGGGTTCTTTTGCCAGAATTAAAGTTATTTATCATGATCTTGAAAAATTCCTGTTAGCGGTTCCTGGAAATATTCCTGTTTACGGTGCTTCACTTCATGGAATGAATATTTACAAAACCGATCTTACCACAAATGGATTGATCATTACCGGAAACGAATCAAAAGGTATATCACAAAGAATTCAGAAATATATTAAGCAAAACATCAAAATACCTGACTATTCACTAAATGATAAAAAGGCAGAATCATTGAATGCATCAATTGCCACTGCATTGATCCTTGCGGAATTCAGGAGGAGGTTTTCAAAATAGAATTGAGTTTACATTATATTATAGTTAATTCAATGCATAGAAGGTATGTATTGTATGTTCTGTTTATAAATCAACTTGTAATCAGATTTCTCCCTTCGATATTTTGCAATTATCGTTTATTTTACCCCCTCTTTTTCTCCCCCTGCGAGCAGGGGGAGATGTCGAGTGTAGCGAGACAGAGGGGGTAAATAACCGTCACATTATACTTGACATTACACTACACTAGCTATTTAATTTTGCAAAAACTCAAATTTATTGATCTGGAAAATATTTTTAATATCTGCTATATTGATCGGTCTTGCCATTATGGGAATTGCCATAAAAATGTTCGTTAAAAAGGATGGTAAGTTCGAAAAGCAATGCTCACATATTGATCCCAAAACAGG
>CAZJYD010000111.1:0-1169 GCA_964550205.1 uncultured Bacteroidales bacterium
ATGTAAACAATGAAAAACGATATAGTTATCATGTTAAATTTGCGGCAACTGTTTTAAACCATCAGGGAAGAGATATTGGACAATTAAAGGTTTTTTATGACAAGTTTAAATCTGTTGGAAAATTAGAAGGAAGAATATATGACCAATCGGGTAATTTTGTAAGAAAAACAAAATCACATGAAGTTGCAGATTACCCCATAAATATTGGTTCTTCGGAATACTCTGATAATAGATACAAAACACTTGAGATATTTTATAACGAGTTCCCATATACAATAGAATATGAGTATACAATAAATGTTAATGGAATGATCAATTATCCATGCTGGTCATTTTTAAATAAGGAAAAAGTTTCTGTGGAATTAAGCAAATTTGTTATAGAAGTACCCCCTGACTTTGACATAGAATATCATATTGAAAATATTCAAACAAAACCTTATATAACAAATATAAAAGGCAATAAGGTCTATGAATGGATTGTTCACGATCTTAAAGCCTTTAAATGGGAGAAGTATTCACCAGGAATATCTGATATTTGCCCGCTTTTATATATAAAGCCCGCTGTTTTTAAAATTGAAAAGTATACAGGCAAAACCGATTCATGGAAAAGCATAGGAAAATTTTTTCTTGAAGTGAATTCAGGCAGGGACGTACTTCCACCAGAGTCGCAAGAGGAAATACTGGAACTTCTATCAAAAGACGATGGTAGGATCGATAAAATTAAAAAGCTTTATAAATACCTGCAGAATAATACCAGATACGTTAGCATTCAGCTTGGTATGGGCGGATGGCAATGTTTAAATGCTGAATTCGTACATAAGCATAAATATGGTGACTGCAAAGCCCTGGTTAATTATATGCAAAGTATGCTTTCAATTGCAGGCATTCATTCTTATCCTGTACTAATAAAAGCAGGAAGCACACCCGGTGATTTTATCGAAGAATTTCCAAGTAATCAATTCAACCATGTTATATTATGTGTTACATTGGAAAGTGATTCCCTGTGGCTGGAATGCACATCGCAGACTATACCTTTTGGTTACTTAGGTTATTTGACTATGAACCGTAAAGGACTTTTAATTGCAAGCGAAGGAGGTAAAATCGTAAAAACCCCTGATGTATTTGCTGATGATAATATGAAATTGACTAATGGAATAGTTTATATTGAC
>CAZJYD010000111.1:1269-3721 GCA_964550205.1 uncultured Bacteroidales bacterium
TATTGACTGTTTGGCTGGCTATACGTTAGTGTCTTTCTTGAAAGCTATCACTTTTACCTGAGAAAGCACCGTAAAATATTGTATCTTTGCCATATCAGATAATTGATAATAATAATTAAACAGGAGAAATTATGAAAGGATCAAACGAATTAACACCAAAGAAAGCAATGCAACTTGAGGATAAATACGGCGCACATAATTATCATCCACTACCTGTTGTTCTATCAAAAGGAGAGGGTGTTTATGTATGGGACGTTGAAGGGAAAAAATATTTTGATTTTTTATCAGCATACTCCGCTGTTAATCAAGGCCATTGCCATCATAAAATAGTTGGATCGCTTATTGATCAGGCACGAACACTTACATTGACATCGAGGGCATTTTACAATGATGCTCTTGGTTTGTATGAAAAATATATTACCGAATATTTTGGTTATGACAAAGTATTGCCTATGAATACGGGGGCAGAAGCAGATGAAACTGCCTTGAAGCTATGCCGCAAGTGGGCATATAAAGTAAAAGGAATACCGGAAAATCAGGCAAAGATCATAGTTTGTGAAAATAATTTCCATGGAAGAACCATAACAGTAATATCCATGTCTACAGATCCTGATGCCCGCAAGGACTACGGCCCTTACACACCGGGATTTGTTACCATACCCTATAATGACATTCCTGCTCTTGAAAAAGAACTTGAAGATCCAAATGTAGCGGGTTTTCTTGTTGAACCCATACAGGGTGAAGCCGGCGTTTATGTTCCTGATGAAGGATATATTAAAAAAGCATATGAATTGTGCAAGTCGAAAAATGTTTTGTTCTTGGCTGACGAGGTGCAAACAGGCATTGGAAGAACAGGCAAGAAATTGGCATGCGATTATGAAGGAGTTCGCCCTGATATAGTTATTCTTGGAAAAGCACTTTCGGGAGGTGTTTATCCGATATCAGCTGTACTTGCTGATGATGAAATTATGCTTACCATAAAGCCAGGTGAGCATGGCTCGACCTTTGGTGGTAATCCTATAGCTGCAAAAGTTGCAGTAGCTGCTCTTGAGGTGGTTAAAGAAGAAAAACTTGCGGAACGCGCAATGGAACTGGGAGAAATATTCAGGAATGAATTACATAAAATTGATTCTGATATGATTGAGATTATCAGGGGCAGGGGATTACTTAATGCTGTTGTAATAAAACCAAAAGAGGGTAAAACAGCCTGGGATGTTTGTTTGAAGATGGCAGAAAACGGATTGCTTGCAAAACCAACCCATGATCATATCATCCGTTTTGCACCGCCTTTGGTCATCAATAAAGATCAGATAATGGAAGCAGTGGATATTATCAAAAAGTCGATTTTGCCTTTTGGGTGAAGAAAATTTGGGTTTTACAATTTTGATCGGAAGAATTTCCAAGTTAAAAATTGGAAATTCGAATTTACTACGTTTATTTACACTTGAATATAATTAGAATACTTCATCAAAACTTTATATTTATTTAAAGTAATATTGAAAAAAGTGCATATGACTCTATTTTGACAACTGTTAATTTATTAATTTTGCAAATTCACTAATAAAAGAAAATGAATGATAGTCAATTATTTTTTTAGATCGACTCGAATATTAATTTTAAAAAGGAGATAAAATGGAAAATACAAATGAAAAAAAAGGAATCCCTTTATTAGGAGATAATTTCCCTGAAATGACAGTTCAAACAACACACGGAAAAATCGAATTGCCTTCACATTTCAAAGGTAAATGGTTTGTGTTATTTAGTCATCCGGCTGATTTTACACCGGTATGCACTACTGAATTTATTGCTTTCCAGCAAAGGTATGACAAGTTCAGGGCACTGGATTGTGAACTGATTGGGCTTAGTATTGATCAGGTATTTGCTCACATTAAATGGGAAGAATGGATAAAAGATAATATGAATATTGAAATTGAATTTCCGATTATTGCAGATACAGGTAAAGTAGCAGAAACACTTGGTCTGATTCATCCGGGTAAAGGTACTAATACAGTCAGGGCAGTATTTATTGTCGACAGCGATTCCAGGATAAGAATAATGCTTTATTATCCTCAGGAACTGGGCAGAAATATGGATGAGATATTAAGAGCAGTTGAAGCAATGCAAACATCCGATAAAAATAAGGTCGCCATGCCTGCAAACTGGCCAAACAATGAAATACTGAAAGATCATGTTATAATACCTCCCGCCACTGATGTTAAAACTGCAAAAGAAAGGAAGAAACAGGCAGAAAAAGGAGAAATAGAATGCTATGATTGGTGGCTATGCCATAAGAAGCTAAAATAACAATCGAGCTATAAATTCATTGGGGCTTTAGTTCCTTTATAAATCGGGCTAAAGCCCTTAAATTTTAGTTAATCCTCATAATAATCGACCTGTCTGATTATTCGGCCTTAGCCCTTATATCTGACAATATCAACAAAGAGGTCTATTT
>CAZJYD010000112.1:0-3643 GCA_964550205.1 uncultured Bacteroidales bacterium
TTAATGGTACTGCTGAGTATAAGATAAAACAGATTCTTCGCTGCAAAACTCCGCTTCGCTACGTTTTTTGCTCAGAATGACGTCTATCGTGGCAGGGAGGGAAAAAGGCTGCACGGACACCATAATAATTTTAGTTGCGTCCGCGCAGCCTTTTTTCTATTTTCCTTGCGCATACCGTCATTCCGATGGAGCCGACGGAGGAGGCGACTGAGGCATGTCCGAACGTGCCGTCCGGCACGGGCGGAAATCTGTTTTTCTTGTTTTTACTGATGCATTCGGTCTTTCCGTAGGAGCGGAGCGACTGAGGAATCTATTTAGTCAGCTAATTGTAAATTATCTGCTATTTTTTATTTGAATCGAATAAATACTCATTGCTCACGTGTAAAATTTTTAAAATTCGCTTGTTGCTTAAAATATTTTTATTAATTTTGCACCTCTAAAAATTCAGAATACTAAACAAGACAAGAAGAAATGTATGCAATTGTTGATATAGCAGGCCAGCAGTTTAAGGTTGAAAAAGGACAGGAATTAATTGTTAACCGCCTTGAAAATACGGAGGGAGAAAAAGTTGAATTTGCTGATGTTCTGTTAATAGATAATGATGGAAAAGTTGAGGTTGGCCAACCACTTGTTAAAGGTTTTGCAGTGAAGGCAAAAGTAGTCAGCCATTTGAAAGGTGAAAAGGTTCTCGTCTTTAAGAAGAAAAGAAGAAAGGGTTATCAGAAGCTGAACGGACACAGGCAACTACAAAGTAAAATACATATAGAGGGTATTTCTGAAACCATTGTAACAAAAGCAGCAACCGCAAAGAAAGAAAGCCAGAAAAAAGAAATAAAGAAAGAGGAACCCAAAAAATCAACCGCTGCCAAAGCTCCGGCCAAAACAGCTAAAAGACCGGTTGCCAAGACTTCCCCATCAAAAACCACAAAGGAAAAAACAGCAAAAATTACAACTGTAAAGAAAACTTCAAAAGCAGAAGAAAAACCAAAAGCATCAGAAAAAAAGGAAAGTACGGCAAAGAAAACGACAGGATCAAAAACAACTAAAACAACAAGCAAAACAATATCAAGATCCGCTACAAAAACATCATCAAAAACAAAAAAAGAAACTAAAGCAAAATCCGCTGCCACAAAAAAGAAAACAAGCGGGGCTGCAAAAGCCAAAGAAGACAAAGTCAAACCGGAAAATAAACAATCAAAGAAGTAACTAATAAAATCATCATACCATGGCTCATAAAAAAGGTGCAGGAAGCTCACAGAACGGTCGTGAATCAGAAAGCAAGCGACTGGGTGTTAAAATCTTCGGCGGACAATTTGCCAAAGCCGGAAATATAATAATAAGACAAAGAGGCACGAAACATAATCCAGGCAACAATGTAGGCATGGGAAAAGACCATACCCTTTATGCTCTTACCGATGGGCTTGTAGAATTCAGAAAAAAACGGGGTAACAGATCATATGTATCTGTTGTTGGAGGAACAATGCAGGAAAAAGCAAAATAGTTAAATAGATAACTCTACGGGGGTTTGGAATCTTCATAGGGTTGCTTTCCGGTTCCAGCAGTATTGATATCCGAATACCGAACATCCATTTAAGATTTGGGATTTGAGTTATGATATTACAAAAATAGTATAGTTACAATCTTTATTCCCGTGCTGGCGCACGTCTGTGATGCATGCCCTGAAATAATCCAAACAAATTTATTTGAAATAACCCTAACTAATGAAAATATTTAATTTTGTAGCAAATTTCATCACATGCTCCAGATACAACAAATCAGGAAAAACAAAGAGGAAGTTCTCAAACGTTTATCGGTAAAGAATTTCACAAACGTTGATCTCATAAACAAAATCATACAGCTCGACAATAAAAGAAAAGAAACACAACAATCGCTGGATGACAGCCTGGCGCAATCAAAGGCCATGGCAAAGAAAATTGGGAAATTGTATAAAGAAAATAACCCCGGTGGGGCAAATGAACTTAAAGAAAAAACATCTGCATTTAAGAAAGTAACACAGGAACTAGCAGAAGTGCTTGAAAATGTAACAGGAGAGTTGAATAAATTATTACTTGAGGTACCTAATCTACCTCATCCTTTTGTTCCGGAAGGTTCAACAGAAGAAGCTAACAAACTCGTCCATGAAGAAGGCAGGAAACCGGAGCTACCCCCTGCGGCACTTCCACACTGGGAACTGGCCACAAAATACGATATCATAGATTTTAACCTTGGCAGTAAAGTAACAGGATCAGGTTTCCCATTTTATAAAGGCAAAGGCGCCAAGTTGCAGCGCGCTCTTATAAGTTTCTTTCTTGATGAAGCAATTATTAATGGTTATAAAGAATACCAGCCCCCACTTTTTGTCAACGAATCATCGGCATTCGGCACGGGCCAGCTTCCGGATAAAGAAGGACAAATGTATCATATTAATGATGATAATCTTTTTCCAATTCCAACTGCCGAAGTTCCTATAACAAATATCTACCGTGATACTATTTTAAGAGCAGAAGATTTCCCCGTTAAAAATGTTGCCTATTCAAGCTGTTTCAGGAGGGAAGCCGGTTCTTACGGAAAAGATGTAAGAGGATTGAATCGTCTTCATCAATTCGACAAGGTGGAAATTGTGCAAATACAGCATCCCGAAAGATCATATGAAACCCTTGAAGAAATGCGAGAATATGTAGCTTCCTTACTGAGAAAACTAAACCTTCCCTTCAGGATTTTAATCCTCTGCGGAGGAGACCTCAGCTTTGCTTCGGCAATGACTTATGATTTTGAAGTTTATTCGGCAGTTCAGCAAAAATGGCTGGAAGTAAGCTCGGTATCTAATTTTGAAAATTTTCAGGCTAACCGCCTCAAACTGAGATTTAAAAATAAATCGGGCAAAAGCACACTTGCTCATACGCTCAATGGTAGTGCACTGGCTTTACCCAGGCTTTTAGCAGCGATTCTTGAAAATAATCAAACAGAAAATAGTATTGAAATACCTGAGGTTTTGGTTCCTTATACGGGGTTTGAGAGGATAAGTTAGGATAGTTAATAGGCAGGGTAATTTTTGTAATTCGTGGTAATTGATTGTAATTCATTGTAATTAAATTGTAATTCGTTGTCATTCGATTGTATTTATTTGTGTTCAGATTAGCTATTATTGTTTGATATTGAAGGTATCATTGCTATATAACAATTCAACCAGAAATATAACACGACTTCATAGAAGTCGCATTATTAATTCTCATGAATTAACTCCGAAAGGACTGGATTCCTATGGAGTAATGGAGTATTGGAGTGATGTGATAAAAGACAAAAAATTGTCTAACCATACAATCATTCATTCATACAAGCATTCAACCATTTAACCTGCCTTCTCCTCCCCTTCGTTTGGCGTAGCGTCTTCGCTACGCCATCCTGAAAAGGTTGCTATTTACAGGTATAATAATATCACTGTCAATGATTTATTACCGGTGTAGCGAGGACGCTACACCGAACAGTTGGATTTAATCTTCCGTTCGCTAAAGCGAACGGCAATCCAAATGCATCTAGTGTTAAGTCAATAGTAAATTTGCAATTATCGTTTATTTTACCCCCTCTTTTTCTCCCCCTGCGAGCAGTAATGGTGCTAACATAGCAAATAAATTACTATCTTTGA
>CAZJYD010000113.1:0-3613 GCA_964550205.1 uncultured Bacteroidales bacterium
CTTGCCATATGGCAAAGATAAATATAATTCGGTAATTATACAATCATTACACTAGGCATGAATTTTACTTATTGCTTGAAATTGTTGCAATTTCATTTGTTAATAAAACAAAATCACTTACGCTCAATTGCTCAGCTCTCTTATCAGCATAATTGCTAATCGATTCAATATTGCCAAATTTTTTGAGGGCGTTTCTAAGCATTTTCCTTCTTTGGTTAAATGCTGTTTTTACAACCTGAAAAAATAATTGTTCATCACAGTAAAGATATCTTTGATCATTTCTCATTAATTTAATAACTGCGGATTGTACTTTGGGTTTTGGATAGAAAACATTTTTACTAACCGTGAAACAATACTCAACAGAGTAATAGGCCTGCAACAGCACACTTAATATTCCATAAGTTTTTGAATTGGTCATTGCTGTTATTCTGTCGGCAAATTCCTTCTGCACCATACATATTATTTCTTTAACCAGATTGCGATGATCGAGTAGTTTAAAAAAAATCTGACTTGCTATATTATAGGGAAAATTGCCAATAACAGAAAATCCATCTGGAAAGGTCTTTTCAGGATTAAAAGTGAGAAAATTTTCATGTATTATTTTTTCAGTGACCGAAGGATATTTTTCTTTCAGTATTTCGATGGCTTTGCTATCGGTTTCAATGAATCTCGGATTGAAATTTTTATTCTTAATCAGATATTTGGAAAGAACACCGGTACCTGCTCCTATTTCAAGAATATTTTTTGTTGAAGGTGAGCAGCATTTGATGATTTTACGGGCAATATTTTCATCAATCAAAAAATGCTGACCAAGAGATTTTCTAGGTTGGATATTCATAGGTTAAATTATTAGCTTGTATAAGGTATCTTCAATTCATTCTTCTGCTTTCTTATTTAATTACATATACAATAAATGACTAATGACTGATGACTATTGACTAGTTCGCCTTCGCTTGCTATGGCAAACAAGTGACTATTGACCAACATCTCCCCTGAGCTCCCGGTACCTTTTACGGCTGCTGACTGCATACACACTACCGGGGTACATTTTAAAAAGGTTTTCATACAGTTCCATTGCTGTATTTTTATTATTGAGTTTTTTCTCATTTATCTCAGCCCGTTTAAACATAGCATCATCACCAAGTATTTCAAAAGCATAATCAGTTGAAACTATCTGAAGTAAGCTGTCGGCTTTTTCATAATTATCCTGGTCAATATAGATTTCGGCTTTCTTATACAGAACTTCATCAATAATAGGATGATAAGTAATTGAATTCTCCAGTGAATCAAGAATATGTAGAGCTTTTTTAATATTATTCCGGTAAAATAAAAGGTCGGCTTTTGAGAAAGCAAGTAATTCACCGGTTGTACTGTCACTGTTTATATTGTCGCTTATTAACAATGAAAGGGACATAGCATCGTTTGCAATCAATTTTGATGTGGCTGCCCTTAAAACATTAAGCTGCGTTTTTGCCCATTCAAATTCTCCGATGTAATAAAAAAGTTTTGCATTCCTGAATTTTGCTTCATGTCCCAGCGGATCGTTCTTAAAGTCTTTGTCAACCTGTGAATAGAGCAGGGTGGCTTCCCAAACTTCACCACGGAACAAATAAATATCAGCCAGTTCAATTTTACATCTGGCTATTTCTTCTTTGGAAGCATTAATGACATCAATTGTTTCTTCAAGCAAAGAAGCTGCAGGATCAAGTTTATTCAGATAAAAAGCTTGAATATTTGCCAGATTCCTTATTAATGGAACTGTTTCTTTTATTTTACCCAGTTCATCCAAAGTTTTTAAATAGTTATCTTCAAGTTCAAGGATATCATTTTCACTGGTATTATGTCGGTCTTTTAAATATTCAAATTTTGATTTTAAAATCCCGACTCTGCTATTATAATAATAAGGTGATTTATTTCCAATTTTGTTGATAATATAATTGTATGACTTAATTGAAACATCGTATTCCTGTTTGTTTCTGCTTAATTCAGCCAGCTCAAATAGAAGCATTCCGTTTTTGTCAAATCTTCTGTCAATTGATTTGGCCTGGATAAGCGCAAATTCAAAATCTTTATACTGTACGGATAACCAGTACAGCATTTCCGGATAAATCCTGATTTCGGGATCTTTTTGAGTGCGTTTTAATAACTCATTGGTTAAAATTTCCTTTATACCATCTCCTGCACCGCTTTTTAAAATAAGCTGCAAACGGCTTTGTATAATTGAAAGGGAAGATGGTTCATACAATAAATGATCGAGATATGCCTGTATCATCAGTTTGAAATTACCTGTGCGGTAATATATGTTTCCCAGACTCATATTGAAAAGCGAATTATTATTGAGTATTTCCTGTCCCTTTTTTAATGTTAATATAGCTAAATCATTTTGATTGCGGTATGTAAAAGAATTAGCTATTCTAACTATCATATTTTCATTGGCTGGTAAATTTTCCAGTACTTTTTGGTATTGCCTGTGTGCCTTTTGTGATTTATCAGATAATGAATAAACAAATCCGAGATCTATGTAATAATTGTAAAAATCTTCATCTTTTCTTATTTGCTTTTTAATTATCTTTTCTGCACTTTCAAGGTCATTGAGCTCTATCAGACAGTTCAGATAATACTTGTAATATGCATGGGTAGGATTTTTATCAAATAATTCTTTAAAGATGACCAAGGCCTTTTCATAGTTTTTTTCCCTGTAATATTTAAATGCCAATTGATTTTTATTCTGGCTTTGTGTTTTCTTACGATTATTCCTAATATCCCTGTACTCCTGACTATTTATCTGGCTGGCCGACAATAAAATGCTTATAAATAGAAATATGTTTAAGATTAGTTTCATGTTCATAAAAACAAATAATGATGTTGCATTATTGTGTGATTTTGAGTTACAAAGTTTAAAATTTGTGTTATTTACTTAGAATTTGTGCTACAAGCTCCGGAACTCCCTCAGCAGCTTTTTCCCTGATGATCTCAAGGTTTGAGACAACACCCATAGGTGTTGCCTGGGGGTCTATAAGATATTTTTTACTATTTTCAGGTACATAATTGATCAATCCGGCAGCAGGATAAACCACCAGGGACGTACCTATTATAATAAAAACATCTGCTGTTTGACAGATTTCTGCCGCCGGCATTATATTGTCAACTGCTTCGCCAAACCAGACTACATGAGGTCTTAGCTGTGAACCTTTTTTGCATTTATCGCCAAGCTTTAGTTCCCATCCTTCAATGTCATATATCAGGCTTTCGTCAACTGTACTTCTGGCTTTTCTGATCTCGCCGTGCAGATGAAGGATATTTTTTGATCCTGCCCTTTCATGCAGGTCATCCACGTTCTGAGTAATTATCTGAACGTCATATTTTTTTTCAAGTTCAACAAGAGCATAATGAGCAGCATTAGGTTCTGCTTCGAGAAGCAGTTTGCGCCTCATATTATAAAACTCCAGAACCAGCTCAGGATCTCTTTCCCATGCTGAAGGACTTGCCAGTTCTTCAAACCTGTATTGTTTCCATAATCCATTATCATCGCGGAATGTTTTGATACCACTTTCTGCGCTTATGCCAGCACCTGTTAAAACAACAATTCTTTTCATGATTTTATTGGTTCTAG
>CAZJYD010000114.1:0-3563 GCA_964550205.1 uncultured Bacteroidales bacterium
ATCTCCCTGTAAATTTGTATTTTACAAATTTATCCAGAGCTTTTCAGTAGCGTGTACTCATGCTCATGCCGGGCACACGCACGCGGTAATACGCCATGCGGGGGATGCAGCGGCTTCGAGCGGCAGTTTTTTAAACAAACTTTTCTGCAACTTGACAGGAAAGTGCCTTGAATTCCCGCACGGCGCATATGGCTGACCGTTATGGGGCATTGATAAAGCGCGCCTGTAATCTATAATTGGTATCTTTGAAATAAAACTTAATGAATAGCTCTGAGATCAAGATTTATCAGGTAGAAGGAGGCCAAACTGAAATAGAAGTAAAACTCCGTGATGAAACAGTATGGCTGTCCCAAAAGCAGATGGCTGAGCTTTTCTATAAAGATACCGATACAATTGGCCTGCATTTGAAAAACATATACAAAAACGGGGAGCTTAAGGAAGATGCAACTACCGAGGAATCCTCGGTAGTTCAAATTGAAGGAAACAGGAGGGTAAAGCGAAAAATAAAATTCTACAATCTTGATGCAATAATATCCGTAGGTTATCGAGTAAATTCAAAAAGAGGTACTCAATTCAGAATATGGGCTAATAAAGTATTAAAGGATTATCTGATCAAAGGTTTCTCGATAAATGAAAGAAGATTAAAGCTTCCGTCTGACAAACTTAAGGAAAACTGTAAAAATAATAGGAAGTGTAATAAACTACCTCGCGGCAGAGCCACGAGGTATTAACAAAATTAATACTTCTTCTCGAAGCAGAGCTTCGGGGAACTAACCCCATAGAGATTAGACCAAAAGAAATTAAGTGGGGACGAGGGAGAAGCATTATTAAAACTGATTTCTGATTATTCATATGCTCTGGACTTATTAGACCAGTATGATTATCAAAAGCTTGAAATACCGGAGGGTAAAAGTAAAGAAACATATCAACTTACATATACTGAGGCAAAGAAGCTTATAAACAAAGTTAAGTCTGCTTATAAGACAAACGAGCTTTTTGGACAGGAAAAAGACAGATCATTCGAAAGCTCTATTTCAACAATATATCAGACACACGATGGACAGGACTTATATCCTACTCTTGAGGAAAAAGCTGCCCATCTTCTGTATTTCATAACAAAGAACCATTCATTTACTGATGGGAATAAAAGAATAGCAGCCTTTATTTCATTTATTTCCTGGACCGAAACGAAATTCTATTTGACTCATACGGCAACAAAACAATAGACGACAATGCTCTCGTTGCATTAACTTTAATGATTGCTGTAAGTGATCCTGAAGATAAAGATACTCTGATAAAAATTATTGTAAATCTGATAAATAAAAACGCCCCATAACAATTAAGGATTCGGGCAGTACGAAGTACACAGCCTGAATCCGGTGTTGACGAAACCGGATTCATATCTATGGGTAATAACGAGGCCTGCAAACCGCCACTTGCCATTTTGCCAACCGTTGGCAACAAGGCTCAGCCCAGGAGTAAATGTTAAATAAATGATAAGAAACTTAAATAATGGAGTCTGTTATTTAAGAAAATTGATGAAAACTTAAATAATGGTTATCTTTATTTAAAAATTCAAAATGAAAAATTACAAATCCGGTCAATATATAAATCAAGGATATTACAAGAGTTTCCAACCATCTTTGATTAATAAACAGTTACATGTTGATGATATGGAGGTGATGAAATTGCTCAGTCAGGCGGATAGAGAATTGGGCAGATTAGACATGTATTCAAAATATATCCCCAATGTTGATTTGTTTATTAGCATGCACGTTATAAAGGAGGCAATTCAAAGTAGCAAAATTGAGGGTACCCAGACAAACGTTGATGAAGCTCTACTGGATAAAGCAGATATTCCTTTTGATAAAAGAGATGATTGGGAAGAAGTTCAAAATTACATTAAAGCCATGGAGTGGGCGATAAATGAGTTAGAAGAATTACCATTTTCGTCAAGATTGATAAAAGAGACACATAGGATACTTTTGCAAGCAGTACGTGGTGAGAAAAAACAACCAGGGGAATTTAGAACGAACCAAAATTGGATTGGTGGGGTAACGATAAACGACGCAACATTTATTCCACCAGTTCACACATCTGTTCCTGAATTGATGAGTGACATAGAAAAATTCATCCATAACAATGAGATATTTGTTCCTGAGTTATTAAAGATTGGACTTGTTCATTATCAATTTGAAACAATTCACCCATTTTTAGACGGTAACGGAAGAATTGGAAGATTATTAATACCACTTTATTTAGTAAGTAAAGAGATTTTACAAAAACCGATTTTGTATTTATCAGATTTTTTCGAAAAAAATCGGCAGTTATATTATGATAATTTGATGATTGTGAGAGAAAAAAGTAACCTTTCACAATGGTTTAAGTTTTTCCTTGTTGGAATAATTGAGACATCAAAAAACGGAATAAAGACATTTGATAATATATTACAGTTACAGAAGCAGGTTGAATCAGAGATACAAAGATTAGGAACCAGAGTAACTAAAGCAAAAAAAGTGATTGATTATTTATATCAACGACCGATTATAGATGCAGAAAAAGTTAGTGAAGTTGCCGATATATCGATGCCTTCTTCGTATAAATTGATTTCAGATTTAGAGAAAATGGATATATTGAAAGAGGTAACTGGTGGACAAAGAAGTCGAACTTATGTATTTGATAATTATTTGAGATTGTTCAGATAAGAAAAATCGCCCAGTTGCCAACAGGTTGTAATACGCCATGCGGGCGGGCTTCCCGTGCCTTAGGTGGTCGGTTTTAGCCAGGTTTTGTATCGGGGGATGAAAACACGTCGCTGTTCACCCCGCACGGTGCATACAGCTATTCGTTGGGGCGCATAATTTGTATCATAAAGAATTAAACAGATAATTTCCTAATTTTGTAATTTAACCATATTGAGATGAGCGGTGCATTACTACATACTGAATCGGATAAAGATCTGAATCTGATAATTGAATTGGCTAAAAAACTTGGTATCTCAGCCAGGAAGTTGTCTAAAGATGAATTAGAGGATTATGGATTGGCTATTGCTATATCAGAAGGGAAAACAGGAGAATATATGGATACAGATTCATTCTTGAAAGACCTTCGTGATGATAGTAAAGATTGATAAGTCTTTTCAAAAGGATACTCAAAAGCTAAAGAACCGGTCTTTTAAATCTAAGGTTGCTGAAACAATAATTCGGGTTCAAGAAGCGGATGATATCAATCAAAAAAAAATCTAAAAAAGCTAAAGTCAACCAAAAATAGCTACAGAATTAAAATCGGAGATTATCGGCTTGGATTAATTATCTCTGAATCAACAGTAGAATTTATAAGGTGCCTACACCGCAAAGACATCTATAGGTACTTCCCAAAATAAATTACGCGCCTCAACAAGCGGGTAAGCCCCATGTGCTCCTGTTAGCGTCCGTTGCCAATTTTATTTAAATTCCATAACTTGATGTAAATTTCAGACCGGTAGTCGTCGCACACGTCGCCTACCCGCGACCGTCAGACTGTGCAAAAACCCCCGGTTTTGTTGATAGGCCATTCATCTGTTA
>CAZJYD010000115.1:0-3440 GCA_964550205.1 uncultured Bacteroidales bacterium
AGTAGCGCAGCGAGATATCTATCAACATAAATCTCTATATTACTTTATAGACAGGCACTAATTAACATATTTGTAGTCTTTATTTATTATTTATTCTTTGCTTTATTAACATTTTTTTGTTAATATTGTTCTGGTTTTTTTTGGGGTATAACATAGTATTTGTTTTCAAACAATAGCTGTGTGTTTTAATTAATCAACTTAATTGCAATGTTATGGTAAAAACTGTTATTATTGATAATGATAAAGATGCCATATACATCTTGAAATCATTGATAAATAATAATTTCACTGAATTTGAAGTGGTTGGCGAATACGATGATCCCGAAATTGCAAAAAAACAAATACCGGTCATTAAACCGGAATTATTATTGCTCGACATAAAATTAAAAGAAATAACAGCTCTTGATTTGTTACAAAAACTTGAATATAAAGATTTTAAAGTGATCTTTATTACAGCTTATAATCAATATGCTTCAGAAGCCTTTCAATGTAATGCCATAGATTATATTTTAAAACCTGTTTCAATTGAAAAACTCGGAAAAGCTTTAAATAACTTTAAAAATATTTCAAATAATCATTCCAAATCAGAAAATCACTATCTTCCTTTTCAAAAAAATATACTAATTGAAAACAACAAAAAGCCTAAGATTGTTCTTAAAACCACACAAAAAGAACATATAGTAAGTATTAATGAAATTATCAGATGTGAAGCGGATAAAAACTATACTAACTTTTTTCTTGTGGATAGCACCAAAATAGTAATTTCGAAAAATATAGATAAATTTGAAAAACTACTTGAAGATCATGACTTTATCAGACCACACAAATCACACCTGGTAAATATTGCCTATATAAGGACCTTGAATAAAGTTAATGGGCGAACACTTATTATGCTTGATAAAACAATTGTACCGGTTTCGACCAGAAAAAAAGAATATATAGTAAAAAAATTTGATGAAATGTTTTTGCATTGTTAAGCATTACTGGATTTAATATCAGGAAATATTGAGATTTGATTGATTATTTTAGCTTTTTTGTATTTTTATTCAATACTTTAATCACGTTAGTTCTTTGAAAACATACTTTGGTTATAATAATAAGAGCGTTAGTTAATTTATATTTTTTTTTGTTCTTATTCTTGATATTTGCTTTATATTTGCTTACATTATAGCAAATGGCCTTACTTAATAAATTAAAACACGAAATTTTAAAAATCTGAAATTAATTAAATTTTAAAACAAATTTTTATGAACCTAAATTTATGATTATGAGGAAGTTATCAATTTTAGTGCTTAGTGCTGCGTTATTATTAATGTTCAGCACTAACGTAATTGCCCAACAGGGCAAACAAGTAAAAGTGGCCAGCAATCAGGAACTGATTGAGGCCCTCGAAAACCCCGAGGTAAAGTCTATTAAAGTCGTTACCGGCGGGTACTATGATCATTATATGACCTACCTGGATCAGGGAACAATCTTGTTCAAAGGTCCCGAGAACAGGGGTGACACCTGTACATATAAGATCAGACCTACACATAAGTGTTTTATTGGGGACAGTATTACACCCGGCGGTGATACACTTACAAAAAACAGGATCATCGCAGGAACGGAGGGAAGCCAACCCCCCTGCCCTGATGATAATTCAGGTACTTGGTCTTGTATAAGCAAACCTGCAGGTGCAACAGTCCACTGGATTGATCCATTAGATGAGTATGTTATGAATTATGCGGTTGATGTAGCGGGTTCCTATACCTTTAAGTACGAATGGACACCTCAAACATCCGTACAGGCAGAGGTATTCATCTGGTCATTACCGGATATTTCACTAACTGCTGATGATTCAACCTGTTTACCTAATTGCGCAAACATTGATTTCGATGTTAGTTGGGGTTATGCACCTCCGAATGATAGTGTGTACTGGAAATTATTTACTCCGGGTACTGATCCCGATTCAACATTCACTCAGCCCGATACAACAGGAACGTTTTGCCTTGATGTTGCAACATGCGGTTCATATACACTTAGAGTGTGGGTTGAAAACTGGGATTATGAAAACAATTATGTCTGCGAGGACAGCGCCGATGTAGACTTCGACTTTTTTGATGAACCGGTTATTGATGCGGGACCTGATGACTCGATCTGCGGATTGACATATGAACTTGATCCAGGTTTCACAACTGAATGCGGAAACCCAACAACACAATGGCTGCACACAACAGGAGCAAGCTTCAGTGAAGACACTGTTACGGTTACAGCCTGCGGTACATATCAATTTATTTATAAAGTAACAAACGGCCCTTGTGTTAACACAGATACCGTTGAAATTACATTTATTGATACACCCACGGTTGACGCCGGTGTCGATGATTCGGTATGCGGTTTAAAATATGTACTCGATCCGACCGTAACTTATAGCTGCGGTACTCCTGACACAGGATGGCTAAGTGCATCCGGAGCATCGTTCAACGGTGATACAGTTACAGTAGCAAGTTGCGGTTCATATGATTTTATCTATTTTGCTTTCAATGATCCCTGTGACACAGTATATGATACAGTTAACATCACATTTGTCGATACTCCTACAGCGGATGCAGGGATTGATGATTCGATATGTGGACTGACATATGAACTTAAACCGGATGTTACATATCAATGCATACCTCCAATAACAGGATGGATGCAAACAGCAGGTGCCTCATTCAACGGCGATACCGTTACAGTATCACCATGCGGTGTATACGACTTCGTGTTATACGCCTGGAGTGAGCCGTGCGATACGGTATTTGAAACAGTACAAATATCATTCTTTGATGAACCTGTTGTAGACGCCGGTGTTGATGACTCAGTATGCGGATTAACGTACGCACTTAATCCTACCATCACAAATAGCTGTGGAACTCCGGTTACAGGATGGCTGCCACAGAGCGGAGTGGATGTCCTCTACGATACGGCTTATGTTTCAGACTGCGGTTCATATGATTTCATCCTGTATGCATGGAATGATCCTTGCGATACAGTATTCGACACAGTAAACGTTTATTTCTACGATGAACCATATAACGTACAGGCTAATTCAGAAGATTCAGTTGATGTATGTGGCTTGTCATATACACTTAGCCCCTACTGGAATGTGGATTGTGATAACGGTGTAACACCTACTACTTCATTTACTAAAATATGGGGACCTGGAGACGATACCTTATGGGTAGATAATACGGTATATGTCGATACATGCGGTTGGTATGGATTCGAATTCAAAGTAGTAAACGGTTTATGCGAAAAAACAGATACCGCAGTGGTCAACTTCCACGAAATTCCTGATCCGGAAATTGTGATTTTAGGAGATTCTTTAATATACAGATGCGGAGTGGATACTTTTGTTGTTTTGGACAACAGAATATGCGATCCCTTCGATGATGATCTGTTGATTTCATGGACTGCAA
>CAZJYD010000116.1:0-3258 GCA_964550205.1 uncultured Bacteroidales bacterium
TCAATGTTATTGAAAACTACGTCAACAACGGAATTTACGTCGGGTGACCTGAACATTAATGCAACAATAAAATTAAACTCGTGTGGTATTGGCCCTTCGTTAAACTCAGGACATGCTTCAGCCAATGCTTGTAGAATAACAACTTTACTTCCTCATAGAGGTTGAGCCTCTGCGCGATAACAAGTTTAAATGTCGGATAAAATATGAATGAAACAAGTGATAAAAACTATTATCGTAGTATAAGAGACCAATATGATTTCCGTGCATGTAATTTAATGCCCATAATTTGGTCAACAGGTATTTCTATCAACTCGATATTAATAGCGATATTTGCAATCCTGCCATCAATTTCTAATTATAAAATTAGAACAATATATGCCCTTCTATGCTTGTCACTAATTTCAGTTTTCTTATTGATTCGTAATTTCATTCTTTATAAAAATGCCAATTTTAAAGCAGCCGAAATATTTGATGATATTCTTAAAATGTATAATGGTGCTGATCCAATTAGAACTCAAAATGAATCCCATGCTAAAACTCGATCTGAATTTGTGCCAGTTTTGGCAGCTACAAGACGTGCAGAATATTTGGTTGTCACCATTTTTCTTTGTCAAATTCTGGTGCTGGTTTTTTCTTTATAAAATGTAATAATAACCGCACCAGGGTAGAACCCTGACGCGATCAACCCGTCCCGCAGAGGCTCTGCCTCTGCGAAAGAGAAGTTTTATGGCTCATGAAATGTTAAATTTATTAAAAGCTGAAGATAATTATAAGCATCCTGTTTTACATCCGGTTTTTTCAAGGAATCCAAATCTTATTATTGAAAAACCTTCTGTATTACTTGAATATTTCGCACAGTCAGCACATAGTGATTCTGATCAGGATCATCGTTTCTGGCAAAGGAATTCTGATATTAAGTTAATAGAAACATACCCTTTTTTACGACAAAAACTTAACTATATACATCAAAATCCAGTGCGAGATAACTGGAATATTGTAAGTAACCCTTTAGAATACCCTTATAGCAGTGCTCGTTATTATGAAGAAGGATCGGACTGGCATCAGTTGAGAATTATGAACCTGTTTTAGTGTCAATTCCTCGCAGAGGCTGAGCCTCTGCGAGACAAGTAAATGATTTATACACATGTGATTAATCAAGGAGAACGGGGTGTAAGAAGTTCTTCCGACTTGCGTCAGGTGACTGAGATCTGTGCCGCTAACTTGACGTAAACCGAACTAAACGAGCTTTTCAACCTATGATCCGTCCTGGGGCTGTGCCCCCTTCGGTATTACTCAGGGCAGGCCTGGACGTAAAAAAGCGGGGGCTCAGGTCCCCTCATAATAAACGCATCAGGGTAGAACCCTGACGCGATCAAATGAGAATTTTTTATTGTTATTTTGATCCTGTTTTCTTATAATGAATTGATATCCAACTGGATATTGAAGGTGATTTTTGCTAAAAAATCGATCCAATTCATTAAGTCTGGTGGTAAAAGTTTCAATAGTGCTTTTGGAGAGTTGAAATTAGTGATGATATCCTGGGTTTAAGGGATGTTGTTTTAGGCTACAAACAGCTTTATGACGTGGAACGAGCTTTCAGGACACTGAAAACCGATTTGGATCTGCATCCAAATTATCACAGCTGTGAAGACTGAATCCGTTGTCATCTATTTCTCTGCTTCATCGACCTGGTTCTGGTGCGGATCATAGAAAACGAGAACCTGGGGCAAATTCAGAAAATCATTGATGCGTTATTGTTCCTACTCGACGACGATTTCAAAAAGAACGCGCATGTTTGCCATCGCCTCCTGTGAATTAACATCACCCGGTGTCACTTCATACAAAGCCGGTTTTGTTCTGCCATATCCAATTGTCGTGATTCTTTCCGGCGCGATTTTTTTTTCGATGAGATAGTCCCTGACCGCATTGGCTCTTTTTTCGCTGATTTTTTGATTGACATCAATATCCGCTTTAAGCTGCGTTTTTATTTTGGTCAAATAATTAATCCCGGCCAAAACTGACTGACAGTTCATTGATTTTCGTAAGTAGTTAATTGAAAGGTGACACACATTGCTAAGGTTTCCCCTTCAAAGGGTGCTTTGTTGATTACCCTCAGGTGTTTAATATTCACGGTAACATTCAGAAAACTTTCAAAATAATTCACGCCGATACTCTCAAAGTCCAGTGTAGCGTTGAGCTCTTTATTGGCTTCCTTTGCGATTATCTTTGCCAGTTGCGGTTTGAAAATTATCGGAACTGCGATCATGGCGATAATAAAGAAGAAATGTGCAAATCCCCGGAATAATTAAACTCTTTTTCATAGAACCCTTTTCACGTTACATCGTATTATCGCTGCCTGTGCCTTGTGAACCCAATCAGGCAACCGTGCCCATTTTCACGGTCCGGTCGCCTGATTGGAAACTATAAGGCTTTCCAGTTTGTGTTTCCCGTCTGCCCGCTGTCAGTGGATGTACAACGCGAGGCCGACACCCGCATAGTGAGACGAGTTGTCATTGATCGCGATACCGAACTCGGCCACAAAGTCGATGCTATTGGACAGCCTGTACTCGATTCCGGGCACGAGGTGCAGTACCGTGAACGAATCATCAACCCCCGGCGGTACATCCTGGATCGACTCGAACGAGGCATTCAGAGACCCGCACAGCTCCAGTTTATCGGTCACGTGCCCGCTTAACTGCGGCGTAATCTCGAATCCCCTGGTGTCGTAATTATTATCCTTCCCGGACATCCAACGGAAGCCTCCCGTAAGCGAGAAATCAATGTGAGAATTGTTATCCTTTCCTTTGAAAATCCAGTACTCTGCATCCACACCGACCACAGTACCCTGATCGAAGAAACCAAGCTTGGCTTCGAGGTCAAAGCGATCAGTGAATGCATACCCTGCGCGAGCCGTGAACCCGGTCATGTTATCTGCTCCGTCTTTGCCGAATATCATGATCGGTGCAGCCATGAGCTTGAAGGTGCCGTTTTTCATGGTCTCGGCGGACTGCAGGATCCCGATGTACTGAGCCGTAGCCTGCATCGCGAAACACAGGCCGAAAGTTGCAACAAAAACGATTCGAACGATTCTAGAGATTCTCATGTTATCTCCTCCTAAATGGGGTTAAGTGTTAAATGATTTTATTAAATAAAATTAGTTGAATCCAACCACAAAAACAATCGCCCAAAGGGCTGAAAAAGGAACTAGTTCTTTAGGACTACTCCATCTCCATCATACGCAAAGAGAGATCTACTCTC
>CAZJYD010000117.1:0-3206 GCA_964550205.1 uncultured Bacteroidales bacterium
GGCTTTGACTGTGTGGGTCAATTGGGAATTAATTTCATCCACTAAGAGTTTATTTCTATTGTCAATGATAGCTGAAGGCATTAGATATTCTCCTCAATGATTTCAATCTCTTCTTTGTTTAGATCATATAATTTATAAATCAATTGGTCTATTTCTGCTTCAAGGGCAGTTGTGTCAGTTTTAAGATTGACTTTTTTTGCAGAAGTTATTTGATCTACTAATTTTACAATTTCATCAACATTTATATAATAATTCTCATTAGTAATGGGGGGAATAGGAATTTCATTCAAATACTGAACTTTATATTCATATCCACTTCCCATATTTATACCAATCCTACTAAACATAAATTGAAAAATTAAAGAATTTAGAAAACCACAGATATATTTTATTTCTTTGGGATTATTATTTTCTGAAGTTAATATGTTGGCTTTATCATTGTTAAATATTGTTTCCTCAATGTAACAAAATGCTGGCTTAAGACTTATCGCTTTCCATAAGATCCGATTATTTTTAAATTTTGTATAAAAGGCGCAATTCCTTAAATTGTACGGAGTTTTTCCCTTATCTTGACGTATTGAAATTTTATCCCAATACTGATCTAAATGTTCCTTAATTGCTGGATAATCATCTATGTTTATCGGATCTACTCGGTTTCTGTTTTCATCTTCATATCCATTATGTGAATCAATCAAATACAATCCCTTAAAATAATAACCATATCTTTTGATATCTCGTCCTCTTAAAATAGGCTTAATAATCTCCTCAGACCTTGAGTCTTTTTTTATTAATTCTTCTCTTTTTGCTTCATCAATAATAAATGCTTTATTATATCCGGTTAAAACTCCTCGATATATATTAACATCCCAATCCTTTAGAGGCTTTCCTAAAGTTTCTATCTTATCTTTCAGGGAAATTTCAGCTTTGCTCCCAATAAACCAAACATCTCTAGTCATGCCATCCAAAACAACTTTATTCCTCTCAAAATAATTGCGAATGCTGTCTCCTCTTTGGTAATCTTTTTTAAATTGTACCGCCTCCATTTTACTGCTATTTTCAGCATTTTCTATAATAATGATATTGGTATCCACAGTAGCGCTTTCGAATACTTTAAATCCCCCAAAATCCAGTAGTTTTTTAGGATTTATCCTTGCAAAAAATTCTCTTAAAACATCACCATATCCAGCCCGCATCCACTTATTGGAACTGATATAAACCAGATGCCCTCCGTTTTTTAGCAAATTTATACCCTTTTCATAAAAAAGACAGTAGATATCTCCTGTTCTCTTAAAAGTAGAGTATCTTTCTTCTTTATAAAGGTCAGCAAATTTTTTATTTGTAGAATTATCTATAGATTTCTGTAACTGAATGTACGGAGGATTAGCAATGACCACATCAAAACCGTCCTTACATTCAGGGAAGAAATACTTTATATCGAAAAATTTAACCGGCTCATTGGTAAAAAGATTTTTATAACTGTCCCAAAGTGACATTATTCTAGTAAGACTTGTAGTTATCTGCTCTCTTTCTTTTAATTTCTTTGGGTCAGCTGTAATCCTTTTATTCAAAGATTGAATGAGATCAAATTTCTCCTGGACTTTTTTATCAATAAGAATCTCAATTTTTTCACGCAATTTATCTTTTTCGTCTGGTTCGCTGGCATTAAAATAATTTTTAACTGAACTATTGAAGTCTTTAAAAAATGCATCTGCAAACAAATCCCTGTCATTCTTATTTTCTTCAGCTTCGGGAATTCCAATGAGTGTATTGGCACATATGAATTTGAATTCCAAATTTGGAAGTGGTTTTAGCCCATGATTTGGTTTTTCATCGTCAACATTTTCATCCACAATAAGAGACAAGAAAAATCTCAGCTTCGCTATCTCTACTGCTATAGGCTGGATATCTACACCATAGATACAATTTTGAATAATTCCCAGTTTGTGTATGTAATCCCAGTTTTCATCCATCATTTTTTCTTCAACTTTTTTTCGGACATTTCTATCCGGTATTCTATCTAACTGTTTTATAAGCCATTCTATAGATTCAGGATCCACCTTTTGTAAAATAAGCAGCATTTTTTGTAATGCTGCCATGGGGAATGCCCCAGATCCACATGCTGGGTCAATAATTTTGATTGTATCTAATTCATTAATAACAGCTGCTTTTTCTGTTTCGGAAAGTTTGTGATCTCTGATGGAGTAATCCAAAAGTTCGTTAATTTTTTCTTCTTCTATTTCTGTCTTTTGGAGTAAATACTGTCTTAAACCCTCATCTACCATATATTCTACGATGGGTCGTGGTGTGTAATAAGAGCCAGTATTTTTCCTTGCTGTTTCACCTGTCTCAGGATTGATTTCTGCAAGAAGATTTTCAAAAATACGTCCTAAAATTTCTGGATCAATTGAAAGGTCAATATCAATAGATGTATTTTCTTCAATGGTGAAATTATAGGATTCAAAAACCTTAAACAATTCACGAAACCAGACGTCAGGGATAACAAGGGTATTTATATATTTAGATTTGTGGATTATATTATCAGTCTCGTAATAATCTTCTTGGTTGGGTTCAAATAGGCCACCATTTAAAAAGGGGATTTTTCCCCACTTTCCGGTTTTGTATTCGTCCAACCGATTTTCAATTGGAGTATTTAGAGCCTCAAAAAAGAGCGGTTCTAATATTTCGTGGTAATAATTAGGATCCACAGCGTTTTTGGAAAGAATTTCTTCTGGAATCAATGAACTTTTATTCCCGCTTTTTTTCTTTTTCAAAAACCAACAGAATACTAATCGCCCAATAAGCCTAACTGCAAATTCCTGCATCTTTTGATGATTGGTAGTTGATGGCAATTTTAAGAGAGGTTCGAATTCTTTTGTATGGCCTCTGACTTTACGTTTACCTCCTACCAATTTGGTGAATGCCAATGCAATTTTTGTGTAAAACTCTTTATTAAGTTCTTCAATATCAAAAGCTTTATCATGCTGCTTTTGCAAATCAAAATGATGGATGCCAGCTTCAGGGATATTGAGGAGAGAAATTCGTTCAATTGCCGTTCGCAAGCCATCCTCCTGATCAATTCTGATCCGGCGTAAATACTGCCGCCTCTGAGGGTCTTTGTCTTCTTCAGACTCCTCCTCCTTGACAGCCTTCATGTTGACAAAATCCCAAGTATCATCATTCAAGTTAGAAAATATGATCATGTTATA
>CAZJYD010000118.1:0-3146 GCA_964550205.1 uncultured Bacteroidales bacterium
TTTCCTTTGAAATATCATTGTCATTTCGCACCGGGTAAACTTCGCAAAGCGAAGTGTTTGATGAAGAAATCTACTTAATAACTAATTTATAGGCGGTTACTAATTTGTTGTAGTGCTCCTAACGATACTATCCCTTGTAAAATTCAATAAACAACAATTCTTTACAAAAAGTCCCTTTACAGCCTTAGAGTATTTCCAAACTTTACTCCTATGTAAATAGTACGTGGATTCATAGGTCCGTATATATAACCCGGATCGCGGTCAATTCCCCTGTCAAAATCATCCTGATAGGAATTAAAAATATTTTTAACTCCGGTGTATAACTTTAAGGTGGATCCGTTAAGTCTTATACAGTATCTCAACTTTATGCCCAGGTCGAAAAAACTCCCTGTTTCTCTCAGTTCACCTTCGTCAGGATCCTGGATCTGATCACCGAAATAAGGCACGAACATTTTACCGGTATAATTACCGGATGCAGAAATTCCCATGTTGTCAAGAAATTTCCAGTCGATAGTAAAATAACCATAATCATTTGGGGTACGGAAGAAATTCTTTTCACCAAATTCCTGGGCTTCTTCGTATTTGCTGCTTTGTATGGTAAAGCCCCCGTGAAATGAAAAGTCTGTTGAAGGGACAATATTCATTTCAATATTAACTCCTTTCACAACTGCGCCTTTATCTGCATTTATCCTTGTATATATTACAGTTCCGTTTTTATCTGGTTCACTGAACATATTGGTGAATGCATCGACCAGCTGAGTATAAAATCCTTCAAGCAATAAACCAACATAAGTTTTACCTAATTGCTTATTATAATCGACAGAGGCCATATAACTATGGCTTGTTTCCTGCTGCAGATCGGGCGAATTCTTATGAATAACCTGCCGGGCTCCTGATGTTTCTATATGCAGATCTTCATCGAATATCTGTGGTGCCCTGTAGCCTTGGGAATAACTTACACGTGCCTGGAGGCTTTCTGTAAAGTCATACTTGAGAGTCAGCCGCGGACTGATCACATTATTTGAATGGTCAGGTTCATCAGAAACTCTTTCGCTAATATTGTAATTGTCGAAGCGTGCGCCGGCCGAGACTTTCAATTTTTTCCATTGTAGCTCATATTGTGCAAATATGCTCAGAGTATTAACGGTTTGATCTGCAATTGTAACATTTTCCATGTCGGAAATAGTTATAGTGGAGTCATCGAAATTGATGCTTGCATTATCAATGTCAGGATATGCGAGCTTTTTATCCACAAGCCATTCACCGTTATCTTCTATTCCTGCCATAAGCTTTGATTTTCCAAAAGAAGCATTGTACTGTGCACCGAGACTATAGGAAAAATCATTTGTATTACCATAATCACTCAGCGATTTATTTGCGCCATAATATGAATCACGGTTAATTCTTTGTCCGGCAGCATAAACAGATAAAAGGTCATCTTTTCCGATATGCTGCTCAAATGTAACAGCACCGTTGGTTATGTTATGCTCAACGGCTTCGGCTATGCCTGCCATATGTGGTGGTTCATCAAATTTGTTTCCACCACGCCGCTTTTCTTTAATATTAAAAAAGTCTACTTCCAGTTTACTCTTTCTTCCAATGCGATGATAAGCATGACTTCCAATGGTTGTATTATTGATGGAGGTCAATTCCGAAAACCCATCATCATTGGCATCGAAAGGTTCCCTGTCGCGGTAATATCCGTAAATGGAAATACCGGATTTATTATTGGCGCCGACCAGCGAAGAATTAAACTGGACATTATAGTCTTTGGCCGGTTTGCCCGAATTATCTATTCCCACACCCACCAATTGGCCACCAACATCAAATTCATATGAATTATTAATGGGATCTCTCAATATCAGATTAATGGTTCCGGCAATTGCATTGCTGCCGTAAAGAGCAGAACCTCCTCCACGAACAACCTCGACACGTTCTATCATATTGGAAGGGATAAGCTCCAAACCATAAACAGCAGCTAATCCACTGAATACCGGACGGCTGTTAATTAAAATTTGAGAATAAGGTCCTTCCATTCCATTCATCCTCACCTGTGAAAAACCGCAATTCTGACAATTCGATTCCATCCTCAAACCGGAACAAAAATTCAGACCTTCACTAAGAGTTACCGATTGTGTTATGTTAAATACTTTCGGAGTGATAGTGTTTACTATTACAGATGATTCCTTTCTGTTGGTCTCATTCCTGTTTGCAGTAACCACAACTTCCTCAAGTCCCAGTACATCTTTTTCCAATTCAAATTTCACGACCTTTGTTTCTCCTGATTTTAAAACAACCTCAGCTTCCTTTGGTTTATAGCCCAAGCTCTTAGCCTGAATTACCAAAGAGCCCTCGGGCAGGTTTATTAAGCGGTAATGTCCTGATTCGCCAGTAGTAGTGCCAATGGTTGTTCCTACTACAATGACAGTTGCAAAGGGGATATGATCACCTTCTGTATTGATTACATGGCCTACTACATTAGCATCTGTTTTTGTTTTTTGAGCGTAACTTATCTGTAAAAACAGAAAAAAAATCAGAGTTAAAATATTATATGTTTTTCTCATCCTGTTGATTTTAATTAATCAAAATATATTCCTCTCGGTCTGAACAGATATCAGAACTATCTGCCTTAAAAATATTTAAGCCGGAATACAGGATGAAAAGGGAGGTGCCCTGCTATGAACATTTAGTATAGTTGTTTTATAATAATGACATATTTCAAAAAAGTAATATTCAGTCCTGGTAATAATTTGACGAAGAACAAAAGGAAGAAATATAAGAAATGATAAAAAGTTAAAGACGTTTATAAATATCAGTTCTGCTTTGCTGTGATGATGGGACTTAACAGGCTTATCGTCGGTAGATTTATTAAAGGGGTGGGCATGCACGATTATTTTTCCGTTATCTAGCTTATGGGCGTGCATGTATACGGATTTATTAATAAGAATAAAACCCATAAGCCCGACAAGCAATATACCTATAAACTGTTTAATGATCTTTTTTTTAAAATGTATCATGCTGGAGCAAAAGTACAATAAGCTTTAAAATATGCAAGTATTATTACAAATATGTCTTATTATTTTGTTGTGTTCTTTCTTACTGCTTGCCAGATGTTATTCATAGTATTTCGGGTGTAGGTGGTATTA
>CAZJYD010000119.1:0-3138 GCA_964550205.1 uncultured Bacteroidales bacterium
TTAAATAATATTAATTATCCCCAAAATGTAACCTTGACTATGCAACTGTACAACAATTCGTAACTATCTTAATTTATGATATAATTAAGTTAGTTACTGAGCTTAAAAGCCCAGTAATAATTACTGGGCTTTATTTATTATTTAATATATGTGGTATTATCCAGCCTCAGCTTTAATTATAGCCATTACAAGTTTGATTTTTGGATATTGACTAATCTTTTGTCTCATACGCCTTTTGATAAGCTAGCTTTATTGGGTGCTCAGTTAGGGATAATTGGCCCTGCTTTTATACCTCCAGTTTTATTAATATTTTCTTATATTTTTTGTTGTGGGGTAAATAAGTATAAAAAAAAGAAGAATTTTTTATATTTAGTATTTATTCCGTCTATTATAATTAGTTTATTTACTTTTACAGATTATAATGTTAGAAATTTAGAGATTACACCAGAAGGTAATTTTTTTACTCCAGGTTATTTGTATTACTTTCTTGTAATATATTTGATAGTTTCTTTCATTTTTATATTCTATTTTTTAATCAAAACATATCGAAATTCTCGAGGTATTGTTAGATTGCAATCAATATATATTATTTTTAGTTTTATTTTTACCCTTGTAATTGGTATTGTTTTTACCGCGATATTGCCATTTTTTGATATAAAGAGAACTACGTTCGTTGGGCCTTTTTCTGCAATTTTTATTTTGATTTTCACCTCCTACGCTATTCTTCGCTATCGTCTTATGGATATTAGGGTAATTATTAAGCGTTCAGCTGTTTTCGCTGTTTTGGTTATTATTATCACTTCTATTTATGCTTTGTTTGCTTATTTGATAAGTTTGTTTTTTCAAGATTTAATTGGTACTAGGTCAGTAATTTTGAATGGCGTAATCACTGCAGTTTTAGTTGCTATTGGTTTTGAACCTTTGAAAACCTGGCTATCAGAAGTGACTGACAAATATTTTTTTCAGGCCGAGTATGATCCTCAGGAAATTGTATCTGAATTTTCCGACCAATTGACCTCTAGTTTGAATTTGACTAAAATTAATCAGTTTATTGTTAAAAGATTGTCAGAAGTTTTAAAGCCGACATTTGTTTCAGCTTTTTTGTTAAATGAAGATAAAAAAGTTTATGAACGGGCAGCAATTAAAGGTCAGCCGGTTAAAACTTTAACCAAAATTGATCAGAAATTATTTTCCAAAATATTTAATTATTTTAAAAAACTTGATCAGGAAAAAGAAATAATTGTCAGGGAAGAAATAATTAAAATCAATGAGCAGCTTGATAACCCGATTTTGGATTTATTAATTAAAAATTTGTCAGAACATCAAGTTAATTTAGTTGTGCCCATGTTTTTAAGAGATAAACTGGTCGGTATTTTATTTTTAGGTGATAAAAAATCTGGAGATGTTTATAGCTTAGAAGATTTAAGGGTTTTGGAAATTATTTCCAAACAAGCTGCTGTGGCTATTCAAAATGCCCAGCTTTTTGAAGAACAAAAGAATTTTGCCCAGCATTTGGAAAAAGTCGTGGCGCAAAGAACCAAAGCTTTAAAAGATGCCAATGTCCAGCTGAAAAAATTGGATAAAGCCAAATCAGAGTTTATTTCCATTGCCTCTCACCAGTTAAGAACTCCATTGACAGTTATCAAAGGTTATATTTCCATGATCAGTCAGGGGGATTATGGCAAGATTTCCGATCAGGTGGCCGAACCATTGGATAGAATTTATAAAAGTACTTTAAGAATTATTACTTTGGTTGAAGATTTATTGAATATTTCTCGTATTGAAAGCGGACGTATGAAATATGATTTTTCCAAAGCTGATTTAGAAAATATTGTTAATAGTGTTTATGAAGAGCTAAAACAGCATGCCCAAAATAAAGGTTTGAAATTTAAATATATAAAGCCAAAGAAAGATTTGCCGGAAATTATCATGGATCAGAAAAAAGTCAGGGAAGTGGTTATGAATTTAATGGATAATGCCATTAAATATACTGATCAAGGTTCAATTACCATTACTTTGGAGAAAAAAAATAACGGTATAGTTTATTGTGTGAAAGATACCGGTCGCGGTGTTGAAGAGGATGAAATGCCAATGTTGTTTAAAAAGTTTTCTCGGGCTAAAGGAGCCAAGCTGGTCCATACCGAAGGAACCGGTTTGGGCTTGTATATTGCCAAACAGATTATTGAAAGACATGGCGGTAAAATCTGGGCTGAAAGTGATGGCCGCAATAAAGGTTCAAAATTTTGTATTGAATTTAAAATAAAAAACAAAAAACTGGAACAGGAATTAGCCAAACAAAAAAAACGTTCTCAGAAAAATAAGTCAAAAAGTAATAAAAAATAATTTAAAGATTAATTTGTAAAAATATGGCATGGGAAGGCGAAAAATATACAGGGAGGGATTATCAATTGGATTTTTTCGGTAAAAAAATCCATTGGCCTTCAATTATGAAAGAAAAAGGCCTTGAACGTGACGAATATTTATCTTATAAAAAAGCTATGAAGTTTGTCAGGGAAAATTATCCGATTGAACCTTATCCGCAGACCAAAATGACTCAGGATATTTATGATCAAGTGGCTGAAGAATTGGGCTTTGATCCTGATCCGGTTGAAGAAGCTGAATTGGAGAAATTAAAAAGCCGGTTAAAATTTTATGATGCATTGGATACGCCGTTTGACACCTTTCATGGTGTTGATGGTCTTTTTGTTTATACTGATGATAAAGGACGAGAACATGTTTGTACTTTTGATGTAACTCAAAATCCGGAAAAAGGCGAGGAAGACGTCAAAGCTGATGTTTGGGTCGGATCAGCGCCTGATCATAAAGTTGATAAAATTGGTTATGAAAAATGGTATCAGCAAAGCGCCAAAGATATTGCGGAAAATTTAGCTGAGAGTGATTTGCCTTCGGTTAAATCAAGATCAGCAGCAGAAAATCAGCCGCTAAATGCTTAGCTTACTTGACAAAAAATAAGAATTATATTAGTCTTAAAGACCAGATCAATAAGGTTTGATTTTATAAAAAAATAAACCCGGTTTGAAAATTAAAAGGAGGTTGGGATTAAATGGGGAAGTCAAAACAAGCCATGGCAGCAGGATTAACCGGATGTTTGAATTGTAATAACCCGGGAGTCGGTTT
>CAZJYD010000120.1:0-3134 GCA_964550205.1 uncultured Bacteroidales bacterium
AGCGCAGCGAGATATCTCCTTATTATAGTTTACCGGTCAACATTATGGACAGGCTTTAATTAAACTTAACCTAAATAAAAATTGGATTTAATTTTCCTTTCGCTAAAGCGAATTGCAATCCAAATACATCTAACAAACGACAAAGAAATAATGATCTCGCCTGAGGCGAGACAAGTTATTCGAAGTTATATAAATCGCTACATCGCTACGTCGCTCAATCGCTACATTTTAATCTCATCATTCTTATTGTTAAAGAATTTGTATTCAAGCAGGTGATATGAATTCATTGGTTTTAGTTTTATCCATTGCCGGTATTTGAAAAACCATTTGCAGCGAATTGAGAAAAGTCCTTTTGTAATATAGGCATGTATATACGGATGCAACGCCAGGGTTAGTCCTTTTTCATTTTGATCGTGTATAAGATATTTCAGGTTTTTCTCTATTTCGTCTGTTATAATAATGCTTGGTCTGACTTTTCCCGAGCCACCACATGTTGGACATTTTTCAACTACTTCCAGTTCCATCTCAGGACGAACACGCTGACGGGTTATCTGAACCAGACCAAATTTGCTGGGCGGCAGTATGGTGTGTTTTGCCCTGTCTTTTGCCATTGCATCTTTAAGCTTCTGGTATAATGTACGCCGGTTTTTACCTTCATTCATATCTATGAAGTCGATAACAATAATACCTCCTATATCCCTGAGCCTGACCTGGCGTGCAATTTCCTCAGCTGCTTCCAAATTGACGGTTAATGCATTCTGCTCCTGTGAGATATCTTTATTTGTGCGGTGACCGCTGTTAACATCAATTACATGCAATGCTTCCGTATGTTCAATAATAAGGTAGATTCCGCTTTTTATGGTGACAGTTTTTCCGAAGGAACTTTTGATTTGTTTATCAATACCAAAATGTTGAAATATAGGATTTCTTCCTTGATATAATTTTACTATATCTGTTTTTTTGGGAGCTATAGTGGAGATAAAATTCTTTACCTCCTCAAAAACGACCGGATTATTCACATAAATATGATTAAATGATTCTGATAATATATCTCTTAAAAGGGCTGAAGTGCGGTCGAGTTCGCTCTCTATTTTTTGTGGAGCACGTGAGTAGTTCAATTTTCTGGTAAGTTTATTCCACTTCTGAACAAGATTCCTCAGGTCCGAGTCAAGGTCAGCAACGAGCTTGTTTTCTGCTACTGTTCTTATTATAACACCGAAGTTTTTTGGCTTTATGCTTGTAATCAATCTTTTGAGCCGTTTTCTTTCTTCGGTGTCTTTGATCTTTTTGGAAATTGAGATGCGGTTTGAAAATGGAACAAGGACAAGGTAGCGTCCGGGGAATGAAATTTCAGAAGATATTCTGGGCCCTTTTGTAGAAATGGGTTCCTTTACAATCTGCACAAGCACCTGCTGGCCTGATTTTAAAACCTGGCTTATTTTACCTGTTTTTTCTATTTCTGGTTCGAACTGAAAATTTTTAAGATTAGGCCGTGGACCTTTCTTCGATCGTGCAAAATTCAAATATTTAATGAGTGATCTTATCTGAGGACCAAGATCGAGATAATGAAGAAAAGCGTCTTTTTCATATCCCACATTTACAAAGGCAGCATTTAATCCCGGCATTATTTTTTTTACACGACCTAAATATATATCACCTACTGTGTAGTTATTATCTGTTTGCTCTTTTTGCAGTTCAACAAGTACACCATCTTCAAGTAAAGCAATATTTACTTCCGACGAAGATGCATCTATGATTAATTCCTTATTCACAATGTAAGTGTTTTACATATTTCCATATCATTGAAGTT
This sequence comes from uncultured Bacteroidales bacterium, assembly GCA_964550205.1. GTDB lineage: Bacteria > Bacteroidota > Bacteroidia > Bacteroidales > JAIOZK01 > JAIOZK01. The sequence continues at coordinate 1,811 of CAZJYD010000120.1, forward strand.
TATTCAATGATTATGCAGCGAAGACATTTATAATTCAACTAAAAGAATTAATATTATCACGTGAAGGTGTTAGGGTGATAATATTTTAAGATTATGACACGAAATTACTATTTCTTCTTATGCCTGTTCTTTCTTAGTCGTTTCTTACGCTTATGTGTCGACATTTTATGTCTTTTTCTCTTCTTCCCGCTAGGCATAATTAATAATAATTAAACTTAAAGTGTGACGTTTTCTTTAACTGAATTTACAAATGATTTTGCCGGTTTGAAAGCAGGTATACTATGGGCCGGGATAATTATTGTTGTATTCTTTGAAATATTCCTTCCGGTTTTCTCAGCTCTTTTCTTAATAATAAAACTTCCAAAACCCCTGAGATAAACGTTTTCCCCATTAATCATTGAGGATTTTATTGTTTCCATAAAGGATTCAACAACTGCTTGTACTGCAACTTTTTCAATTCCAGTTTTGTTAGCGATTTCTGTTACAATTTCTGCTTTTGTCATAGCTAAATATTTTTATTTTATAATTGTTTGATAATAAATTTTATAATCGGGCGACAAAGATAAAATTTTTTTCAATGGGCGCGAAGATATATTATTTTTTTTAATTACAAGTAACTCAATATAAATTTGTTTCTTTTTTTTTATAAACCCAGTGCATTATTTGATAGTATTACTGAAAAAACCATAAAAAAATAGACATGAAGAATTATAGGAACAGGGGACATTTTGCGGTGAAAAACATAAATATAAAAAAACATAAAATGATTATTCACAAATTGTGGATATTCACGTCAAAGTAATTTAATTTTGTATGTTTAACTAAAAATCTTTAAAACATGAATGGAGTAAACAGAGCTTTTTTAATTGGAAATTTAGGAAAAGATCCAAATGTAAGAACATTGGAATCAGGTGTAAAGGTTGCAAGTTTTCCTATTGCAACAACTGAATCTTTCAAAAACAAAAATGGTGAAAAAGTAGATCAAACCGAATGGCATAATATTGTTCTTTGGAGAGGTATGGCAGAAGTAGCCGAAAAGTATCTTAACAAAGGTAATATGATATTTGTTGAAGGACGGATAAGAAGTCGTTCGTATGATGATAAAGACGGCAACAAACGCTATATAACTGAGATTATTGGTGATAATATGACCATGTTGGGCGGCCGTAAAGATACTGCCGAACCACCGGCAAAGGATGATGATGAATCTGACACCCCTGAGCCTTCTTCTAATGATGATCTGCCATTTTAGAACATGCTATTTAGTAATTTAAAGATGGTCAGGTTATAATCAGGTGTCTCGATACGCACTTCCGGTGCAGGG
>CAZJYD010000121.1:0-3062 GCA_964550205.1 uncultured Bacteroidales bacterium
CTCTCATATTATGTTTTTTTGCCCAGTGTGCTGCTTCATAGGCCGCTCCGCACGCAGACATACCACCACCTAATATTAAAAGGTCAGTATTTACTTCGATGGTTTCAAAATGTTCTGATAAGCTCATTTTTCAATCTTTTTCAATTCACTTAATCCAAGCGATTCCGGTTCTGTTCTCAGCAAGGGTGATTTGATATCATTGGTTCCATTACTAAAGCCTGCATCCGGATCTGCACTTCCTTCAGGTGTTGTGCGTGTGGGAAACTTAAAACGTTTAATCTGTTTGTTCCTGAACCTTACAGACCACATTATGGCATTCGAACTCCTCAATGGCTGAACATATCCCCCCAATGGCATGAAATCAGCATAACCACGTACTTCTATTGCCTGAGCAGGACATATTTTCACACAATTATAGCATTCCCAACACATTTCAGGAGCCCGGTTATAGGCTTTCTCCGTTTTAGTATCTAATATCATTAAATCATTAGGGCAAATATATTGACAAGCAGTTTTATCCAGCGCCTTGCATCCATCGCATTTCTCACTTATTACGAAACTTGGCATGAGTTTAACTTTTTAGCTGCAAACATACTTCAAAATGAAAAAACAGACAATAAATGTTGATAATTAGTAAGGTTTCTAAATAGTCAGAGGTTATCAGGAGTTTTTAGCATTATAAACCCAGTATTCATAATAGAACTTCAAATCCTTAAAGTAATTCCTGAGCAATAATCAGTTAAATCAGTTATTACGCAGGCTTCATATGTTTTGGTTATATTAAGTATAAATAACAAAAAAATCGAAAACCGAACATCGACAATCCTCTATCTCTTATGCAGCCCGCACTCTTTATGTCCCTGGTTTTCCCACCACCAGCGACCTGATCTTGAATCTTCGCCTGATTTAACAGGTCTTGTGCATGGTAAGCAACCAATGCTTTTATAACCTTTATCATGAAGAAAATTATATGGTATGTTATTCTTCCTGATGTACTCCCAGACTTCTTCATCTTTCCATTTAATCAATGGATTAATTTTTATCAGGCCATTTTCTTCATCCCATTCAACAAGCTTGTCATTAATACGGGTAACTGCTTGATTCCGCCTTATACCTGATATCCAGGCCATCATACCGGATAATACATCTCTTAATGGCTCAATCTTTCTTACCCTGCAACAAAGCTTTCTGTTTTCAACACTATCATAAAAAAGATTAATTCCTTTTTCTTTGACCATCTTCTGAACTTTGTCTTTATCAGGAAAAATAATATCTATTTTAATTCCATACCGGCTATTTGTGTTCTGAATAAGATCATAAGTTTCCTGAAAAAGCCTACCGGTGTCTAATGTAATTATTTTTACTATAGTATCAATTGTGGTGATAATTTGTGTTATTGCCTGATCTTCAGCTCCAAGGCTACTTGCAAAGACAATCTTATCTTCGAATTTCTCCAGAAAAAACTTTATTACTTCCTGTGAGGAAGATTTACTTAATTCCTTATTCCATTTGTCAATATTTTGTCTGACCAACCGATACGAACTTTCCTTAAACATTTAATCATTAATTTTGGTGCAAAGATAACTATTTACCAATTATAACATTTAGGTAACTAAATACTTCTTTTATCTTATGAAAGTCCATTTTATTGCTATTGGTGGCAGTGTGATGCATAATCTTGCACTCACACTAAAAGCAAAGGGAGATATTGTAAGTGGATCAGATGATGAGATTTTTGAACCTGCACGGGGACATCTGAAAAAAGCTGGTTTATTACCTGTTGAAGAGGGATGGTTCCCTGAAAAAATAAGTCCTGATCTGGATGCTCTTATTTTAGGTATGCATGCCAAAAATGATAATCCCGAACTAATTACGGCCAAAAATCTTAAAATCCCAATTTACTCTTTTCCTGAATTCCTTTATAAACATTCCCAAAACAAAAAAAGAATTGTTATCGGGGGAAGTCACGGAAAGACAACGATAACAGCTATGATAATGCATGTCATTAAGGATATGGATATAAATTTTGATTATATGGTTGGGGCTCATGTTAAAGGATTTGATGTAATGGTTCGCCTTTCAGACGAGGCCTCACTGATGATCTTTGAAGGTGATGAATACCTGTCCTCAGTTTTGGATAAACGGCCTAAATTCCATGTATATAAACCTCATATTGCCGTGATCAGCGGCATAGAATGGGACCATATGAATGTTTTTCAAACAAAGCAAATTTACATTGAGCAATTTGAAAAATTTGTACATCTGACAGAAAAAAATGGAGTTATAATCTATTGTAAAGAAGATAATTTGGTGCAGCAAATAGTTGACAAGTTTAATGAGGAGGTTCTTAAAATACCTTATGATATTCCTGAACATGAAATAATAAATGGAAAATGTTTAGTGATTCATAATGAAAAGAAATATGAAATCCGGGTTTTCGGTAAACATAATCTATTAAACCTAAATGCAGCAAGAACAGTTTGCAATCAACTTGGGATCGATGACGATTCGTTTTTAAAATCCATACGAACTTATGAAGGTGCATCTAACAGACTTGAATTACTTGCAGAAAATAAAACCGTTTCTGTTTTCAGGGATTTTGCCCACGCCCCTTCAAAACTAAAAGCAACTATAGAAGCAGTAAAATCAAGAAACCCTGAAAGAAAGCTTGTTGCCGTGATTGAACTTCACACATACAGCAGTTTAAACAAGAAATTTTTACCGGAATACAGGGGAAGTATGGATCTTGCTGATCAGGCTATTGTTTTCTTTAACCCACATGCATTTGAAATTAAAAAATTGCCAATTCTTGATAAGAACGATGTAAGAAATAGTTTTAAAAGAAAAGACCTTATTATATTTAATAAAAGAGAGGAATTAGAAATATTCCTTAAAAGCATTAAATGGAAAAATAAAAATCTGTTACTGATGAGTTCAGGAAATTTTGGAGATATGGATTTGGAAAACATGGCAAATAGAATTGTTTCAAATTAATTATAAAAAAAGAGGGCCGAAACCCTCTTATATTTATTCATTGCTTTTTAAAAATCCTGAAATTTTTA
>CAZJYD010000122.1:0-2979 GCA_964550205.1 uncultured Bacteroidales bacterium
GCCGCGATGACTCCTTATTCATTTTCAACTGTGTCATCGCGGCCTTATTCTCTAACCGTTAGATTGGCAAGTCATTCCGATGGAGCCGACGGAGGAGGCGACTGAGACATGTCCGAACGTGCTGTTCGGCACGGGCGGAAATCTATTTTTATTGTTTTTACTGATGCATTTGGTCTTTCCTTGGGAGCGGAGCGACTGAAGCTTGTCCGAACGTGCCGTCCGGCACGGGCGGAAATCTATTTCTTATGATTCTCCGCTTCTTTACGCGATACATTCTGGTAACAGATTCCTCATTACAACACTCCGCTTCGCTACGTGTTTCATTCGGAATGACCAAATTAACGGTACTGTTGAGAAAAAGATAAAACAGATTCTTCGCTGCAAAACTCCGCTACGCTCCGTTTTTTGCTCAGAATGACGACTATCGTGTCAGGGAGGGAAAAAGGCCGCGATGACTGCTTATTTATTTTCAATTGTGTCATCGCGGCCTTTTTCTCTAACCGTTAGATTGGCAAGTCATTCCGATGGAGCCGACGGAGGAGGCGACTGAGGCATGTCCGAACGTGCCGTCCAGAAGGGGTGGAAACCTATTTCTTGTGCTTTTGCATAACCATTTTCTTTTCACTTAGAAAATATTATATTTGTAAAAAAACTAATGAGCAGATTATCCATAATAATAGAAAATATTAAAAAACTACGTCTTGATGAGATGGAAGAGATTTTGTTTCTTACCAATAAATATATTACAAATAAAAAACGTCAGATATTTACTGAATCTCATAAAGAAAGCCTAAAAGAATACGAAGAGGGTAAACTGTATTTTTCTTCAGAAGTAAATGAGTTAAAAAAAGAGGGTTATTAATTATTCATTCTCAAAACCAATAATAATGAAAACAATAGTTTTTCTTTTTATTGTATTGATCTGTGCTTTAAATATTAAAGCACAATCAACTGAGGAGATAATAAATTCGGGTAATTATATTTGGGGTAAAGGTCAGGGAAAAACATATAAAGAAGCTGATAAAAGTGCTCTCAGTGATCTGATATCAAAAATTACGGTTCAGGTGGAAAGCAGCTTCGAAAACCTGAAACAGGAAATAAATGATGATATCAGTGAATATACAAAAAAAGTTGTAAAAACATATTCTAATACTAAGCTTCGCAGGGCGGATACAAGGATATTGGAAGAAAGCAGCAATAAAACTGTGGTTCTTCGCTATATGAAGAAATCCGATATGGATAAAATCTTTAATGACAGAAAAAATAAAGTAATAGAATTTGTAAGTAACGGACTTAAAGCTGAAAAAGAGGTAAGGATAGCAGACGCATTGAGGTACTACTACTGGTCTATAATATTGTTACGCAGCCATCCGGATTATAACAGTATTAAAATGCAAGTATCAGGAAAGGAGAAATTATTGTTTCCCTTCCTTTATGATAAGCTCAACCAAATGCTGACGGATATTGATGTGGATATTTATAAAATATATTATGATAAGGAAAAAGAAACAAAATCTATAATTACTGATCTGAAATATCGCGGTAAACCCATAGTAAACCTTGATTATATTTATTATACCGGAAATGCTTATTCTGCTTTAACAAGTATTAAAGATGGAAAAGGAGTAATTGAATTATACGGAGAACCAAGCCATTCACTTACATCATTAAGAATGAAAATAGAATATGATTACGAAAACAAATGTAAGTACGATTATGAGCTTCTGCAGGTGATGAAAGCTACAGAGCCTCCTCCATATTTCAGGAAAGCAGATCATCTGATCGATCTTAATATTAAAGAAAAAGAAAAAATAACAGATATTGATAATACAGTCAGTTTTAAATCAGAAGCCAAAACTATTGCTGAGGCAGATTTTTACATAAGGAAAGTGGAAAAAATTGCAGAGAGTATTATAAAGAACGAACACGACGGAATTAAAGATTTATTTACTGATGATGGTTACAACATGTATTTACAACTAATAAAAGGTGGTAATGTAAAAGTTCTTGAAATAAAAGATACTTTAAATATTATTTTAGTAAATGATGAGGTTATGGTTCGTTCAGTTCCTATGCTGTTTACCTATGAAAACAACGACCGCAGGTTTATTGAAAATGTTGTTTTTGTTTTTAACAGTAAAAATAAAATAGATGCCTTGTCATTTACTATCAGTGATATTGCAATAAGCGATATTGTCAGTAAACCGGAAGAGTGGGGCTCACTGGAAGAAAAATATCTGATCATCAAATTCATGGAATACTTTAAAACTGCCTATTGCCTTAAACGGATTGACTACCTTGAATCTGTATTTGCTGATAATGCCCTTATAATAGTTGGACATGTTTTTAAGAAAGGTGAGCCTATTGATAACATGTATATGTCGGTTGGAGATACTAAGGTAAAATATATACGGCACACTAAGAAATCATATATTGAAGCATTAAGGATAGTATTTAAAAGCAATGAATATGTCAATATACATTTTGAGGATAACGAAGTAAAAAGATGCAATGACTTTGATGATAAAACCTACGGTATTCAGATCAAACAGCATTATTACTCCACCAACTATGCTGATAAAGGATATCTTTTCCTGATGATAGACCTTAATGATACAATTCACCCCAAAATATATGTACGCACCTGGCAACCCGAAAAATTCCCTGACGGCACTATTTTTGGCCTTGAGAATTTTCATTTTTAAGAATACTTATAAGATAAAACAGATTCTTCGCTGCAAAACTCCGCTTTGCTCCGTTTTTTGCTCAGAATGACTTAGTAGTCATGGCAATTAGAGAAAAAGGCTGCGCGGACACCGTAATAATTTTAGTTGCGTCCGCGCAGCCTTTTTCTATATTCACCTGAGATGCCTGTCATTCTGAAGGAGCGGAGCGACTGAAGAATCTATTCCTTATGATTCTCCGCTTCTTTACGCGATACATTCTGGTAACAGATTCCTCATTTCAACACTCCGCTTC
>CAZJYD010000123.1:0-2958 GCA_964550205.1 uncultured Bacteroidales bacterium
TTGTCGGGGTGAGAGGATTTGAACCTCCGACCTCCACGTCCCGAACGTGGCGTCTCGCCTGAGGCGAGACTACACCCCTATCAAAAAATAATTCTATAAAAGAACATTAAAAACTTGTCGGGGTGAGAGGATTTGAACCTCCGACCTCCACGTCCCGAACGTGGCGCGCTGACCGGACTACGCTACACCCCGCATTATTTCTTCACATAATTAAAACAAAAACAACTCTACAAAAATACTTCTTTTTTGGGAAGTGCCAAAATGGGAAAATATCTACCCGGGGATAAATCCGCCAGTTGATATATTGCTGGTTATAAGCAAAATAATAATACCAACCCCCTTATTATGAATGGTTTCAGCCGTTTAACGTCAATCAGAATTCAATGATCGTCTCAACCCGGTTGTTTTTTAAATAGCTTCGGATGATTTGCCGGACATCTTTATTATCGGGATATGTTTTAATGGCATCATTAAATAATTCAAAATTATCTGGTGCGCCATTTAACGAAACAAATCCAAAACCAATATATTTACTGTTGCATATTTTTATTATTGAACGTTCTTCACTGTTTCTGCCTTCATCTAAGATAAAAAAATTCTGACGGGGGAAATTATATTTTTCGATTGCATCCAAAACCCTTTGGTTATATTCTACGGGGTTTTCTTTTCCGATACAGGCTCCATTGCATTCTTTTATCTGATAATGAAAACATGCTCCGTTTGTTTTATATAAACCGCAAAGCTTTTGGCATAATCTGTATTCTTCAGTAAGCTTAAAAAGATGTTCCCTTGCTTCAGTTTTCGAGGAATATGAGTTATGGGGAATAACTTCATCAATGATGTTCATGATTTTTAAATTGATGTATCCATTTTCGTCTTCAAAAGAATAAAGTCCGTAATTGAATCTTGAGCGCCGCTGTGCCCGGTTATAAATCGGTTTGTGTTTTTTTATTTCATGAGATTCCATTAAAAGGGCTATAAGTTCGCTGCCGGTAACCTCAAAAGAAATATCGGCAATAGCATAACGCATTTCAACAGCCTTTTTTGAAAGATTATTACTGAGATGCGACAACACCCTCGATTTTATATTAGCGCTTTTACCAATGTATATTATGTTGCCCTGATCATCATGGAAATAATAAATACCGGTTTTTTCAGGAAGCTTATCGATCAGGGATCGGTTAAGATTAGTGTTTAAAGTTCTTGGTAGTTTTCCAACCAGCTCAGGATTGACTGACAGTATCATTTCAAAAAGTCTGGCAGTGGCCAGGGCATCACCGGATGCCCGGTGCCGGGCATGGTTTTTAATGTTCAGCTCCCGGCATAATTTCCCCAATCCGTAAGATCTCCTGCCGGGGAAGGCTTTCTTGCTCATCTTACATGTACAAATTGTTTTCCTTTTGTATTCATACCCCAGCCGTTTAAATTCGTGGCGGATAAAATTAAAATCAAATCTAACATTATGTCCCACAATAGTTTTGCCATCGGTGAGTTCTACGATTTCTCTTGCTATTTCAAAGAACCTGGGCGCATCTGCCACCATTCTGTCATTAATGCCTGTCATCGCAGTTATCCGGTAGGGAATTTTCTTTTCAGGATTGATAAGCGAAGTGAATTCATCTATCACCTGTTTTCCATCATGAATATAAATAGCTATCTCCGTGATCTTTTCAGTTCTCAGGCTGAGGCCAGTTGTTTCGATGTCTATCACAGCGTACATAGCGGATGGAATTTATACGTTGGAGTTAGATGTTATAAGTTCTGGCATCTGGTGGTAAATAATTCCATTCAATTCACATCCACCTTTTGCATAGTTTTCATTGTGTTTATTCATAGTTGGATCGTTAGGATTTTCATTAAAACTAAACACACCCCATTGTTTGAAAAAGAAAGGAACATGATAGCGTTCACAAATTATTTTAATGGTTTCAGCATAACAATTCACACAACCATCAGATATTTTTGTACATCCTGTTGTCGGATTCCATGTAATTTCGGTCCATTCTATATTTGATTTTGACATTTGGTGCCTAAATATTCAATCGTGTCTGTATCACCTCCACCTCCCTCTTAAGCTGCTTTACCGTTCTTACCAGATCTTCCTTTTCCTGGTTGGGTTCGGGCATTTCGCTGGTTATGTAATTTACAAATTTCCAGACCTCTTTTACTTCCGAAACAGGAATGGAATAGGTTTCATACAAAGAATTAAGTGAATGGAGTATTAGCTTACCTTCTTCCTTAATTTTATTTTCAATTACTTTAAAGACTACCCCGTCTTCCAGTGTAAGGATAATATATGCCTGTCCGTCGCGTATGGAGCTCCAGTCCAGGACATATTCCCCGGTAACATAAGAACCATCGGGTATGGGAAGCATAGAATCACCGCTGATCTGGAAAGTGCGGTATTTTTTCTGCTTCGATAAAAACGGAAGCTGAAAAGTTGGCAATACCCTTATGTATTCGGGGTCAGCGAAACCGCTTTTATAACCGGCTTTGGCTTTTTCGGAAACCAGCTCGATATTCTCTTCATTTTCCTGATCTACTGTAGATGCAAGCACCCGCAGGTTGCTTCCTTTTATGAATACATCGTAGCCTCTTTCCAGTTGCCGGAGCTGACTTTCGGGCAATTCAGAAAGATCAACCCTGACAAGGGTATCTATGGCTACATTAAAATAATTGGAAAAGGCTAACAGCACAGGTACACCCGGCTGGGCCACTTCATTTTCATAACCGCTAAGCGTAGAGCGTTTCATGTTCAAAGCATGAGCAACGTCGTCCTGGGTTCTGCCCAGACGCTTGCGTAGGAATTTGATGTTTTTGCTGAATGACATATCTTCGATATTTTTGTTTAACCACAAAGCACACAAAGATTTTTCGCAAAGAACGCAAGTGTTAAGTCAAGAGTAAATTTGTAATTATATTTTATTTTACCCCCTCTTTTTCTCCCCCTGCTCGCAG
>CAZJYD010000124.1:0-2855 GCA_964550205.1 uncultured Bacteroidales bacterium
TCACCTCTCCAACAGCAGATACTATCACTGTCCCCGGTGAATATACCACCTTGCCATCGGGATATTTTTGTGTCATTGATAAAGAATCTTTTCCGGTAGGAATATTTATATCCAGTTCACAGGCAAAATCGCTTATAGCCTTAACTGCCTTATAAAGCCTTGCATTTTCACCATGATTTCTGGCGGGCCACATCCAGTTGGCGCTAAGCGAAATCCCTTTTAATCCATCAGCTACCGGCGCCCAGATTATATTGGTCAGTGCTTCGGCAACAGATAATACCGAACCTTTTCCAGCATCTATCAGTCCGCTGACAGGTGCATGTCCCAAAGCTGTAGCAACTCCCTTCACTCCCTGATAATCTAATGCTGTAACACCAAGATTATTTAATGGAAGCTGCACTGTGCCTGCACATTGTTGCTTTGCAACACGACCTGTTACCGATCGGTCTACCTTATTGGTAAGCCAGTCTTTGCATGCCACAGCTTCCAACTGTAACACCTGCTCCAGATACTCATTTATTTTTTCCTGACTATACTTTATATTTTTGAAATTGTAAGCAGGTGTGTTATCCTCAAGAACAGTCTTTGGTGGTTTTCCAAAAAGATATTCCATCTTCAGGTCAACCGGGCATTGAGCATTTTTTCTGAATTTTAATATATGATCTCCCGTAACCTTTCCTGCCAGATAAACAGGTGCTCTTTCTCTTTCGCAGATTTTATTTAATTCATCAATATTTTTTTGTTTAATGATCAGCCCCATTCTCTCCTGAGATTCATTGCCAAGGATCTCCTTTACTGAAAGGGTAGGATCGCCAACGGGCAGCTTATTAATATCTATCTCGCCTCCCGTTTCTTCAACTAGTTCAGAAAGACTGTTCAGATGACCTCCTGCTCCGTGATCATGAATAGAAACAATAGGATTCTTACCGGTTTCGGACAATGAACGTATAGCATTAAAAACCCGTTTCTGCATTTCCGGATTTGCACGCTGAACAGCGTTCAATTCGATGGTGTTGCCATATTCCCCGGTCGCAACAGATGAAACCGCTCCTCCACCCATACCTATACGATAGTTATCACCACCCAAAACAACAATTATATCCCCTTCTTCGGGTACATCTTTAATGCTGTCTTCTTTTTTGCCATAGCCAATACCTCCTGCCAGCATTATCACTTTATCATATCCGTATGATTTTCCGTTTTCTTCATGTTCAAAAGTCAATATGCTGCCATTGATGAGTGGTTGCCCAAATTTGTTGCCGAAATCGCTGGTACCATTAGATGCTTTAATAAGTATCTCTTCAGGTGTTTGGTACAACCACTTTCTTGGATTCGTAGCTTGCTCCCATCTCCTGTTGTGAGCAGTTCGCGGGTATGAGGTCATATATACCGCGGTTCCTGCCAATGGAAGTGATCCTTTACCACCAGCCATCCTGTCGCGTATCTCCCCTCCTGTACCGGTTGATGCTCCGTTGAATGGTTCAACTGTGGTTGGGAAATTATGGGTTTCGGCTTTTAAGGAGATAACTGTGTTTATGTCTCTAATTTGGAAATTTTCATTCTCACCAGGTGCAAATTGCTCAATCCCGGGCCCGAGAATAAAGGCTACATTGTCTTTATAAGCTGAAACTATCCGGTTGGGATTAATTCTGGAAGTCTTTTTGATCAATGCAAATAGCGATTCTTTCTGCTTTTTCCCATCAATAATGAAAGTTCCGTTGAAGATCTTATGACGGCAATGCTCCGAATTGATCTGGGCAAAACCATATACTTCGCTGTCGTTTAAACGTCGGCCAATCCGTTTACTCACATTTTCGAGGTATTCTATTTCGTCATCGCTCAGGGCAAGTCCTTCTTTACGGTTATAATCTTTAATATTATCAATACTGATAACAGGTTCGGGCTGACGCTCAATTGTAAAAATGTTTTGATCGAGCTCATTATATAATGCCTGAAGCATTGGGTCAAAAACAGGATTTTCTGATTCAACCCTCTTAAATTCCTCTATCCTTTCAATATCATTAACACCCATGTTTTTCGTAATATCCACGGCATTGGAGCTCCAGGGTGTGATCATTTCCCTTCGCGGACCTACGTAGCTTCCCTTTATTTTCTTTTTATTAAGAAGATTTGCACCCGAGAAAAGCCAGATTAGTTTTTGTTTATCCTGGCCGGTAAGTTTGTTCTTTTTAAGAACAGCGATGATCTTGCTATCATAAGAACTAAAGAAATAAATCATTATCAATTAATTAAGAATATATTAATTAGTAATGCAAAGATAATGATTGTAAAATAGCTTTTTAGATTGAGTTATTGCAGAATTATTAACAGTAAATATTATATACATTATCAAATACGCCAACAGTTTTTTCTACTTTTGAAAATGTAATATCAATTATTATTGAAATAAAATCAAATACTTAGTAAAATGACCAAAACACAAGCTTTCAATAATAATTTGGAAAAATATGAAAAATGGTTTATTGATAACTATTTTGTTTTTCAGTCAGAATTGAAAGCTGTCAGAAAAGCGATTCCACACGGGAAAAAAGGAATTGAAATCGGAATAGGAAGTGGAATATTTGCCCAACCACTTGGAATAACCGAAGGCATCGATCCTTCAAAAGCAATGCGTGAAAAAGCAAAACAAAGAAACATAAATGCTATTAATGCCGTTGCAGAGAATTTACCTTATCCGGATTCAAGTATTGACTATGCATTAATGATAACGACTATTTGTTTTGTTGATGACATTTACGAATCGTTTTATGAAGTGAAAAGAGTTCTGCGCAGCAATGGCTTCTTCATTATCGGTTTTGTTGATAAAGACAGCTCTTTGGGAAAAACATATTTAA
>CAZJYD010000125.1:0-2803 GCA_964550205.1 uncultured Bacteroidales bacterium
TTCAGGATGAGTAGAATTGCAGTTTTATTACCGGTTTATTCGGGCGACCGTCCCGATTATTTCAAATCTGCTTTAAACAGTTTAAAAAAGCAAACAAAGAAATTTGTGGATATTGTTTTACTGGTGGACGGCCCTGTAAATGATGAAATCGATAATATAATAAATTCCAATAAAGAAAGCTTTTCAAAGATATTGCGCTTTAAAACAAATAAAGGTCTGGCTGCTGTTTTAAATGAAGGGATAGAATATTGCCTTGATACCGATTACGAATTCATGGCCCGTATGGATGCTGATGATATCAGTACACCTTTTCGTTTTGAGAGACAATACAAATACATAAAAGATCATCCCAGGGTTGATGTATTGGGTGGCGCGATAGAAGAAATTGATGAGTCGGGGAACTTAAGAAATAAAAAGATATTTTACCCCGAAACCCATGATGAATGCTTTGATTTTTTCAAAAAGCGCGATCCGGTTGCACATCCTGCAGTAATTTTCCGGCATAGGTTTTTTGAAAAGGCAGGCTTGTATCCAGAGAAATACAGAAAAAATCAGGATACAATGCTATGGTTCAAGGGATTTCAGAAAGGATGCCATTTTGCAAATATCCCTGAAGTAATACTTCAATTCAGAATATCAGATCATTTTTTCAAGACCCGTCGCAGCGGACTTAAAAGGGCAAGCCAAATATTAAAAGACAGAATAATCATAAACCGTGAACTTGACTATGGATTCAAGGCAAATATGTATGCTTTTGGAATGTTCCTGCTGGCAATAGGTCCGTCATTTGTTCGCAAATGGGCTTATAAAGTATTAAGATAAGCTTATTCCAATCCTTTTTACAAAAACCTCTCTTTATCATTTGTACATGTTAAAAAGATACCAGAACAGATGAAAACTTTTAATTTATATTAACTTTCTCATTATGGGATTTTGTTATTTTTGATCACCATTTATCAACTAATAATAATGTTATCAAAAAAGAACAATATTTTTGATATAGTTTATTTTGCTCTTTTCTTAGCCTTAGCATTATTTATCCCCCTATCAAAAACTATTGTCGTTTATATTGTTGCATTGGTATTGATAACATGGCTGGCCGAGAAGCCCTGGTATCTTGCTGCAACACTAATTTATGTGGCTATTGTATGGCATACCAAAAATGCCATTTATATAGCAGGGGGAATAATAGCAATTATCATACTAATTGAATTAGTTTTATATTTTACCGGACAATATAAAAGATCGCATTTTTACCTTTTAAAATATGATATATTCAGGCGTTATATCCTTTCGTTCTCAATAATATATCTGATATATTTTCTGGGATTGATCTACACTTCAAATATGGATTATGGTGCTTTTGATCTTGAGGTTAAATTTTCATTATTCATATTTCCATTGGTATTATCAACCTCACGGACATCTCTTTTTTCAAAAAGCAGAATCACATATATTATGGTCCTTTTTATTACCGGATGTCTTTTAAGTACACTGATAAGCTTTGGAAATGCTATTTCAGAATATGCTCAAAGTCTTTCATTGGAAAGCTTTTATTACCGAAAACTCTCATATTTTCATCATCCGGGATATCTGGCCATGTATCTTAATTTTGCCATAGTTATACTTATTTGCTTTTTATTGAAAAACAACAAATCAGAAATTAATTTCTGGTACATTTTATCTTTTGTTTTCCTTATAGTTTATTTCAGTATTTTTATAATTCTTCTTAGTTCCAAGGCAGGAATTATAAGCCTGTTAGTAGTGTTTCTATTAACTGTCGGATATATCATAGTCATTGAAAAAAAGATTATTCATGGTCTTGCTCTAATAGTTCTCATTTTTGCCATGTTTTTCATATCAATGAAAATATTTACCTATTCATTGAACCGGATTGTTTCTTATCAGGAAGTAGTAGAACAAAATATTGAACCGGTTAAAGACACGGATGATAAGGAAACAGGCGACAGGCTTACCATATGGAAAAGTTCATTTGAAGTTGTTAAAGAGCACTTTTTTATCGGTGTTGGTACCGGTGATGTAAAAGATGTATTGATAGAAAAATATAAGAAACATAATAGTCTGGAAGCTCTCACACAGCAGAAGAATGCACATAATCAATTCTTGCAAATACTGATAGCACTGGGGATAATAGGTTTCCTGGTTCTCATAATTGCGTTAATACTTCCTGCCTATTATGCCCTTAAGCATGGATCGTATAAATATCTTCTTTTCCTGATAATAATTGTAATTAACTTCCTTGTGGAATCAATGCTAGAAACACAGGCAGGAGTGGTGTTCTATGCTTTCTTTAATTCATTTTTGTTTTTTGAGATACATTCGTACAAAAAGGAATCGGAAAGGCTAATTAATAAATAAAAATGATCATTAACTTGGTAATTTAAAATATTATATGGAAATTTGCACCTCATTTTGAAAACAAGCAGATAACAATGGCAAAGTATTGTGAAATAACAGGCAGGAAGATGATAACGGGAAATTATGTTTCCCATTCAAATGTAAAAACCAAAAGAAGATTCTATCCAAATCTGCAAAAGAAAAGATTTTATATTCCTGAAGAAAGAAAGTGGATCACATTAACTGTTTCTGCTGACGGAATACGCACTATCAATAAAAAAGGTATTAAGGCTGCAATTAAAGAAGCCCGCAAAAAAGGTTACTTAAAAAGATAACCTTTTAAACGCTTCATATCAACATCAATAATTTTATTTCTTGTTTCTGAAGACATTCATGTGTTATCATTCTGAAATAAATATTGTTAAGAATCGTTAAAAGTATTCCG
>CAZJYD010000126.1:0-2738 GCA_964550205.1 uncultured Bacteroidales bacterium
AATTAATCCTGCGAGTAAAATTATTGAAATTGTGATTGTAAAATATTTTAACATAAGCTTATTTAGCGCAATTAATTTTTAATTCTACTAGCCCATGGCTGTCATTGCCTATTAGTTTAACCTCATTCCCGGTTGTACTTATGTTAATACCATCTTTACTCAAATTTGTCACCACATGGTTACAGCTTTTACAATTTGCTCCATCACCAGTATTGCAATACAGATCTTCGGTGGTTCCAATATGTTGGTTGTTTATATAAACATCTGTAGTTTCATTATCCTGGTATCTTTTTTCTTCATAGCGAAAAGTTCCAGTAATAACCTCTAGTTGACAATTGTATTCTCCTTCAGAATCAACATCAAAAGAATATTTATGCTCAGAAGTTAAACCATCCTGCATCCACAAAACACTTTCCTCGCATCTGGTTACATAAAAGCAATCACCAGAGAATTTGTCATCACAGGACCAATTGAAATTAAAACTAGAAGGCTGACAATCAACATCCTCATTGCATTCATCAGTCCCCGGAGTTAATACTTGCTCGCAAACATTATTGACACACTCATTGTGCCTACAATCATTATTAACAACACACTGGTCGCTTCCGGTTCCTTCTATTTGTTCGCAAACACCATTCGAACATTCATTATGATAAGCAGGGGTAGAGCTGTCTGCTTTTATTAACACAAATGCCCAATCTTGAGATGAGTCAGGTGTAGAAACTGAAAATGTATTATTTATTGGATTTCCGGAAATTGTGTCGACATAATTGAAGTTGCCATTTCTGGGATTAAACCACCAATAGTCATAACTTCCATTCCAATCAGTAATATCAATATTCACCTGGTTTTTATCATTTACCCATCCCAGGGCAGCTTCTTCTGATCTTAAACTCCAATATCCTGTATTCCCAACTGTTTTTCCAGCTCTTTCTTGAGGGCTCATATTTCTCCAGGGAATTTTTTGAGATAACTCCACAGCATAACCAGCATCGCTTAGAAAGCTTTCTGGCAACCACCCTTCGTCGGGAGTGCTCCATCTTAGATAGTAAAATAAGATTGGTTGCCGAACAGTTAACGCATCTCGATAAATATGCCTTCTGGCCTCAAAACGGCTCATCGGCTCGTGGGGATTGGGACTACTTTGAAGGGTAAAAAATCTTTCAGTCCAAATTGTTGGTTTTCCAGAATCAAAATATTCAAGACTTGTGTCTCTATTCCAATCTCTGTGCCGTCCGGCATAAAAGCTAATAGGGTTGCTTGCTCCTTGATGGTCATCGTAATGCCAGTCAGTAATAATTGTGAAAATATCTTTATTCTCAAAGTATTGAGCTTGATCTTGCAGCCAGGAGTCATTAACCACGTTTTCCTCCCAATTAATTTCAATAATCACCTTTTCTTTGGGTAAATTCAGGTAATCAATAATCTTATTATACGTCTTTTCCCTATTCTCCTGAGTTTTATTGCTGCATGTCCAATCTTGATGGTAAAGAGTCAAAATTACATAAAGCCCTTTAGAGTTTGCACTATTGATCGTGGGTTTAAGCCAGTCTGTATAAAATTTATCATTGGGCTGAGCGCAATTATTGTTTTCCCAGGGAGAAACTGAATAAAAAGGGTTGTTGGAATTATATAATAAAATTCGCACTGCATTCAAATTATTATCAGCAAGTTTATTAAAATACCAATCATAGCTGGACCATTTACTGCTAGAATCGTCGGGCTCTTCATAATAACCTAGTAAATATACGGGATTTTCATTGATATCTTCGGGATCTCCAACAGTTATAGCGTAAGCAATGACGTTTATATAATCATTAAAGGTTTGTTTTGTGGTCTGATCGGAATTAATTGTAATAGTGTTTTGAAGAGAAACTGCATTCCCTTGAGCCTGTACTTGCTTGCCAATAAATATCGACAATATATTAGCTAACAATCTATCTGCTTGATTGTGTTGGGCTGACAAATCTGAAAGATCTGTAGATAAAATAAATTCATAAAAAACAGTGACTGATTCCCCAGAATCAAGCCTTTGTATTTGCCATTTAATTTCATCACCATTATCAATTCCCTGATCAGATATATTGGTAATTGCAAATATATGCTCTTGATCGTAATCAATGGTAATTGTCAAATTTGAAAGATTGGTATCTGAGGTATTGGTATATCCCAACGAGTATTTTATAGTGTCCCCAGAAGAAGCTTCGCCATCGCCATCAGCGTCATTAATTAGATCATAAGAACTAGAACTAGCCGTAGAAGGATCGATACTTGTAATTGGGCATTCCACTTTCCAGACATTCCAGGGAGCAGGAAACACCTCGGGATTAAGAATGGCCACAATCACAGAATTAATAATCACCCAACTGAGGAAAATAATTGCTAGGCCGGAAAGGGCATAATAAAGAGATTTCTTTCCCCTGGCAACTAAATTAGTTGAGCCTGCTCCTGTTAAAACCATTATTCCTGCAATTGCGATAAATAAAATAGTTATTGGACCCACTACCTTAAATGCAAAATCAATAATATTGCTAATTACCACCAGAATGTGACAAAACTGACAGGCAGGGCCGCCTTCTTGTCCGCAGGGAACAATTCCTGCTTCACTGACCTGGGGTAAAATTAGGCCCATGGCTAAAATAATTAAAAAAATAATTGTAAAACGTTTAGACATGTTTTTTGTTAATTTTTTATTTAAAAATATCTTGATAGTTTTTTTGTTGAATAGATATAATCTC
>CAZJYD010000127.1:0-2669 GCA_964550205.1 uncultured Bacteroidales bacterium
ATCATTCTTCTTATGTGCTCTCCATAATCCATAAATGCCATCAAATCATTCCAGTCTTTTTCCCATTTGGGACGGACTTCTTTATATTTCTTATCCCATGCCTGTCCAAAAGCTTCTAAAGCTACTTCTGCTTGTTGCCTGTTTGCCGCTGTATATATATTACGCAAATCGGAGCAAACTTTTTTACGATCCTTGTCACTAACAAAGCGCGTTGAGGAGCGAACCATATGGACAATACACCTCTGTACAATCGCTTTAGGGTAGACTTGTTCTATCACATCCAAAAAGCCAGTCAAGCCATCAATACAAAAGAAGAAAACATCTTCAACGCCACGTTTTTTAAGATCCTCAAGAATTAATCCCCATTGCCGGGACCCTTCAGATTCATTCAGATATAAGCCTAATATATCTCGCTGTCCTTCGGCATTGACCCCATAGCAGGTGTAAATTGCTTTACTTATAACATGACCGGCTTCTCTTATTTTGTAATGAATCGCATCAAGGTAAACTATTGGATAACAGCTGTACAATGTCCGCTGTTGCCATTCTATAATCTCTGTCCATATACGTTCTGTTACAGCACTTATCACACCTGCACTAACTTCCAAACCATAAAGATGCTGTAATTGATGACGTACATCTTCAACAGAGTGTCCCCTGGCATAAAGGCTCAATATGATCTCATCAATACCGGTCCCTAATTCGCGTTCCCATTTTTTTACCAGTATTGGATCATGGGTACCGCTACGATCCCGAGGGGTCTGTATTGAAAGAGGCCCCGCTGGACTACGCACGGTTTTTCTTGTGTGTCCGTTGCGGCGATTTGTATCTCCAAATGGTTTTTGGTTAAGTTTCTCATCAAGCTCGCCTTCCAAAGCTGCATTTACCATAGATTGAAGCATATCAGTGAAGATTCCTCCATCTCCCAATATCGGGTCTCCCTTATAAAGCCTGCTTAATACTTGCTTACGCTTTTTCTCGTCTGGTATTAGCTCTTCGAGCCTGGATTGTTTTTTCTTTTTTCCTTTGTTCTTTTCTTCCATGTGTCAAATTTATTTATGTTTTTTTAATCAAACTTTTGACACACTTTTTTGAACAGCCTCGATTTATCCCCTCATCACTTCTTCCCTCCGTCTCTCAGTCCCTCCGTCTCTTCTTCTCTAAGTCTCTTCTTCTCTAAGTCCCTCCGTCTCTTCTTCTCTAAGTCCCTCCGTCTCTCCGTCTCTTCTTCTCTAAGTCCCTTAGTCTCTTCTTCACTTCGTCTCAATAGAATCTTTTCCTTATTCCTTTCCCCCTTTTTGTTCCCGCAACGACTTCCTGCTTCCTACTCACTTCTCACCGCACAAGCAACCACTTCCAGGCAGGCAGGAAACTAATGATTTTCCCATCAGTTTGCAACTTGTCCTCATAGCTGTTGGTAATTATAATAGAATTTTTCAGATTATTGATGGACATGGCTTCTATTAAACCCTTGATCTCTCTGTTCCGGGTTTCTTCGTTTTCCAGTGTATAACATACCTGGATTGCTTCTGTTATCCGGTTATCTTCCCTGATGACAAAATCACATTCATATTTTTGTTTATGATAGTACACTTGTTTTTTTCTTCTCATCAGTTCTATAAAAACCAGATTTTCAAGCAACCTTCCCAGATTATCCGAAAACATAAAACCAAGTTTTTCTACAAGTCCATTATCAATGAAATATGTCTTTTTCTGGTTTTGGAGTTGTTTTTTTAGTGATACATCATATTTATTAACCTGGAATAAGAGGTAGGTATTTTGCAAAAAATCAAGATAATTCTTAATGGTACTTGCATTTTTTATCTGAACCACCTTTGCCAAAGAATTATTTGAGGATAATTTTGCAACATTGCTGGCCAGGAAATGCACCAGTTCCAGCATTTCTTTTTCATTGGTAAGCCGGTTCCTTACCAATACATCCCTGTATAAGATGCTATTGTAAAGTGATTTTAAATATTCATCGTTGTGGCTTTTAACATACAGGGGTATGCCCCCGGTATGCAGGTAATCATGAAAATGCTTTTGTAGCTCCGACCTCTGTCGGGTAGCATGGATCTCCTCACGCCCATATGATATATGTTTGAATTGAAGATACTCTTTGAATGAAAAAGGAAACAGTTCCATGCTCAGGTACCTGCCGGTGAGATGTGTTCCCAGTTCCCGGCTTAACATGCTTGCATTGGACCCTGTAATGAATACTTTGTTCCCCTGGTCGCGCAACCGCCTCACAAATCTTTCCCATCCCCAAATATTTTGTATCTCATCAAAATAGAAAGTTTTTTGTTGTCCGAACAATTCAACAAAAGTTTCAAATAAATCCTGAAAATGTTCTACCTGAAAACCGATCAGTCGCTCATCATCAAAATTCAGGTAGTAATCCTTTTCTGGAAGCTCCTTCCTGATTTGATTCAGCAAAGTAGATTTTCCGCACCTCCGGATTCCTGATATAACAATTACCTCTTCTGTTTCATAGTAATGACTGGGGATTTGCCTTTTGATAAAAGATTGATCCCAGATGATTTCATGCTGATCGAGTATAACAGATTTTAATAATTCCTTCATAGGAAAATTTTCGATAAAAATATAAACTTTCTATTATGAATGCAAGAAAATCACAATAATTATCTTTTCTTAATAGAAGAAATTAT